>CAZMBP010000092.1:0-107632 GCA_964564545.1 uncultured Saprospiraceae bacterium
GGTTTGCGATTGGAGAACAATTAACCATTGACGGTTTTCAACTCAACGATTTAGGCTATCAAAAATTTGCCAAATTATTAGTCGATCTAACTTTTGGAAATACGGAAGTCAAAGCAGAATCACATCGAGCATTAGTCTTAGAATCTGTTTTAGAAAAAAACTGGTTTTGGCATGACGACTTTAAAAGCCCAAATGGAGTTCACGTTTTTGGTCGTCGATACAATCCATTCGGCCCTGATAATTATCCAGATGAAATAAAGAAAAAAAGAGAAATGACTGCACTTCGAGATCAAGCCATTTGGAAAGCTACTCATGGCGAAAAAATGAATCTCGCAGCTGCCGATGTAAAAACTCATCAGCTCCCAGATGTTCCAACCAATTACAAACCGGGCGATTATGGTCGTGGAAAAAATGAATATTTATATGGCGAAAATGCCTTGAATACTATCAAAACTCCCGAAGGTTATCAGGTAGAATTATTCGCTTCGGAAAAAGAATTTCCAGACTTAGCGAATCCCGTTCAATTATCTTTTGACAACAAAGGAAGACTTTGGGTGGCAGTCATGCCTACCTATCCTCACTATAAACCTGGGGATCCAAAACCGAATGATAAATTATTGATTTTGGAAGATACTGATGGCGATAACAAAGCGGACAAGCAAACTATTTTTGCAGATAATTTACACATCCCTGTTGGTTTTGAATTTGCCCCACAAGGTGTTTACATTTCGCAAGGAACGAATTTAAAATTATATTCGGATACCGATGGTGACGACAAAGCAGATAAAGTTGAAATCGTCTTAAGTGGGTTCGATGATCATGATACTCATCATGTGATAAGTGCTTTTTGTGCTGATCCATCAGGAGCGATTTTTATGGGCGAAGGTGTGTTTTTACAGACTAATGTGGAAACTCCTTACGGTCCGGTTCGTGCAACTAACGGTGGATTTTATCGGTACAGTCCCCAACGAAAACATTTAGAACGAACGGCTCAAATACCAATTCCAAATCCTTGGGGAATTGCATTCGATGATTGGGGGCAAAATATTTTTGCAGAAACTTCTGGCCCTGAAATTAGATGGATGTTGCCGAGTACCATCAAACCTCGCTATGGCCAGGGCAATGACAAAGCTCCTTCTATGTTGAATGATGATGAAAAAGTCCGGCCAACTTCAGGTTTGGAATTTGTTTCGAGCAGACATTTTCCAGATGAAATTCAAGGCGACTTATTGATTAATAATGCGATTGGTTTTTTGGGGATGCGACAATATAAGATTTCCAAAAATGAAACTGGTTTTCACTTAGATTTGCGACATGACTTAATAGATGGAAGTGATCAAAACTTCCGACCTGTTGATATGGAATTTGCGCCAGATGGTTCGCTGTATTTTATTGATTGGCATAATGTGCTGATTGGTCACATGCAACATAATGCGCGTGATCCATTGCGAGATCACGTGCATGGACGAGTTTATAGAATCACTTACCCTTCTCGACCTTTAGTCAAACCTGCGGAGGTTGCAGATGCTCCGATTGCCACTCTTTTAGATAATTTAAAATTACCAGAATATCGAACTCGTTACCGAACTAAGCGAGAACTTCGTGGGAGAAACACGAATGAGGTTTTAACTGCCGTAAATACCTGGGTGGAGAATTTAGATAAAAAAGATCCCCGCTACGAGCATCATTTACTAGAAGCACTTTGGGTGACTTGGGGCTTAAACAAAGTTGATGTAAATATATTGTTACAACTTTTGGAAGCAAAAGATTTCCGAGCTCGTGCAGCAGCAGTTCAAGTGTTGCGATACTCTGGTCATCAAGTTGAAAACCAAGTTGATTTATTATTCAAAGCTGCTAGCGATGAAAGTGGTCGTGTACGTTTGGAAGCAATTACAGCAGCAACTTGGTTGGATAAAGAGGATGGTTTGAAAATTTTGGAAGAGGCTGAAAAGCACCCTTTGGATAAATGGATGAAACCTGCACACACCAGAGGGATTGCTCATTTGCTAGGTAAAAATTTAGCAGTCAAAAAAACTGAAATCCGCACACATCTTGAAGGAGCAGATCGGGAGTTATTTATCAAAGGCAAAGAATTATACGAGCGAGAAGCTTACTGTGGAACTTGTCACCAAGCGCAAGGTCAAGGTCTTGCCGCGGCAGGTTATCCCCCACTCCGCCAATCAAAATGGGTGAATGAAAGTGAAGATCGTTTGATTAAATTAACCTTGAAAGGTATCTATGGTCCAATGACTGTTTTGAATCGAGAATATAAAGGAGTAGTTCCGATGACTCCTTTTGAAGGGTTGATGGATGATGAAGAGGTGGCAGCTGTTTTGACATATGTGAGAAATAGATTTGGGAATCGAGGGTCGGTAATTTCTCCTAAAAAAGTGAAAGAGATTCGGGCTGAGATTTCAGGGAAAGATGGATTTTATACGGCTGATGAGTTGCTGAAAATGCATCCGCATAAAGTTAAAGAGGGAAAGGATTTAGTGAATTAGATTTTTAATAATCATGCTTTATGATAGGAACACGGATTGGGCGGATTTAAGCGGATTAACACGGATTTTCTCTATGCGTGCTATTGTCAAATCTGCGTTAATCCGCTTAAACCCACCCAATCCGTGTTCCATTCCATCAAACATAAAAATCAAAACAATCATGAGATTTATAATTTTCATTGTCCTCCTTTCTTTCTTTAGTTGCGAAAATTCAACAACTCAAACTTCTACCCCTGAAGAAAAAAAAGAAATGCAAGAGCCAATCCAATGGGTCAACTACAAAGCCAAAAATAATCCCAAAGGCAAACATATCGTCTTAATTTCAGGCGATGAAGAATACCGCTCCGAAGAATCACTTCCACAATTAGCAAAAATATTAACCAACCATCATGGATTTGATTGCACCGTTTTATTTGCACAAGATCCTGAAAAGCCAGGATTGATTGATCCCAATTATAGCTTTAATATTCCAGGAATAAAACAATTGAATGAAGCAGACATGATGATTCTGTTTACTCGATTTCGTGCATTACCAAGCGAACAAATGCAATATTTTGAAAATTTTCTTTTGGAAGGAAAACCACTTTTAGCTATTCGAACTTCGACTCATGCTTTTAATTTTGAAGATAAAAATCATGACTTTGCACATTATGGTTGGAATTATTATGGAGAAAAAACTGACTGGCATTTAGGTTTTGGAAAAAATATTTTAGGAGAAACTTGGTACACTCATCACGGTGAACACAAGCAACAAAGTGTTCGTGGAATCATTGCCCCAAATGCTAAAAATCACCCTTTGATCAATGGGATTGAAAATGGTGCAATGTGGGGTCCTTCTGATGTTTATGGAATTAGAATGCCAATGGTTGGTGATGCCCAATCTATCATTTTAGGACAAACTATTGATCGAACTGAACCTTACGATGAGGCTGATTCTTTTTATGGATTAAAAGAATCTGATCAAAAAATTGCGACTACTCGAAAAGGCAAAGACTATAATCCAAATGATCCAATGCCTCCTATCGTTTGGACTAAATCTTATCAAATTCCAACTGGTAAAAAAGGCCAATCCATCACTTCAACTATTGGCGCAGCTACCGACATGGTGGACGAAGAGGTTCGACGACTTTTTGTCAATGCCACTTATCACCTTTTAGATTTGGAAGTACCACAAAAAGCAAAAGTTAATTTTGTGGGGAAATATTCACCTTCTGCTTTTGCCTTTCATACTGATGAATATTGGGTAGAAAAAAAGTTAAAAGTTTCTGATCATATCATGAATTAGATTTAAAGGTACAAGGTATCAGATCCCTTGAAGGGATCCAATACCTAATCTCAAAATTTATAAAAAAAACCAATTACATTCCTCCCTTTTCCAAAAACATCTTCATTTTTTATTTTACATTTGTCGATGATTTCCAAAGGAATAATTTTTATCCTCATCGCCACTTTTGCATTTGCCATTATGAATGCCATGGCTAAAGAATTGAGTGACTTCGACCCGATGCAAGTTGTCTTCTTTCGTGCCTTTGGAACATTTGTTTTTATTTTCCCAATAATGCTTTTACGAAAAATTCCGATCATTGGAAATAATCCAAAACATCTATTCCTCAGAGGTTTAGTTGGAGTCATTTCCCTATCTACTTTTTTTATGGCATTGCAAAAAGTCCCTTTAGGTTCTGCTATTTCGATTCGATATTTAGGGCCGATTTTTGGAGTGGTAATGGCTGCTTTTTTTTTAAAAGAAAAAGTAAAAAACTTACAATGGTTAAGTTTTATCATAGCTTTTTCTGGAGTAATAGTTTTAAAAGGATTTGATATTCGAATTGATCGATTAAGTTTTGTCTTGTTGTTGATTTCTGCACTTTTTGTCGGGATGGTTTTCGTATTAGTTCGCTATTTAAGTTCCAAGGAACATTATTTGACGATCATTAATTATTTTATGGTTGTTTCCATTTTGTTTAGTTTTTTATTTATTAATTCTTGGAGAATGCCGATTGGAAATGAATGGTATCCAGTTGTAGGAATTGGAATTTTAGGATTGATTGGACAAGTATTTATGACGCGTGCTTTTCAAACTGAAAACACGAGCATGCTCGCTCCTTTTAAATATATGGAATTAGTTTGGGCCTTGATTATGGGGTATTTTTTATTTGGAGAAAGTTATTCTTGGTTGCCACTTTTGGGAATCATTTTAATAATTGTGGGGATGATGTTGAATGTCTATTCAAAAAATAAAAAAGAAGTTACTCAACCAGTAACGAAATGATTTTTGTAAAAAAAGTCCTTCCAATTCTCACGAAATAGAAGGACTAAGTTATTATTAATTTCGATTGATTCTTTTATTTAAAAATCAATTTGATAACTCAATACAGGTGTCAAAGTTGATTGTTTTCTAAAAACCCATTCTCCCAAATCTGGATCAAACGTCCGATTGATCGCATCAATATTCCTTCTGGCTATCGCATTTTGAATATCTAATGATAAACTCCATGCATAATTTTCTTTGTCCTTTCGATAAGCAATTCTGAGATCAGGTCGAAAGTACGGATCAACCTTTTGAGTAAATGCTTTGGACTCATCTAAGAGCGGTTCATTCGGGTCTTCTGGATTTACTTCCGTCGAAAGAAGTGGAGTTAATCGTTGTCCTCCATTAAATAATAACTTTAAACCTGTTTGTAAAACAGAATTATCTTTAAAGGTAAATTCTTTTGATAACAATAAACTTCCGGACACTCCACTATTGTAAATGGTATTAAATCTTTCACCATTCAATGCCTGATAAGTTGACTCAAAAATAGAGGTTGACAACAACATGAAAAATCCAGCATCAAAAGATTGTTGCAATGAAATATCAATTCCATAATTTCTCCCCGTCCCTTCACTCACCAAAGCTTGAGTCGCAAATCCATCAATTTCATTTAAAATAGAATAGGTACTATTTTCATCAACGCTAACTGGAACATCAAAAAGATATTGAAAATAAACTTCCGAATGTAATCGAAGTCGGTCAGCAATCAATTGATCATAAGCTAATACAAGGTGATGTGATTTTATCAATTCCAAATCCATATTTGGCTGTGTCACCATTCCTTGACTATCTTCTATTTTTGTAAAGTAACTTCCAGTTGGGAGTGTTCGACTATGCAATCCATAGGCAAAACTAAGGGAGTTATTTTTTGAAAAATTCTTTCGAACTGCTACTCGAGGTTCTACAGAGTAGGTATTATTCAAACTAAAAAACATGGCATGTGCACCCAAATTTATCATCCAATCTGACCTTGGTCGAATTCGAAAATTAATATAAGGTTGAATCAAAAAACTATTGTCTTTAATGTCTAGATAATTGACAGTTGTTTCTTTGATCAATTTATCATGATACAAATCGTAGAATAAATTATTAAGGTAAACTCCCGTTTTAAGGGTCAACTTGGGACTGAATTTTTTATTATAATTCGTCGAAAGAGTAATCCTTCCTTCTGTGTAATCTTCGTCATTTACATCTGTTGCAACGAACTCTTGAGTCAAAGTATCATTTGAAAATAATACCTCCTGACTCATAACTGCCAAGTTTGTTTTCAAGTAAGAATCATCTTTGAAAAGATGGGTATGTGTCAATCCAATTGCTCCCATATTTGTTTCAAAATCTCGGGTTCGATAGTCTGTATATGATTTCCAATTCTCCACTCCATCCACAGGATCTTGCCGTTCTTTACTCAATCCTCCAATCCCCCAGATGGATAAAATGTCTCTACTATCTTTACTTGCAAAACGAAGTTTGAAAGATAGGTCTTGAAAAGTATTACTCACTCTTGGGCCAACTAAATGGATTCCCATCGAATTTAAAATACCTAAAGTTGAATATCTATAATTTACGAGGTACGAACTTTTCCCTTTTTTAATTGGTCCTTCAGTAGAAAAATCTAAACCTAAAATTCCCGCTTTAAATGAATATTCTCGATTGTCTTTATTCCCATTTCGTAATTTCACATCGAAGACTCCTGAAAATGCATTTCCATATTCTGCCGAAAATGCGCCTGTGGAAAAATCTGAATTTCCCAACATACTCATACTAAAAATTGTAATTCCTCCTCCAGAAGAACCTCGTCGCGCAAAGTGATTTGGGTTAGGAATATCAATTCCTTCAAGTCTCCAAGCCAAGCCAATTCCCGAGTTTCCTCTGATGACAATATCACTTCGGCTATCTCGATTAGGTTGCACTCCTGGAAATCCCATCGCCATTCTCCCAGGATCATTAGCACTTGCTGCATTACTTTTAATGTCTTCAACTGAAAATGAAATGGCACTTACAACAAGGTCTTCATTATTCGGTTGTTTTCCATGTTGAGTAGCGATTACGGTCACTTCACCTAATTCTGAGGAAGCTTGCAAAAGTGAAATATTTAGCTCCACTTCTTTTGCAGAATTCAATAGGACATTATCATTTACATAAGATATGTATCCAACATAAGTGGCTACGATTTTTCTACGACCAACTGGAACATTTTCCAATCGGAAACTTCCATCAACTTCAGTAGTCGTACCCAAATCATCAAATCCATCAACCATAACTGTAGCTCCAATTAATGGCTCTTGGGTATCTTTATCGACAACTGTTCCCTTGATAGTTTGGGTTGGAGTTTGGGCAAAAAGGAAATTTGCCAGAAATAAACTAGCAAATAATATTGTAATGTTTTTCATGATTATGGGGTTTGGTTAAAAGTAATGTTTCATGAACATTTTAAAGATAGTATCACTTTTCTAAAGGAAATAAGCAATAATAGATATTGTCATATTTTTATTTATCGAATGTGAGTTTTTTAAAAAAAAATAATTTCAAATGGTAGAATTAAGTATTACTACCAGCATAAGCTATGTTTTAAACATTATAAGAAATTTCATTTTCTTCTCAACAAAAAAACCGAAGCAAAATTACTTCGGTTTTTATTCATCCTTACAGATCTTCTATAGCCAAACTAAGTCCTTCTTTTTCTCCCCACATTTGCAGCCACTTCTTTTCTATCTCATACAATTCACGATTGGATTTCCCACTTGCCTGCAAAACCTTTTTAGTTTCCTCCTCCACCTCAATCGTAATCAAACGTTTCATTTTCCCAACAGATAAAATTTCATTCATTGACCAAATCGAAGAAGTTCCACTCAAACATTCCCCTGCATAAGTTGCCACACAATGATTCATTTTGTTGCCTTCCAAAGCTAAATTCTTCAAATTAGTAATTTGACGAATTCGAATCAATCGCTTACCTTGCTTAATTCTCATCGACTTAATTGGCGAAATTTTAAACTCACCTCCAACTCCAGCATCTTTGGCGATTTGAACATAGGCTCGCCATTTTTCTACAAATTTCAAAACAGAAGAAACTGTTCTTCCCTTAAATTTAAACTCTGGAAAAAGTGCAGGCACCCAAGCTTCTTCTTCACAATTACTCAAATGAATATGAATTCCATTCTTTTTTTGAGCAATAATAAAATCCAAAATCTTTTTCAAATCACCTTTACCAATATCTGGAAATCGATTTAAGAAAAAAATCAAATCATCATACCACTCACTCCATTCAGTATTAATGTTGATGTAAAAATTGTCCACTAATTTTGAAGCAATAGAATAAGAAACGCCCATACTTGTAATTTTCGCCCACCACATAGCTTTAGGTAAAGAAAGATGTTGCGGTGCATGATTTAGTAAAAAATTCATCTTACTATTCATTTCCAATTTCAATCTTGGAAAATGATGAACGCCATTTCCTTTAATCATGTGAAACATAATTTCTACTTCTTTTGACTCTTCTGTCAAATAAAATCGAATAAATCGTTCTATCGTATCACTTATCGCAGGAGGAATTTTGTAAGGAACCAAAAGGTGGCAAAACAAACTTTTAAATATAACATTATCATTTTTGGACTTAGGTACCTTCCATGATTCAAAACTTCGGCAAGGCGATTGATATGAAAGCGATACCGCCATTTTTTCATAAAAATAAGCGTACGAAAAAACAGGTTTTCGTGTAGTTAAGATTTTCAAAAAAACCTGATAACAATCTTTTTTCCTATTTTTTAAATAACGTGCTTTCCGAAATAAAAAAAGGAACAAATCCTTACGTTCCTCACTTTTAAAATCATTTGGATTTTCAGCCTTTAAGAAAATTTCCAGAAAAGATTTTAGTCCATTTTTCCGTTTTTGTTTTTCTGTTTTAAAACGAGTTTTTAATACTTCACGATCTCGAACTAAAGTGAGTTCTCGTTCGATTCGCTTTTTTTTATTTGCCATGATTTTTTCTTTTGATAAAAAATAAATGAATAAACAAAACAAGAACTAACAATTTGTAAAAGCATTGTTATTAAATAATTAAAAATGATTAGTGGAGCTTTCGGGAGTCGAACCCGAGTCCAGTTATCGCCAATCCATCACTCCATGGAAAACCAGGATTTCGTCAATATTACATGTTATACCTGATCATTAGCAATCCTGTCGATGCCAGTTAAGCCCCAAATATTTTGAATAAAAAAATAAGTATTTCATTAGCATTGCATCAATTATGTGCAAGACTTCATGTCTACTTAAAACTGTAAAAATGATAATCGTGATTCACCTACTTCAACAAATGAATACGATTCAACTGCGGTAGGTTAATAAAAAAAATATTTCATCTGTATTTATTTTATGATGTACAGAAGTGCTAACTTTTAGTGGAAAAGAAAAGTTCCCGAGTGGGTTTATTATTTAAATCCTTTTGTCAAATTTACTGATCTATTGTCAGCCCAAGGTTAGATATTATCGCTTGATCTTTGTAAACTTGAACTCTTTCGAAAGGAACTTCTAATTTTGAAAAATCTCCTTTTGCAAACGCATGTTGCTCTTTTACAAAATCCGTCACATCCGAAATCTCAGTTATCCACTCTTTATTCAATTGGTGCAACGTCACTCCTCGAATGCCTAACTGAATTGCTTTTCGTTCTAGTTTCCTACCACGTGGGTTATGGTCAGGATCCCATTGCAAACGAACTTTTGATGCTACCAGTCTAGCTTTCCACTCCTCATGACTTTTATAAATACTTCCTTGAAAACTTGAATGAACAGCCTCCCTCAATATTCTATTAAAACCTTCATGCTTTATTTTGATAGCTAAAATTCGTTCTTGGTTTTCCTTCGTCGCCCAACCTGCTCGATACATCATCCACATAAAATTAGGTTTGATCCATGTCATTCGACTAAACGAATAACTGCTACCTCCAAACTTTTGATTATCAACTGCATAATTTGCAATAGCATTGTTATAAGCTTGGTACACGGTGATAGTTTCATCGTCACTTTGTGCAATGATATGTTTTCCCTGAGTGGGTAATTGAGTCTGTTGATAATTATATTTCTCTGTTTTCATTGTTTATTTTTTTCTCCTACGGCTTCACCCTAGGCTGATTTATTTCGCCTTGGGGCTATCAAAATGTTTCTCTAAGAATATTTTTTTCAAATGCTTTTGCAATTTGTTTTAAATAAGGAACGCCTTCTACATTTTCCAACATGAATTTTGGAATACTTTCCAATCCATTTCTTCCCGCTAGTATTCCAGTCGTAATTGAAGCGAGTGAATCAACATCTCCTCCCAACAATATAGATTTACGCAATGCATCAAAAGCAGTTTCACTATTTCTCAAAATATACAAAACGCTTCCAGTTGTAAATTTGGAATCAGAAGGAACACCTTTTATACCTGATAAAAAATAAGGTTTGGAGATGGGTTGAGCGCCACACAAGATTTTAAAATCGGAATCCTTCAATTTTTCATAACTTCCCAATCTTTCAATTTGATTAAAATATTTTTCATACTCCTCATTCAACGAAACATGATTTTTACAATAGTTAATCACATTTTTTCCATCTCCTTTTTTTACAATTAAAAATTCAGTTGCTCTAGCAATGCATTGACTAGAAATTATTGCATTGGTATTTGGATGAGTAGCATTCGTATTTATTTCTGCATAATCATTAATCAATTTTTCATCAATTAAACCAAGCGGAACAGAACGCATCGCCGGAGCATTTCCAGGATTGGAACGTTCTCGTTGGAAGTCTCGAATCTCCTCAATCGTTTTTTCTCCTGAAAAAAACCAACTCATGGAACCATGTCCATTTCGCCCAAAACCCTTTTCTGAAATTCCTTTTTTATACTCTTCTGTCCATTTTTCAACCAACAGATTTTCACTAAAAGTTTTTTTTGACAAAAGTGCTTTGATTACTCCAATCGTCATTTCCGTATCGTCGGTATAATCCCACGGTGAATAATTTTGAGTGAAAATTTTCTTCCGCTCCTCCTCTATTTTAATCTTAGCACGCACATTTATAAATTTTGTAAAATCAACATTTGCTCGAATCCAATCTCTATCTTGAAACTCAATTCCTGCTCCAAAAGCATCTCCAATCGCAATTCCGATAAGCAAATTTTCAAGATTCATTTTTCCCTTTTTAAAAATTTATTCTGCTCGATAGGTTTCGAAAAATTCCTTTCGGGCTATTCGATAAACTTCCTCTCCTCCAACTGGGCAGGCCAAAAAGTCTTTTTCTTTCACAATCATTTTACTTCCCCAATCAGCTTCAAAATAAAACCTCAATTTCACTCCAAACTTTTTCAACAATCGTTTATTAACTTCGATAGCATGAATTCTTCCTGTTGGTTCATATTCAGAAAAACCAGCTGTCGATCGTTTTTTATAAGCATACCTTGATCGAAATTTAGAAGGAGTCAAAATATATTCTTCTCCTGCTCCAGTTTGATTTTTGACGATATAGTCACCAGGTTTTGCACTATTGATAGTTTCTCTTCCATCGCTAGTTGTTGTGATAATTCGTTCTACGTCTTTAGCTTTTCTAGCAAAAACTTTTTTTACTTTTTGGTAAATATTACCTTTTGATTTTAGCAATGGTAAAACCATTTGCTTCATTTTCTCTTGCGAATGCATCTTCTGTTTTTTTAGTCTGTTTTATAAAAATGATTTACTTTTTTATGTCAAAAATGACAAAAAAGTAAATGCTCAAATTAGAGTTATTCACAAGGTGACTTTGAGACACCTTGTGAATTCCTTAAGTTTTAAATTAATTCATCTCTCACTTCCATCAAGGCAAAACCTAATAGATTTTGTCCTTGCCATTGACTTGGATGATATACTTTTCGGTTATTCTTGGCTAACCCAATTCCCCAAATCGAATCGACAGGGCTGGCTTCTACCAATACTCTATTTTTAGTACTTAGTAAAAAATATTTTAAATCTGAATTTTGCTCAAACTTAAAATGATTGCCTTGCTTAACTATTTCATAGCGATGTTCGTTCCAAATCTCTACATCAAAATTTCGAACTTGTCGTCCTAGTTTTTTTGCTTCTCCTGGAGATTCGCAGTTGATAATTTTTTCCAAGATCTCTTCATCTTTAAAGAGTCTTGCCTTCTCTGCCATCATCCAATGTTCAGCAGATTTATATAAAATATCATCTACAACAAATTCACATTCCCACCATTGACTTAAGCAACTTGCCGTCGTTGTTCCATCCATCGAAGGTTGATGTCCCCAAAAGAAAAGGTATTTTATTTTTTTCTCGGACGCTGCTTTTTGCTTGATCCAGTTTAAATTATACTTCATGATTCTAAATATTTTTTATTTAATTTATTTCCTAATTCAATTATGTCTTCCAAGCGTGCAGTCGAAGCAATCCAATATTCTGGAATCGTCTCAGCTCCATAAAAAAGACCTGCCAAACCTCCAACAATTGCTGCAGTCGTATCCGTATCATGTCCTAAATTAATTGCTTCAAAAACAATATCTACATAATTATCTTTTTGTAAAAAACACCAGATACTTGCTTCTATTGATTCCATCACATAACCTCCTGATCTTAAATCAACATGAGCTACCTCTCGAACATCGTGTTGAATAAAACGGTCAAAATGCTTCCACTCTCTTTCTGACAATTCCATCTCTTCCCAAAAATATTGAACTTCATTTCGCATTTCATTATAACACTCTTCCTTACTTTTCCCATCCAATATATGTTCAGCCATTCGTAAATAAATCAAACAACACATTGCTGCTCGAATATGTCGATGAGTCAATGCTGAAACATGCCAAATGATTTCAAACTGTTCTGCAATGGGTTTTCCTTTGATAAAAAACAACAAAGGAATTATTCTCATCAAGGAACCATTTCCATTATCGTATTCGTCTCCTTGATATTTAAGTAATTTTAAATCTTCAAATTTCTTGTCTCTTAAAATCATCTGCAAACGAATAATTGCTCTCGAAGTAGTAATTCCAATATCAAAAACATTTCCTCTTGCCGTCCAATAACTCTCACTCTTCCAAGCGATAAACTTAGTAGCCATATCCGCTAAATCATATCCTCCAACTAACGACTCTGCCAAGCAAAAAGTCAATGAACTATCATCAGACCAAGTGCCTTCAGGTTGGTTATAAGTTCCATAACCAATCATTTCTTTGGCTGCTGGTTTTTTCTCCATTTCGTATCGAGTTTTAAATTCGTATGGCACACCAAGTGCATCTCCGATCGCAATACCTAACAATGCATTTACGGCTGGATTGGTTTTCATCATTTTATTATTGCTTTTATTTTATTCTTTAATTGAGTATCTAAATTCATCATATAATCTTTTCCAAATTTTTCATTTTCCAAGTCATCATACATCCATTGTGGCAAGTCATTTTCAAATTCCTCTGTCAAACTTCCTATTGCTAATGCCAATGAGGCAACTGTATCAGTATCGCCACCGAGGTGAATACTTTTTTGCAAAGCCTCTTTTAAGGTCTTCGTTTTTTCTAAAACATATAAAACTGCTTCGACTGTTTCCTCTCCATCAATTCGAACTTCGCCATACCAATTTGGTTTCCACACTCGACCTTGCACGTCTGCTAAATATTCTAACAATTGTTTTTTATTTCCTTTTTGATAAATAAAATAATGACTCATCAGAGCAATTGCTTCTGCTGCATCGATTGCTTTTTTTGTTTGATGAGTGACTTCTCCTTGGAGTTTTGCCTTTGCTAAAACTTTTTTTTCATTTTCAAAAATTCCAATTGGATAGGCACGCATGGCAGCTCCATTTCTTTCACTTTTTGGAATGATTCGATTGAGTAACTCTTGTCCATCTTTTACCTCAGTCATCAATTGAGAAAATCTTCTCGCATAGCCTTTTCTAAAATCTCTTTGAAAAACTTCGACAAATTTGTTGGCAATATTTATAGATGTCCATTCTTGGTTTTCCAAAATCAATTCTGCTACTCCAATTGCCATTTGAGTATCGTCGGTATATTTTTCAGTTATATATCTTGTCAAGGTGTTTTCTTTCTCGATAAAACTTCGGCTGGCAAATTCAAATGCTGCTCCGTAAGTATCTCCGATTGCGCCGTGGATAATCATATTTTTTATGTTTTATTTTAAATTCGTTTTCGTTCTTGTTTCTCTCTACTTTTTCTTTGATGAAAAAGTAGCAAAAAATCAAGACTGTATTTTGTAAGTCAACAGTTCTAAATGCTAATTTTAGCCACGCAGCCCAAACTCGATCGATTGGAAAATTGTGATGCTCGTTCCTCGGAAACGTTTTTTGTATCGATCTCAAACAGGACTGCTAACACTATCCCCTCGCCTAAAATCAGCATTAAGAACTGTACGACTTACAAAATAAGGTCGAGGATAAAACCGGATACCTTTCCCTTCGATTGAAAGGAAAATGTTGCGATTTCCGTTGACCTTATATAAAATTGGTACAGTTCTTAACTTAATTTTATATAAAGTCTTGATTTTTTTGCTTCGTTTTTTTATCAAGAAAAAAATGAAGTTGGGCGAAAAATTAATCCCAAAACTCCTTATAAAAGAGCTGAATAAATTTCATAATTCTCCTCATCAAAACAAACGAAAACAACCACTTCAATAATTTTACTTTTAAATTCACTTAATGTTTTTACTGCTATCTCAGCTGCCTTCTGTTTTGGAAAACGATAAATACCTGTACTAATATTTGGAAATGCAATTGAACGAATTCCATTTTCCTCAGCTAATTTTAAACTATTCAAATAACAATTTTTCAATTTTATTCCTTCGTTTGAATTTCCTTCATTCCATCTTGGTCCAACGGTATGGATTACTTTTTTTGCAAAAAGATTTCCACCATTTGTGATAACTGCTTCACCAACTTTACACCCTCCTTGGCGATTTCTGATCTTGATACATTCCTCTAAAATTTGCTTTCCGCCTGCTCTGTGAATTGCTCCATCAACTCCACCACCACCTAATAATGAAGTGTTTGCTGCGTTGACGATGGCATCGGTTTGTATTTTTGTAATGTCTCCTTTTTCTAATTTTATTTTCATTTTTCTATTTTGAAAAAATTAAACTCCTACTAGTTCCATTTCTGTTTGTCTCCTCAATAATCTTCTAATCTCCCTTAACTTCACTTCCTTCAAAATCTCCCCATCCCGATAAATCACTTCCAACAATCCTCCTCCCTCTTCTTCCATTGTCACCTCATCTGTCATCCTCGTTACTTCCAATTCATTTCCATCCAATCGAATCAATCCCTTTGCTGAAATTTTAGTTCCATCATCTGTTTTCGGATTTTTAAAAATCGCTCGACCTTCGCCATTCACTTCACCATAAGTTGCTTTCATTGCAAATCCAAAAGTATCACGCGTCACATATTGATAAGTGTAAGAACCGATTCCAAAAACTACATTTGTACTTGCAAATCCTTTTGCTTCCAACTGACGACAAATCGCTTCACATCTTTCCAAAGTAATACTATCTCCATAAATCAACCC
The DNA here is from genome assembly GCA_964564545.1 of uncultured Saprospiraceae bacterium. Lineage (GTDB taxonomy): Bacteria > Bacteroidota > Bacteroidia > Chitinophagales > Saprospiraceae > CAJQQY01. The sequence continues at coordinate 15,341 of CAZMBP010000092.1, forward strand.
AATATGTTCATCTAACATTTTGTAACCTTTGCTTGTCATCGTTCCGCCGAAAGTTTCCCAAAGACATTCTACTGCTCCTTTAAATTCGGTCGTTCCAGCTTTTACATTTGGATCACCGCAAATAATTTTCACAGGATCACCACTATCAGGTCGAATTACTACTTTTCCATCTCGAGCTAAAATTTCATTTTTTAACTCTTGTAAATATATTGTTATAACTTTCCAAAAATCCCAAGTATCAGAAACGATACTGACTATTCCAGTTTTATAAACATCATTAATCAATCGTCGGAAAGTATCAATTTCTGTTGCTTCCATTCCCATGCACATCACAGAATGTTCTGTTGCAGGAACACTTCCTCCCACCAATTCTCTATCACTATCCGCACCATAATAATCTTCCAAAAAATCAATTGCAGGAATCGTATCAGTTCCCCTAAAATTCAACAAATGTCCTGCCCCACTCATCATCGCTGCTTCCAATCCTGCCATTCCTCGAAAACTAAAATCATGTGCTTGCCAGTCAATTAAGGCTTTATCTCCTCCTGTTTGCTCAGCGTAGCGATCTAATATTTTTCGATATTGCAAACTAATTGTCGCACTCGTACATGGCATCCAAATAATGCAAGACAAAACAGTTTCTAAAAAATTCGTCACCCAAAAAAATTCTGGCAATGTATTTTTTATCGTAAACATTGGCATTCGCATTGGCACCAACATTCCTTCTGGCAATGCTTTTATTTCCACAGGCATATAACCTAAATCGTGCAATGCTTCGATGTGTTCGTAGGTAATTGCATCAGGTCCCAAATAGGCGCTGATTCGTCGTCTGTATTTTTTGAGCACTTCTGCTTTTGGTTTTTGGAAAAAATTCTTGTCGAACTCTTCTTGTAAATATTTTTTGATAAAATATTGTAATCCGAAAAACACCACTTTATCTACACCGTCAATTCTACTTTTTCGAGGTGTCCAGTTCGAATAAACTAGTTCCGTTCCTTTTGGATATTGAGTTCGGTGATCTACTTTGTAGCCGTCTGTTAAATTTAAAGTATTCATGAGTTGGTGTTTAAATGGTGAATTAATTTTTCTAAATGATCGTATGCTTCTCGAAGTCCTGCTCTGTCGTCTAGTAAAATGTTATAGTAAATTTTACGTGACTTAGATTTGTAAAAAGGAGGATTTTCATTAATCGCATCAAATGGAATTTTCCTTTCTATGCAATATTTTTTTACGAAATCCTCATCGTCGTTTGCGGTAAAAATAATCAAGCGGCATCCGATCCTCTTTAGCTTTTGTAACAATGTAATTATATTGTTAAAATCTAATCCCACTTGATGAAAATCATATACTGTATTATCAAAATCGAAAGCGACTACTAAACTTTTGTATGCTTTATATTCTTTGAGTAGTCGTTCGAAGGTGTTTTCTTTTTTTAAGTAAAAATCCATTTCTCTAGTTTTTTGATAGAACGCGGATTGGGCAGATCGAGCGGATGTAAACGGATTTGACGATTAGAGGTGTAAATGATTCCTATTATATGGTAATCGTCAGATCCCCTAAAATCCGCTCGATCCGCCCAATCCGGTTTCTATTTCAAAATAGTTTCGTTTAACGAAATCTGAGTAAAACCAAGCATATTTTCAAAATCCGAAAAAGAGTTAGTTGAAAATACTTCATCAAAAGTCTCTGTCAATTTTCCTAATCCTTTGCTAAAAATCCCATGTGTCACAATCAACATCAACTTTCCACAGTTCTTCTTTTTTAACTCTTCTGCTAATCCTAAAAATGTTCTTCCTCCATCACAAATATCATCCACGATCACACAAGTCTTTCCTTCCAAGTCATCTTCGTAAACTTTAAATCCACTTAATTTTCCAGTTTTCACATCTCGTTTTTTGCTACATTCTACAACTGGAACTCCATTTAAAAACTGAGAAAGTTTATAGATTTTTTTCAAAGCTCCTCCATCAGGAGAAATTAAAACATATTTTTTTTCGTTCCGTAAACACGTTGTTATAAAATTATGATTTGAAATATTTTTCACTCGATCCAACAATGCAGGAGCTACTTCTGAATGAGCATCCAAAATCATTACACTTCGATAATTTTGTGCGTTAATAATATCTGCATATACTTTTACACTCAATGATTCTCCTACAACCATCACGCGATCCTGACGAGCTGCTGGGAAATATGGAAGCACCAAATGAATCTTTTCTACTTCCATTCTTCGCAAAGCATCCGTCGCGATCAATAACATTCCTACATCATTAAAACTTCGAATCCGAATGGTAATCGTCACTTCGTCTTCACTCGTCAACTCTTCTAAAATTTTAATATGCGGCTCTCCTCCGCTAAACACAAAACTTTCAAAGTCAATTGATTTTCCAAATGGTACAAACTCTTTTTCTAGATTCAAACATTTCATTTTGCGTATTTTTTACACAAAAATAAACGCAATAAAACTCAAAAGCAAATTATTTGCGTATTTTTTACACAAAAAATCAATTCTATAAAAAAATCCTTTTTGCTAAATAAAGCAAAAAGGATTCAAAATAACCCATAACTAACTGATTACGAGCTATTTAAAAGCAAACTTAGGAAAATCAGACTTCAAAAGACATTCCTTTCTTTTCTAATGCTAAATATTTTTTCTCATCAAATCGATAATAAGAACCTGGCCTTCCACGCCCTCCGCCTGACTTCTCTTCCAACTCTTCAAGGATATCTAATTTTAAAAATTTCTTCCTGAAGTTTCTACGGTCAAGTTTTCGATCATAGATTACTTCGTAAAGATGATGAATTTCTTCCATTGTAAATTTCTTATCCAACAACTTAAAACCAATAGGCTGGTACCCTACTTTACTCCTTAATCTCTCTAAGGCATAATCCAAAATCTTTTGATGATCAAATGCTAATTTGGGCAATTCATTCAAATTAAACCATTGTGCATCTTCGGCATCAGTAGCAGCAAATAATTCAAAATTAGAACTACGAACCAAACCATAATAGGCAATCGTTACAATACGACTTCGAGGATCTCGTTTTGGATCTCCGAAAGAATATAATTGTTCGAGGTAGTTAACTTTGACGCCAGTCTCCTCTTCGAGTTCTCGTTCGACTGCTTCTTCGAGACTTTCTTTTTCTTTAACGAATCCTCCGGGGATTGCCCAGCGGCCCTTGAAAGGTGGGTATTTTCTTTTTACCAAAAGGACGGATAATCCTTCTTTGGGTTCATAACCAAAAACGATTGCATCGACTGTCAGACTGATATTCGGAGTTGCCATGAAGTTATTTTTGAGCTTGCAAAATTATTTTGCGTACAAAATACGGGAATATTTTTGAGAAAGGTAGGAGAAGTGTGAGAGGTTTTTTATTTTACTCTGAATATGATTATATTTATTTTTTTGACGCTGACTTTTTATGAATTGTTATGACTAATTATGTTCTCTAAATTATGGGAAATTTTCCAAAGGAAAATAAAAACATTAAAAGTCATAACTGTTCATAAAAAGTCAGCGTCAAATTTCGCACTCTCTAAAAACATACCAATGGGAAACTACTCTAACTACCAACATTCCGAATTAACATCTGAGATTATTAAAGCTGCTTACTTTGTTCATGATTATCTAGGTTTTGGATTTTTAGAATCTGTATATGAACAAGCTCTTGAAGTAAGATTATTACAACAAGGTTATGATGTAATAAGACAGCATCCAATAAAAGTTTACTTTGAGGGAGAAGAAGTAGGTAACTTTAAAGCAGACTTGATTGTTAACGATTTAATTATTCTTGAATTAAAAGCAGTTGAAACTATCCATAAAAGGCACGAAGTGCAATTAGTTAACTATTTAAAATCAACTGAGATTGAAATAGGCTTACTAATTAACTTTGGAGAAAAATTAGAAATAAAAAGAAGAGTATTTAGTAATAGTCAAAAAAAAGGAGGAAATAGAATCCCAAATAGTTTTTGATACCTTAGTATTATTTTTTTTGACGCTGACTTTTTATGAATTATTATGACTCATTATGTTCTCTGAGTTATCGGAAATTTTCCAAAGGAAAATAAAAACATTAAAAGTCATAATAATTCAGCGTCAAAAAATCTTTAATCAAACAACCTCTCCTGTTCATGGCTATTAACGAAAACATACTAGACGAATCCTTCAACGATTCTCCACCAAAAAATAAATGGAAACTCGCGTTTCTTTCTATTTCAATTTTGGTAGTTGCATTCTCTATAGTATTACTTCTACAAGATTATATTCCCATCGTAATACCTTATTATGCCTCAATGATTTTCGCTCTTTATTTTTTTATCAAAAGAATAAACTATAACGAAATGAATATTGGAGAATTATTTTTGTGGGGGATTTTTATCATTTTGGGAGGGAAACTATTCGTCAATAACTTTTACGTCCTCTTTTTTTCTGATATGACAATCGGATCCGTTGTTGATTTTTTTTACTTTAATATTGGATCATTTTTTCGCTGTATTATCTTAGGAAGTATGCTTTCTTTCGGAGTTTTTCATTTGATTAAAAACAAAAGTTGGTCGATGCTTATTTTGATGGTTCTGGCTTCTTGGGTGTCTCAGACTTTGTTGCTGATTGACCCTGAGTTATTAGGAGGTTAAGCTTTTCGGCTGTCTCTTCTAAATAAGTTTTATCAAACCATTTTTCATTTAAAGTGGTTACTCCATCAATATATTGCATAGCAATTCTTTGCACATGAACTAACTCATCATCAATAACAAATCCCATGTAATTTCGAGCATATAATTTGGTGGCATCTGCCCAAACTTTGGTTCCTTCCTCATTGAGCCTTACTTGCAACCCTTCTCCACCAACCATACCTGAGTAAATCATTACTTCTGAAAAATGTGGAGGTGTAATAACTGGTATAGGATTTAGTAGGAATGTATCCTGAGTATTTAACTTTACTCGCTGAACCAAATCTTCTCGATCTTTCTTTACAATATAATACCAGCCAGTTTCCAGTTTTTGAGGTTCTTCAGGAGCGGTGCAACTTGATATCATTCCAAAAAATAACAATACAAGTAAATAATTTAAAAATTTCATTTTCTATTTTTTTATTAAAACGACATTAACTATACCAAGAAGTTACTGTTTACCCCCTTGGAGTTAATTTTTCTAAATAATGAAAATTAATCCCAAACTGCTTTTTCAACTCCTCCACCTTTTCCAAATAAATTTTTGGATCAATTTCTTCTTTTCTTTTTTGTCCAACGATCATTACATTTTTGCCCGTATGATCCATTGAGATAAATTCAAAAACTTTGGTTTTATAGCCATTTGCTTCTAAAATCAAGGCACGAATCGTATCGGTTACAATCTCTGCTTGTCGCTCTTTTAGTATGCCAAAATTTAATATTGGTTCAAGCAATGAATCATCTTTAATCTGTTTCCGAATTTGTTTATGACAACAAGGAGCACAAATAATCAGTTGTGCATCAGCTTTGATTCCTTTTGCAATGGCTTCATCAGTCGCAGTATCACAAGCATGCAAAGCGATCAAAATATCAGTCTCCGGCAATTCATATCCTTGTATAAAACCTTGTTCAAAATGTAGATTTTCAAACTTAGAATTTTGAGCTATTTTATTACATATCTCAATTAGGTTTTCACGAATTTCGACACCGGTCACTTTAGCTTTCAAGTTTAGAACATTCACTAAATAATCATAAAGTGCAAAAGTGAGGTAACCTTTCCCTGACCCCATATCAACTATTCGTAAAGGTTTTTGCTCATCAACTCCTGTTAATTTACCAGCTAAAATCTGTGGATTCTTACGCAGTAAATCAGCAACAACTTCGACAAATTTTTTGATTTGTTTGTATTTATCACCCTTGCCTTTTTGTACTCGATCTTTATCATCGAGGATGCCCAACTCTTGTAAATAAGTTGTTTTTTGAATTAGACCAGTTTTATCTTTATCATGTTGGCGATCTGGTTTTTTGGAAAAAGTAGGTTTGCCATTTCGAATATTGATTTTGCCTTTTTTATTTTTTTCAAAAACAAAATCTCGTTCGGTAGTGAATAAGTTGGCTATCCAAAATTCATGGCCGATTAGTTTCCCGAGTTCTGTTTCTCCATTTTCCAGGGAAAAATTCTTGGTGATGTCTTGCGTCTCATGTCGAAAAACGAAGGAGTATTGCAACTCCTTTTTAATCATGGCGAGTTTGATTAAAACCTTTTTTAGCGAAGCGGAACGATCAGCATTTTTGCTCAACGTTAATCGCACGAAGGTATCGTTGGTTACGCTTTCGGAAATTTTTTGGATAAAATCTGTTTGTGAATTCATTGATGCAAAGATAGGTTTTTGGATGGAAAAAATTGTTATCAAATGGGAACACGGATTAGGCGGATTGGAGCGGATGAACACGGATTTATCCACACCGTTTTGTTATTATAATAATCTGTGAAAATCCGTTTCAATCCGTCCAATCCGCGTTCCCATCATCTATATTTTTTTTATCTTGCAATTACAAAACATCAACGACATATGAAAAAGCTTCTTTTCCTTTTTTCCATGGCAACTTTAGTTTTCCTTACAAGTTGCCAACAAGACATTCCCGAAAATAAAAATGATGCCCTGTCAAAAGAGCTTCACGCTATTTTTGATGAAGAATGGAAGTTCCGAACCAAAGATGATGATGGCGAACTTCTCCCAGATGTCACTCCCGAAAGAAAGAAAAAAGATGCTGAATTTTGGAAAGGTATTTTGGAGAAACTAGCCAAGATTGATCGAACAAAATTGACTAAAGAAGATCGCATCAATTACGATATTTTCAAATATCAATTAGAAGATAAAATAGCTCGAATTGGTTTCGAAGATTACTTGATGCCATTGAATGCCGAAGGCGGTTTCTATACCAATCTTTCCTACATGGTTCGAGGCATGTCATTTGAAAATGCAGATGACTATGAGAAGTATTTGAAAAAATTAAAAGCAGTTCCAAAGTTTTTTGATGACAATATTGCTCTTATGAAACTGGGTATAGAGAAAGGTATTACTCAACCCAACATCATTGTCAAAAACTATAAAGCATTGATTAAATCGTACCTCGTAGACACTCCTTCGAAGAGTAGTTTTTATGGTCCTTTTTCCAAAATGAATAGTAGTATTCCTGAGGAATTACAAACTGATTTGCAAGATCGAGCTAAGGAAATCATTCTTACTCACGTCCTTCCTTCTTATCAAAAGTTCGATAAATTCATGGAGGAAGAATATGTCCCAAAATCTCGTAAATCATTGATTGCTAGCGACTTACCTAAAGGAAAAGAGTACTACGAGCAACGTGTTCAATTTTTTACCACATTGCCAATGACCTCTGATGAAATTTTTGAATTAGGAGAAAAAGAGGTAGCAAGGATTCGTGCGGACATGGAGCAAATCATACGTGATGTAAAATTTGAAGGTAGTTTTGCTGACTTCCTCGCTTTCCTTCGAACTGATCCACAGTTCTATGCAAAGACGCCAAAAGGATTGCTCAAAGAAGCTTCTTATTTAGCAAAAAAAATGGATGGAAAACTTCCCCAATTTTTTAATACGTTACCTCGAAATTCCTATGGCGTGGAACCTGTGCCTGCTGCGATTGCACCAAATTATACTGGTGGTCGATACTCAGGTGGTTCTCTTAAAAATCACAAAGCGGGAAATTATTGGGTGAATACATACAAGTTAGAAAGTCGGCCTTTGTATGTTTTGCCAGCCTTAACTTTGCACGAAGCTGTGCCGGGTCATCACTTGCAAATTTCGTTGGCGCAAGAGTTGGAAGGCTTCCCTGAGTTTCGAAAAAATACTTACTTGTCCTGCTATGGAGAAGGTTGGGGACTGTACTCTGAATACCTTGGAATTGAAGCTGGCATGTACGAAACTCCTTATGAAAATTTTGGTCGGATGACTTATGAAATGTGGCGAGCTTGTCGCTTGGTTGTAGATGTAGGAATTCACGCTAAGGGTTGGTCGCGAGATCAAGCGGTGGAATTTTTAGGATCAAATACTGCACTTTCCTTGCATGAGGTGAATACTGAAATTGATCGATATATTGGTTGGCCGGGACAAGCCTTGTCCTATAAAATGGGGGAATTGAAAATTCGAGAATTGCGAAAAAAAGCGGAGACGAATTTGGGTGATAAATTTAATTTGCGAGATTTTCATGATGTAGTTTTGTTGAATGGAGCGGTGCCTTTATTTGTTTTGGAGGAGTTAGTGAACGATTGGATTGAGAATGTAAAATCAACATCATAATTTTCAAAACATGACATCCATTTTTCTTAGCTTGATTCTTTTTTGCATGATTATTATAAGTTTAACCTTGGTAGTTTTTTGGATTATATTAATGAGATTAAATCATCCTACTCCTGAAAAGTCAAAAACTTATCGGTTAAATCAGTTATCCAAATTTGAACGATTAAAGATTAAAATGCATATTGATATGTGTATGGAGTGTCAAATTTTATTTGAAAATATGAAACAGATGGAAAATAAAAAACTACCTCTTGAGGATCATTTAGTTGACCCAAAGGAGTGAATTTAAGATAATAAATATAGACCTATGCTTTCTTTAGTTTTTCTAATTTTATTGATTGTTTCAATCATTACTGTTATTGCTGTAGTTCGCCAAATTATGGGAAATCAAAAACATTTGACCGATGATATCATTCGAAGATTTTTGATTAATCAACTAAGTGAAAAAGAACATGATCGAGCGACCGCTCACCTTGGAATTTGTGAAGCATGTCAAGAGCGATTGCATAATTTTGGAAATAAGCGACCATTGGAAGATCACTTGATTGATCCTAAAGAGTAAATTAAAAAAGAAAATCTCCAGATTAATAATCCATCATCAAACACCAATAAAAATCAAGGACAATCATCTAAAATATCTTGAACTGAAGGGTTTTCTAAATTTCCAAAAACTTCAATTGTCGCTGAAAAATTATAAAATAAAACAAAAGATGAAAGCGCTCAGTTTTGATTAAGCTGAACGCTTTCATCTTTTTACAAATCAATATCCAACAACCACTCTTCTCCCGTCACGATATTCTTTTTAAGAATTTCACGAAAGTAATATAGAGAGTCGGGGTGGTTCGCTACGTAACGATATTCTGATCTACTCACTAGTACTTCTTCTTGATTATTGGCAAACGTAACTCTTATACCTGATCCAACATTTTCGCAGTCTTCCTCCAATAATAAAGTTTCCTCTAGGGTAAGAATATTTAATTTAACTATTCTTTGAGCTGCTTGTTTTTTTAAATGATAAATGATTTCCTCATCATTTAACCAAACATAACCAGCCAACCCAAATCCATTCATCTGAGAAATATCAAATTCTTTAATTGAAATAAATTCTTTAGTAGAAATCAAGATATAACCTAATTCAAAAACACCTGTATGATTTGCACCAGTTAAAATTTTATCTCCTCTTATTGCAGATGTAACTTTGCCTATTCCTTCAGGAAAAACATAAACAATTCCTCCATCCCTATCCATTAAAATTATTTTACCTGGATAAAGCGGATGGTTAGAATCATAGGGATTAAAAACGCAGTAAATGAGGCTATCATTTAAACACCATTGAGGAACTCTAAAACTTCCCTCATTATTTGTAATTTTGACTAAGTTAGTTCCGTCAAAATTGGCTCTCCACACTTGAAATGTAGATATCTCATTTAATAATAATTCATCGTTCTGATTCCAATCAAATAGTATAGGATTATTTAAAAGCGTCATATCAAATCCTGCATCATAATATTCATTGCAAAGGTTGCTCTTATACACTCTCCACTCTTCATCAAAATCATGATGTATGAAAATAAACTCATCATCTACGACTCCATTAGAAATTGGAGAATGAAGATAATCGTAAGTGAAATTTGCAATCACTTGTCCAGTATTAGAAAAAGGTATTTCAAAGCAAGTATCTACAGAAGTGGTAGAAAGTCCAATTGGACTTTCGCAGATTGTAATATTATTTCCACAAATGAAATTATTCTCATCCTTTTTACAATTAGTAAAAATTAAAGAGATGAACACCACATAAATTAAATTCCTCATTTTTTGCTTTAAAAAGTTATCCTGCAGTTGAATTTCTTAGTACAAAAAATTTAAGGGCAATCATCTAAAATATCTTGAACTGAAGGATTTTCTAAATTTCCAAAAACTTCAATTGTCGCTGAAGAATTATTTTGAATGAAAGGTTTTAATGGACAAAGATCTTCAAGAGTTGAATTGAGCGTTATTTTTACAGCAGCACAATTTTCCAAATTTTGAATTCCTTCAATTGATACTAAATTGTAATTATTAGTTACCTGATATTGATTTGGAACTTGAGTAAGATTGGCCAATGCATCTAATGTGGTAAGTTTTAAGTTAGAAAAAATGGTGATCGATGAAGTGCTTTCCAAATTATTGATCCCCTCCAAACTGTTTAATTTCATATTATTAGAAATATTAGTTGTCCCAGCTATTTGTGTCAAATTTTCCATTCCTACTAGATTGGGCAAGGTTTCATGATCTTTAATTGATAGCTCATCTGCACTTGTCAAATTTTCCAAAAAAGTGAATGAGAGTAAACTATTATTTGAAAAAACATCTATTTCTCCAGTCAATACATTAATATCCAATTCAGGAATTTCTGCAGCTGAAGTATTTCCAATAATCAAATCATGGCTAACTTTTAAATCACGAATAGCATCCAAATTAGCCAATGCATTATTATTAAAAATCTTTAAACTGTTCACCGACTTCAGTTTTTCCAACCCTTCCAAACTTTCCATGCTTTCATTATTTCGAATAATCAAGTCTCCTGTGATTTCTTCCACATCACTCATAAAAGCTGGATATAAAAAATTTATATCAATAATTTCGACATCTCCATTTATAGTTGTTATACCTTTTAATTCTTCTTTGTAAAAATTTAAATTGGCAGAATTAATTGTAATACTTTCTTCAATAATAGTGGATGGAGTTTCAGGTTCATCTTTTTTGCAACCAAAAAAAACTAGGAATGTTATAAACAGGAAAGAGGTAGAAAGTTTCATATGCAATATTTTTTGAAATTTTAGTTACTAAATGTTGTTGCATCCAATGTAATAAAAACTAATCCATTTACAAATTATATTACGCTTCGAACTAATCCTTTTTCCTATATTTGTTATTCCAAAAAAATGTTCTAAATACATCTACATGAAAAATCAACATCAAGAAGAACCACCTCCACCAATTTTCAAAACGTGGAATCAGATGTACGCTTTCGTACTCATATTGCATTTTGTGCTCATTTCTGTTTTTTACTTCCTTACAAAAATTTATTCCTAATCTATGAAGTTGATTGATACAACTTCATTTTAAATTTTCAATATGCACACTATTGATTGGGCTGTATTGGTATTTACATTATTGTTCATTGTTTTTTATGGACTATGGAAAACCCGAAAAGTCAAAACAACTGAAAGTTATTTGCTCGGTGATCGTGAACTAAAATGGTGGACGATTGGACTTTCTATCATGGCGACGCAAGCGAGTGCCATTACTTTTTTATCGACACCAGGACAGGCATTTGATGATGGGATGCGATTTGCGCAATTCTATTTTGGATTACCGATAGCGATGGTGATTTTGGCGATTTTTGTTTTACCTAATTTTTATCGACTCAAGGTTTACACCGCTTATGAATATTTAGAGCAGCGATTTGACGTAAGGATGCGGCAGTTTACTGGCTTTTTATTTTTACTAGGAAGAGGTTTGGCTGCGGGGATTACGATTTATGCACCTGCGATTATTTTATCATTAGTCTTAGGTTGGAGTTTGAATTGGACAATTGGAGTCATGGGAGTTTTAGTTATTTTTTATACGATGTCAGGCGGAACAACAGCGGTGAGTCAAACTCAAAAACAGCAGATGATTATTATCATGAGTGGTTTATTCATCGCATTTATCATTTTAATAATGAAACTGCCTACTGACATTTCTTTTTCAGATTCAGTTGGGGTAGCTGGAAAAATGGGTAAATTGAATATTGTTGATTTTAAGTTTGATTTGGAAAATAAATACAATATGTGGTCTGCACTTTTTGGTGGAACATTTTTGTTTCTCTCCTATTTTGGAACAGACCAATCGCAAGTGGCGAGATACCTTTCAGGAAAAACATTGACTGAAAGTCGATTGGGACTTTTATTCAATGGAATCTTCAAAGTGCCGATGCAATTCTTTGTTTTATTTGTAGGGATTATGGTTTTTATGTTTTATCAATTCACAAAACCACCAGTACATTTTAATCCTTCAAATTTAGCTAAAATCGAAGCTGATGCAACTTACCAAGGAGAACTTCGAGATTTGCAAACTAAATACGATCAAGTATTTGAACAAAAACAAAGTGAGATTCGAACGATGGTTTCTGCTTTTAACTCAGAGGATCAATCAACTATCAATCAATCTCAAATCGCACTAAATGATTTAAATGATCAAGATATTCAGATCAGAAAAGATGTAGATAATTTATTAATAAATTATAGCAGACAAACTGGTGAAAAGATCGATGTAGAGGATAATGATTATGTTTTTATGTCTTTTGTTACCCAACATTTACCTGTTGGATTAGTTGGACTATTATTAGCCGTTATTTTCTCTGCAGCAATGTCTTCAATAGCTTCTGAGTTGAATGCATTGGCAAGTTGTACCACCGTAGATTTCTACAAAAGGTCTTGGAACAAAAATAAATCAGACGCCCATTATTTAAAATCTGCTAAATTTTTCACTTTGGTATGGGGTGGAATAGCGTTGACATTTGCTGCCTTCGCTTCACTTTTCGAAAACTTAATCGAATTTGTAAATATTGTGGGATCGTTATTCTACGGAACAATTTTAGGCGTATTCGTTGTTGCTTTCTTTTTTGAAAAAGTAAAATCTAAAGCAGTATTTGTAGGTGCGGTTATTGGAGAAATAGTAGTGTTAACCACTTTCGCTTTGGATTATTATGAGGTAATTAATCTTGCTTACTTATGGCTGAATATGATTGGATGCTTGGTTGTAGTTTTTGTAAGTGTAATGTTACAACCTTTATTTGGAGATGATGAGCCAAAGGAAAAAGAGGAAGGTATTAGTGGATTAGATCCAGATTTATTAGATGACGTTGCTCTCAATAGTTAAAATACCCAATTAATTATTACACTAATAAAAAGAAAATCCCGAATCTTCGAAATGAAGATTCGGGATTTCTATTTGTTAACTATTACAGCTAACGGTTCATCGTTAAAATTAAAATCCTGCTTTAATTTTTTCGTTTGCTTTTGCGTAACCTGCGTTTCCAGCAGCTTTAGCAGCAGCAGAAGACTTACCAATAGTAGATTTTGCTTCAGCAGTCATTCCGAGCTTAGCTTCGATTTGAGCTTGTAATCTCAACTGCCAGTATCTTTCTCCTTTTTGATTAGCCATTTTCACCCACTCATGAGCTTTGTTCATGTCTTTACCATTATCATAGTAATATTTCGCAGCAGAGTAAAATTCTCCACGAGTAGTTCCTGCCATTGCAGATTCAATTTGCTTCATCACTTGATCATCATAAGAAACTTCTAACTTGAAAGGAACATACCAGTTACCCCATTTCAAAGACATAGTTGCTCCATTATCTTTAATATCTGCAATATTAATGGCAAATGATTCTACAAAATTAGAACGCTTGTATCCTTTTACTTTGAATCGAACTAATTCATCTGCTTCGTTATATTTTGAAACATTTCCACCTAATGTCAAATCTTTATACAACATAATTGTCCAATCAACTGGGTCAGGAATACTATATAATGCATAAGTTCCAGCAGGTACAGATTTCCCTTCAATTTTTACATCATCACTAAAAGAGATTTTAGTTGATCGGTTAGCACCTGTTCTCCAAATACTTCCAAAAGCTTCAACATCTACAAAAAGTACACGTCCCTTCACACTTGGACGACTATAATCTAAACTAACAGTCGTCAATCCAACTACTTGCTCCATTTTACAACCTGGACTTGCAGCAGGTGTATTAATCTGGGCAATGGCGCTGTTCGTGACCATCATTACAGCAGCAATCATAAATAAACTGGTCAATAATTTTTTCATCGTAAGATTTTATTTTTTTTTTAAGAAATAATTAATTACTTGTTTCATGGCAAAATTAAGGTTTCTTTCTCACAAATTTAAAAGCTAACTTTTCTAAGTAGTCAATTTGTCATTAAAAAAATTTTATGTATATTTATTTAAGTATTTGTAATGGAAAAGAATCAGTTTTTACATCCCATCAACTTGGTCATTTTCAATGATCTCTAAAAAACTTTAATATCTTTTCCAAATAAAAAAACATTACTTTCATAAAGGTGCTATTATGAAAAATACCCTTTTTATGGTATTTTTAAAAATAGCTACCTAATCTTATAATTGTTCTATAAATTTTATTTTATTTTTGTTGTGTAAACTAGACTATCAACAAATTATTACTCCATCTTCATAGATTTTGCATTACGCAAGCACGAAAGTTCCAAAAAAGTTGTTTTCACAAATATTTAATATTTACAAAGACGACAATCTACAAAATAAAATATTCTAAGGGCTAATTATTATTGCATCATTTGATGTAAACCATCTTTTATATGTGGAAAATGAATTTGGTTTAAACTTCTTATAATAATCGGTTTTTGGAATAGGGGCTGCTCCATTAAAGAATGGGCAGCCTTTTTTTATTTTTTTGAATATCGATTAAAAAAAACTCCTTCTGCTATCAGCAAAAGGAGTTTTTTCTCTCAATAAATTCCGTTTTATTTAATCTATAATTTCAGCCTCTTCCCTTCATAAAATTCAACAATCATTTTTTTCAAAATAAATTCATACTTCGCTAGTACTACTTCAATCTCAGCACTATCTCTATCATTGATAATGGTTTTATATTCGAAAGCATTGATGTTTCCAAGACTTAATTTATTTTTCATCGAAACGATAGAAGCTTCGAGTAAAGTCAAAGTTTTTTCAGCAGCTTCTAATTTTTTAGCGGCAGCTTGAACATCTGCTATCGCATTTTGGATTTCAGTTCGCAACTGCTGTTTAAATTGAATATTTTCCTCTTGCTGTTGTCGGAAATTAACTTGGGCAATTTCCGCATTTAGTTTGGAGGCTTTTTTATCCAAAATTGGAACGTAAATATTTACTCCAACTCCGTATCCTAAATTATCTCCCACTTGGTTAAAGTACTTTTTATTTTTTAACTCACCTCCCAGTTCTACAATCTGTGATGCAGGTACATCTATATCTGGCCCAGGGATAGAAACAAAATAAGATGTTCCTATTGTATCAAGGAAGGTATTAGAATCGTCAAATTCCATAATACCAGAAGAGTAATTCGTCCAAACTCCTCCAAACAAACTTACCGTAGGTTTTTTCTCAGCCAGCGCGATTGTTTTATCCAATTTCAAACTTTTCAATGCTAACTCTCCTCCTTCAACACCTGGTTGGGTTCTCAACGCTTTTGCATAAATACTTTTAAAGGACAGTTTTTGAATTGACTCGTCGGGTTGAGCTACTTTTTTAGGTCTTACTATTTTTAGCGAAAGGGATGGATCTATTTCTAAGATTAATTTCAATGCCACATAACTTCGATCTAAATAATTCTGCCGATCAATAATTTTTTGTTCATCCCTAGCCTTTTGAATTTCGACATTTCTCATATCGGCAGGTGATTGTAAACCTGCGTTGACTAAGTTTTTGGTTTGTCGCATCCAAGATTCCGTTTGTGATAAATTTTTCTTGGCATTTGACAATTGTTCCTCTGCCATCAAAATGGTCAAATAGGCTTGCAACACTCGTAACGATATATCTTTCGATAATTGAGCAGCATCAGCTTGAGCAGATTGTACTGCTATACTCGATTTTTCAATCCTCTTCTTCGTCTGATTTCCATCATACAAAGTATAATTACTTTCTAATCGAAAACTATTGTAAAGTGTGGATGTATTTCCAAATTCATTAGTGGAAGGATCAATCGTACGTCCTAAATTCAAACCTAGATTAGTCGAGAATCCTAAATCAGGTTGACGTTCTGCCTCAGTTCGCTCTAAAATAATTTTGTTTTTTTCTACCTCAAGATTAGCATGTCGCAAAGAAGTAACATTGTTCTGCTGCACATGTTGGATACATTTTTCCAATGACCAAGTCCGTTGCGCAGTCAGCACATTTCCTAAAAACAAAATACTAAAAACGGTTAAGGTTATCTTTTGCATAAAAAATTGGTAAATGAAAAGAATGGATAATATTTGATTATCTCACATAAAAACATGCTACTCAAAAATCCGTAGATAGGAGGTTAGAAAAGGTTTTTAGGTTCGTTAGAAAGGTTCTTTATTGTTGATTCGTTTAAGCCTTATGATAAAATTTTGAATACGATATTTCGAAAATAAACCGAAATAACTATTCAATAATTGTGTCTTAGAACTTTTATTTCTTCAAAGCAAAAAGAGCTTAATCATACGACTTTAAAGAAGTTCTGTAAAATTACGTTATTATTTAATGTTTTTGAAAAAATTATGCCACTCTTCATTTTTATCTATTAAAAAAAATCTTTACATGATCCTGACATATTAAAGAAATTCGGTATAATTATTGCTATATAGAAAGTAGCTTATCATACGGCATACAAGATTTTTGTAATTCGTTGACTGTCAAGTAATTGCACGAATTATAATCCTTTTAAAAAAGAAAACTTTACCTCTCAACTCCCTGATTTTTTTGTTCTTTTGCAAAATGAAAAAATCAAGCTGATGAGATCAAAAAATTTCAGCCAATTTAAATGCCGATTTCTTTTCCTTTTTACAAACAATTAGATGCGATGGATTGCGGAGTAGCGTCCTTGCGAATGATAGCACGCTATCATGGCAGACACTATAATCCGGAATACTTGCGCTCCATTTCCTACCCTGACCGGGAAGGTGTCTCATTGATGGATATCAGCGATGCGGCGGAACATATCGGTATGCATTCCTTGGCTGTAAAAGTTCCTTACGATGTTTTACCTGAGGAAATCCCACTTCCATTTGTTGCTCATTGGCGACAGCAGCATTTCATCGTTGTTTACAAAATCAAAAAGAATAAAGTTTGGGTAGCAGATCCTGCACATGGAAAAGTGACGATCACTAAGGAAGAGTTCATGGATGGTTGGGCGAGTG
Organism: uncultured Saprospiraceae bacterium; assembly: GCA_964564545.1. GTDB lineage: Bacteria > Bacteroidota > Bacteroidia > Chitinophagales > Saprospiraceae > CAJQQY01. Next base: position 32,560 of record CAZMBP010000092.1, read on the forward strand.
ATACCGTGGATGGAGAAGATGTTGGAGTTATTTTGATGTTGGAACCTACGCCAAAGTTCTATGAGCGAGAAGGAGAAAAATCAAACAAAATTAGCTTCGGCTATCTTTTCAAATATTTCAAGAGTTATACTGGACTGATTGGGCAATTAATTATTGGATTATTCGCAGGTGCCTTTTTGCAGATTGCCTTTCCGTTTTTGATGCAGTCAGTTGTTGATACTGGTATTGAGAACCAAGACTTGGATTTTATTTATGTGGTGTTGATTGCACAATTGGTTTTATACTTTAGTCAAACAGCGGTGGAATACTTGAGGTCGTGGATTTTGCTTTACATAGGTTCGAGAGTCAATATTAGTATGATTAGTGATTTCTTGCTAAAAATGATGAGACTCCCGATTCGATTTTTTGATACAAAACTAATTGGAGATTTATTACAAAGAATTTCTGATAATCGTAGAGTAGAATACTTTTTAACCTCATCAGCATTGTTTACTCTTTTTTCAATGGTGACATTTGTGATATTCACAGGTATTTTAGCCATTTATAGTGGATTAATTGTGGGGGTATTTTTAGTAGCGACTTTTATGTACATTGGTTGGGTTTTATTCTTTTTGAAAAAACGAAAAGAGTTAGACTATCGTCGGTTTGACCAAATGGCTGATAACCAAAGCACCCTAATCCAACTGATCAATGGAATGCAAGAAATCAAATTGCATAATGCTGAAAAACAAAAAAGATGGAAATGGGAACGCATCCAAGCTAAACTATTTCGAATCAGCGTTAGTTATTTGAAGCTGGAACAATTGCAAAGTGTTGGAGCGAACTTCATTAATGAATTAAAAAATATATTTATCACATTTATTGCTGCTCGTGCTGTAATCCAAGGAGATATGACTTTGGGGATGATGATGGCCGTTCAATATATTATTGGCCAACTAAATGGACCAATTTCACAATGGATGAATTTCATCAAATCATATCAAGACGCAGAAATTAGTTTAGAACGATTGAATGAAATTCATGCAAAAGAAGAGGAAGAAGATTTAGAAGGGAAAATGAACATTTTGCCAGGTAATAAAGATTTGGTTTTGGAAAATGTATTTTTTCAATATGGAGGTCCAAATTCAAATATGATTTTAAAAGATATCAATTTGACGATACCACAAGGAAAGAAAATTGCTATCGTTGGAACAAGTGGAAGTGGAAAAACAACTCTACTTAAATTATTACTGAATTTTTATTCCCCAACTAAAGGAAACGTAAAACTAGGTGACACTACCCTATCCAATATTAGAAATAAAATATGGAGAGAAAAATGTGGTGTGGTGATGCAAGGTGGGTATATTTTTTCAGAATCCATTGCCAACAATATTGCCCTAGGAGATGAAGTTGTAGATAAAAAGAAATTACTCCACGCGGTAAAAGTAGCAAATGCTCAAACTTTTATCGAAGGTTTACCACTTGGTTATAATACTAAAATTGGAGGTGATGGAATCGGTCTGAGTCAAGGCCAAAAACAAAGATTATTACTCGCAAGAGCAGTTTATAAAAATCCAGAATTTATTTTCTTAGATGAAGCAACTAATGCATTGGATGCTTATAATGAGATGATTGTGATGGATAATTTAGAGGAGTTTTTTGAAGGAAGAACAGTATTGATTGTTGCACACAGGTTGAGTACAGTAAAAAATGCAGACATGATTATCGTTCTTGAAGATGGTGAAATCATCGAGCAAGGAACACATAAAGATTTAACTGAACTGAAAGGAGCATATTATTATTTAGTGAGAAACCAATTAGAACTTGGAGCTTAATACCAAAAAGTAACAATGGAAGAACACGACAGAATAGAACTAAGAAGTGATGATGTTCAAGAAATCATCGGAACTCCACCACGATGGATCGTGCGCTGGGGGACACTTGTCGTGACATGTGCTGTTCTCGCCATGGTTGCCATGAGTTTTTGGGTTCAATATCCTGATAAAGTTAGAGGTCGGGTGACCATCACTTCAAAAGTTGCTGCCGTAAGAGTCAATGCGCAGAAGTCAGATTTGATTTCAAAAATACATGTCGAAGATGGAGATAAAGTGAATGAAGGTGATCTTTTAGTTGAAATGCAAAGTGCTGCAAACTTTGAAGATGTGGAGGAATTGGAAGAATTTGCCAAGGATCTGAATGATGCTGATCAGTTTGAATTATTGGAATTCTTATCCTCTGATTTTAAGCAATTGGAAATAGGCACCTTACAACCTTTGTATGCTGAAGTACAAACGAATTTTGAGAAATTTCAATTTTACGAACAAAACAAAGCTGCCGCTAAAGAAATTTCTCAAGTCAAAAATCAGATTAGAACTATCAATTCTGGTATTCGAATTCAAAATCGAAAACTAAAAAATGCCAAAGCGACTGTAAAATTAGAAGAGGTAAAATATGAACGTCTTCGGAATTTAAGAAACAGTAATGACATCGCTCCTCAAAAAGTAGAGGATCAAGAAAAAATTTGGATTGCTGCCAAAACTAGAGTGAAGGAAATTGAAGATGAAATTAATTCTCGTTTACTCCAAATATCAGGACTCAATAAAAATATTGTTGATGTCGAAAGTAGTAGTAGCGAAACCAATAACCAAAATTACATTAATCTCAGAAGTAGTATCAACAATCTGATCGGAGCAATTGATCGATGGAATGAAGAAAATTTGCTCATTGCAGCGATGGATGGAAAAATTTCAATGGTTCAGAACTGGAGTGAAAAACAATACATTGAACAAGGAAAAGAAATCATGGCAATCCTTCCTGAAAATATAGCGGATAATTATTTCACTCAACTTTTTATTCCTGTCCAAGGTTCGGGGAGAATAGAAGTTGGCCAGCGAGTTTTATTAAAACTAGATAATTTTCCTTATCGAGAATTTGGTCAGTTGGATGGTGTAGTCCTAGAACTTCCTGGCTTACCTAGGGAAGAAGGTTTACCAGTTAAAATTAAATTGACTAATGGTTTGATCACACGAAGTGGAAAAGTTTTAAAGTTAGAACAAGAGCTACGAGGTGAAGGAGCTATCATTACCGAAAATAGAAGTGTCTTTGTTCGAATTTTTGAAAATGTAATTAGACCACTTTTACAAGAATCATAATCCTACCATTTCATAATTATTTCTTTTCTTTGAAGAAAAAAATAATATGAAAAATTCTTTATTCCTTTTTTTACTATTAATTTTTAGCGGAAGTATTTTTATGATTAGTTGTCAATCAGATTCAACTACTGCTTCTACTAATTCACCTGCCGATGCCATAGACACAACTGACATCGAATATTTTTTAGCAGAACTTTCTTCGGACAAATTCCTTGGTCGAAAACCTTGTTCTCCAGGAGAAGAAATTACCATCAACTTTATCAAAGATGAATTTCAAAAAATGGGATTAGAACCTGGAAATGGCGATAGCTATTTTCAAAAAGTTCCTTTAGTTGATATCACCGCAGCACCTTCAGAAGGTATGTTTATCACAGGCGGAAAGGAAGATTTAAAATTTGAATACAAAAAAGATATGATGACTTTCACGCAACAAGTCAAGGAAAATATCGACATCAAAAATTCAGAATTAGTTTTTTGTGGTTTTGGAATCGTTGCACCTGAATATGGTTGGAACGATTACGATGGAATTGATATGACTGGAAAAACAGCTGTCATTTTTGTCAATGATCCTGGTTATTATTCAGAAGATTCTACTTTTTTCAAAGGGAAGACAATGACTTATTATGGTCGATGGGATTATAAATTTGAGGAAGCAGCCAGACAAAATGCAGATGGAGTAATTTTAATTCATGAACAGGGTGCTGCTGGCTACCCTTGGTTTGTAGTATCGAATTCTTGGTCAGGAGGACTATTGTCTTTGCAATCTCCTGATGATAATGCTTCACGATGTGCAGTAGAAAGTTGGATTACTTTTGATGCAGCAAAACGACTTTTTCTCAACTCAAAAATTGATGCAAAAAACATGTTACAAAAGGCAAGTCAAAAAGATTTCAAACCAATGCCTTTAGGAATGAACATGAGTACTTCGATAAAAAACACTTTCGTGAAAAATAATTCTAACAATGTAATTGCAAAAATCACGGGCTCAGAAACACCTGATGAATATATCATTTACACCGCTCATTGGGATCACCTTGGAGTTGGTCAAGTTGTAAATGGAGATTCGATTTACAATGGAGCTTTGGATAATGCAAGTGGTTCTGCAAGCATGTTATCGATTGCGAAGGCATATTCAGAAATGAAAGAAAAACCAAAACGTACTGTTATTTTCCTTTCTGTAACTGCTGAAGAACAAGGACTTTTAGGTTCCCTTTGGTACTCTCAAAATCCAATTTATCCAATCAAAAATACTGTCGCCAATATCAATATGGATGGGGCTGCTATCATTGGTAGGATGAAAGATTTAACCATCACAGGTTATGGACATTCTGAGATGGATGATATTGCAACAGAGGAAGCGAAGAAACAAGACCGATATATTTTACCTGATCAAGAACCTGAAAAAGGATACTTTTTCCGTTCGGATCATTTTTGTTTTGCCAAAGTTGGAGTGCCTGCTCTTTATGCAAAAGGTAGTTACGATCATCGTGAAAAAGGAAAAGAATACGCTATGTCAAAACGAACTGAATTTACCACTACCAACTATCATCAACCTTCTGATCAATATACTGGCGATTGGGATTTAAAAGGAGCGGTGGAAGATGCACAGTTATTTTTTAATGTAGGACTTCGATTAGCGAATGAAAAACTGTATCCACAATGGAAAGAAGGGTCTGAGTTTAAAAGTGCGCGAGAATTGAAGGATTAGCTTCTGTACTCCGAAGCTCCTGCTTCGGACAATTACATTTACGATGCAAGAACTTCGGAATACGAAAAAAAGATATAAAACCTAGTGGTTTTATATCTTTTTCCATCTTTATCAAACATACTATCATAAGACTCAAAACCAATGAAAAACAAAAGATTCTATCGAAGAAAACTTCCTCATCTACAACCTGCTGAAGGTACTTTTTTTATTACTTATAGATTATTTGGTTCTATTCCAAAATCAGTTATTCAATCCATCCAAGATTCTTTTGAGTTAGAAATAAGTAATCTCAAAGAAGAACTTTTCCAGAAAAACAATTCTAAATCCAATTCAAAGAAATTAGAAAAACAGTTGCTTTTTATCTTTAAAAAGAAAAAATATGACTTAAGAAAGATGTCTTTTAAAAAATATGATGACTATTTAGACAACAATCTTAATGAACCTTATTGGTTAGGTAACGAAACTATTGCTCAACTCAATTTGGATGCATTAAATTTCTACAATAACCAAAAATATAAACTTTGGGCAGCTACTATTATGTCCAACCATATTCATGTCTTATTTACATTACTTCCTCAAGCACCACCTTTATGGAAAGTCATGAAAGATCTTAAAAGCTATACTGGTAAAAAAGGAAACATAATTCTAGATAGAACCGGAAAAGGAAAGTTTTGGGAAGAGGAGAGTTATGATCATTTAGTTAGAAAAGGAGAATTTGATCGGATACTTTTTTATATTTTAAATAATCCAGTAAAAGCAAAATTAGTTAAAGTCTGGCAGGAATGGCCATGGAATTATTGTCATCCCGATTTGTTACAACAGTACCGTACTCCGTAACTCCTGCTTAAGAGCATTACAGTTTTTTAGAATTATAACTCCGAAGCAGGAGCTTCGGAGTACGGAATCACGCTCCAGGTTGCACCTGCATTTTCCCTTGCCCCAACATCTTCAAAATTTTCATATGCGAGATCACCGCTTCGTGCACTTTACCGAATTCATGATAAGGTAAGTTAAATTCCTTCGCAGCATTTTTAACAATTTCAGAAATCTTCTCATAATGAATATGGGAAATGGTTGGAAACAAATGATGTTCTATTTGGAAGTTTAATCCTCCAGTTAAAAACGTTACTAATTTATTTTTTGTAGCAAAATTTGCTGTCGATCTCAATTGATGGATTGCCCAAGTGTTATTCATTTTTCCATCATGAGGAATATCTGTGTGCTCTGGTCCCTCAACTAAATGCGCTAATTGAAAAACAAATGTAATCAGCAAACCTGATACTGCATGCAATATCACAAATCCTAAAATTACTACCCACCAAGTCACACCTAACATGATCGGCAACACTAACATGTAGAAATAATAAAATAACTTTGAAGCAATCATAATGATAGTTTCGCGAGTTGGATTAAAACCGCATCGCTCAGTCATTCCAGATTTATTGTAATTAATCAATTGATTAAAGTCTTTTTTTATCACCCAACTCAATGTGGCTAAAGAATACAACAATGGCGCATACCAATGTTGAAATTTATGATACCACTTCAACTTCCCTTCTGGCGACAACCTCAAAAAAGGTTTGTCATCAATATCTTCATCTAGCTCATAAATATTCGTATAGGAGTGATGTAATACATTGTGTTGAATTTTCCAGGTAAATGAACTTGCACCAATTATATTCATGCTATATTCCATCAAAGTGTTTATCCATTTAACTCTAGAATAAGAACCATGATTCGCATCATGCATCACACAAAGTCCTATTCCTGAATTTCCTAATCCCATCAATAAATAACAAACCAAGGCTCCCCAAATAGGCAACACTTGAGCTAAAATTAATGCAAAAGGAATAAAATAAAATGAAAAAACAACGAACGTTTTTAGATACAATAAACCATTTCCGGTTTTCTTGATTTTGTTTTTCTCAAAATATTCATTGACTCGTTTTCTTATGGTTGGAAAAAAATTATGGGGATCTTTTCTCGCGAATTTAACTGTAGGAATCATTAGTTGATTATTGTGAAATTTGTAAAATATAGTGGGTGCCCCGTTTGTTTGTTTAACTTTCTTAGTATGCAATAAACGATTTTAAATTGGTTAAATTTCATTTATCACAGGTGATATAAATCATGAAAAAATATTTCCCTCGACGATTCATTCTATTTTCATGACGTTTTTTTATAGAAAACACCCCTAATTGAATCCTTAATTTAACTAAATCAAGGTTAACAAAGAAAAGGAAAAACCACCAGTATTTATTAGTTTATAAGTAAAATATAGGTCATAATCTATATTCCCTTTTAGCATTATTTCTAAAAATAAGTTATCCAAAAACACCACTATTGAACTTTTCAGCAGCTTCTTTTGTATTTTTCCTTGTAAAATTTAACATCAAGAAATTACTTTTTAACCCATTTCTTGATCAAACTAAAATTAACCATTTTGGCGAAGCTAAAAATTAAAGGTAAGGATATTAGAAAAATTGGTTTTCCTGAAAATAAAATTATCGGGATGGCTATTGACGCGATTCATCGACATTTCAAACATGAGAAAAAGGAAAATGTTTTGGCTCTTTTTGGAAAACTAAAAGTAAGGCCAGAAGATTTTTTAGAGCATGAAGCACTTGGAAATATCGCTAAATTGTTGATGCCTGTCGAAGAGAAAAAAACGTTTGAGATTGCCATTGCTGACGAACCAATAGACTTTAATATTTTCGGAAGAGAACATATTGATGATTCTGCTATCCTTCAAATGAAAAATGCAATGAGACTTCCTGTCACCGAAGCAGGAGCGTTGATGCCTGATGCCCATCATGGTTATGGCTTGCCTATTGGTGGAGTCTTGGCGACCCGTGATGCTATAATTCCTTATGCCGTTGGAGTTGACATTGGTTGTCGAATGGCGTTGTCAATTTATGATATCCCAGAATCTTATTTGAAGCAACATAGTTACAAATTAAAAACAGTCCTGACTGATTGGACTTGTTTCGGAACAGGAAAGGATTTGGGAATTACGCAAGATCATGATGTTTTAGATCGAAAAGAATTTGATGAAATTCCTTTTTTAAAAAACTTACAACGAAAGGCGCAAAAGCAATTAGGTTCTTCTGGTTCAGGAAATCATTTTGTGAACTTTGGAATGGTGGAAATGAAACTTGACAATAAATTAAACATCCCCGAAGGGAAATATTTAGCGATTTTATCTCACTCTGGGTCTAGAGGTTTAGGTGCAACAATTGCCAATCACTATACCAAATTAGCAAGAGAAAAATGTCCACTTCCTCAAGAGGTAAAACACTTGGCTTGGCTAGACATGAACAAAGAAGAAGGTCAAGAATATTGGTTGGCAATGAATTTGGCAGGTGACTATGCTTCAGCTTGTCATGATCGAATTCATATCAATTTGGCAAAAGCCTTAGGAATAAAACCTATTGCAAAAGTTGAAAACCATCACAACTTTGCTTGGAAAGAAATTCACAATGGCGAGGAATTAATGGTGCATAGAAAAGGAGCAACTCCTGCGGGAAAAAATGTTCTTGGAATTATTCCAGGTTCAATGACTGCTCCTGGTTTTATCGTAAGTGGAAAAGGAGAACCTGCTTCTTTGAATTCTGCTTCGCATGGCGCTGGTCGTCAATTGTCAAGGACAAAAGCGAAACAAAGCATCACTAATTCTGCTTTGAAAAAAATACTAAAATCCGAAGGTATCGAATTGATTGGAGGAGGTCTTGATGAAGCTCCAATTGCATACAAAGACATTCACCAAGTAATGAAAAGTCAAAAACAATTGGTTAACGTCGAAGGTACTTTTTTCCCAAAAATAGTTCGTATGGATCGAGCGAAGTAAGTTCATCCTTTCAAAAAACATCTTAAATACTTGACTAAAATATCTATTGAAAATTCTCAATCAAATACTTTTTTAAATTAAACTCAATTGTTTAGTTCACCTTCTTATGCTTTTCCAATTATTTATATATAAAATAGTCTAATCTATTTTTTTCGTTCTAAATTTATCTTCCTCTTTTCTTTTTTGTATTTTTCTGTAAATAGATTGAGACCATCATGAGAAAAATTATCATTATTTGCTTAAGCATCCTCTTTCCCCTTCTTCTTCTTTCCCAAAACCACAACGAGATCAAAATTAAGACTGCGATTAAGATTTTGAAAATCCACGAATCGAGTTTGGGAAAGCTATCCCCTTTTGAAGAAGGAGGGATGGAAAAAATTGATCGATTGAATCGAAAGGTTGGCGAAAAATTATTAGAAATTTTGAAGATGCCAGAGATTGTTGATTTTCCAAAAGACAGCATTCCATTTTTTACTGGTCAATCGGACGATCGCAATTTTGTTGTTTTTTCATGGGTAGAAAATTTAGGGGGATCATTTAAAATGGCGATTAATTATTTTTATTGGAAAAACGCGAAGGGGCAACCAATGGTTAAAGAAATGGATATGGAAAAAGAAGTAGCGAGTTATGGAAATGTGATTGAGTTAAACAACAATGATGGGGAAAAATTATATTTTTTACTTGGTGGAGGTATTTCATGTAACACCTGTCGTTTTGAAAAAGCATTGTTATTAAAAGGTGGAGAAACAGATTTGAAGGAAATTTTTTCTTTTCAAATTGATTACCGGTTTAATCAAGACATTCCTGGATTTAGTTTTGACCATGAAAATCAAATTTTGAATTATGAATTCATCGAAGAAGAATGTGAAGATGAGGAAGGGGAAAATTGTTGGGTTCGTGGGAAATTTAAATTTAATGGAAATACATTTGAAGAAATTGAATAGTTTTATTAAAAATCAAAATAGATCAAATTCTATGATCTTTAATCCTTGAGAAGCATTCTCACAGAATGCTTCTCAAAAAGAAAAATTCACAGAATCCTACAGGTTTTATTTTCTCTTCCTACTTTGAAAAAGAAAAGGGTAACATTCCTTTCAAAATGCTACCCTTCTTTCTAGTTCCAATTATTCAATGCTTATTTATTACTATTTTATTTTTTAGAATTTAGAAAGTCGTCCTACTTGACTATAGTCACATCTCCTTTCTTAAACAAATCTAAAGTTCTTCCACAACTATTGACTTTTATTCTGATATAATAAACATAAACTCCTGGGTTGAAAATTTTAGCATTCAATGTTCCATCCCAACCTTCTGAGGTATCATGAGTATCATATAAATGATTCCCCCATCGATCAAATACGTAAAAATCAAATGATTCGATTCTTACATTTGGCGAAGGATAAACTTTAAATTTATCATTATATCCATCTCCATTTGGCGAGAACGCATTTGGAATATATAAGTATGAACTAATGTCATCATCTGCATAAGATATCTGAACTTCTTTCACAACGGTTTCACATTCGTTACTGACAGCAACTACGAAAGTTCCTTCTTCATTAACAGTTAATTGTGGTTCAGTACTTCCATCCTCCCAAAGGTAAGTTAGGTTAGAAGCATCTCCTGCTATGACTTGAGGCGCTAAAACTATATCGCTTCCATCACATGGTAAAAGTAACTCTGGCAAGTTAATTTGTAACTGAGGATCACCTTGTAAAGCAAGTGGTTGCTCTTGCACACATCCATTCCCATCTTGTACATAAACCATATAATTCATTGCAAAAAGGTTTTCGAATAGTGGTGTCGCTTGAAAATTATTTCCATCTAGAGAATACGTAAATGGTCCAATTCCAGTTGGATTCTCAACTGTAATGCTTCCTTCACTTCCATTCCAACATGGTTCTTCAGACTGCAAATCAAATTGAATTTCAGGGTAACCATCTACAATTAAGGTTACAACGGAATCACAACCATTTTGACCAACATAAGTAAAATCAAGTTGAGTTCCTGGCCCATATTCTACACTTTCATATTCAACCGTTTCGTCAGGACAAATATCAAAATTCAGTATTGTTGAGTTTGTTGGGAATGGAATGACTTCAACTGAATCAATATAATTACAGCCTTCAGGTGTCGTCATTGGTATTTCAGTAAGTCCAATGGGATAAGTAACTCCATTGTAAATCACATCATTTCCATCACAGGAAGAGAGATCTACATAAGAACTATTATCAGGTAATTCAGTAATCGTAACTGTTATAATCGAATCACAACCTAACACATCTACATACTCAAAATTAGTTGGTACTCCTGCCAGAACTGGAACATTATCAAAAAGATAAACTTCTCCAAAACAAACATCATCTGCAAAGTCTGTTATAGATGTGATACAATTAATTTGCAACAACCAATCGACCACTTCCATATCATCACAACCAAATAAAGTCGTATCAATATCATTCCAAACGGCAATTACATTAGCTGCTAAACCAGACAAATCTAAATCCAAATTATAACCTACAGAAGGAATGTTGCTAAAAGTATAACTTCCATTTGTTCCAGAAGTAACCGTATCTATTGCAACTCCATTATTATTTAAAATAATATCTATTCCACTCACCAAAGTATCTGGTCCATCGATAATTCCATTTCCATTGACATCCATATAAACGTTTCCTTCGAAAGTTCCGAAACCATCATAAAGATCCAAACTCAAAATATCAGAAGTCGTCTCGCAACCAAAAGCATCAGTCATCACAACATGGTAATCTCCACTTTCGAGTGCAACGTAATCTCCAATTGTTCCAGCTGGCCCTGGAATTAATGCTCCATCTAAATACCATTGGTAACTCACCACATTATTTATGGTTGGCAAACAAATAGTATCTGGTTTACATCGAGTATGACATCCATCTGGGATTTTTTTCAAATCAGGTCCTTGGTTAATTTCTATTTTATTACTCTCGGCCGAGCAACCGAACATCGTGATTCCTCTCACGAAATATTCACCAGCAGCACTTGCTTGAATACTTGTTCCCAACTCTCCTGTATTCCAAACATAAGTCAAGTCAGCGGAAGGATTATCAACTGTAAATGTGGTCAAGGTATTTTCACAAACTGGCCCAACAGGATTTGACGAAATTTGAATATCAGTTGGCGTAGGATGAACTACAATATCAAATGGGCCAACGGTATTCGAACAGCCTGTTGATGTATCCAAAATATCAAGTGTTAGTGAATACGTTCCTGCCGCCAATTGATTCCCTCTATCTTCTGAATATTCTATTTCAGAACCAATCATGCCATCAGACCAAGTGAAAATATAATCAGTAGTTTTATTCGTCACTTGCAAGAAAATATCTTCCCCTTCACAAGTAGAATAATTATCGTAAAACACATTGACAGGTTGCCCAAACTCATCATACTCTACAGCTTGAATCGCAGCTGTCGGCAATGGAATGACATCCAATACTGCCGTTGGTGGAATATACTGACAACCAATACTATTGGTAATGGTAACGGTGTATGCACCTGCTTCTCCTGTCATTATACTTTCTCCAAAAGTTCCATCTGACCATTCCCATGAGACACCTCCTGATGGAGCAGTTAATGTAGTTACATCACCTTCACAAATTGGGGAAGGAGTACTAAAACTTATTTGACCAACTAATGTATTAGGCGCAACTGTAACTACTTTCGTTACACTTCCTGTACATCCCCAAACATCAGTTACGGTACAAGTCACATTATAATTCCCAGCATTTTCATAAGAGTGGAAAGGATTAGCAATTTCAGAAGTATTGGCATCTCCACTTGCTGTATCTCCAAAGTTCCAATCATAAAACAAAACATCTGCAGAAGGAATTGCCGTAAAACTCAAAGCAGTTCCTTCACAATTTAAAACTGGTTCATCAAAATCAATCGTTGGTGGCGCTTCGATAGTAACTGTTTTTACTCTAGTAGCCGTGCAACCAGTTCCATGTCCTACCGTCAACGTCACATCATATGTTCCTGGTGCAGAATAAGAATGAGATGGATTTTGATTTGTAGAAGTATTGTTAGAACCACTTGTTGGATCTCCAAAATCCCAAGTCCAACTAGTCACCACTTCACCAGGAAGGAATCCAGTCAAGTCTTCAAATACCAAAGCTTCATCAACACATGCAGTTCCAAAACTAAAATCAGGAGAGATCGGTACAGTTACTAATTTTGAATCATAACAAATGATGCCCGCAGGAGTCAACGCTGTCAAAGTAACAATGTAGTAACCTACATTTGAAAACTGATGTGATGGATTTGGGAAAGCAGAACTATTATTCACTCCACTTGCGATGTCGTCAAAATCCCATTGCTCTGTTCCAGGAACAAAGTTGGGTGAGACATTTTCAAAGTTAAAAACATCACATTCACTAGTTACTGAAAATGCCATTTGCACATCTGTTCCTTGATCACAAACTGCAGGTAATCCTGGGTTATTACAAACTCCTCCACCTGACCCACAGAATTCCCACATGGTAATGGTATTCGAAAAAGTTTCACAACTGTTTTGATCTAAAACTGCTACTTGGAAAGTTCCAAATTCCATTGAGGTAATTACTGATGAATTCATTCCTGCTTGAAGTACACCATTGATATACCATTGGTAAGTATAACCTGCTGGAACTTCAGTTGCATGTATTTCTGGAATTGGATCTGGGTCAGGACCAGTATAACATCTTAATCTACTTCCTGGAACTGAAACGGTTACTGCAGGTTGGGGATAGCCTTCAATTTCAAATGCTACATTATTTTCACAACCAAAACTATTGGTCACCACAAGTTCGAATGCACCTGCTGGCAAATTAGCTGTTGGAGTATTTGTGATGGTACTACCATTTTCTGTTTTCCATAAATAAGAAGAGTATGCACTCGCCACTCCAATCGTAGTTGCTTCTCCTGGACAAACGAAAAGATCGCCAGTTATCACAGGTTCAGGTTTTGCAATAATAATTACTGGTGTAGATTCCGTTGATCCACACATAGTAACTTGCACATCGGCATTTCCATCTTGATGCCAAAAGACCTCAATGGTATTTGTATTTTCTCCTGAAAGAATTGTTCCTGCATCTGCTGGAACGATATTCCATTCGTATTTTACTCCAGGGAAAAAATCAGCGATATACGTTCCTTCTGACTCTTCACAAACATTACCATCTCCATTTACCGTAAAGGCAGGTAACGGAAAAACTTCCAAATCCACCGCTTCAGATTCACATGCTAAACCATCTGTACTCGTTTGAGTAACTGATAAAATATATGGTGGTGTATTTCCAAATGTAACATTGATTGAACTTCCTTCTTGATCTGTAATAACTCCACCATCATTTATTGTCCAATTAAAAATATAATCTGTGTTAGGCGTTTGCACATCATAAGTATAAATTTCTCCTGGACAGATTTGAGTAATCCCACTTATCGAAGTTGGCGCAACAGGCGGTTCAACGATACTAATATAACTTGTAAAATATGGTGTACAAACTTCCAACGGATTCGTCGGAATAGCTTGAATCGCATATCTTCCTGCACCAGCTGTTGCAATCGTATTCCAATCCAAATTAACTTGATCAGTAGAGCCAGCCGACGTCCAAACAACTGTACCATCACCTGCAGTTACTGTCCAATCACACATCACATCATTTACTCCAGTAATATCTTTTTTCGCTTCATGAAAACTCATTCCATTTTCACAAGCTTCAATATCTCCTTTCAAATAAAGGTCTGGCAAAATATAAACATCCTTCGTATCACTTCCGCCACATCCTAAATAACAATTATCATAATCCACAGAAACGACCTGTTGAATATTTGGAGATACTTGCCCGTCCCATCTAACTTTGATACTGTTAGTATTTTGTCCTTCTAAAATAGTTCCACCACTAGTTACAGTCCACATAAAATCAGTCGCTGAATAATCATCAATATAATAGGTGGACTCATCCAGTCGGCATACTTTTTCAGGTCCTTTGATTTCTGCATTATCAGAAATAATCGGCACTACTTCAATAGTTGGTTCGAGACAATAATTTCCTCCAGAACAACCCGAAACCTCCAACTCAATAATTCCTTCTGGTCCACTCAACCATTCGATGGTTATAAAATTATCGGCAGCAGCGCCTCCATCAATTATATTATAGTCTCCAGTTATTGACCAACTAAATCCGCTGCAATTAGCATCAGTTGAATAAGTAACTGTAGTATTTTCACAAATTGTTCCTACACAATCTAAAGTCGGAGTAATGGCATCAGTCACTTCAATCGTAACGAAAGAAGTATCACTACAATAACAATCATTTCTCGAAATCAAATATGCATCATATGTTCCTGGCGTCAAATAAGTTTCTTCTGTATTCGTCGCTGTAGAAAAACTTCCATTTCCAAAATCCCACTCATATAAAGTTGCACCTGCACTTTCATTATTAAATACAACTGTACCACCTTCACAAATACTCACGACACCATTTACAGCAGCTGGAATTGTTGTAAATTCAGCATCAGGGTTTTCCAAAATATCAATACAAAGTGAAGAAGTCGAAGGACACATGGAAGAACCTACTGGGCAGCTAATTTGAAAATCTAGAGCACCTTCACATCCAAAATCATCAGTAACCGTAACCGAATATGTTCCTGAACATAGTCCCGAACTTGTTTGAGTAGTAGTTCCCGTTGACCATAAAAAGCTGTAATTATTAGAAAAAGGAGAGTTCACCATTATCGTTCCTGACCCATCACAAAAATCACATCCCGATTCATTGGTTGTATTTACTGAAAAAGCAAATACGCATCCATTACCTATTCCATCGTTAACGACTACTACATTAGCAGTCGTAGAATTTCCATTTACATCAGTTACGATACAAGTATATGTTCCAGGTTCAGCGATTATTCCAGCTGTAGTGGGAGTACCTATCACTATTCCATTAGGTCCTAACCAGTTATATGTATATGGGAATGCACCTCCGCTCGCAAATGCTTGGAGAAATAATTTATATCCTATGGAGTCTGATTCAATCGTTCCACTAACATTGAGCAATAAATTAGAAGTAGTTCCTCCTCCAGGCGTACTAGCTGTAACTAATCCACTTCCAGGTGCTCCCCACTCTACGGTTACTTGGTTTCCGTTTTCGACGTAGCTATCTGCACCGAGCACTTCCCATGTTACATTTTGAGCATTTGGTACAGTATATATTGCGGTAGAATTAGCGCATATTTTATCACATGAAGAAGGGTTCAAACTATCTGCTGCACAAAAAGTATTAGAAAGAGAAACTATATCAATCGGAGAACTTGTACTAACAATTATCGTCGATTCAGAAACTTGTCCTAAATCATCCTGTGCTACAAGAGTATAAACCCCTGCTTCACTCCAACAATATTCCATTGGGTTTATGTCCGTTTGGTATATTATAGTTCCATCTAAATATATTTCCCAAAAAACAAATTGACCTGGCAAGCTGGTAGAATAAGTTTCACAGTCTCCTTGACATGGTGAAAAATTTCCTACTATATCTATCTGACATGGAAAAACTTCAACAAAAACCTGAGCACTATCTCCTTGAGTATCTATCACATTAATGATCATTGTTCCTACAAAATTATAAATATGCACAAAGGAATTTTGATTTACATCTCCTGTTGTCATATTTCCGTCTCCCCAATCAACCACATATGGCTCTTCCCCTCCATTAACAAAAAGATCCACCGGCTCTCCAAAACAGCCTGAACTAGAAATTGTTGCCGTAAGCTGTGCTTGAATATTTTTGGAAAAAAAGAATAAACTAAAAATTAAAAAGGATCGAAGTAGGATAGATTTTTTCATATGGCAAATAGTTTTAATCTCTGTTTTTATAATCACGTACCGCATCAACCGAAAGTTGGGTTTTGTTTTTAAAATAAAATTGGGAAATTGATTTTATCCCATCGGTTTTGAACTAAGATTGAACTTACCTTTTTTTCGCTGCTTATAAAAATGAGGAAGGTCACTATTGACTAATTATTGTCATTTGTGAGGAAAATTAAAAACCTGACTTTAGGCAAAGAAAAATAGATTACACTCTAAATAAGTTTAATAGAAGAATACTAAGACATAGAAGATTCTATCCATATATTTTTTCTATTTGCACAGAGTACCAGTTGATTTCACTCTTTAAAACTTCTGTAAGATTTTTTTTTGAATCCATCAATAGAGATTAGAACAGATAAAATTTTACTCCCCTCTTTTTTTGCTTCTGATTTTTTTGTAATTTAAAGCTATAATTTCCCATCTTCCGTGAGTTTCTCTCAATACCATTAATCTATTTTTTTCTATTTGTACAAACATTAATAACATGAACAAGTTGTTACTATTTCTCTTATTGGTAGGAGTTACGAATTTTACCTTTGCACAAACCTTCACCAATGTTGCCCCTTCAGTAGGTATAAATGAAACCTTCGGAAGTGTCCTAAATTTTGGAGGCGGTGTTAGCTTTTGCGATTTTGATAATGACGGGGACGATGATTTGACATTCAGTTCACCTGATACTGAAGATATTTATTTTTACCAAAACGATGGCGGTACATTTACCAAAATCAGCCCATTGGTGAGTAATACTGATTTCTCCAAACAAGTGCTTTGGGTGGATTATGATAATGATGGCGATAAAGATTTATTTGTTACGGTATACAATGGAAAAAATAAGTTGTACCAAAATGATGGAAGTCAAAACTTTACTGACGTTACGACCACGGCAGGTATTTTGGGAGTAAGTGATCCTACCTATGGAGCTAGTTTTGGAGATTATGACAATGATGGATGGCTAGATTTGTACATCTGTAACTATTCGGTCAGTTCATATACTAATTATATGTATCATAGTAATGGAGATGGAACATTTACTAATACCACTTTTTCGACTAATACTGGTAATGGAGTTGGTTTTCATTTCGTAGGATTATTTTTTGATTATAATCTAGATGGTTTTCAAGATATATATGTAGCAAGTGATCGACCTCTATATAGTAATTCATTATTTAAAAATGACCAAGATGGTACGTTTACCAACGTAGGTAATACGACTGGTTCTAACATTACTATTGATGCCATGAATTCAAGTACTGGAGATTATGATAATGACGGAGACTTCGACCTATATGTAACGAATACTCCAGGTACTTATAGCGAAAATAATATTATGCTACGAAATGAATATCCTCTAGACACTTTTATAAATAGTACTGCTGCCACAGGTACAGGATTTGATCGTGTTGGCTGGGGAGCTAATTTCTTTGATTTTGACAATGACTTAGATTTAGATCTTTATGTAAGTGCTTACCATGTCGACCCTGACGAACCTAATGCCATATATGTCAATGATGGTACAGGAGTTTTTACAGAACCTGCACCCAACGGGATTGCGGGAGATTCAGTTTTGAGTATGTGCAATACCATTGGTGATTATAATGACGATGGTTTATTGGACATGGCGGTGAGTCATGCTGATACCTTTAAATTTCACTTATGGAAAAATGAAAATACAAATTCCAATAATTATTTGAAGATAAAACTGGAAGGGACTACTTCTAATAAAGATGGTATTGGAGCCATCGTAGAACTATACATTAATGGATCTAAATATCTTCGAACAAAGCATTGTGGAGAAGGATATTTGGGGCAAGTTTCTGATAAAATTCATTTTGGATTAGGAACTGCAACTATGGCTGACTCTATCATTATAAAATGGTTGGGTGGTAATGTAGATAAACATTATAATGTAAGCGGTAACCAAACTGTCTCTTATTTAGAAGGAGCAGCTGGGCCATTGCCATTGGAATTAGTTCAATTTTATGGGAAAAGCCGAGATGATAATTCTAACCAATTATATTGGGAAACAAGTGCTGAGATTAATTTCAATGGTTTTGAAATACAAAGAAGCTACAATGGCTTAACTTACGAGAAGCTTGATTTTGTGAAAGCAAAAGGGAGTGAATTGATTGAAGCTAATTATAATTTTATAGATAAAAATATCGACCGTCCTGGTTTAAAATATTACCGCCTCAAAATGATCGACAACGATGGTACTTTCAAATATTCCAATGTTGTGGTCATTAATAATCAATCTGAAGAAATTTTTCAAGTAAATAATATTTTTCCAAATCCAGCAGATGATTTTTTAAATCTTAATTACTTTTCAAAGATCAATCGAACTGCAAGTTTCAAAATTCTTAATTCTAATGGAATGATTGTTCATCAGTTTGAAGAAAAAATAAAAAATGGAGAAAATAATTTAACTCTTAATCTGAAAAAATTCGAACAAGGAAACTACTTTATTCTCATTGAAGGAAATTTCCCAACGGTCACTTCTACATTTTCTATAGTTAAGTAATGGCACAGAATGTTAGCGGTATATTTGACTTTAGTCGAATGGATTTGGTTTGACCCGTTCATGCTACCTTCGACTAAAGTCAAAGCTACGTAGCTTATGTAATTACAAATGTCACTTCTTTATATTATCAACGAAAGGTTTAAAACTTTCAAAAGTCTCTCCATTGAATTTTAAAGCTCCTGCATTATGAGTAGTTAGCCACAAATCACCTTGCCTGTCTTTGTACATTTTAAAAAGTAAAACATCTACATCTTGATTCTTAAAAGTAATTGGATAATGGATTAAGTTTTCACCATCATATTTCCAAACCCCACCATCATATCGAACCATCCATATATTTCCTTTTTTATCTTGTTCGATATACATAAAATAGTTATTCAACTTAGGTACGACAGATGTATCTATGCCTTTTATTTTTTTATAACTAAACTCTGACTCCTGACTTGTAGTATTATTTTTAATGATTTTATACTTATGATTAACATTGCTACTAAACCAAAAATCACCATTTTCATCTTCCAATATTGAACGAACTCCTGCAGCTGGCCCTGGATCAATTTCTGTCATTTCTCTTTCAGAAACCCAAAAATGCGACTTCCCGTCAAACCGACATGCTCCCAACATTGAAGTCCCAAACCAAATATTCCCTTTACTATCTTTATCAATTTTATAAACTTCATAAGGGCTATGAATAATATTTGGATAGAAGGCATGAACTTCATCTTCGAGTTCATGTTTCGGAAATTCTAGATGATATAATTTTTCACCATCGTAACGACATGCACCGTTTTTGTTCCAGATACCTTCAAACCATAAATCATTTGGAGCTAGTTTCCAATCGTTTTTTGAATTAACATCTAACTCTAATGTTTCGAAATTTTGTTCATCGAACTTACTGACTCCTACACCCGAGTCAAAGTAAATATTACCCAATTTATCTTCTTGAATTCCTCTGATTCTATTATGCACCAATCCATCTTTTTCGGAAAAATGGGTGATTTTTTCTCCATCATATTGGTACACTCCTTTATCTCTTGAGCAAAACCAATAATGATTATTTGAGTCTTGAAAAATATTCATTATTTTTTTATCCATCAAGGAGGTAGGCTCATCTATTTTACTCTCGACAATTTTTGATGACTCAAAGGGGGTTGAGTTACTTTGACTTTTATTCACCTTAGATGCATTAGGAATATCCTGCGTGTTGCATGTAGAGATTAGAGTTATAAAAATGATCGTGAAAACGATTTTAAAATTTATCATGAACAAGACTTTTTTAATTAGAAAATAATTTTAAAACTTATCGTCCTTTTTGACTAAAGTCGGTTAAAGTCTCTCCATCATATTTCCACAAGTTTCCATAGTTCCCACAGAACCAAATATTTCCCTTTTTATCTTCTATAACCTTGTTAATATCACGAAGGACTTGGCCTGACTTTGGTGAAAAAGGAGTAAATTTTTTTCCATCAAAATTACACACCTTACCTCCAGTACAAAGCCAAAACAATCCGTTCCTGTCTTCAATAATATCGGTAGCAAAATTATCACAAAGACCATCTCTTTTATTAAACCTAGTAAAATCATTAGAGTCAGAATTATATCGAAACAATCCACCTTCATCACTTTGAATACTTCCAAACCAGAGGTTACCAGCCTCGTCTTCCAAGCTAGAAAATATCATATCGTAACTAAGTCCATCTTTTGAGGTATAGTGAGTAAAATTTTCTCCATCGTAACGACTTACCCCTCCGTGAGTTAGTGATGTAAACCAAATATTTCCTGATCTATCTTCTATGATACTTTTGATTACATTGTGAGGAAGGCTATCAACTTGCAGCCTTCCTTCATTGGCCAAAACCGAAGTAAACGTTTTTCCATCATAGCGATAAGCTCCTCCGCCACAAGTCCCTAACCAAAAAAATCCATTCTTATCTTGGATCAAACTCAATACTTGACCTGGATTACATAGGTCTCCCCAAAGATCATTTTCTCCATCCCAAGGAAGCGGAACATGAGTAAATTTTTCTCCATCAAAACTGCATAAACCATCCCGTGTTCCAAACCACATTTTCCCATCTTTATCTTCAAGAATCGTATTTATATAAATATTGCAAAGCCCATCTTCCTCTGAAAAATTAGTAAAGGTTTTTCCATCATATCGAAATACTCCTTCGTTGGAAGTGCCAAACCATAAGTTACCAGCTTTGTCTTGCAAGGCAGTTCTAACTACATCGTCTTTTTTATAAATGACTGGATTACTTTTTACTTTTTTCGATTGCTTAGAATCAATGATCTTAGATTGGCTCGAACTATTAGAAAGTTCTTGTGTGTTGCAAGCAAAAGTCAAAATGAAAAAAAAGAAAGAAAGGACAAGTTTAAATTTTAACATGCTTAGATTTTTTCGTTCTGAAATTAATTTAAATTCCAAGTTAAATTAAAAGCCAGAATAAAATGTAATTTGAAATTTACTTAACAAGTAGGTAACAGGTGCAGCTTTGTGCTCAGAATAATAATGCCTAGTTCATTTTTTACTCAAAAAAGTTTTGTCAGATTAGTATCTTTCATAAATAAAAACATAAAATCATCTATTGATGTTAGAGCATCAGGAAATTAATTATCCAATAACTATTTATTTCTAATAACCAATAACATGAAAAAATCAATCCTCCTTTTACCAATTTCATTAATCCTTCTTCTTTTTTCTTGTGAAGAACCAAAACCCAAAACAATAATTCCAAATTGGGAAACTTACGATGAGACTGAAGAGCTCGCACAAAATACAGATCATGAAAATGCTCGGATGCAATACAAACTAATTCAATCTAAATTTTTAGATAAGAATGAAGTTTGGAAAAATGTTCAAGATCAAATTGCTTATTTTTCGGAAGAGGATTATCAAAATTTAAAACCACTTATTTTAGAGCAAGATATTCCAACGATTCAATCACATATTGAGTCTGGAAAATTGACTTATGAAAAACTAACACAATGGTACCTTTTTCGAATTGTAAAATTTGAAAATGATCCAAAAAAATCTCTCCACTCCATTATTGCACTTAATCCAAATGCAGTTGCTCATGCTCGGGAACGCGATAAAAATAAATCAAAAGATAATCATCCTATTTTCGGAATGCCTATTTTATTAAAAGACAATATCAATACTTCCGAAATGAAAACGACTGCAGGTGCACATGCTTTGATGGATAATCAAACTGGAGATGCATTTATTGTCGAACGAATAAAGGAAAGAGGTGGAATCATTTTAGGCAAAGTAAACTTGAGTGAATGGGCTTATTATTTTTGCAATGGATGCCCTCTAGGTTATAGCGCTATCGGTGGACAGACTTTAAATCCTTATGGTCGGAAAAAATTCGAAACTGGTGGATCTAGTGCAGGAAGTGGAACCACCATGGCCGCTAATTATGCAGTAGCCGCTGTCGGAACAGAAACTTCTGGATCTATCATTTCTCCTTCCAGTCAAAATTCCGTGGTTGGATTAAAACCAACTATTGGATTATTAAGTCGATCAGGTATTGTCCCGATTTCTAGTACCTTAGATACTCCCGGCCCGATGACTCGAAATGTTATTGATAATGCTATTTTTCTTTCAGCGATGACTGGTGAAGATTCTTCAGATAGTACGACAAAAGACAATCCTAAAAATGTAAAATATTGGGAAGACTTTTCAAAAGCATCTTTAAAAGGGTTGCGATTAGGCGTGAATAAAAATTTCCTTACTGATTCTATTTATAATTTGACCATTGAAAAAATAAAAACCGCGGGAGCAACAATTGTTGAATTCGAACCTGAAGATATGAACTTCGATGGATTCCGAACTGTCCTCAATGCAGATATGAAAATTGATTTACCAAAATATTTATCACAACAAGCAGGTTCTGCAGTTCAAGTAAAATCAGTAAAAGATGTGGTGGAACATAACTTAAAAGATACCCTTCAACGATCACCTTATGGTCAAGGAATTTTCGAAGGTATCATTGCCGAAGATATTAGCGCAGCCGATTTTGAAAAATTAAAAACAAGATTCGAAAATGATGCTCGCAATTATTTTAATACACCAATGGATAATCTAAAATTAGACGCCATTCTTTCGATCAATAATTATAATTCTGGTCATGCTGCCATGGCAAAATATCCTTGCTTGACGGTTCCGATGGGTTACAAAGATTCTGGCGAACCGATTAGTTTGACTTTTATTGCCAAGACTTTTGAAGAGGATAAACTATTGCAAATTGGTTATGCATTTGAGCAAGCGACGAAGATGAGAAAAGAACCTAAAGGTTATTAAAGCTAGAAATAAAAAAGCTTCCAACCTTTTTAATTAAGTTTGGAAGCTTTTATTTTTTAATCCTGTATCATTATTTCAGGACAAGGCAGGAAAAGAAATTATCCTTTCATTTTTTCATTTAAGTAACTCGCTAATTCAGCAATCGGCACTTCTTTCTGTACTTGTTCCATCCACTCTTTTTTATCAGTATATTTATCAGCGATTTCTTTTCCTAATTTCAAATTCTTCACCGTTGCGATTCCTGCCTCAGCTTCGTTCGATCCAATTAAAACTACAAAAGGACAATTTTTATCATCGGCATAAGCCATTTGCTTTTTCATTTTCTTTTTGTCCATGCCGTAGTAAACTTCCGTTTCGATTCCAGCAGTTCGCAAGTCTCTCGCCACTTTTTGATAATGAGGCATTAGTTCTTCATCAAAGAAAGCGATAAAAACTGGGCCATCTTTTTTCTTTGGCGCCTGATTCGTTAACATCAATAATTCAGCTAATCGATCTACGCCAATCGAAGCTCCGGTTGCAGGAACTTTAATTCCCAAAAGATTTTCTACCAAACCATCATATCGTCCACCTCCACAAATAGAACCTATTCTTCTTTCTACACCTTTTGAATCAATATAACTTTGCAATGATTCTACTTCATAAACTGGACCAGTATAATATGCCAATCCTCGAACTAATGAGGGATCAAAAATTACACGCTCTTCATCAAAATCCAATGCAGAAAGAATAGTATCAATTTTTTCCATTTCTTGAATTCCTTCCTGAGCTGTTTCATTTTGAATCTCTAGTTTTTTCAAGTCAGCTAAAACTTCTTGCCGTGTTTTTTTAGCAGAAAAACCTTCGATAAAATTGGTTAATCCTAATACTAATTTCTCATCTAATCCTAAACCTTTTACCTCAGCACCTGACTCATCCGTTCGCCCTACACCTAATTCCAATGCTACTTTTTCCAAACCGATTTTATCCATCTTATCTATTACTCGAATTATATTTTGTTCCGTCAAATCATCTTCTACGCCTAAATCTTTCAAATATCCTGTCAATATTTTTCGATTGTTAACTTTGACTACATAACTATTTCGAGGCAATCCAATTGCTTCCAATGCATCTGACAAAACCATACACACTTCTGCATCTGCTGCCACATCATTCGTCCCAACATTGTCAAAGTCTAATTGCCAAAATTCTCGAAAACGTCCTGGGCTCAATTTAATTTCATATCGATAAACTGGCCCAAATTGATACCTACGAAACAAAGGTGGCTTCATTTGAGTCAACATATGACGTTGATATTTTTGCAATAGTCCTTCAGCATATCTTCGAGCTAATGGGGAAGTCAAATCATATCTCATTGACAAGTGCTGATTTTCCATCACCACATGTGCATTTTCATCCCTCAATTCAGAACCGTCTGAACGCAATACTGGTTCGATTTCTGGATTTTTAAAGGAATAAACACCCTTATCTACCGTATCATCATCTGGCAAATACTTTCCCAAACAATCAGCATATTCCAAAACAGGCGTATCCCAATGCTCAAAGCCATATTTTTTATATACTTCGCTTGCTGCATTAATGATTTTCCATTTTAATTGATTCAAACTTGGGTCTATATCTCGGAAACCTTTGACTCTTCGAGCCACGACACCTCGCTTGTTTTCGACTTGCTTTTTATTTGCCATAATTATTAATTTTTAGGAGACAGGTATCAGATTAGTCTCTGACTCCTGACCGAGAGTATAACGACCAACCTTACTTTTGGCTACTATTAAAAAAAAAGCACCATTCAAATTTCTGAATGATGCTTAATGTCCCCGCGACTAGATTCGAACTAGTGACTTCCTGAACCACAATCAGGCGCTCTAACCAACTGAGCTACGCAGGGATAATATGATGATGTTTCTTATTCATTTTTGTAAAAAAACTAGTTTTTTCAAAATGGAGTGCAAATTTAAAAGAATTTAAAATGTAAACCAATGAAATTTTTACTTTTTTTTCAACTGATTGTTATTTATTCGATAGTAATCTTAATCTCACCAAATTCTGCCTGAGCTGGAACAAAGTTTTTTCCACTTTTTACTCCAACTTCTCCCTCCATTGGTTTTTCTGCAAAATCAACTTCTGTTTGAGTTCCACTCTTTCCTATGGCTTTAAAACACACTTGATAAATGGTAGAACCATCGTAAAGCGAGATTCCTTGAAGATCTTGTACAAACCATGTAAACCTTAAAGTATTTTCTTCATTTGGAGTTCGTGCAAAGTTAACACCTGGTTTGATCGATAGGTCTTTTAACGAAGGGTTTTTGACTTCAACATATTCCAACACTTTACTATCAAAATTAGTACTGTATTGCATTGATACCACATCTATAAAATTAGTTACCTGCACATCTACACAAAACTCTTCACCTGACTTCACAGTCATATCTTCCCCAGAAATGATCACCTTCTTAGAGGTGGAAGATTTAGTAGGAGAAGTTGTCGTTTGGGAAGTAGGAGTAGTCGAACTAGCGACTTTAGCTTCTGTTTTATTAGCTGTTGATGATTCTCCACCACAAGACACTATTCCAATTAAGAAGAAAGTGAAAATAATTAACTTTGATGCATTTATATAAGTCATAATATTTTTAGGTTTTAAATATTCTATTATATCGCAAGTTGCAATTTTTTGTAAAAAAAGTGAAAATTGAATCAAAATCAATTGGATTTGATTCAATTTAATGATAAATTTATATCTATTTACTCTTCTAATCAATGATTTTATTACCTAGATTAACTATCACGCTTAAGAGTAAATACTAATTATTAACTACTATCTAAAAAGCCAAAAAGAGAACCAAAAATTTATTTAAAAATCTTCACTCGTAAAGATTCTTTTACAATTTTCAGGTCATCTTTTTCAGAAAATAATCTCGCATTTCTACCATTCAGGTAGGAGTGGATACAATTTACTGTGAGCGTCTGTGTTAGCTTTAGTAGTTTTTTTTAAAATTATTAGATGTCTAACGCAGACTTTTCAGAAAAAAGCGGATGCCAAAATAAATTTGGTATCCGCTTTTTTTTGTACAGTTTAATTGAAAGGATAATTAAGACGTCTCAGCAATTCCTTCTCTAATAACTGCATTATTTTTAAATCCAGTTTGGAAACCAATTGCTTTTTTCTCTGGCAAGTCATCATCAAAATCTTCCCACTCCGTTACTTCTTTTAATAATTTTTCGATATGTCGAAATAAGAATGGGGGTTTCAACTCTTCTGGTCTAAGAATTTCTAAATTATATGGAGGCTTTGGCTGACCTAAACCTTCTATAAATGGAGGAACAATCATAATGATAATTTTCCCATTAAATAATTGTTGATACACTAACATTCCATTATATCGAATCAATGATTTATTCAGACTATCTGTTACTCTTTGGCTAATTCCACTTTCTTCCTGTCCCAAATCTAGCACTACTGCTTCTAAATTATCCATTTCGGTTTTTTCAACCACTATTGCTTTTAAACCTGTCTCATTGATTATTTCTCCAAGTTTTTCTTGAAGCATAGGTTTAATTCTAGCATCCCATGCTTTTCGATATTTATTAGTATTACTTCTAATCTTTTTATAATCTTCAACTTTTCCAATTAATCCGGGTATATCCATTCTGTATTTTTTTTAGGTGAATCGTAAAGTTAGTAGATTTTTTGAAAAATAAAATAACTCCTATCTTTCATTAAATCAAAACTAAAGAGTCTAAAATGAGGAAGAGGTTGATCTCAAAATGAAATCAACCTCTTTTATAATGTGGTGCCCAGAACAGGATTTGAACCTGCACGCCCTTGCGAGCACTAGCCCCTCAAGCTAGCGTGTCTACCAATTCCACCACCTGGGCCTTTTCCAATAAAAAATATTGGGATGCAAATATATGTTTTTCGTAGAATAAACAAAATGATATTTTGCTATAAAATTGTTTGATTATGAAAAGATCAGGTTCTAAGTGAATTCATTTGGTCTAATTCTTTTCGCAGATTCCACGGATATATAGATTAGTTTTTTCTACGAATAAATCTATTTGATTTGTGTTATCTATGGAAGGTTTATTTTAGAAAATTCAAACGATATATTTTTTGAACAAATAAAATTACTTAGAACCTAAAATAAGTTCACTCAATAAAAATTTTACCCTAAAATAATTTTTAGGGATTTTCTTTTTTCCCGGATTTGGAAAAACCAAAATTGTGCGCTGTCACATTTAATTAAAAAACATTAGTAAAAACACTATATGTTTTTTATCTCAAAAAACCTATTACTCAATAGAACCTACCGCTTTAAAGTGCTATCTACCCTTCCGGTGTCATTAATATAATCACTTTTATTAGATCCGCACTATTCATATTGCAAAAAAACAAAATATAATAGTCACAAGAAATTTTAGACCCCACAACAAATATGGTAAAAATCAATATTTGTGTTTTTTTATATGATAAAAAAACATATATTTGTGTCACATTCTTATTACAATAACTCGAAAGGAATCTAATAAATTTGCCTTAGTTTTTAATGTATTAATTAAGAAACCAAAATAATAACATTATGATTCTTTTTTATTTTTCCGTAACAATTTCTGTAATTGCATTGATTTCAATCGCATCTACAAATCAGTCGGTTGAAGAGCAATAAGTATTTTTCGAAACACTAACTTAAATGATGTTTACCTTTTTTTAGGATGAACTCAAAAAAACACTATGAATCGTTATAAGTCAACAAAAAGGCTAATTAAAACCAGTACCTTCCTCTTTTTTTTGAGTGCCACTCCTGCTGTTTCTCAAGACGAAGGATTCTTCACCATCTCACTTGAGATGTTAACTGATCTTAATAGCATTTCCAATCAGACTAAAATAGACATCGATAAAAAAGAATCAGTACCTGTATATTATACTGAATCTGCGGATGTAGAACTAACGCCGAAAGGTGTTGAAGAAAAAAAAGAAGCAGAAATACCTTCTTATTATCGACACCATAAATTATTTGACAAGGATTTCACAGGCTTTGTAATTGAATTGTTAGAATCTGATGTCAGACTAGAAAGAAATTTCCCACTATTTGAACGTTTTGGAAATATTCATGTGCAACAATTAGAGAATGGTAAGTACTCTTATTGTATCATTACTAATTTCAAAAAATCAGATAGTTTAAAAATATTTGTAAATGAGGTAATCATCCCTCATGCTCCTGAAGCAAAAGCTTTCAAATATAAAAGGGGCAAACGCAAAAAGATGTAGTTTTCTTTTTTTGAGACCGAGGACGGAAATAGCCTGCTTCTAGTTTGAAGTGGGCTATTCTTTTTGTATGAGAACACTTTGCTCTCAGAGGTCTTATTTATTTTGCATTTTGAAGAGCAGCTTCTCTTAATCGTTGAAGGAAAGGAGATGCAAATATAAAATCTTGCAACAATTCATTATCACTATTAAGTACTTCCGATTTATTACCTTGCCAAGACAATTCACCTTGATAAAGTAACGCTATATTATCACCGATTTCCATCACAGAATTCATATCATGAGTATTGATGATAGTAGTCATTTCATTTTCGTAAGTAATTCTTTTGATGAGTTCGTCAATAAGAAGAGCCGTTTTAGGATCAAGCCCAGAGTTAGGTTCATCACAAAAAAGGTATTTCGGATTCAAGACAATTGAACGTGCGATACCAACACGTTTTTGCATTCCTCCACTTGTTTCAGATGGATATTTTTTGTTTGCACCGATTAATTCAACTCTTTCCAGACAATAATCAACCTGTTTTTGTTTTTCTTTTTTAGTCATGTTGGTAAACATGTCTAAAGGAAATCTCACATTTTCCTCTACTGTCATCGAGTCAAACAATGCTGAACCTTGAAAAAGCATCCCTACTTCCATTCTTATTGCTCTCCTTTGCTTTCTCTCCATCGTGGAAAAATTCTCATTTCCATACCAAATTTCACCTTCAGTAGGTTCCATCAAGCCAACTAGCAATTTGAGTAAAACAGTTTTACCTGCACCACTTCGACCAATGATCAAATTGGTTTTCCCTTTCTCGAAAGTCATAGAAATCCCCTTCAACACTTCTGTATCATCAAAGGATTTTCGTATGTCAACTGCTTTAATCATCTTTTTTCTATTGAGTCAATAACAATGCAATTACATAATCGGCAAGTAATATTAAAATATCTGAATATACCACAGCTTGGGTACTTGCCTGTCCCAATTCAATACTTCCTCCTTTTACATAATATCCTTGATAAGCTGAAACGGTGGTCAATATAAATGCAAAAACCAAAGATTTTACCACCATCATAAACACATTATAATCTGAAAAGAAAGATCGTAAACCTCTCAAATATTCTTCATGCGTAATCAATCCACCCACCACACTTGAAAGATATCCTCCCAAAATACTAATGAATGCTGCCAAGCAAACTAATATCGGAATCATTACTAATCCAGCAATCACTTTTGGCAAAATTAAATAAGATGCAGTATTCACCCCCATGATTTCCATGGCATCAATATGTTCTTTTTGACGCATCCCTCCTATTTCTGCTGCAATGTTAGATCCAACTTTACCTGCTAAAACTAAACATGAAATTGTTGGAGCTAACTCGATAATTGTACTATCCCTTACGATATAACCGATATACCATCGAGGTACCAAAGTTCCGTCCAATTGATAGGCAAATTGGACAGCAGTTACTGCTCCGATAAATACCGCAATAATACTGACGATAATTATCGAACCAATTCCGATATCATCCATCTGACGCATCGTTTCTTTCCAATACATGGAAAACTTCTCAGGCCGCGAAATAGCAGATCGCAACAACATAACATACCGGCCAAAATGATAGAAAAAATTAACGTTCATTAAAGTAGATTCTTCTGGAATTTAAATGCGTTTTCCCTTCTAGTTATTAGTGCAGGAATAATTGTAATTTTGCCGCAAATATAGAAGTTTTTTGTTAAACGTAGTTTTTCAAACGAATGTTTGCAGTTATGGATAAAAAAAGATTCATTTGACCTTCTATTTTCAATTGACTAAACCTATTTTCTCAAAAAAATAAAACCATAATATGAATGTAATCATCACAGGTGCAACCAAAGGAATTGGATTAGCCATAGCTGAAAAATTTGCAGCTAAAGGGTTCAACCTTGCACTCAACGCTAGAAATGCCGACGATCTCAAAGCACTCAAAAAAACCTTTGCTGAAAATTTTCCCAACATAGAAGTTTTGGTTAAAAAAACGGACATGAGCAAAAAAAGGCAAGTTCAATCTTTTGCCAAATTTGTTTTATCTAAATGGAAAACAGTTGATATTTTAATCAACAACGCAGGAGTATTTTTACCCGGTGAAATTGCGAATGAAGCAGATGGAACTTTAGAATCACAAATCAATACTAATTTATACAGCGCATATTATTTGACTCGCGCCATCCTTCCAACGATGTTAAAAAAATCGAGAAGTAAAAAAGCTTCAAACAAAAAACACATATTTAATATGTGTTCTATCGCTAGTCAAATTGCTTATCCAAATGGAGGCTCCTACTCTATTTCAAAATTCGCTTTACTTGGTTTTTCAAAAGTATTGCGAGAGGAAATGAAAGACAAAGGAATCCGAGTCACTTCAATTTTACCAGGAGCAACTTGGTCTAACTCATGGGCTGGCGTTGACTTACCTGAAAGTCGATTGATGCTAGCTAGCGATATTGCCAATGCAACTTGGGGAGCTTGGACTATGAGTCCATCGGCAGTTGTAGAAGATATTGTTATTCGTCCTCAGTTAGGCGATTTATAATTTTTTGACAAAAACTATCAAACGAAAATGGATAAGCCATCTTTTATTCCTTACAAAAGCGCTCAATATGATGAAAAAGAAATGACTCAACGTAGTCATGACTTTTACCAAAATATGAATCTACGAAGATCCGTCAGAGATTATTCTGATCGTGATGTTCCAAAGGAGGTGATCGAAAAAATTATCATGACTGCTTCAACGGCTCCTTCTGGTGCACATAAACAGCCTTGGACTTTTTGTGCAGTCAGCAACTCAACTATCAAAAGTGAAATCAGAAAGGCTGCTGAAAAGGAAGAATATGAAAGTTATAATAAACGTATGTCAGAGGAATGGTTAGATGCTCTAAAACCAATTGGAACAAATTGGGAAAAACCATTTCTAGAAATTGCTCCCTGGTTAATTATCGTTTTTAAAAAAGCATACGATTTAGATGAAAATAATGCTCGCCAGAAGAACTATTATGTCAATGAGTCTGTTGGGATTGCATGTGGTTTTTTGATTTCAGCGATTCATCAGGCAGGCTTGGTTACTTTGACACACACTCCAAGTCCTATGAATTTTTTACAAAAAATATTGAATCGACCTGAGAATGAAAGACCGTATTTGTTACTTCCTGTTGGTTATCCAAGTGAGGATGCTAAGGTTCCTAATTTTGGAAGAAAACCAGCAGAGGAAGTAATTCGATGGTTTTGATATTTGCGAACCACGGACGTTTCGCTTGACGAACCACGAACCACGAATCCCAAATTGTATTCGATCGTAGTTCGTCAAGCGAAACGTCCGTGATTCGTAACTAAAAAAAACTTCCTATGATTAATTTTCAACAAGACAACAAAAAATTTAATTACCGAATTTCAGGTATTCTTCATCGCGAAGGAAAAATCCTTTTTCACAAATATGTTGGCGGAAAATCATGGCTACTTCCGGGTGGTCGAGCTGAATTTTTGGAAGACTCTAAAGAGACTTTAAAACGAGAATTTCAGGAAGAACTTGATTGTACTGTCGAAGTTAAATCACTAAAATATGTGGTAGAAAATTTCTTTGAATACAACCAATTGGATTATCACGAATTAGAATTTATTCATCATGTAGAACTACAAGATGGGATAATCCCATTGGAAGATTTCGAAGTAGAAGAATTTGGGGTGACCTATATATTTAAATGGATTTCAATTGAAGATTTAAAGATAGAATCGATCAAACCAATTTGCTTAGTCCAATCGCTCGATGATCTCTTAGCGACTGATATCCATCATTTTATACATAGATAAGGAGGAGGTAGGTACTATTGAATGTCTATTTAAGGCAAAATATATCTTTTGCAATCCCTTGAAGCAGACTGTCCAACAATAGAATTTTCACGATCAACAATTGCTTGATATTCTGCTTCGAGTTTATCAATCTCTTCTTTGCTTCCACAAGTTTGACCTTTATCTTCAGGAATTCCTGCAATCGTAATCACACATTCAAGGCAATGTTCATCTTGCTTACAAGAACTAAAAAATATACCTACATAGGCAAATACTAAAAGTATTGCAACTAACTTCTTCATGAGTGTTGAGTTATCTTTTTTTCAAAAAAATTTTAGAAACAATAATCGGTAGGTGGTTAAAAGAGAGGCAATTTACTTATAAAAATTGGCAGTTAATAGTAAGCAGTTTTCAGTTGGCATTATTCAGAAAGCAGTTGACAACTACCTACTGAATAATGCTTAATGAATACTATGTATTCAATGCTCCACAAACACTAATCGTTTGCCCTGAAACATACTTCGACATATCTGATCCCAAAAATACACATACATCTGCCACTTCATTTGGATCGCCTAATCGTTTCATTGGAATTCCAGCTAAGAATGCTGCTTTTGTTTTTTCATCCAACTCTTCAGTCATATCAGTTTCGATAAAACCTGGAGCAACTGCATTACATCGAATTCCTCTTGAACCAATCTCTTTTGCAATAGATTTTGAAAACCCAATAATCCCTGCTTTCGAGGCTGCATAGTTCGCTTGTCCCGCATTTCCAAAGACTCCAACCACGGAACTCATGTTAATAATTGAGCCACTCCGATTTTTCATCATTGGTCGAATGATTTGCTTTGTCAAGTTGAAGACTGATTTCAAATTAGTCTCAATTACTTGATCCCAATGTTCTTCACTCATTCGTAGCATTAAATTGTCACGAGTAATCCCTGCATTATTAATCAAAATATCCACTTGCCCAAATTCTTCTAAAACCTCTTTAACTAATTCTTCCGCTTGCTGATATGAGCTTGCATCTGATTTATAACCTTTTGCTTTGACTCCCATTGTTTGAAGTTCAGCTTCTATTTTTTTAGCTCGCTCTTCAGATGAACGATAAGTGAAGGCTACTGAAGCGCCTTGTTCAGCATATCTTTTAGCAATAGCTTCTCCGATTCCTCGAGAACCTCCTGTGATGAGTGCAACTTTGTCTTGTAGTAATTTCATTGTTGGTTGTTTTTTGCTTTTTTTCTAAAACTATTTTGAATACCAATATCAAATGCTTTTCAAAGGTTTCTTAAATCGATATTCAAAACCTAGCTAGAATGAATAATTATTTCAAAACGCGAAAATAAAGAATCTCTATCAAAGCCCTCATTTTTCCCCATAAAAAAAGCCGCTCAAAACAAAATGCTTCAAGCGGCTTTTTTAGAATTGTGAGTAAAATTAGTCTGCGGTTTCCTCACATTCTTCTTCAGTAGTATAAATAGAAGCCAAGTCTGCAGCTTCATCTTTTTTATTTTCTTGAGGAACATAACCTAAATTACGATTCCCATACCATCCTCCTCCTTTACATTTTCTTGAGCAAGAACTCAACATTCCAATACAAAAAACTAGGGTCAATGTTAAAATTAGCGATTTTTTCATGATTATAATTTTGGATAATTTTAATTTAATGGGGTGATTTTGATTTATTCACTTCAAAATCAATACCATTCTAATGCATTTTGTTAAAATGTAAATGGTGAAAATATAATTTTATTTCAACAAAAACATTCATACAAAAAGACAGAGTTAATTGAACCCAAAAAAGCTGCTTCGTATTTTTCCTTTTTTTGAAAAAAATGTCTAGGCTATTGCAGAAGTGGTTAATCTACATTTCACTCGCAAAATCTGTTGCACCTCATCCACATTCACTTGGTAAGGTTTGAAAACAGCACCATTATCAGAAATCAAATTCAAACTCGTCACATGATTACCTTCTCTGATTTGTTGAATCCTTTTTGCAACAACCACATCAGTAACTACTATATATATGTGATTATCTCGCAAAGGATCTCCTCGCTCGACCGGTTCACAAACCACCAAATCACCATTTGTAATATTAGGCATCATACTATCTCCACTAATCTCAAAAGCCACCAAATTTCCTTCCATGCCTGGAATGGAGAATTTCTGCAAATTTTCTAGATATTCTTTGTCTTGATGTTGAGTGGCATAACCAGCAATTGCTTTGTCCGGAACTAAAACAATGTTCCGTCTACCCGACATCATTTTTTCATTTATAGATCGAACTTGCAAATCTCCTGACTGTCCATATCCTTCCATAAACATGTCTTCACTAAGCCCAAAAAGGTAGTTTGCATTGATATGAAATATTTCAAACAATTTGTTGAGTTGTTCGACGGTAATATTCCTTTGAGCCTTTAAAATACTGTTAACAACATGGTTATACGTACCTAAATGTGCTGCAATATCTGATTTTCCTTTAATTAAATTCAATCTTTCAAGAGCGCTATAAACGAGTCGAAACCTTTGATTTACTACATTGTTTGAAAAGTCTGCCATTTTTTAAAAAAAATTGTTTGAAAAAATTTGCTTTTAAAAACTTTTTGTTTGATATTTGTGTCGTACTTATGAGAATAGAAACAAATACATTTAAAACGAAAACACAAAGTACAAAAAGAATCCTACAATGAAAAAACATTCACACATCAATACCATACCAACTAAAGAATCTGCTACAGAGATTGAGTGGGATATCGTGAATAATCCGCCAAAAGTAGAAATTGAAGTTGAGACTGCCGACATGATTAATGGTTCTTTTTTTAAAGAAACTGTAGCACCGACTCTTTCGAGTTTAGGAACTAAAATTTTGACAGGTTTGAAAAAACCTTTGACCTCTTTGAGATACCAATTTCATAAGAAAACTTCTGAAATGGATTTCAATATGATGCCTCAAGTTGAGTTAAAAAATATCCCTTGGATGAAAATTGGTTTAGTAGTTTTTGCAGGATATATTTTATTAAAGAAAGACATGCGTTTCAATTTTAATTTAAGCGCTCCTTTTTCAGCAGTTGCAGATGATAATGATAACGATTATCAATCAAGCAACTTTGCTCAAGCAGTCTCTAATCCTTATGCTCCTGTTTCAGCAGGTGCACTTTCTAACAATGAAGTAAAAGCATTTATCAAAAAATATGCTCCCGTTGCAAAAGAAGAAATGGAACTCTATGGAATTCCAGTAAGCATCAAAATGGGACAAGCTTTGATCGAAAGTCGTGCAGGAACAAGTCGGCTAGCTCGAAATAATAATAACTTTTTTGGAATGAAATGTTTTTCTAGAAATTGCAAAAAAGGGCATTGTTCCAATGCGACTGATGATCACCACAAGGATTTTTTCAGAAAATATGCTAGCGTAAATGATAGTTTCAGAGCCCATAGTACACTTCTTTCAGGTACTCGCTACAAAGCTTTAAAAGCTCACGGAAATGATTATAAAAAATGGGCAGTCGGCCTAAAAAAACAAGGCTATGCTACCGACAAAAGATATGCGAAAAAACTAATCAACACTATTGAAAAGTACAAATTGTATGAATATGACAATTTGTAGAAAATAGAGTTTTACATTTCGAAATACCAAAATTTTAAAAATCTTATTCCCTCATTCGAATTTAAAATATTGAAACACTATGGAAAAGTTTATTTTCTCAGGAATCCTTATTGCCACATTGATAAGTATGGTAGATCATAGAGCTCCTTTACCTCAACCAAATGCTACCATTGTTCCTGTTTCAAAATATCAATTGACTATCGGTCAACAAATCCAATTGGCTCGAATCAAAAAAGGATTTTCTCAAAAATATTTATCTCGAATGTCAGGAGTTTCTTTACAAGAAATAGTAGCAATCGAAAAAGATGGGGCTATCCCTACCGTAAATAATCTTTACAAATTACAAGATATACTTGGTGGAGGAATCGTCATTAGCGGCGATTCAATCGCACGACTCTAAATTGAGATTTAGGATTTTGGGTAATGAGTATTAGGACAACGCCCCTACTCTCAGTATCCAATACTTCAAATTCCAAATCTATCAAAAATATTGATTTGATTGTTTGAATGTGTACACCTAGCTGGTCGATTGGTTTCGCGCCACTACCCTACTTATTCAATTTTCAAGTCGGGGGAGTAATCCCCCAAAAAAAATACCTCTCATAGCGGTTTTCTCATAGTCTGTTTTTTAGATCAAAGGCTGCCTCCTTCTGGCAGCCTTTTTTTCTTAAAACTGTGACCAAGTAAAAAACCCTTCGTCTTAAAATCGATAACTCACTCACAATACTCTTTCATACAGAAACAAAATCTTTTATCTAATAAAACTTAAAATAACACACCTTAGATTTTCATATCGCACCCACTCTTATTGATAAAAGATAAAACAGGGGAAAAATTTAACCCAAACAAATTTTAGAGTAGATAGGAACCGCTTGAAGCGGTTCCTATTAATTTCAAACTGTTTCCAAATAAAACAGTTTGAATGACATTAAAAAAAAATGTAATACTTGGCATTTTATTTGCCCCCTATTTATTGTTGTTGCCCCCCTCACATTATCGACAACAATAAAACACTATTTCAAATACACTTTATTCATAGATGGCTAAGTTCTGAAGAACTTAGTCATCTATTTTTTTGTCCCAAACCGAAATTATTAAATTAATTGCCAAGAACTTCTAATGGCTTTTATTCGTTATATTTGAAACAACATCAGAAAGTTTAAATAAATATAATTATGAGTGAACAACCTCCTTTTTTTCCTTCCTACTCCCCTGGCGTTATGAGTATTCTCCCCTTATTATATGTCGGTTGGGCGGATTCAGTTTTAAGTCCTAGTGAAGTAAAATTAATTAAGAATAAAGTCAATGAACTTCACTTTTTAACTGAAGAAGATAAGACTACACTTAAAAAATGGGGTAATCCGGCCACTCCCCCTACTGAAGAAGAATTCAAACAATGGGTGAGTTTACTCAAAAAATCGGCAGCTCAATTGGACTGCACAGAACGACAATCACTTTCTAATCTGGGAATAGAAATGGCTAAAAGAACAGCCTTAGGATCTGATTCTCTACAATGGAATTCAACAGAAACTAGAGCAGCTTTGGAGGAATTGGAAAAAGCACTTGGCTGTGAAAGTTTAGAAACTTATAGAAATATCTTCACGAAGGAACAAAGAGAAAAAGAAGTTTCAGAAATTCTCAATCAACCAAGTTTCGATATTGGAAAGATGACAGAATTGCTAGATGATGACTACGCTGAAATTCGAAATCGAATGCGAACACTTTTAAAAGATCCGATTTTTAAATACCGAACATTAAGAGATAAAGATGCTTACCGAGATCAAGTGCTGGATTGGTGTAAGATGTTGGCGAGTCAAGGATTCGGGTCGATGGCATATCCAAAAGAATATGGAGGCGGAGGAGACATGGGAGCATACATTGCCATCTTTGAAATGTTAGGCTACCATGATTTAAGCTTGGCGATAAAATTTGGAGTACAGTTTGGTTTGTTCGGAGGAAGTGTTCAAAATTTAGGAACTGAAAAGCATCATAAAAAATATTTGAATGATATCGGAACTCTAAAATTAGCAGGTTGTTTTGCCATGACAGAAACTGGCCATGGTTCGAATGTTAGAGAATTAAAAACGACAGCGACATATGATAAATCTACCGACGAAATAATCATCCATACTCCTACTGAAAATGATGGCAAAGAATATATCGGAAATGCTTTGCATGGACAAATGGCTAGTGTTTTTGCTCAATTAATTGAAGATGGAGAAAACCATGGTGTACATACTATTCTAGTTCCTTTGAAGGATGAAAATGGCAACTTGATGCCTGGGGTTAGAGTGGAAGATTGTGGTTACAAATTAGGATTAAATGGAGTGGATAATGGCCGAATTTGGTTCAATAAAGTTCGAGTCCCTCGAGAAAATTTACTCAATAGATTTGGTGACATCGACGAAAATGGAACCTATTCAAGCGAGATTGAAAATCCTGCAAAGCGGTTTTTCACCATGCTCGGAACTTTAGTTGGAGGTCGGGTGAGTGTTCCCAGAGCAGGATTGAGTGCCACTAAATCAGGTTTAACAATTGCCATAAAATATGCTTTAAAACGTCGTCAATTTGGCCCAAATAGACAAGAACCTGAAACACTATTATTGGATTACCCTAGCCACCAAAAAAGGTTGATGCCTCGTCTTGCTAAAACATATGCTTTGGATTTTGCACTTTCTCATTTAGCAAAAAGATATACGAATAGTTCAGAAGCAGATATTCGAGAAATTGAAACTTTAGCAGCTGGTTTGAAATCTTACGCTACTTGGTTTACTACTGACACCTTGCAAGAGTGTCGAGAAGCCTGTGGAGGGAAAGGATATTTAGCAGAAAATAGATTTGCAGATCTGAAAGCTGATACCGATATTTTCACCACTTTTGAAGGAGATAATACTGTGCTCATGCAATTAGTTGCAAAAGGGCTATTATCAGATTTCCAACAAGAGTTTCATGGAGGTGGGTATATGCCGATTGTTCGTTTTTTAAGTAATCAATTTTTAACGCTGGTAGCTGAGCGTAATCCAATTGCAATTAGAAAATCAGATCAGGATCATCTCTTAGATCCAGAATTTCAATTAGCTGCATTCCATTATCGAGAACGGGCAAATTTAATTTCAGTAGGTCAACGCATGCAAAATTTCATCAAAAAAAGAACTAACCCATACGATGCATATTTGCGCTGCCAAAATCATATGTTAGTTTTAGCCGAAGCCTATATTGAAAGAATTGTTTTAGAGAATTTCATAGAAGTGATTAAAAATGTGGAAGATGCTGATTTGAAAAAACAACTTAAAACCATGTGTGACCTTTTTGCACTTTCGACTATCGAGCAACATAAAGGTTGGTACTTAGAAAAAGATTATATGGAAGGCAATAAGACTAAAGCCATTCGTCAAATGGTAGAAAAATTATCTAAAAATTTACGCAACGAAGCTCTATTTTTAGTTGAAGCCTTCGCTATTCCTGATCAATGTCTTGGTGCAGAAATAGTTTAACTTTTTTGAAAAAAATAGAAATCCCGAAATAGTTACCTAACTGTTTCGGGATTTTTTTTTGAAAACATTTGACAAAACTATATTTAACCCCTTCCTACAGGCAGCATTTCTTTATATTTATAGTACCTCATTGTATCTGTTTTTTCCATAAATAAAAGACCTATGAAAAAAATCTTCCTCCTACTCCTATGCTTCTCTATTTCAACTTTAACCTTTTCTCAAAAAGAAACTAACAATTGGATATTTGGATTGAGCAATTGGATGGACTTCAATACTGATCCCGTAACCGTTGATGTTACTCCAAATTTTAATTTTTTCTCAGAAAGGAGCTCTGTGAGTATGTCAGATGAAGAAGGAAATTTACTTTTTTACTCTGATGGTTTTTCGATTTTTGACAAAAATCACGAAGTGATGCCCAACGGTATCATTCAAGCAAATACTTCATTGACTCATCCAATTTTTGCTATTCCAAAACCAGGTTCGGATCATTCTTATTACATGATTATTAACAGTTCTGGATTTGCTGATAATTTATTAAGTTGGATAGAAATTGATTTGACCCTCAATGGAGGAAATGGCGATGTAGTATCTAATGTTGGCGAGATACTTTTAGAGAATCCAACTGGAAAAATTACAGCTGTTTTGCATGCTAACTCAAGTGATATTTGGGTAGTGAGTCATGAAATAAATTCTAACAATTATCATTCTTGGTTAGCAACAGAAAATGGAATTTCAAGCACTTCCATAGTGAGTCCTGTAGGAAGTGATATTTTAGCATCAGACTTCAATAGCCAAAATGGACAAATCAAAACATCTCACGATGGTAACCGAATCGTTGCAGCTAACCAAGGAATTAATACCGTTGAGATTTTTAATTTTGATCGGAGTACAGGAACTCTTCAAAATGATTTGATTATAACCAATTTTTCAGGTCCTAATGGAATTGAATTTTCTCCAAATGGTAGATTTCTTTACGTTTCTCAAGACGGAATAAACTTCAATCAGGAATTAATCCAAATCGATCTTTTTTTTATTGATCCCATCGATATCATTAACTCTGCACAAGTTGTTGGAAATCCATTTAGCTTCAGTAATTCAGGAGGATTGCAACTTGCACCTGATGGCAAAATTTACCTAGCCAATACCTTTGATTTTACTTTAGGGGTAATTAATGAACCTGATCTTCTAGGTACTGACTCTGGTTTCGATTCATTTGGGGTTTTCTTAAACGCAGGTGAAATTCTATTTGGGTTACCAAGTTTTTTCCATAAATATTTTCAGACACCTAATTTTAGCTACGATGGTTTTTGTCCAGGGGGAATTACGAGTTTTGAAATTCAATCTTTCGATACCCAAATTGATTCCGTTTTATGGAATTTTGGAGATCCTTCTTCAGGAAATAACAATACATCTACATTATTGAACCCTACTCATAGTTTCCTCATAAGTGGAGCTTATGAAGTGACTCTGACTATCTATTCTGATGGTCTAACTATTTTTAATAATGGCATAGTTCACATTGCACCTGTTTCAATTGACTTAGGTCAGGATCAAACTTTTTGTAGCAATCAAGAGTTCGCGCTGAATGCATTTACACCAAATGCAACTTATTTGTGGTCTGATAATTCGAGTCAATCTTTTTTAACAATAGAAACTCCAGGAACTTATTGGGTAGAAGTTTCAGTTGGGGATTGTCCAACTTTGAAAGACACAATTGTTATTAATCATATTCCTGCCCCAGATGCTGATTTAGGAGGTGACGGCGGACTTTGCAATGGAGATGCTGTTGTCCTTGATGCCACAAATCCTAATGCAACTTATGAATGGAGTACAGGTTCCACCACTTCCCAAATTACCGTTTTTTTTGGTGGAACATATTCTGTGACGGTAACTAATCCAAATGGCTGTACAGATTTTGATCAGGTCAATTATTTCTTTGATCAAGTAGCAGTTACTCCTTCTCAGGCGAACCTGGCTTGCCATGGTGATTCGAATGGAGTTGCCTTGGTTTTCCCTGCATTAGGACAACTACCTTTCTCTTATGAATGGAGCGACGGAGATACCTTGTACACCAACAATCAACTTCCTGCAGGCAATTATCACGTAACTGTAACTGATGCTCTTGGATGTACCATTACTCAGGAATTTACTTTAGCAGAACCTTCAGAAG
The DNA here is from genome assembly GCA_964564545.1 of uncultured Saprospiraceae bacterium. Taxonomy (GTDB): domain Bacteria; phylum Bacteroidota; class Bacteroidia; order Chitinophagales; family Saprospiraceae; genus CAJQQY01. The sequence goes on from CAZMBP010000092.1 coordinate 74,277, forward strand.
TTGAAGTAAATGTTATAATCAATGTTGACAATCCAAACACTAGTGATCCTGATGGAGCAATATTATTGCAAACTTCTGGAGGAACTCCACCCTATGTTTTTGATTGGGAAATATTTGGAGAAACTAATGATCCATTGTTAATGGGTTTGGAAAACGGAATTTATAACATTACAATTACGGACGATAACGGTTGTGAAATCACAGATCAAATTAATGTTGGAAATGTAACTTCAACAGAAGAAGTTTCAATTTTAGAAATGATAAATATTTTCCCAAATCCAACAAGTGATTTTCTTTTTGTAAAAATCCCCAACATTCAAAATAAACCTTTCGAAATTTCAGTCAGCAATATTTTGGGGAAACCGCTTCATGAAATTTCTTTTTTGGAAAAAGGGAAAACAGAATTCTCAATTGATGTAAAAAACTGGTCGAGTGGAATTTATTTCCTAAAAATAAAAATGGAAGAGGAAGAAAGGATTTGGAAGTTTAATGTTGTGAAGTAAATAACTCACTTTTCACTTACCCATTTAAAAATCCAAGCACCTTGATGCTCCTGACATTTTTTATAAAAATTAATCACTCGAAGTAATTCACCATGATAATAATTTATGATCGACTGAAAACAAGAAAACCGAAACCATTCTTGTTCACTTAAATTCCATATTTCATTTTCAATATCTCCTCCTAGGTTTAATTTGTCTTCAATTGATTTAGTTTTTTCAGAAAAGGAATATTTCGAGTTTGCCATTTCTAAGATCGAAATAAAAGCATTTCTATCTTCTAGATTTGTTCGTTTAAAAAATTCATTAATTCTAATTACATTATTGGAATCAATATAATTTACTCCATACGAGTACAATTCTTCATCCTGCCCATTAATCGAAATGGATGGCAATATTCCTTTTGGATCGACCTTTGGCTTTATCGATTTATAATTTGGAAAAAGGGAAAATTGATTTTTTATCGGAGGTACTTTTGGAAAGACTTTATATTCTGGAAAAAGATCTTTTTGAGAATCCAATACTTGTTTCACTATAAAACTCAATTCATCAACCAAATCTGGATCAACAGGAAATGGAGAATAATCGAAATGAAGTTCTGAAATCACGCCTGCTTCTTCATATCCAAATTCACGAATTTTAGCACTTCCTCTAATTCGAGTCAATGGTAAAAAATCTGAAAATTGTTCTTGTGGAAGAATATAATAGGAGACGTAAAAATTCATTTCTTCATTTTTATAAAAATAAAAAAGGAGGTTGACATTTTTATCAACCTCCTTCTTTACTTTGGGAAAAATTCAAAACTACAATCCCAATGCCTTTTTAATCTTATCATAAATCGCGGTATTCTCATAAATACCACTAAATCTTTCAGCACCTGGGCCATAAGCAAAAACAGGAATCATTTCTGCGGTATGGTAATCTGTAGTAAATTCAGTCACCATGGTATCTTGAGTGGTTCCTAAGTTTATAGAAAATCCACCAGTCTCATGATCTGCAGTTACAACCACTAACGTTTCTCCATCTTTCTCCGCCCAATCCAAAACTGCTCCGATACTTTTATCAAAATCCAACATTTCAGAAATAATATAATTCGCATCATTTGCATGTCCTCCCCAATCAATCTGTGCGCCTTCGATCAACAAAAAATATCCTTTCCCTTTGCTATGTGCTTTTAAGAATCCAGTTGAAACTCTCGTTGCTCCATACAAATAATCACGTCCACTTGCTACAGGAAGCGGATCATCATCTGCTGTGAAGTAAGCGAAATTTTTATTTGGATCAAATTTGATGGCGCTCATTTTTTCTTTAAAATAATCACTTACATAATAATCTTTTGCTTCTAATTCTTCATACAAATTTCGTTCATCTGTATCTCTTCGATCAAAATATTTTTTTCCTCCTCCGATAAAAAGATCAACCTCTGTTTTTAAAAAATCAGCAGCAATCTCTTCATACATTTTTCGGCTAGGCTGATGTGCAATAAAACTCGCTGGCGTCGCATGTACAATCGTAGAAGTTGAAACCAAACCTGTTGCCATTCCTTTTTCCTCACATTCTTCTAAGATAGTTTTTACTGGTTTCTTTCTTGGATTAACTCCGATAGCTCCATTGTAAGTTTTTACGCCTGCAGAAAATGCAGTCGCACCTGCCGCAGAATCAGTAATTAAATTATCACTAGAATATGATTTGTGTAAACCTACAATTGGGAACCTTTCCAAATTTAGCCGATTATTATTTTTGATCATCCCTGCTGTAATTTGCGAAACTCCCATTCCGTCGCCAATCATCAAGATTACGTTTTTAGCTTTTCCATGACGAATAGGTTCAGGTGTACCTGAAGTCATTCCCAACTTTGCAATTGGAGTTGATGTTTCATTTTTGGGATAACATCCAAAAATGAAAAACATGGAAAAGATTACAATAATTTTTCTCATATCAATTATTTCATATTTGATTCTTAGAATTTTCCTAAGAATAGATTTTTTCTAAACTAGCATATAACGTTTTCCTGGGAGGGGCTTAATCATACCTTTGAACTCTAATTCTAAAAGCAAAGAAGAAACTTCGCTCGGTTGTAATTTTGAAACATAACTCAACTTATCAATCGCTACTTCATTCTCATTTCTCAAAATATCAACTACAACTTGCTCCTTTTCCGTTAACTCAACGAATAACTGCTTTTGAATATTCTTATTTTTCTCAAATTGTTCCCAACGCATAATTCCAACTACATCATCTGCACTTTCAATTAACTGCGCTTTATGATTTTTTATCAATAAATTTCCTCCTCCAAATTTCTTGTCTCTTGCCCGACCTGGTATTGCAAAAACATCTTTATTATAGCCATTTGCTAATTCCGCAGTTATCATTGATCCTCCTTTTTCCTTAGTTTCTACCACAATTAATGCATCACACATTCCTGCCACTATTCTATTTCTCATTGGAAAATGCTCTCTATCCGGCCCTTCTCGATGAGTGAATTCTGTTAGAACACCTCCATTAGCCATCATTTTCTCTGAGACATTTTTGTGCTCTGGTGGATACATCATACTCAATCCATGTCCCAAAACTCCCACCGTCGGTATATTTAATGAGACGGATTTTCGATGAGCCGTCACATCTATACCATATGCTAAACCGCTGATTATCATAACATTATACTTCTGCAATTCTGCTACCAATTCTTCACATATTACTTTTCCATGAGGGCTTGGAGTTCGAGTTCCAATAATAGAAACGATGCGATGATGATTCAATTCGGCATTGCCTTTGAAGTATAACATCGCAGGACTATCATTAAAATGCTTGAGTCTTTGCGGAAATTTTTCATCTGTATAAAAGAGACATTGAATATTATTTTTAACAATGAATTCAAGTTCTTTTTCTGCTTCCTCCAGCACATTATGATGTCGAATATTTCCAGCTAAGGTTCGTCCAATTCCTGGAATTTTCATCAACTCTTTTTGAGTGGCATCAAATACTGCTTTGGCTCCCCCACAATAACTTACTAAATTCTTTGCAGTAATCGCTCCGACTTTTGGAACTTTGGTAATTGCAATTTTGTATAGGAGATCGTTATTCATTATCTTGGTTTTCTACGAAAATAGAAATCTTTTTAAATGATTCCTTTTTCTGAGCGTTTAGTATGTTTAAAATCAGCACAATTTAGCTTTTATTTTTTTTGAAAAAAAAGACTACTCATAATATTTAATTTTAGATCGAAATTTATCTTTGCAAAAGAATATGAATTATTATGACTAAGAAAAAAACAGGTTTTTTACCCAAAATTGAAGTACTCATTATTTTAGTTTTCTTTGCCAGTTTTATGGCTTGGGCAATCAGTAAATGTGATGCTACAAAAAAATCATTTCAAGATGATCCGGTGGAAGAAACCACTTCGAATGGAGATGATACTCCGACTATCGATTCTGTAAATACGACATCTACGGAGCCTTTTCCAAGCGGTGAAGCTCCTCAACTTTCGACAAATACTCCAACACTTGGCCAACCTACTGTTAGTCAAAAACCTAATTATTCTAAATTATATATCACTATCGATGGCTTAAAAATGAGAAAAGGACCATCACTAGATAGTGCTGTTGTGATGCAAATGAAATTATTTGAACAAGTGGATTTCCTAAACGAATTTACTGATTCGACTTACCAAATTAATTTAGGTTACGAAATGGCTGATGAGCCTTGGTTCAAAATTCAACATCGAGGAAAAGTTGGTTGGGTTTATGGAGCGGGAGTTAATTTCTATAAAAAGAAACGGGAAGGAGCTTTTCCAGGAACGAAGCAGTAAGCAGTTTTCAGTAAGCAGTTGGCAACTGCTTACTGAAAACTTTCTACTATTGAATGATAATTTTCTGAATAACAGTTTCTTTCTCTTTTTCAAAAACTAAAAAATAAACTCCTGATGGATATGTACTAATTGAAATCTCTCTCGAAGATTCTGCCTCCAAAAAATCTGCCTTCCAAACTTTTCCATTCATATCCATTAATCTCATTCCTTTTTTTGACATTGAAAGATTTTCTATCTTAATAAAATCTGTTGCCGGATTTGGTGCAACTTCTATTTTCCCATCAGAAAATTCTTGAGTCGAAACAACTTCCAGTCCTAAATAATTTAAAACTACACTTGACGTATCAGCTGGATTATCTATTGGATAAAAAAGGTATTTAGCATGAAGTGTCCCCGCATATTCGTTAGGTTTTACATGCAAAATAAATTTATTTGTCTGCCCTGTTGGAATCGTTGGTAAATAAAATTCAGCACTATCTATTCCATAGCCAAAAGGATGATATTGTGTTGGATCTTGAATAGAAATTTCCCAACCTCCTCCTCCATGTGATTGCAATGGATCTACTTCTAAGAACACTTTTTTCCAACGCATGTACAAAGTATCCGAGGTATTATTATCAAACAAAACGTAATCATAAAAAAATTCAAAGTCAGCAGGTTTTGCTAAATTGATGGTATCTGGTGTACTCGAAAATGCTACTTGTGCATTTATCATTTTTCCAAAAAATAACATTACTATTACAAAAACTATTTTTTTCATCTCCCATTTATTTTTGAATTACTTAATTCGAATTCCCATTTGTTTCATCAGAAGCGTAGCATTAAAACTTTGACTCACTCCTTTTTTGATTGTATAATCAAATTTCAATTTCCCGTCTTGCACTTCTACTTCCATACAAAGATTCTCAATTGCACCTTCTGAACTTGCTTCCATGCTTCCTAATTCTAAATCATGTGTGGCAATTAATCCTGATCCTTTACTATTGATAAATTGTTGAATCAAAGCTTTTGAACCTGTGTGTCGATCTGTGGAATTTGTTCCTTTTAATATTTCATCTAAGATGAAAAAGATATTTTGCTCTGCATCGACTGCTTCAATAATTATTTTTAATCGCTTGAGTTCAGCATAAAATGAAGAAGTACTTTCATGTAAAGCATCAACCGTTCGCATGCTCGAATAAACTTGCAAAGGTGGCAAGGAGAATTTCTCAGCACAGACCACACTTCCACTCATTGCTAAAATTATATTCAATCCAGCAGTTCGTAAAAAGGTACTTTTACCAGCCATATTTGAGCCTGTGATTAATTTGATATGGGCTTCAGTTGGCATAGTCAAATCGTTGCAAACTCTTTCTTTTCCATCAATCAATGGATGACCCATTTGCTTGGCTACTAGCTCATTTTTGTTTTCTACTTTTGGAAAAACCCAATTCGGATTATTATAATAAAGTGTAGATAAACTTAAAACTGCTTCGATCTCTTGCAAGGCATCAAACCATTTTGGTAAATGATCTTTTTGCAACGCTTGCCATTTTTCCAATCGATTAACCCAATGCAAATCCCAAAGAGTAAATACATTTAAAATAATGGCAAAAGGATTATTTCGAACATTTAATTGTTGAATGATGTAGGACAATTTTTTGACACTCGTTGAGGCATTTTCTTCTCCTACAAAAAATACAGATTGTAAGTCATGCAATTTTTTAGATGAAAATTTTTCTGTTTCAATGTGCTGAATCAGCCTCGCATAATGAGCTAATATTTTCTCTGCTTTGTCAGTTTGCACATGAGTCGCATTCACTTTTTCGACAGTCATTTTTAAAATGATCGCCGCAGGCACATAAAATAGAATGGCCAATTGCCAAGGAATATAAAACAACCAAAGTATCACTCCTGCTATTCCAAGAAGTGGAGCAATGTACATAGCCATTTTATACAAAGAAGAGTTGCTGACAAAGGGAGGCATTTGTAACCATTTTTTTAATGCTTTCAAATGATCCGCTGAATCTTCGGTCGACATCCCAAGTGCTTGAAAATTTTGTCGCCAATCTAATTGTTGATGTAATTCTTGAACAGATTCTTGGCGAAGTGAAATCTCCTCCAGCTTAGCAGGGTGACTGAGCCAATTGGCCAAACATTTTTTCCCAATAGAAGTATTGCTTCGATTACAATATTGGAAAAAAGAATAGTCTCCAAATAAATCCATATCGATAGAATTCGGATGTTGGGTATCCATGAATTGCTCGCCTGAATCAAATTGATTGAATTGATAATTCAGATAGTCAACCTCATTTTGGTTTACCTTGGATAAATTTTCATGATGAATTTGGTTCCGCTGAATTGCTTGATGCCAATAGACAAATCTTGCAAAAGCTGCCAAAAAAACAAATAGAAAAAGCCCTGCAGCCCAACCATACGACCACAAAAAAGTAAATATCGCAGCACCAATAAAAAAGATAACTAATCGAACAATCGAGAAGCGAATATATTTTTGTTTTAATTCTGCAGCTTTGGCTGCAAAATCATTTTGTCGTTTTTTGTAAAGTTCTTGTAATTGCAAAGAGGAAAATATTGAGTAAAATGAATAAATATGGTTTGGGGTAGATTAAAACGTAGTGGTCTGCTTTAGCTGACCTAAAAAGGGTGAAGCGATAAGTTTGAAATATTTTAGAGAAAAATTCGCTTTGCTCTTTTTTTTAGGTCAGCTAAAGCAGACCGCTACGTTACAATCTGCCGCAAATTTACTATTTTTACCCATGAAGTTTGAAATGTAAAAAAATAAATATTTGAGTACCAAGACACAAAACCATAGAATCATTTTTGGCCTGAAAGTAAAACAATTACGGACAGAGCTAAAGTTGTCATTTGCCCAGCTGGCAAAGCAATCAGGGCTTTCAGTTTCTTACCTCAATGAAATTGAAAAAGGGAAAAAATATCCACGTGCTGATAAAATAGACTTACTAGCCAAAGCCTTGAAAATTGACGTAGAATCCTTGACCTCTACTGATTTGACCAAGCAATTAGCCCCTGTAGGAGTTTTATTACAATCAAATTTCTTGAACGAGTTGCCATTAGATTTATTTGGAATTGAGTTATCAAAAGTGACTGAAATTATTGCCAATGCCCCAATTCGTGTAGGTGCATTTATTTCTACTTTGGTTGAAATTTCAAGAAATTATTCTTTGCTAGATGCTCACTTTTTTACTGGTGCAATGCGTGCTTATCAAGAGATGCGCTATAATTATTTTGAAGAGATCGAAAAAGCTGTGGACGACTTTTTGAAAAAAGATAAACTTCCCATCAATGGAGGAACGACTGCTGAGACTTTGAAGTTTATTTTGCAAAAAAAATATAAATATCAAGTTGTCGAAAATGGATTGCATGACTATCCTGAATTAAAAGATATTCGAGCTGTTTTTATTCCAAAAGGAAAAAAGTTATTGCTCAATGAAAATTTATCTTCTACAGAAAAGTTATTTCAACTTGCCAAAGAATTAGGTTTTAATCGATTAAAAATAAAGCAACGAGGTAACACTTCTTCTCTTTTAAAAATCGATTCTTTTGACATGGTCTTGAATCAATTTAAAGCTTCTTATTTTGCTGCTGCGGTGATTATTCCAAGAGAAGCTCTTTTGGAAGACCTTACTTCTTTTTTCCAAAAAGAAAAATGGGATGCGGAGGCTTTGATTCAGATTAATCGAAAATACAATGCCTCGCCTGAGATTTTATATCATCGTTTGACAAATTTGTTGCCCCAGTATTTTGGTTTGCAAAAATTATTTTTCCTCCGATGTATTCATGATACACAGAAAAATAATTTTGAAATAGACAAAGAACTACACCTCAATCACAAACACCATCCACATGGTAATGGATTATTGGAACATTATTGTCGAAGATGGTTGTCGATTTCTTTGCTCAATGATATGCATGAAATGCAGAAGGTAGGGAAATATGTCAACACATTTGTAGGTGTTCAACGCTCGAAGTATTTTGGAACGGAAGATGAATATTTATCTTTTACATTGTCGAGACCTTCTCATCCAAAACCGTATTTAAACACGAGTGTGACTATTGGAATTTTGATTGATGATGAAATGAAAGAGAAGATTAATTTCTTGGATGATCCTACTATTCGAACTCGAGTGGTGAATAAGACTTGCCAACGTTGTCCAATTACTGATTGTTCGGAAAGGGCTGCTCCTGCTATTGAAGTAAAGAAAAAAGAGGATAGGAAAGCGGTGCAGGATGCTTTGAAGAAATTGATTGGGGAATAATCCTTGATTTTTTTTGAACCACAAAAGGCACAAAAAACCAGAAAGGATTTCTAGAAAACTTCTGTGAATCTTTTGTGCCTTTTGTGATTGAAAAATTACTTCATCACCGTAATCACTCCCGTCTCCACTTCATTGCTCCAATTCCCTGCTCGATCTTTTATTCTAATTTTAAAAGTTGTTGTCTCCGTATTATTATTTTCATCAATAATAATCGTATGATTTAAAACAACATTTAACTCGCCTGTAATTTTAATTTCAGAGCCTGAAGGTGCTCGTGGAGAAAGGTGATAATCAAATTTCAAAACATCTGGGTCACGAGTGTCCACTACTTCTATCGAAGGAATATCTGGATCTTCCGTTCCCAAATCACCATCACCATCTGAGTAAGAAATCGTAAAAGTTAATTCATCCGTATATTGCTGAACTTGATTAGATTCAGGAATAACTTTAACCAATTCGATAGTTGGAACTTCTGTCAGCAGCTCGTCTGAATCGTCTTTTCCACAACTCACTACAAGAAGAACTAAGGCTAATAAAAATATATTTTGATACTTCATTTCTTTTTATTTTTTCCAAAAAAATTACTGCACATAAAATGAAAAATACTGAATCAAATACGCTGGCGAATTTTCATTTGGAATTTCAGTTGGATCATCATGGTCTGCATCTTTTACGAACATTCGCATGTAAACAACATCTCCTGATTCAAATCCTAAGTCAGAAGGTTTGAAAGTTACTTTTTGATAATATGGAAGTTCCTGTGGATTATAACTACTGAACGCACTATTAATTATTAGCGGTACTGGTTCCACTTGCATATCCAATTCTACTGAATTCGAAAAAGTAAATGGCTCTGTCGAAAATTGAATTTTATTGTAAGTCAACGCATTTCCCAAAACGTAATTTTGATCGGCATCCATATCAAGGAAGAGTAACCACATTTCCATATTTTCATCTGCTGAAGTGATAAAAGGATTAAATGCAACATCATCAATTCGAACAGTATCTACTCTAAAATTATTATTGTCTGGTAAGTAAGCTACTACACCATAACATGCCGGTTGAGCACTCGAAAGGGTTGGTGTATTTCCAAAAATATCTTTTGCACCATCATTTATCCAATTAGTAATAAGACCAATTTGATCTTCAGACAATGGATTTCCACTTGAAGGCATTCTTTCGAAATTAGGTAAAAAATGCTCGGTGATCCTTTTATACAACATTGATTGCTCTGGTTCAAAAGGAGTTACTCGATATGGAAGTGGTTCGCGTCCATCAACTGCCATGCTATAATTTTTCACAATCGGATGAAAAACTAACGAATTATAGGAACTCTCAACAGTTCTAAAATCTGGTTCAAAAGTCCCATCGTGGCACCCAGGGCGATTACAACTTTCTGAAAAAATATAATGATGCAATCCTAAAAATCCGTTTGAATCGACTGGTATCGTTTCAATCTCTGGCAATGGGTATGTCAAGGTATCAAATGGATTGAAAGGCAAATCCGCTGGCTCAGGTGTATTATTATCCTTGCAAGAATACAGGAGCAAACATAAAATTGAAAAGGTAAATATAATTTTTTTCATCTTCTGATTGTTCTCCCGTGACTCAGTTTAAAGCTGGGTCACGGATATTATTTAACAACTAGTTTCTTTCAAATTAACCGTGACACGGCTAGAAGCCGTGCCACGGTGGGGCTGTTGTTGATATTTAAATTAATGCTTCTTCTAGCACTCTTCCCGGCATCAAATTACTCGGCACACTATCTTTAAATCCTAGAATATGTGCTATCGTTGGCACCACATCAATTGATTCCGCAACTGGATTATTTGGACTTCCCAATGCTTGCCCTTGCACCACTTTATCATCTGGCCCAACAATCATTGTGAATACTCTTCGTGAATTATCATCACCTGTATGATCGTATGCTCCCAGTCCATTTGCATCAACAATATTATTTCTATCTAAATTTCGACCATGCTCAGGCATGCAAACCATAATCGTATCATTTGCCAAAACTGGATGACTTTGAATCTTATTCCACAACCAACCGATTCCATAATCTGCTCGATGCAAATAATATAAATAAGCACTAAAATTATCATGACAGACATCCAAGTTAGTGGTATTAATTACCGTTAACTCTGGAGTGAATTCATCCATCACTTGCCATGCTGCTGAAATGTTTATCAAATCGCCAGTAAGTAAATTTTGATTATTTCCAGGAGTTGCCACTTCTAAATTTCCACTAGCAGCGTCATCAATTTTTTGCAATAAAAAGTTTTTAATCTGCTCACGATTTTCAGGCGTATTTTGAATACCTGGCAATTGCTCCCCTGCTTGCGCAAAATTATTATCTAAAATATTTTTGATCCGATTAATTCGATTCACATCATCAGGTTGGTAACTAACTGCATTGCCTAATTGGCTTTGTCCTGCATTTCCCAAAATACTTTGTGGGCGCAAATAGTTCGCTCCATACTGAGCGCCATAACTGTTCGACTGACTATAATTTAAAGAAGGATAAGGTCCGAGTCCTTCAGAAATCCACCAGGCATTCATCGCACTTTCGTTCGGATCAGAATGCTTTCGATAGTATTCAAAGATGGTTGGAAAATCTGGATTGATATTTAAGTTCAAACCAGTCTCCGTATAATTTCCAGTCATCGCAACAGTATGACCATTGTAATGTCCAGTCGGCCCAGTTTTATATTCAACTTCTTTGAAAAGTGTTCCTTGCTCCATCATCGGCGTATTCAAAACTGGTGCCCATGGATCATGAATGGCATTGCTAGAAGGTGCTGCACCTGTAAGCATATTGTTCATCACATTTCCTTGAGGAAGAGAGGCATTTTGATTCATTAAAAATTGTTGCCCTACCGACTCTTGATTTCTAATTCCTCCCGCAAACAATACATAAACAACATGATTAACAACTCGACTTCCTGTCGCTGCAAACAATCTTCCCGTAGGTAAAATATATGGAACGCCAGTTAGTCCCGCTGCAGCTAAACCTGCTTTTTTTATAAAATTTCTCCGCTTCATTTATATTTGATTTAGATTGTTTAAAAAAATAACACAACTTTTACCAAACCATTTCCTAATAAAATTTATACTCATTAGATAATGCAAACGCTTGGTAAATCATCTCAGGAGTTAATTCAGCATCGCCTTCTATTTCTTGTTTTAATTCCAACACTTCGTACGGCGAAGGTTTTCTTAGAAAAAATCGGATGTAGGTATCTTCGATAAACTGGTCGACGTTAGCACGCATTTCCTGATTAGTTGGCGTACCTGCATTTCCACTATTAACAAAATCATTTAAGATCAATTCGTCCGCCATTTGTTTATCACCAATCGAAGCACGAACTTCCGCCAATTGACTCAAATCTTGTTGAGGAAGAGTTGTCGAAAAAAGGTTAGAGTATAAAATAGAAATATATTGTTCAGGAGTTTTCTGCTTTGTTTTTTCAACGTTGCTTAGGTAGAGATTTTCTTCATTTACCTCAAAAACATATTGATATTCCTTTTCTTGTTTGCAACCAAAAAGAATGGACATGCCAAACAAAAAGATCATAGATAATTGAAAAATTCTATTCATGATTTAATTTTTTTTATTCAAAAAAAGTGGAGAGCATTGAATAGGTTGTTTCCCAAAATAAAATTCAACTAATGGGAAATTAACCATTCACCGTTACCTAAAACCCTGCGTACTCATCAGACTTCATCACGATTCGTTGAACCGCTTGATAATCTTGTGTATCATCAAAAATAAAAATCGCATCCACCATCTCTTGTGAACTTGGTTCTCGAACCAAAAGTTGATTATAAATATCAATCGCAAGGCCTTGATAAAACTCAGGAGTTCCCATCAAGATATTGATGAAATCCACTTTGTTATTTCCATCTTGTAAAAAGACTAAAGAAGGATTTCCATTGACCATGTTTACAGAGGCAATTAATTCAGCGTCGGTAGGTGTTCTTTTTAAAAAGTTTTCAAAACAGGAGAGGACAAAATTTTCAGCACCCATATTAATTTCATCATAGAAATTATTGCGAGTGAGAATAAACATAAATTCATTGATCGTAATGTTCCCATTTTGATAATCAGTTCGTACATTTCTCAACGCATACATCAAAGCTAACTCTGCATTGTACAATTGAGCTAAACCATTATTTCCATTTTGGATCGCCTGATCTCGTTCCACTTCAAAAATGTAAATCGTAAAATCTAACTCGTCATTTGTGACTCCTGGCAAGTAGCTGGTTTGATAAATTTCATAAAACCGTTTATAGTATTCTTCTGTACTCATCAAATTGGTGAGTAATTGTTCGCGAGAATCATCACTTAAAGAATTAGATTTTAAATCAGAAGTGGTAGAAGTTAATTCATTGTCCAACGGTTCACGTCCCAATAAATCAATGTAAATTTTATTGACATAATTTTCAATTTGGACAGTTGTAACTTCATCGTAAGGAGGAGCTGTATTATCTTCAATGATAACATTTTGGACAATCGTATCTTTTTTACAGGAAAAAATAAATACCATCATCAACATCAGGTAGAGTATATTCCTCATAGGAATTTGGGTTTTAAGGAAATGGTTTAAAATTTCAAGACAACAAAGATTAAAACATCCCCTATGTCTATTAATAATTTTTTTTGTGGATTTGCTGGCGTTAAAAATAAATTAAAAAAAATCTAATATTTAATTTTACTTATTTTTTGAGAAAAACATTTAATCTGCAACCTAGTATCGAATGTAAAGTCTGATAGAATACGTAAATATTGGACTTTTCGAAAGATAAAAAGTTTAATTCAAGTAGAATATTAGAAAGAGAAGTATAAACTATCAGAAAAAATACCAACCTACCTGACGAAATGTAGTTTTAAAATCAAAAATCATAGCATCGCTTTTTCAAAAGTTTGTTTTCTTTGTAGTCGCTGAATTTACTTTGAATTTGGCATCGCTACTTTTTTAATTTTTCAATAAAAAATCAACTAGCATGTTAAAAAGATTGTACGTACTGACTTTTATTTTTGTAAGTGTGAGCATTAGTTTAAATGCCCAACAAAATAATACGAAAATCTCTGTCGAAGATATTTGGGAAAAATATGAATTTGTCCCTAGATCAGTTCCAGGTTTTAATTTTCAAAACGATGGAAAACACTATACTCGATTGGAAGAGAATAAAATCAAACAATATGATTTGACTACAGGACAATTTACTAAAGATATTTTTGATGCATCTAGTGTAACAGGAAATGCAGATTTCAATGGTAAAATGGATGACTACACTTTCAGCAAAGACGAAAGTAAGATTTTAATAAAAACCGAAACTGAAGCAATTTATAGAAGAAGTACTAGGGCTAACTTCTTCGTTTGGGATAAAAGTAACAATACTCTTACAACTGTTGAAAAAGAAGGAAAACAACGTTATACTTCTTTCTCTGATGATGCAACAAAAGTGGCTTTCGTTCGAGGAAATGATATGTATTACAAAGATTTAGCAAGTGGAAAAATCACACGAATTACCTCTGATGGAAAATCTAATTCAATTATCAATGGTGCTACTGATTGGGTTTATGAAGAGGAGTTTTCGATTGCCAAAGGGTTCGAATGGTCACCTGATGGAAACAAAATTGCCTTCTTAAGATTTGATGAATCAGAGGTGAAAGAATTTACCATGACTTTGTACAATCGAGATTTGTACCCAGAGTACGAGACTTTTAAATATCCAAAAGTTGGAGAAAAAAATGCCATCGTAACTGTTCATGTTTTTGATGTAAAAACAGGGAAAATCACAAAAGTAGAAACAGGCAATGAACCTGACATATATTTTCCAAGAATCAAATGGACACTTGACGACAACAAACTTTGCATCTTCAAAATGAACCGTCACCAAAATGAATTGGAGTTATTATTGGCTAATGCGACAACTGGACAAACTTCTGTGATGCTCAAGGAAACTAATAAATATTACATTGACATCACCGATGATATGACTTTTTTGGAAGATGGAAAGTGCTTTATTTGGACGAGTGAAAAAGATGGTTACAATCATATTTACATGTATGAGTTGAATGGAAAATTAAAGCGGCAATTAACGAAAGGAAACTTTGACGTTACTAATTTTTATGGTGTGGACGAAAAAAGAAAAACAATTTATTACCAAGCTGCTGAAGATTCACCATTAGAAAGACATGTTTATTCTTTAAGTTTTAAAGGTAAGAAAAAGAAAAAAATCACTCCTGCAAAAGGAACTAACCGAACACAATGGAGCAGTAATTTTGATTATTATGTAAATACTTATTCTACTCTAAATTCACCTGCATCTTATACCGTTTATGAAAATTCTGGCAAAGAAGTTCGAGTAATTGAAGACAATGCTGCCATGAAAACTACTCAGCAAAATTACGGTTGGAAAAACTTCGAATTTTTCAATGTACCAATTGAAGGTGGTGAGAAACTAAATGGCTGGATGCTGAAACCTTCCGATTTTGATCCAAATAAAAAGTACCCAGTTTTCATGTATGTATATGGAGGACCTGGAAGTCAAACAGTAAATGACTCTTGGGGAGGTTTCAATAATTGGTGGTACCAAATGTTAGCTCAAAATGGTTACATCGTTGTGAGTGTAGATAATCGAGGAACAGGTGCACGAGGTCAAGAATTTAAAAAAATGACTTATTTGCAATTGGGAAAATATGAAACGATGGATCAAATTTCGGCTGCGAAATATCTTGGAAGTCAATCCTATGTTGATGCTGATCGAATTGGTATTTTTGGTTGGAGTTATGGAGGTTACATGTCATCACTATGTCTTTTCAAAGGAGCGGACGTTTTCAAATCTGCGATTGCTGTTGCACCTGTGACAAATTGGAAATGGTACGATACAATTTATACAGAACGATATATGCGTACCGAAAAGGAAAATGAAAGTGGCTACAAAGACAATTCTCCAGTTAACTTTACGGACTTGATGAAAGGAAAATATTTGTTAGTCCATGGTGTGGCTGATGATAATGTACATTTCCAAAATACTGCTGAAATGGTTAATGCTTTGATTCGTTCCAACAAGCAATTTGACACCTATTTTTATCCAAATAGAAATCATGGAATTTATGGAGGTACAACTCGTTTACACCTTTATAATAAAATGACGGATTTCGTTTATGAAAATTTGTAATTTTGATCAAAAATTAAAAATGTCAAAAAAACATAACAATATACACACGTCAGGATGGTTTTATACCATCTTGACGTTTTTTTTATTCAGCTTTATTCTTTTTTCTTGCAAACAAACTCCTCCCCCACCGAAAGATCTTTCTAAGTTAGATTGGATACTCGGCAATTGGAAAATAGATGAAGGAAACAATTTCGAAACCTGGACTAAAATCAACGATCAATATTATTTTGGAAGGAACTTTCGTGTTTATAATCCAGGCGATACTGCTGTGCAAGAGACAATTGATCTAGTCATCAGAGATAATGAAATACTTTATATTCCAACAGTCAAATCATCAAAAGGGAATCGTCAAGTCCCTTTTAAATTGACCTCTGATTCTGATAAATATTTCATTTTTGAAAATGCAGAAAATGATTTTCCAAAAAAAATAACCTATTCGAAATTGGATAATAATACTGCTCGAGCTAGAATTGAAGCAGGAAAAAGGAAAGTGGATTTTCAGTTTGTGAGAATTAAATAGTGGTTAAACATCGTTGTATTAAGGCTTTTTTAACAAAAAACAAGGTGACTTTCTTCAATTTTCACGTTAAATATAACATCGATGGTTATGTGATTATATAAATTGTTAGGATGCTTTTTAACATACTTTAAGAATCGAAAAAAACGTTAACATAACTATGTATTTTAATAGCAAAATCAATATTTAAGAATTTAAACTACTAAAAATCAATATTTAATACATTTTAATAATGTAAATTTGATTTCAAAAACTGTCATTTTTCGCTCTATTTTTTCTAAAAACTTGACAGGCTATTTGATAAAAGGTAGTTTTACCTTATAAAATAATTAGTTTCTGGCATAAAGTTGGAAACTTAGAATTAAAAAAGTAGATCATGAAAAATCTAATGTTATTATTACTAATCATTCCTTGTTTGGCTGCGACTAGCCAAAACATGGATAGTATTTCAAAGGCTTTGAGTAGAGGGGATGTAGAATCTCTTTCTACTTATTTCGATGATAGTGTAGAAATTGATGATGACTTTTATGATAAAGATGAAGCAAAAGCTGTGGTGAAAAAATTCTTTTCAAAGAATCCACCAAAGTCTTTTAGCCTCATTCACCAAGGTACTTCTAAAGGCGAAAATTCTAAATATTTTATTGGAAACTTAAATGCAGGAAGAAGTACTTATAGAGTTTACGTTTATATGAAATTATCTGGAAGTCAACCACTCATTCAAGAACTTCGATTTGATAAAGAATAGATTTATTACGATTAACTGAGTACGGTTAATTTAAAAAATAAAAAAGGAGCATTCATTAATTTGGATGCTCCTTTTTCATTTACATTTAATCTTAACCGTTAATTGACTGCTAATTTTATTGCACGTTGAGTTTCTCCTTGACGGATTTGAATCATATAAATTCCAAACGGCAAGTTAGATGTATTCATTACATATTGACTTCCTTCGAAAGTAGTAGTTTGCAATTGCTTACCACTCATTGTAGAGAGTCTAATATCGTAAGTTTTTCCTTGAGAATTATTGAAATTGATATAAGTAAAATCCGCTGCAGGATTTGGGAAAACCGTTACGTCCTCAAATAAATGTGGATCTTGAACAGCAGTTCCTCCTTCTTCGATAAATGGATTAGACCATTTTTCATTAGTCAAATAATTATCATCAGTCAATGTTTTCATGAAGTTAACTAAGTTAATTTTTTCTTCATCAGAAAATTGTAATCCAGTAGGATCACTCATCCAATTAAAGAATGAATTCGGATGCGGCTGTAATCCTTCGCTGTAAAAATCAACTACTTCTTCCAAAGTTTCGAATCGCCCATCATGCATATAAGGACCAGTTACTTCGATATTTCTCAAAGTTGGCGTTTTGAAAACACCATCAAAGAAAGGATCATTTGTCCAGCCACCCATTCCTGGATCGGCAGCTACAGAGTCTAATCCATTGGTGAAATTTTGTCCATTCAACATAGAATTAAAAACTGATGCACCAAAATGAGGAGAAGCATGACAAAAACCACATTGTGCTTCAAACAAATCCATTCCTTCACTTTCGCTTGCAGTAAAATCAGAAAATCCATTTTGTAAACCTTGATCAAACTTAGAATCAAATGATGCATATGATCTAACAAATTGAGATAATGCTTCTCCAATTCTTTCTTCAGTTATTGCTGGCGTTCCAAATGCTTCTGTAAACAAATCAGCATAATAATCTGTACCTTCCATGATTTGAATTAATTCAACAATATCTAATCCTAACTCATCAGGATTAATAATCGGTTGAATGACCATTTCTTCCAAGACAGACTGACGACCATCCCAAAATAATTCATCGGAATTTTGCCAAGCAATATCATTAATATGCAAAGAATTACGTGTTGTTTTTGTTTCTTGAATTCCTTCACTAAATGCTACATCATCCGCAAAACTTAATTCTTGCTTATGACAACTTGCACAAGAAACAGTACCATCTAAAGATAATTTTTTATCATAAAATAAAACACGACCAAGCGTAGCTCCTTCATTAGATACTAATGAAAGGGTATTTCCACCTCCGCCTCCACCCCAAGGTGATGGAGCATTTTTGATAAAATCAGGTAAATCTGCAATTTCATAGTCTAACATTACATCAGGTAAATCTAAAACCTGATCAGTCGTAGTAGATGAATAATTGATGGCAGAGATCATTTTTTTGCCGAGAGGAGTCATACTTGTCAAACCTACAAGTAGAAAAACTGCAATAAAGGAAAGGTAAATTTTCTTCATGATGATAGTTTTAGTTAAGTACTTTTCAATTAAGTAAAATAAGATCTATTGTAATGTTCCAATAAAATGGAAAAAAGCTGCTTTTTGAAAAGGTAAAAGAAACAATCTCTTAAATCATAGCTTCGAAATCAGATGTTTCTAGGAGAGACGAACGGCGTGGAATAAAATTAACTTTATAATCTTTGATAAAAATAGCAAAATTCCATTTGTCATACAAATGTCAGGAAGGGCGTATTTTGCTTGTTATTAAGCAAATTGCTCAAATAGATGTGGATTTTCTTTAATGAATGTATTGAATTTTCGACGGCTAGCAACGAATGTAATTTTTTTTCCAAAAGTACCTGGTTTCTTTAATACCAAATGTATGGTTCGAAAAAGAACAAAATCACGCTCTTCAATTTTTTCAATATTTGACCATGGATACTTAAAGTTTTTAAAATAATTGGTGACAAATACATGAGTCTGATCCATTTCAACTCGCTTAAGCTGAAGTACTGTAAAATAAAAAAACACTACTCCCAACAACAAAAAAACTGAAATTCCATATCGAAATGTTTGAATCGGCATACCTGCAAAAGTACCTGTATCTAAAAGCCAAACTGCCAAAGTGAATCCAAAGAAAAACACAGTCCAAAAAACTGGTATAAAAAATTTTAAAAATATAGTAAGTGAAGTGGAAACTTGTTGCATTGATTTATTTTGAATGATTGAATTTTAAATTTTGAATAATTTAAAATTAATAGTTTACGATTTTTTCCTTAGCGCTTTTTCCTCCGCTGCTTCTTTGGCTGCTGCATTTTTGATAACTCTTCGAGAAATTATAATACTTACTTCATACAACCCAAACAATGGAATTCCTATCAAAAATTGAGTTACAACATCCGGAGGAGTCACGATTGCTGCCATCAATAAAATTACCACAATTGCATGTCGCCGATAACTTTTCAAAAACTCTGGAGTTACTAATCCTATTTTTGATAAAAAGTAAACAGCTACTGGCATTTGAAAAACAATCCCAGTTGGCAAGGTAAAAGTGATAATCGAGGAAACGTAATCTGAAAGGTTTGGCTCGAATTCTACTCCTTGTATAAATTCATAATTCGCCAGAAAAGTAAGCGCAAAAGGAGATATAACAAAGTAACCAAACGATACCCCTGATAAAAATAAAACAGAACATGAAAAGACAATTCCCCTTGCTGCTTTTAATTCATTCTGATGGAGAGCAGGTTTTATAAATCGCCATATTTCCCAAAATAAATACGGAAATGCGAGAATTAATCCAAAAATAACAGACACCCTAATATGTGTCAAAAAGGCTTCGGTTGGAGTTTTTATGTCTAAAGTAAAGTCCGGAGGAAAAAAACAAGTCACCTCTGATAAATTACAAAACATTTGATAAGTGGGGAAATCTTTATAGCGTGGCCAATTCAATACAAATCCAGTAAAATCTTTGGCAATGAATAAAATTATAGCAAACGCTAATAACGCTACCACCGATCGAACCAAATGCCATCGCAAAGCCTCTAAATGATCCAGAAAGGACATTTCAGACTCATCTTTCATATTGTCTACATCGACTTGATCTAGTGCCATTTATTTGTAATTTTTCCCAAAAATAGGAATTTTTAATGATGTGCAAAAAATGAATGAGAAGGATGTTTAAGACTTAGATATTTTCTAAATAAAAAGAGGTTCTGTACGCAGTTGGAAACTGATTACTGCTTAGTGTTTACTGCCTACTACTTTTTTCTTATAATCCAAAATATTCAAATGCTCCTCACAAAAATCATAATCTAACTCCACATTTGAAGCGATGACTATGGAGCGATTTTGTCCATACTCTTTGATTAAATCTCGATACCAATTCATTCCTTGAGTATCCAAATTTGTTGTCGGTTCATCCAAAAGTAGCAAAGGTGAATCTGAACAAATTGCTAAAACCAATTTTAATCTCTGCTTCATTCCTGAGGAAAAAAACCGAATTGGTTTATCTTTAGATTTTTCGAAATTTAAAATTTCAATTAAATCTGTAGGCGATAATTGATTAGCAAAAGTTTTAAATTTTTGATGAAACTTGATCGCTTCGGTTAGTGTAAATTCTTCGATCAAATCAATATAAGGTGCTGCATAACTTATTTTTCGGTATACCTCGTCAATAGGCTGTTTTTCACCTTCCAATAAAAAATCCACTTTGCCTTTCGATGGTGTCAGATGACCTGACAACACTTTCAGCAGAGTGGATTTACCTGAGCCATTTGGCCCTAGAATTGCATATTTTTTACCCGCTTCAAAAGTGAAATTAACTCCTCGAAAAATCCACTCGTAGCGATATCTTTTTCCAATATTACGAAAGGAGACTTTCATTCCTATTGCCATTAACTTTTAGTCGTGTACTAACTTTTCCACCATTTATATGTCTATATCCTCTGATGATTCCTCGGCTCGCATCTTTAATAAAACCTAGAATATTTTCTCTCTCAGGTGTTTCAGACAAAGTAGATTGAATCACTTCTAATGCTTGCGAAGTGTTGTGGCCTTTTTGAAAAAGTAATCTGTAAATGTCTTGAATATTATTAATTTGATCATCAGAAAAACCTTTTCGACGCAAACCAATTGAATTAACTCCTGCATAAGAAAGTGGCTCTCTTGCAGCTTTGATATAAGGTGGAATATCTTTTCGAACCAATGATCCGCCTCCGACCATTACATTGTCTCCTATTCTTACAAATTGATGAACTGCAGTCAATCCACCAAGCGTCGTTCTTGGCCCAATTTCAATATGTCCAGCAAGAGTCACATTATTTGCCAAAACGCATCTCTCATTAATAATACAATCATGAGCAATATGACAATAAGCCATAATCAAGCAATTATCTTTGATGACTGTTTTCCAGTTGGCAGTCGTTCCGATATTAATCGTACAATACTCTCGGATAGTAACATTATTTCCAATTTCTAGGAAAGTCCGTTCACCTTTATATTTTAGATCTTGTGGAATAGAACCAACGATTGCTCCAGGAAAAACTTTACAATTTTCTCCCATTCGAGTACCGTTCATAATAACTGCATTTGGAAAAATCTCAGTATTATCCCCAATCACTACATCTTTTTCAATCGTAACAAAGGCTCCGATTTTAACATTTTTTCCGATTTTTGCTTCTGGATGAATATTTCTTATTGGATTCATGATTGATCTTCTTTCAATATTTTTTTCAAAAAAATGAGTTTAAAAATTAACGTAGCCATTTTTTCAATAAAAATATTACTGGGTTTATGTAAAATAAAAGTGAGTAAAAATTTTACGCGTAATTACTCGACTTATTAGTATCTGTATCTAATTCCTTTTTACTATTTGTGCTGTTAACTCTCCTTCTGACACGATCTTATTTCCGACGTAAGCTGTTCCCTGCATATGACAAATTCCTCTTCTAATTGGAGACAATAATTCCATTTTAAAAATCACCGTATCTCCAGGAACTACTTTTTGTCTCAATTTCACTTTGTCCATTTTCAAAAAATAAGTATCCCAATTTTCAGGATCTGGTACAGTTGACAAAGCTAAAATCCCACCTGTTTGTGCCATTGCCTCAATTTGTAAAACTCCTGGCATAACTGGATTCCCTGGAAAATGTCCTTGAAAAAATTCTTCATTAAAAGTGACATTTTTCACTCCGACTACATGCTTTTCTTCGAGTTCAATTATTTTGTCTATTAATAAAAACGGATAACGATGGGGTAAACGTTTGGCAATTTCTACCACATCGTAAATTGGAGCCTCGTTAGGATTGTATTTCGGTTTGTTTTTTAGCTTTTTTTGCTCTACTAATTTTTGTTTCAACAATTTTGCAAATTCAATATTTGCAGCATGTCCTGGTTTAGTTGCAACAACCCTACCTTTAATTGGTTTTCCCACCAAAGCCAAATCTCCCATCACATCTAACAATTTATGTCGAGCTGCTTCATTCTTAAATTTTAAATCAATCGTATTTAAAATTCCCTCTTTATCTACATCTACACTTGGCTTTCCTAATTTCTTCGCTAATGCATCCAATTCCTTCTTTTTCATCACTCTATCCACAATAACGATTGCATTGTCCAAATCGCCCCCTTTAATTAAATTTTGTTCCAACAATTGTTCTAATTCATGTAAAAAAACAAATGTTCGACAAGGTGCAATTTCTGTTTGATAGTCTTCAATTGACTTCAAAGAAGCATATTGATGACCTAAAACAGGCGAATTAAAATCAATCATTGTTGTTACCTGAAAATCTTCGCTAGGAAAAATCATTAATTCAGCTCCCGACTCTTCATCTTTAAATGAAATAGATTCTTCGATTTCAAAATAATCTCGATCTTCTTCTTGTTCCTCAATTCCTGCTTCACTCAATTTTTCCACAAATTCTCTTGCACTTCCATCCATAATTGGAGCTTCTGGCCCATCAATATCAATCATCACGTTATCGATTTGCATTCCAAGTAATGCTGATAATGCATGCTCTACAGTCGTTACCGATGCATCGCCTGCAGAAATTGTCGTGCTTCGATTAGTAGAACTTACTCGATTAACATCCGCTACAATAATTGGCTGGTTTTCAAGATCCACTCGTTTGAATTTGTAACCATGATTAACAGCTGCTGGGTGAAAAGTCATGGTAACTTCTTTACCAGTATGCAATCCAATTCCTTTTACTTTTACGGCTTTCTTAATAGTAGTTTGCTTCATTTTTACTCTTTGAGATTTCGATTATTTTTGAAAATTCCCACAAAGATAAGTCTTTGTTAAGAAAAAATGAGTTTTTTATGAACTTGAGTAGTTATGCTCATAAATATTAGTTTAGGAAATTGAATTAACCATTTTCTTCACCTCCATACATTAATCTTTTGCAAACTAAAACATATATTTATTTACTAAACTGACAAAAATTACTACTTAGACTGATTTAAATCACTTTTCCCCTAAGTCAATTGTTTTTTTTAACATATTTACTTCTTTCGATAATTCAGGTAAATTCTTAAACACAGCATATGATCTTAAGTAATTAGCATAACCTATAGCTGGGGAACCATAAAGCGAAGTATTTTCTTTTTTCACACTTCTAGCTACTCCTGATTGTGCTTGAATTTTTGCGCCATTAGCCACTTCAATATGTCCTACAAATCCAACTTGCCCTCCAATCATACAATTTTCCCCAATTTTAGTACTTCCTGCCACTCCCGTTTGAGCTGCGATAACTGTATTTTTTCCAATCTCCACATTATGGGCAATCATAATCAGGTTATCTAACTTTACTCCTTGCCGAATAATTGTAGATCCCATCGTTGCTCGATCAATAGTCGAATTTGCACCAACCTCAACATTATCTTCTAAAATGGCATTGCCTATTTGAGCTACTTTTTTAAATGTTCCATCAGCTTCTGGTGCAAAACCAAAACCATCTCCTCCAATCACTACATTTGCATGCAAAATGCAGTTGTTTCCTACTTCACAATCGTGATATATCTTTACTCCTGAAAAGAAAATGCAATTATCTCCGATTTTAGCATTTTTCCCAACAAAAACCTGCGCTTGAAGGGAGGTATTATCTCCAATTTCAGCACCTTCATCCACTACTACGAATGGACCAATATTTACATTTTTGCCAATTTTAGCAGAAGGATGAACAGCCGCTTGAGATGAAATTTCTCCCTTCTTATCATCTTTTTGGGCGAAATTTTCCAATAAAAAAGAAACTGATTTATAAACATCTTCCACGCGAATTAAGGTCGAAGAAATGGGTTGGGATGGGACGAAATCTTTGCTGACTAAAATAATTGCAGCTTTGGTGGTATAAACGTAATGTTCATATTTTGGATTGGCAAAAAAACAAATCGAATCCTCTGTGGCTTCTTCGATTTTACTTGGACGACTAACCTTGACGTCTGGATTACCCTCAATTGTACCATTAAGGGCATGGCTAAGTTCTTTGGCTGAGATTTGCATGTTAAAATATGGGTTTAGCGATAGGTTAAATTTCTTCCCACAAAGGTAAAAAATAATTACCGCACGGCGTTTTTTTTAGATAAAGTGGAATTTTGATACTAATGAAACGATATTCTACTCCAATTAGCTTACTCCATATTTATTAAAATGAAAACCAATTTCCATTTTTTCCTTTTTTTGTAAAAAAAAATCACACAACTATCATTCTACTTTCCAATGATTATCTTTGCGCCTCAAAATTATTACGAAGCTTCTTCTTCGTAAAATAAAGAGCTACGAAGCTGGTGCTTTGTAATACATGTAAAAAATCAAATATGGAATTTTCAAAGAAAATAAAAATAGGAACTCGAGGGAGTCGATTAGCTTTATGGCAAGCTGAATTTCTCAAAAGTCAATTGGCTGAAATTGGAGTCGAATCTGAATTAATTATTATTAAAACGAGAGGCGATCAAATTCAGCATATCGGTTTTGATAAAATGGAAGGCAAAGGTTTTTTCACAAAAGAAATTGAAGATGCTTTGTTGCGTGGAGATGTTGATATGGCTGTTCATTCAATGAAAGATATGCCTACCAATTCGCCAGAAGGATTGGTAATCACCGCAGTTTCTTATCGAGAAGATCCTGCAGATTGGTTATTGATTAGAAAAGAATCGATGGATGCGAGCATGGATTTGAGATTGAAAAAAAATGCCGTTGTTGGAACTTCCTCTGCTCGACGAAAAGCGCAAATGCTAGATTTCCGAGATGATATTGAGTTAAAAGATATTCGTGGGAATGTACCAACTCGAATTGAAAAATTACGAAAAGGTGATTTTGATGCGATTCTTTTAGCTGGAGCTGGAGTGCAAAGATTGAAGTTGGATGTTTCGGATTTGGAAGTAATCAAATTTAATGTTCGAGAATTCGTTCCTGCACCTGCGCAGGGTGTTTTGGCTTTTCAAACTTGCGTTGATGATAAAGACACTCGACGGATTTTGAAAAAAATTCACCACTCTGATGTGGCAAAATGTACGAACATTGAAAGGAAAGTTTTGAATCTTTTGGATGGTGGTTGTCAATTGCCATTGGGTGCTTATTGTGAAAGAGATAAGGATGGAAATTATCACCTTTGGGCAGCAATGGCTGATTCATGGAATGGTAAAGTAAAAAGAGTTAGACTATCTTCCAGCACTAGTTTTGAATTGGCGGAAACTGCATTTAAAAAATTAAGTTAACATGTAGCGATCTGCTTTAGCTGACCTACAAAAAAGGGCAACGCGATTTTTTATCAAAAAGAAGGTAACGTCGTTCCGCTCCTTTTTCACGGTCAGCTAAAGCAGACCATTACGTAATAAAATAATAACTATGTATTTATTTTTTCACATCAACGCAACTGGTCGTCCAAAAAAATGGAATACACCTCCAAGTGATACTTTTTTCTGGCCACGCCTTTTTCAAATTTCTTGGCAACAATACAATGAGCAGGGCGAAATCCAAAACTCAGCTGATTACATTATCAAACCTCAAGGTTTTGAAGTACCCATCGAAGTGGAAGATTTTACAAAAGTAACTCCAGAGCGAGCTGAAGAAGAAGGAGTAGAGTTGGAAATGGTTTTGAAAGAGTTTTCAAAATTAGTAGATGAGTCAGAATATATCATTGCTCATAATACGAAATTAGCTGGGAATGTGGTGGAAGCAGAATTTATCAGAACGAATATTCCTTCTCGACTGATGGCATCCGAACTTTACTCCTTGATGCAAGAAGCTACTTATTTTTGCAAAATTCCTGCAAAAGGCGGGACGAAATATAAATGGCCTACTCTTCAAGATGTGCATATGGCATGTTATGATTCTAACTTTGCGGATGCACATGATCCTTCGGTTTGTGTTCAAGCGGTGGCGAATTGTTTTTTCTATTTGTTGAAAAAAGAGGAAATAGAATTGTTTTAAAATCAACTCAAGTGAACTTACAAAAGATACAACATTACATTTCCGAGTATAAAAAACACCTTCAATCCACACGTGATTTTGAAGCAGGTTATAAGTGGGAATCACTTCAGGTCTTCCAAAATAATTGGGATATCGAAGCGGCTGATTTTGGAAAAATGTATGATGCAAGTTTTCAAAATAGCGAGACTCGAAGACTTTGGAAGGGAGATAATTTTTTCCCAAAAGAAATGATGCTGAAATTTATCGAAATGGCTCCTGACTTTGTGAGGAATATGTTTCGAGATCTTTTTGATGAAAACAAGGATGTAGAAAATCGAATTTCTCGTTTTCAATTTTGTTGCGATAGTTTGTTGAGTGAGTACAAATCTAAATTTCCATTGACGATTGAAAATCGTCATTTTCACTTGGAGAACCATATGATTTCGATGTACTTATGTTTTCGATTTCCAGAGCAATATTCGCTTTTTGAATATCCTGCTTTTAAACAAGCAATGGTAAATATTGGTGTGACTAATCTACCTACACAATTTGACATTGCACGTTTTTTTAAAGTAGCCCGAACTCTCAATACATTTTTACAAAAAGATCAAGAGTTGATTAATTTGCAAAAAAAGAAACTTCGACCGCAGGTTCATTTTATGGAAAACACCTTGTTGCTTGTTAACGATTTTTATATTTTCATAGCTAGAAATTAAAAGTTCCCTTCTCTTCGACCATTTCCCCACTTACCTAATTTTAAATTTTCTCTTTCAAAGTAATTATTTACTCATAATAATTTTATAAATTTATCGTACGTGTCCCTCTAATCCCACATTCCAACCGATTTCATCCTTACCGAATTTAATTACTTATAAAAAATTTACACCCACTTTTTTAAATCAACTTTTATTTAAAAACAGGTATTATGCATTTTCACAAACGATTAAAGGTTATTGTTTTAACCTTCTTTGGATTATCTTTTACATTTCTTCCTTCTTCCTTTGGACAAGGATTTTCAGATGCTTCATCGGAAGCAGGAATTACATTAGTTCATAACACAACTGGAATTAACGATCATAAAATGGGAACTGGTGCTGCTTGGCTAGATTACAATAAAGATGGATATTTAGATTTATATGTAACGATGAGAGTTGGAGCTAACAAGTTGTTTAAAAACAATGGCCCTGATATTTTAACTGGCATCTACGACTTTTCAGATGTTGCTGTATCTCTAGGTGTAGCGGATGCTTCAAGCGATGGTGGTGGAGTTTCAATAGCTGATATTAATAATGATGGATGGGATGATATTTTTTTAGCCAACTGTGATGAAAATATATTATACCTAAATGATGGTCCAGATATCAATGGTGATTTTTCTTTTACTGATGTTACCTCAAGTGCCTTCCCAAATGGATCAGCTGGAGGAAACTCTAGAAGCCCTTCTGCAAGTTGGGGTGATTATGACAAAGATGGATATTTAGATTTATACATTGCTCAGCACTATACAGTCTTAGGATCTTCAGGAGGTACAACACAAGATTTCTTATATCATAATAATGGTGATGAAACTTTTACAGACATTTCAAATTTGTTGGTCATAGATAGTTTAATGGGAGGTGGATTTATTGGAGGTTGGTCTGATTATGATAAAGATGGAGACATGGATATTTTTTTAATAAATGATTGCCCTATTGCAATAGGAAAGCCAACTATGGTGTGGAGAAATGATGGAGGGAGTGACCCTCTAACATGGGATTTTACAGAGGTAAGTGATAGTATAGGTATTAATGATTGTAGAAATGGAATGGGGATAGGAGTCGGAGATTATAACCGAGATGGATGGATGGACATTTTTTATACTAATATTGGAGACTGTGCTTTTTATAGTAATGATGAAGGAGTATTTACTGATATTGCTCCAACAGCTTTAAATACCCAACCCCACATGCAACATTTTTCTTGGGGAGCTGCATTTATGGATTATGACAATGATGGATGGCAAGATATAATGGTTTCCATAGGAGCCTTAAGTCTTAATCCTAGTCCTGGCTTTCCTTTCAACCAACAGCCCAATATGTTTTTTCGAAATAATGGTGATAGTACTTTCACTAATATAGCTGGAACACTCGGACTAGATGATGACCGTCAATCAAGAAGTGGAATTTATGGAGATTATGATAATGATGGAGACCTAGACATCTATGTAACTAATTATGAAGATAATTGTGTTTTAAACAAAAACAATCTAAATAATGGTAAACATTGGCTTAAAGTTCATTTGGTAGGGACACAGGGAAATAAGGATGGTCTAGGTAGCAAATTAAAGTTAACGACTTCTGATGGAACTATTCAGCATTATGAGACTAGAAGTGGTTCCAATCTAGGTGGTGGAGATTCACCTTATGCACATTTCGGATTAGATACTAATACCATTATTACCGAGTTAGAAGTTACTTGGCTCTCAGGAAGCGTTCAAACTATAAATAATCCAAGTGTAGATCAACTTCTAGAAATGACAGAACCTCTAGCTCCTCTTCCTATAGAGTTAGTCGATTTTACCGCACGACCGGAAAATGAAAAAGTAAATTTACAATGGACTACTGCTTCTGAAAACAATAATGACTATTTTATAATTCAAAGAAGTAGCGATGGAGAAGTATTTTCCGATTTAGAAAAAATACAAGGAAGAGGTACTACTACATTCAATTCTGAATATCAAACTTATGATTTGAAACCACTTCATGGAGATAATTATTACAGATTGAAACAAGTGGATTATGATGGAAAATTTACTTTTACAGAAATTCGACTAGTTCATTTTAAAGGAGAAAAAACTACAATCAATGTTTTTCCTAACCCTACAAAAACTGGAAAACTAAATTTGAACTTTTTTAATAACAATAGAAATACAACTATTGAAATTAGAGATATGCTAGGTCGATTAGTTTTCCAAAACATTGTAAAAAGTATCGGAAATCAACTTATTGAAATTCCAACTAGCAATTGGTCAAATGGTATTTTCATTATCAGAGTTTCCAATGCAACAATGGATGAAAATATCAAGGTAGTGATCGACAACTAGTTTTTTAAAAAAAAACCTACAAACTTCAAAAAGGTTTAATTCATTGACGATTAATGAATTAAACCTTTTTTTATAAAAAAACCGAAATGATTTCCCCTAAAATGGCAGCACAAGTTATTTTTTCATGTCAAAATGTTATACTTACCTAATTTTTTCATGTCAAAAAAAGTATTTTTTTAAAATGGAATGTTTTGTGCAGACTCGCATTCTAACGCTTTATATTAAGCAAGATGACTTAAAAAAATACAAACATGGTAGATTTCACTTCAGACGAAAATTCTCCCCAACATCCATTTAGATCTTCTCTCAATGACAATCAATTGCTCGATGCTTATTCGCAAACGGTAATTGGTGTGGCTAAAAAAACGAGTGATGCAGTCGTGCAAATTCAAGTAAAGAAAAAACCATCTACGCAAAGACAAAGAACTAGAAAACCACAAAATCCTTTTGGAACTGGTTCAGGTTTTATTATTTCAAGTGATGGATTTATTGTAACTAATAGTCACGTGATTAAAGGTGCTGAAAAGATTCAAGTTAACTTACAAGATGGTCGGCACCTTCCTGCTCAACTTATAGGTGATGATCCTGCAACTGATATTGCGGTTTTGCAAATTAATGCAGAAAACCTTTCTTATGTTAGTTTTGGCGATTCGGATGAGTTACAAGTTGGACAGGTTGCTATTGCAATCGGGAATCCATTTGGATTTCAATATACGCTCACGGCTGGTGTGGTAAGTGCTTTGGGAAGAACTCTTCGAACAGAAAGCCAACGTTTGATTGATGATGTAATTCAAACTGATGCATCTTTAAATCCTGGAAATTCTGGTGGACCACTATTAAATTCTTCTGGGGAAGTGATTGGTGTTAATACTGCAATTATTGCTTCAGGTCAGGGACTTTGTTTTGCGGTTGCATCTAACTTGGCAGAATTCATTGTTGGGAAATTAATCATGGATGGAAAAGTGCGTAGAGGTGTGATTGGAATTGCTGGGCAGACCGTTCGATTTAATCCGAGAGTGATTCAACGTTTTCAATTGGAGGTAAAGTCAGGTGTGCAAATCCAACAAATTGAGGCTAAATCTGCGGCTTATAATTCTGAATTAAGAAATGGTGATATTATTGTTGGATTAAATACGTTTAAGATTAATTCGATTGATGACTTGCATAAGTTGTTGGATGAAAAATCAATTGGGCAGGCGATGCAGTTGGAGGTTTTGCGGAAAGGGAAGAAGGAAAAGGTACGAGTGATTCCTGCGGAATTAAAGTCATAACGTAGCGGCTGACTTTAGTCGGCCGCAAAAGAAAAAAAAGGTACAGATTTCGTCTGTACCTTTTTACAGCCGACTAAAGTCAGCTGCTACGTATCAACCCTCTTCCAATAAGTATATTCAAAATCATCCCATTCCAAAACCAATTTTCCTTTAACGGGATTTCTAACGATATACCAAATTATATTTATCAATTCCTTACCATCTCTAACATAATGATCATAACTTTCTCTCTGCCAAAACGTTCCTTTTTTTCTTAAAATTTTATTTATTTCATAGCTACTTCCACCTTTAACTAACTTCATTATTTTATCAAGTTGAACATAGTTTTCTTCATTAATTTCACTTTTACTCTTGATCCCATTCAATTGTATAGATGTATCAATTAATAAATGAACATGGTTTGGCATGATGCAATAACTCAACAAGTCATATAACTCACCATCATATTCATGTATTTTCTTTATGATGACTTGAGCTACCTTTGGATTTTCCAAATACCTTACATTATTATGTATCTTATCTAAAGCTTCATCAAATCGTTTAAAGAATATTTTTTGTTGTCGATAAATTTCAGCTTCTGGATCAAGCCAAAATGAAGTTCTAATTTCAAATACTTTTGCTTCGAAAGCTTCTGTTAATTTTTGCATAAATCCAAAAGGCAAAGAACCATGCAACCTAAAAGTTACAAAAAATGTAGCGCCTATTGGCAAAATATGGGGGAGAGTTCGTCTATAAAATGTTTTCATCATAGTAGCAGCTGACCTTAGTCGGCAGCAAAAATTATAGTTTCAAAATGGTTTTCTCCCTCTAAATATAGTATTCAAAAAGTTGTCAAAAAAATATTGTTTTGTTTTATCTATTTGAACAATATACTTTGGTTTTTGAATAAAAAAAGGGTGGAAAGACTTTCGTCTTTTCCACCCTTTTTGCGGCCGACTAAAGTCAGTCGCTACGTTACATATTGCGACGATATTGTCCGCCTACTTCGTAGAGGGCATTTGTAATTTGTCCTAGCGAACATGTTTTTACGGTCTCCATTAAGTATTCGAAAATATTCTCATTCCTTATGGATGCCTGCTGTAATGCTTTTAAATTTTGAGCAGATTTTTCCGCATCTGTTTGATGTAGATTTTCAAGTGTTTTGATCTGATCTAACTTCTCTTCTTCCGTTGCTCGAATTACTTCTTCTGGGATTACAGTTGGCGAACCATCTTTCGACAAAAATGTATTCACTCCTATAATTGGAAATTCACCGGTATGTTTCAACGTTTCATAATGCAAACTTTCATCTTGAATTTTACTTCGTTGATACATCGTTTCCATCGCGCCAAGCACTCCTCCCCTTTCCGTAATTCGATCAAATTCCATCAAAACAGCTTCTTCAACCAAGTCCGTCAAATCATCAATAATGAATGAACCTTGCAAAGTATTTTCATTTTTCGCCATTCCTAATTCATGATTAATAATCATTTGAATCGCTACTGCTCGACGTACACTTTCTTCTGTCGGAGTTGTGATCGCTTCATCATAAGCATTCGTATGGAGACTATTACAGTTATCATAAATCGCATACAACGCTTGCAAAGTCGTTCGAATATCATTGAACGAAATCTCTTGCGCATGCAATGATCGACCTGAAGTTTGAATATGATATTTCAATTTTTGTGAACGATCATTAGCTCCATATTTCATCTTCAATGCCTTCGACCAAATTCGTCGAGCGACTCTTCCAATCACCGCATATTCTGGATCAACTCCATTCGAAAAAAAGAAAGAAAGGTTCGGTGCAAAGTCATCCACATTCATTCCTCTCGACAAATAATATTCTAAAAAGGTAAATCCATTTGACAAAGTAAATGCTAATTGCGAAATTGGATTTGCTCCAGCTTCGGCAATGTGATAACCTGAAATCGAAACTGAATAAAAATTCCGAACTCGATTTTCAATAAAATACTGCTGTACATCTCCCATCAATCTCAATGAAAATTCAGTAGAGAAAATACAAGTATTCTGTGCCTGATCTTCTTTTAAAATATCTGCTTGGACAGTTCCACGAACTGCACTTAATGCTTTTACTTTTAACTCATTATAAATTTTAGGTTCCAAAATTTGATCGCCAGTCACTCCCAACAACATCAATCCTAGTCCATTATTTCCCTTTGGAATTTCACCATTATATTTTGGTCGAGTTAAATTCTTATCATCATACAATTCTTTCAATTTAGCTTCCACCAAATGTTCCAAACCATTTTCTTTGATATAAATCTCACATTGTTGATCAATTGCTGCATTCATAAAAAATGCACAAATCGTCGCTGCAGGTCCATTGATCGTCATCGAAACTGAAGTCGATGGATTACACAAATCAAATCCTGAATACAATTTTTTAGCATCATCCAAGCAACAAACACTTACTCCTGAGTTTCCAATTTTTCCATAAATATCAGGTCGGTGATCTGGATTTTCTCCATAAAGTGTTACCGAATCAAAAGCAGTTGACAATCGGTTCGCAGGCATATCTGCCGATAAATAATGGAATCGGGTATTCGTTCTTTCT
>CAZMBP010000093.1:0-26851 GCA_964564545.1 uncultured Saprospiraceae bacterium
CCAAAGATATTCGAAGACTTTTTGACAAATTTGACATTTGATCAAATGACTTTGCTCCCTTTTTCCATAACCATTCATAAACTTGTTTGGCTCGGAATTTTTTTTCCCCTATTTCGAGAAAATAATTTTCCAATGCTTCTAAGTCAAACTTACGAATATCTACTTTTGAAATAATTTTATCAGACATAGTGCAAAGGTAAATCTTTGTAGTGAGTATTTCCAAACTTAAATTTCACTATTTTTTCACTCCCTCCTACTAAAAGATGAAAGTTAATCCTACCTAACGTCCTACCAATTTTTAATTCCAACCTCCATTCCTTACTTTCACTCTGAGTATTTCATTTTTTTCAACCTCCAACTTTATCATGGCAAAAGTAATTTCTTTCTCCAAAGGATTTCGAAGTATCGTTTTTTGGTCTATCATATCAGCAGCATTCATAGGCCCAGGAACAGTAACAACTGCATCCAAAGCAGGTGCGTCTTTTCAAATAGCTTTACTATGGGCTTTATTTTTCTCAACTTTTGCAACCATTATTTTACAAGAAGCAGCTGCTAGAATTACCATCGCTTCTGGTAAAAGTTTAGGCGAAATCATTGCTTTAAAATATCAAAATTCCAGTTCCACATTAAGTTGGACCGTTTTTCTATCTATTGCATTTGGATGCGCAGCTTATCAAGCAGGAAATATGCTCGGTGCAATTGAAGGCATGAAATTAATGACAGATTTTTCTCCAAAAATACTAACCGTTGGTTTAGGTATTTTTGCTTTTGGAATTTTGATGCTAGGGAGTTTCCGAAATATTGCAAATGTCCTAGGAATTGTAGTTGCTTTGATGGGAATTGCATTTATCTATGTTGCCTTTCAAACTGATTTTAGTTTTGGAAAAATTTTACAATCGGCAATTGTCCCGTCTTTCCCTGAAGGTTCATCACTTTTGATTATCGGTTTGGTTGGAACCACTATTGTTCCTTATAATCTTTTTTTAGCCTCTGGAATTACTCAAGGTCAAAGTATTTCCGAAATGCGTGTGGGTATTGTTATTGCTGTTTTGATTGGAGGGTTAATTTCGATGGCAATCATGTTGGTAGGCGCTCAATTAACTAGTGATTTTTCATTTGCTGCGCTAGCTGAAATGATGAAAATTAAAATGGGAAATTTTGGAGGAAGTCTTTTTGCATTTGGACTTTTTGCCGCAGGCTTGACCTCTTCCATTACTGCTCCATTGGCGGCAGCGGTGACTGCTAAAAGTTTGTTCGGTTTAAATAAAGAAGAATGGAATGTCAATGGTAAATATTTCAGATTAGTTTGGGGTATCATTTTATTAATTGGTTTGATCTCAGGTCTAACTATTGGAAAATCAATCCCAGCTATTATTGCTGCCCAAGCAATCAATGGAGCACTTTTACCCATAGTTGCTATCTTTTTAATTCTAGCTGTTAATGATTCTTCCTTGATTCCAAAGGCTTATTTAAATTCTAACCTGTCAAACATTATTATGATTATTTTGGTAACGGTAAGCTGTTTTTTAGGGATTAATAATATTTTTAACGCTTTGGGGAAGACCCTAGAAAATTTGAAAATGAGCGCTAATTTTCAATTCAATGTAGTTTCAATATTAACCCTAGTAATTATGTGTTGGTTAATTTATACGATATTCACCAAAAAGAAATGAGTCTTTACTAATTGAAAATACTATTTCATGTCATTTTGGAACCAACTTACCAATTGAATGTACATTTTTATTTAAAAACCTACATCTTTAAAACACAGAAAACATTATAACAGCAAATCATAACCTCATTTTTTTTCAAGTAACTTCTCTCAATCAAAAGAATCTTCGCACTTGCGTTGATTCTTTTTTTTATTCCTAAATCCTTCCTACATTCGATTTCCTTTTTGAATCATTTTCCAAATTAAAATCAAATATTATGCGTTGGATGCCTTTCATTTTTTTATTGATATTTCAATCTTGTCATGGCCAAAAAAACATGACATCTTCTTCCTCTAGCTTTATTACTCCTTTTGAAAAAAATAAAAATACCACAGCGACTTATCAAGAAACAATTTCTTTTTATGAAAACTTAAGTGATGCTTTTCCTCAACTTCAATTGACTACTCATGGAATAACTGATGTTGGTTTGCCCTTACACACAGCAGTACTTTCTATTGATGGAGATTTTGATCCAGTTTCTATTCGTAAAAAAAATAGAAACATTCTATTTGTCAACAATGCTATTCATGCAGGTGAACCTTGTGGAGTAGATGCAAGCATGATGATTTTGAGAAATTATTTGGAAGATAAATCTTTACAAAAATTTCTTGAGCATACTGTTATCGTAGTCATCCCAATGTATAATTTAGGTGGAGTGTTGAATCGAAATAGTCATACACGAACTAATCAAAATGGCCCTGAATCTTACGGGTTTCGAGGTAATGCAAAAAACTTAGATTTGAACAGAGACTTCATCAAATGTGATTCAAAAAATGCTCAGACTTTTAATCAACTTTATAATTATTGGAAGCCAGATGTTTTCATCGACAACCATACTTCCAATGGTGCTGACTATCAATACACCATTACTTTAATTCCTACTCAACATAATAAACTTGATCCTAATCTTGCCCAATATTTGAATCAAGAAATGCTCCCGCGGCTTTTTTCTGACATGAAAAAAAATGATTGGGAAATGACTCCTTACGTTTATGCCCGTACGACTCCCGATGAAGGATTTGCGGGATTTTTAGATTTGCCTCGATACTCTTCAGGCTATGCTGCTTTGCATAATGCAATATCATTTATGCCCGAAACACATATGTTGAAACCTTTCAAAGATCGAGTTCAAAGTACTTACACTTTTATGGATGTGATGTTAAAATTAATGCATGATGATTTTGAAAAAATAAAAACAGTACGAAATAAAGCCATCGAAAACACTAAAACAAAAAAAATATTTGACCTCAACTGGACTTTAGATTTTGATAAAAATGACATGGTGAATTTCAAAGGTTACACCGCTAAAAAGAAACCCAGCTTGATCTCAGGAGAGTCTCGATTGTACTATGATCGCAATGAACCTTTTGAAAAAGAAGTCATTCATTATAATTATTACAAAACCACATCAAGCGTTGAAAAACCAATTGCATACATTATTCCACAAGGATACTCTAAGGTTATCGATCGTTTAAAATGGAATGACGTTACTCTTGAAAAATTAAACAAAGACCAATCTTTTGAAATAGAAATGTATCGAATAGCTGATTATAAAACTGGCAAAAGTCCCTACGAGGGACACTATTTACACCGAAGTGTTGAAGTAGAAAAATTCACTCAAAAAAGAATTTATAAAAAAGGAGACTTCATCGTTTACATCAATCAACCTTCCAATCGATACATTGTCGAAACACTTGAACCAGTTGCTCCAGATTCTTATTTCGCTTGGAATTTCTTTGATGGTATTTTGCAACAAAAAGAATATTTCTCGTCTTATGTTTTTGAAGATCTAGCTGTAGAGATTTTGGAGAAAAATCCTACGTTGAAAAAGCAATTAGAAGAAAAGAAAAAAGCTGATCCAGAATTTGCAAAAAATGGATATGCTCAATTGAATTTTATTTATAAAAATTCTGAGCATTATGAACCTACTCATCAAGTTTATCCTATTGGTAGATTGATGAAGAAATGATTTATTGTTCTACTGTTTTGCTTTGTATCTGTTAAACTGTTAAGTCTACATCGAGAAATTGTAGAAACGTTGCAAAGCAAAACAGTAGAACAAAATTTCCAATCTAAAACATCCCTTCATCTGCAAAACTAAAATACCCTCTCTCCGAAACAATCAAATGGTCAAAGACCGTCATGTCCAAAACCTCTCCTGCCTTTTTTAATTTTTTAGTCAAAACTATATCTGCATTACTTGGTTTCAAATTTCCTGAAGGATGATTATGACATAAAATAATGCTCGTAGCTCCTGACTTTTCCAAAGCTTTTCTAAAAACCATTTTTGCATCAACCACCGTTCCTGACACTCCACCCGAACTTACCAACTCTCGTCCAATTACAAAATTAGAGCGATTCATTAATAATATCCAAAACTCTTCATGAGGTAAATCAACCAAAATTGGTGCAATCGCTTTGAAGCCATCTGAACTACTTCTGATTTGCGGTTTATCTTTAATAGCAGTCATTTGCCGACGTCTTCCTAGTTCAGCAGCGGCAGCAATTGTTATTGCTTTTGCCTCACCAACACCTTTGAATCTTTGAAACTCAGCGAGAGAACATCTGCCGAGTTCGTGAAGATTATTTTCTACAGAATTTAAAATCCGTTTTGCCAATCCAACCGCAGTTTCTTCTCTTGATCCTGAGCCTAAAAGTATGGCCAAAAGTTCTGCATCTGAAAGTGCATGTTTTCCCTTATTCAATAATTTTTCACGAGGACGATCTTCTTCTGCCCATGAGGTTATGGCTAGTTTTTCTTTTTTGTATGCTTCCATTTTGTAAAGTTGTTTTCACAAAATATATTTTTTCAAAACAAAAAATCAATATTGTTCTTTCACATATTTATCAACAATATACCCATAACCAAAAACGCTTTTTGCGTTTCCACAAAAAGCGTTTTAAAAAAATTAAGAAGTTTTACTTCCTAAATATTTCTTAGAGCTTCTTCCAAATCTTGAATCAAATCATCCACATCTTCCACTCCTACACTTAATCGAATTAAAGAATCAGTTAAGCCTACTTTTAATCTTTCCTTTTTAGGTATCGAAGCATGAGTCATAGTGGCAGGGTGACCAATTAATGATTCAACTCCTCCTAATGATTCAGCTAATGAAAATAAAGTTGTTCCTTTTAATACTATATTCGCATCTCTCAAATCTCCTCCTACTATATCAAAAGAAACCATTCCTCCAAAATCCTTCATTTGCTTTTTAGCTATTTTATGATTTGGGTGAGTCTTTAATCCAGGATAGTAAACGTTATCAACTTTCGGATGTGATTGCAAAAATTTTGCAACCTTCTTCGCATTATCGCAAGAGCGTTGCACTCTCAAATGCAAAGTTTTAATTCCTCTCAAAATTAAAAAACAATCTTGTGGCCCTGGAACTCCACCGGCTGCATTTTGGATAAAGCGAAGTTCCTTTGCCAATTCTGGAGTATTTACAATCACCGCTCCATGAACTACATCTGAGTGCCCGCCCAAATATTTTGTAGCGGAGTGTAAAATTATATCTGCTCCCATGTCAATTGGTGTTTGCAAATATGGCGAAGCAAAGGTATTATCCACACATGTCCTAATTCCTTTTTCTTGAGCGATTTTACAAATCTTTCTGATATCCACAATATTCAACATTGGATTAGTAGGTGTCTCAATCCAAATAAGCTTGGTATTTTCATTGATGGCTTTCTCTATATCTTTAGTAGAATCCATTCCTACGAAATGAGATTTAATTCCAAACTTTCCATAAATTTTCGTCATCAATCGATAAGATCCTCCATAAAGATCATTTGTTGAAACGATTTCATCCCCTGGTTGTAATAATTTCAGAACAGCGTCCATTGCTGCCAATCCACTTCCAAAACAAATGGCATCAGTTCCATTTTCTAAAGAAGCCAAATTTTTCTCTAAAGCACTTCGCGTCGGATTTTGTGTACGAGCATATTCATACCCTTTATGCTTCCCTGGTGCATCTTGAACATAAGTGGAAGTCTGAAAAATAGGAGTCATGATTGCTCCTGTCGAAGGATCAGGTTCAATACCTGCATGGATCACTTTGGTTCCAAATTTCATTATGATATTTTTTACTTAGTTGAGTAAGATTGATTTTTTATTCTAGTGCAAAAGTGAGTAATTTTAAAACAAAATCTTATCCATTTAAAAATATAAAATTTTTATTTTTTTACCTTCTCCAAAATAGAAAAAGGCAATTCGGGTGACCCGAATTGCCTTTTTTCATTTTTTCAGTATTTCAATAATTAGTTAACGGCTCCAGCTAATTCTTTACCTGGCTTGAATTTTACAACATTTTTAGCTGCAATTTGTAAAGCTTCACCAGTTTTTGGGTTTCTACCTACTCGTGCTGCACGGTGGTTAGAAGAAAAAGTACCAAATCCTACTAGAGAAACTTTGTTGCCGTCTGCAAGGGTGTCACCAATAGCGCTGAAAACTGTGTTTAATGCATCAGTTGCCTGTGCTTTAGTGATGTTAGCTTCTTCTGCTACTTTGTTAATAAGATCTCCTTTGTTCATTTTGAAAAAATTTAAATTTAAAATAATGGCACAAATTTATGTGCTGTTAATATATGATACAATTAGATTGTATGAAAACTATTCAAAAACCCTGTAAATACAAGGGTTTTGAGCGTTTAAACGCCAAATGTAGTAATATTATTTTTGTAAATTGCAGTCTTTAAATACTGTTTTCTCAAATCATTTTTTTTTATGAAAAAATTAAAACTGCTGTTATTGTGTAG
Source organism: uncultured Saprospiraceae bacterium (assembly GCA_964564545.1). GTDB lineage: Bacteria > Bacteroidota > Bacteroidia > Chitinophagales > Saprospiraceae > CAJQQY01. The sequence continues at coordinate 6,467 of CAZMBP010000093.1, forward strand.
TTCCCTTCTATTGGTTCTACCTTTTGTTTCTTCTTGTAGCAAAAAAACGGGTTGTCCTGTTAATGAAACTGTTGGAAAAACGACCAACAGAAAAGGAGAACTTTCAACTAAAAGAGGAAAATCTAACCTTTTCCCTAAGAAAATGCGAAAGAAGAAACGAGGCTAAGTACCTCTTATATTAGTCAAAGATATAATTTTATATCATAAAAATCAAACATTTTGTTTTTTATGTAAAAAAAGTTACCAACAGCATTTTTTTAATCTTCAATGTTTACTAGCTTTTTTTTCACTTTATAAAAACAAAATGTTTGGTTTTTCGTTATTGCATTTTTGAGTCGAGAGCTTCTGTCAATCCATCTCCAATCAAATTAAAAATTGTTACAGTAACAAAAATTGCCATACCTGGAAAAATTGCCAACCACCAAGACATTGTACTTTCTCTTGCAAAACTCAAAAGTAGCCCCCACGTAATTTCATCATTCTCCAAACCTATTCCAAGAAAGGATAAAAACGCTTCAATTAATATTGCTGATGCCACTCCAAATGCGATGGTGATTAAAACTGGTGCAATTGCATTCGGAATCGCATGTCGAATAATTATTCGCCAATCACTAAACCCCATAGCATTTGCTGCTTCTATAAATTCCAGCGAACGTACTCTCAACAATTCTGCTCGAATGAACCTAGCAATTGTTGTCCAACGTAATAGTCCAATAATTACCATGACTGAAATGATGGATGGTTTTTCTAAAATAGTTACTGCTGCTAGTAATAAAAATAACGCTGGAATTGCATTGACAATCTCTATCAATCTCATGATGATAAGGTCGAGAGGAAGGAATATTTTTTTTGAAAAAAATGGAATGTACTCAAATCCTTTTGCAATCAAATTCCCTAACAATACAATTACAAAAAATATTGAAAGGCTTTTTAGCATTTCAAATCCGAAGGTTCCACTTTCATTCGCTACACTAATTGAATAACTTCTAGCTTGAAAAGCATAAAAATATCCAAGTACAGTTCCTATCAGATTTAGTCCTAATCGAATTCTTGAAATCCGAAAACGAGTGTCTCCAAAATATCCCGCGAGTGCCCCCAGAAATAATCCAATCAGAGTCGCTATGAACATTGACAGAACACCTATCAGCATCGCGACTCTTGTTCCTCGAATCATTCCAGCTAAAACATCTCTACCAAATTGATCTGTCCCCATCCAATGCCAATATCGGTTAGAAGGTACATTTTGATTTCCAAAAGGAGAGACGAAATGTATATTGTTCCCATCTTGAGTATCGTGAGAATAAGGAATAATTGGCATGATTACTTTTTCATAATCATGATCTTGCCACGGAGTTTGATAAAATTTCGCGTTCCATTTTGACCAACCTAAGTCAACTGCGTATTGCTTTAAAACTGGAAAATATGTCTTACCCTCAATCTGACAATACAATGGTTTTTCATTAGCGATAAAATCTGAAAACAATGCGATGAAAAATATAATAATCAACACACGTAGAGACCATTTAGCTAATATATTTTTATGAAAACGTCTTTTTACTCTTGCCCAATAGCGTTGATCTTGTTCCTGATTTTCAAGAATCTCTATTGCCTTTCCCTCCTTATTTTTTCCAAAAATCATTTACTATTTTTTATCAAAAGAAATTCTAGGATCTGCCATTGCATACAAAATATCTGCTACCAACATTCCAATCATAGTCATTATTGCAGCTAACATTAAAATGGCAAAAACAACTGGATAATTTTCATTTAGAATGGAAGCCAAGGTCAATTTACCCATTCCTGGAATATTAAAAATCACCTCTATTACTACCGAACCAGCCAAGGCAGCTGGGAATACATTTGCAAATAATGTAATTATAGGAAATAATGAATTTCGAAATGCATGTTTCCATATAACTGGATTCTTCCCTAAACCTTTCGCTTTTGCTGTACGAATAAAATCTTGCTGAATTACATTGATCATTCCTCCTCGCATCTGCCTCGAAATAAAAGCCAATGATGGATAACTAATACAAAAAACTGGTAAAATTAAATGACTTGCCGTTTCCCAGAACCGATTCCAAAATGGTGCATCAGATGGTAAATCCCCTAAACCAATGGACGGAAAAATATCTGTCCATGTTCCATATTCAGGTGTGGTAAAAAACACTACCAACATTGTTGCTATCCAAAATGTAGGCAAGGAATACAACATAAACAATATTACTGTTGTAATCTTGTCAAAGCGTAGTCCTCTATTTTTTGCAGAAAAAACACCCAAAGGTATTGCTGTTAAATAGGCTACAATAATTGCCAAAATCATCATACTGAATGTCCAAAAAATCGCATCCTTAATCTCAGAAGCTACCGGTCTTGAAGTTCGGTAGGAAGTTCCAAAATCTCCAACCAAAAAATTCGTGATCCAATTGTGATATTGATTGTCGAATCCATACCAATAAATTCTAGGAATGTACAATTGATTCGGAGTTGCTTTTTCTTTTATATTTTGATAGCTCTTTTCTAAATCTGTTATTTCTTTTCCTATATATTTATTTAATGTAGGAGTATTGTTATAAGCTTTTAAAATTTTGTTCAATCGACTTGTAATGACTTTGTCTTTCGATAAAATTGGAAGAAAGTTAAGTTCTTTTCTTATCTTTTTAACAGACTCTTTTCCTACTGAATCTGGAACTTCAAATAACTTTAGTTGGGCGACTTGGATAGCATTTTTATAATTAGAAATTTGATCCCAATTTCCATAATGAGAAATTAGTGCACTCCAATTTTCTCTTTTATCCTTTTGAATAATTTTGTGTAGCGTATCTGGATATGCTTTTGAAGTCAGTTCAAAATAAAATGTGGGCGCTGTCAAGCCAAATAATTCTGCCCATCGTTGATACTCAACTTCACAATTATTAATAGCTGCTAGCGAACTTGTATCCTCACACCTATTGGCAGGATCGCCTGGCGTACACTTACTTAATCCAAATGCTAAAAACGAAATAGCAATAAGGGTTGGGAAAAAATACAAAATACGTTTTACAGTATATTTGAACATATTCTTGGATTAAGTAAAAACGAAACTGAAAATTAATCAATCTTATTTAAAAAAGAATGGGTAGCCAAAATCATTTTTGGCTACCCTATTTTTTCTTTTTAAATAAATATAGATTTATTCATTCATTTTAAATTCATTTTCAAAGATCCATGGTTTTCTAACCGAAGGCGTAAAATCAAATTTTTTATTAATTGCAATTCTTCCGGATGGTATCATTAGGAAGATACAAGGTTGTTCATCATAGATCATTTCCTGTAATTTTTTGTATAATTCATTTCTTTTTTCCTCAGGAATTAAAGTCCGAATCTCTTCAATAATCTTATCTGACTCTTCATTTCCAAATCCAAATCTATTTCCACCAGAAGGTGTGTCACTATCTGTATGCCAATTTTGATAAGGGTCATCGATACTTGGATCTTGTGCCCAACCACTAGTGAATAAATCAAAATCACGTTTAACTCTTGCCTCTGCAACTTTATTTCCTTCTTTAACAACTAACTCAATATCAACGCCTACTTGCCTTGCTTTCGCCTTAAAAATCGTCCCAATTTTTTGTCCTGTTACACCAGCTTTTGAAGAAAGATAATCCAATTTCAATTCTGTTAATTCACCATCAATTTCTTTATCCACAATTCCATTTCCATTCGAGTCTTCCCATCCTGCTTCTTTTAAAAGTTCTCTCGCCTTGTCTAAATTTTCCTCAATCAATGGCAGATCATTGTTATAATATGGTCGCGACGTGTGAAATGGTCCCACTACTTTTTCAGCATAGCCATACATTGTAGTGTTAATTATTTCATCCATATTTATTAAGTGTGCAAGAGCACGACGAACTCTTTTGTCAGAAAGTTTCGGACGATTATTATTCATCCCAATATAATAAATCGCCATTTGCAATGGCTCATGGAATTTCAAATTAGCTTGTCCTTCTGTGCTTTCTTTTAATGCATTATACTGATCTGCGGTTATCTGAGTCATCACATCAATTGATCCTGCTTTAAGTTCAGTAACTGCTGTCGTGACATCACTCATTGGCTTGAAAATAATAGTTTCAGGGTTAGCTTTAAGTAAAGGATATTTCGCTGCTAATTTATCTCCCCACCAGTTTTTCTTTTTCTTTAAAACAATTCTTTGTCCTGAGATCCATTCTTCTAATGCATATGGGCCCGATCCACTTACAAAGCCTTTTTCTCTTGAGTATTTTTCATTAGAAAATTCCGTTGCAAACTCCTGCAAACGAGGATCAGATTCTGCTAATTTTGAAGCTCCTTCTGAATCTGATAATTGCTTAATGGTGAAATTTTTCATAATCCCATTGGGATCATATACATGGGCTGGAAATGTTTGTATATCCGTAAATATCATACCTGTCAAAAAGTAGTTATCAGAAACTATAGAGAATTTTTTAGGATTAGTTTTATCAATGATTATATCCTTAAAACTAATCGCAACTGCTCTATAAGGAGCTGCTCCTACTTTAGGATTTAAGATAGCTTTGATCGAAAATTCAACGTCATGTGCAGTTACTGGTTTTCCATCATCCCAAACTGCTTCCTCGTGAATTTCATATTTGCATAGTAATTTTCCTTTGTATTCTCCTTCTGTTATCTCTTCAATCGTTGGTAACTCTTTCGCTAACATCGGCATAGCCTTGAGAGTCCTAGTATCATAATGAACTAAATTCGAAAAAATTTGATTCATCACTCGACGACTATTAGCTTGGATAGTCAAAGCTGGATTCAACATATTTGGTTCTCCTACCAAACGTGATACTACTGTAAATGAATCATCTGCAGTAGTAGTTCCTGAATTTGAATTTGGATCCGTTTTACAACTTTGAAAAATTAATAGACTCGAAAAAATAAAAAGTAGAAATAGAGAAGACTTGTTTTGAAACATAATTTCGCTTTTTGTATCTTTTAAATTATTAAAAACATCTATGATGCAATTGTGTTATACATCAAAGATAAATAACAACCACCACAAATTCGAAAACAATTATGTCAACAGTTTTGCTCGCCGGCGGCTCCGGTTTAATCGGTCAACGTTTAGGTCTTCTTTTGGAAAAAAAAGGATATGATGTCATTTTTCTTAGTAGAAAGAAAAAATCAGATAAGCGCTTTTTTCAATGGGATGTTGAAAATGGAACAATTGATTCGGCTGCAATTGAAAAGGCAGACTATGTCATAAATTTAGCTGGCGCTGGAATTGCCGACAAACGCTGGACTGAAAAAAGAAAAAAAATTTTAATCGAAAGTCGGGTTCAAACTGCCGCACTTCTAAAAAATAGTTTTGAAAAGATTAAAAAACCAAAAGCATACCTTTCTGCTTCAGCAATTGGTTTCTATGGGAATAGAGGAAATGAATGGTTGACCGAAAATTCTGATCCTCAACCTGAGGACTTCCTTTCTGAATGTACCATCGCTTGGGAAAATGCAGCTAAAAGTATTGCAAAGTTAAAAATCAGAACAGCTATTTTTAGAATTGGAATTGTTCTTTCAATCAATGGTGGCGCACTTCCTGAATTGATCTTACCGATGAAATTTGGAGCAAGAGTTTCTTTTGGAAACGGTCAAGCATATTATCCCTGGGTGCACATTGATGATATTTGCAATATGTTTATCTGGGCATTAGAAAACGAAAAGGTAAATGGAATTTATAATGCAGTCGCTCCTCAACCTCTTATGATAAAAGATTTAACTACGGAAATTCAGGAAGCTCGTGGTGGTTTTGCCTTGCCTGTTCCTGCTCCATCTTTTGCATTAAAATTGGTGATGGGCGAAATGTCAGATATACTTTTAAATAGTGCGAGAGTTTCTGCAGAGAAAATTTTGGAGAGTGGATATGAATTTAAATTTCCCGAAATTCAACCTGCGCTTAAGAATATTTTAAAAGAGAAAGTTTAAACTAAAAAACCGTGACACAACTTGAAGTCGTATCACGGTAGTTATATTTTTAAATAAAATTATTTCGAGTGAAATCTTATTTCGCTTCTTCCGCAGCTGGTTCAAGATTTGCCTCTTCTTCTGGCATATCTTCTCCTCTAATTTTATCTTTAATCTTTTGTTCGATTTCCAAAGCAACTTCTGGATTATCTGCAAGGAATCTTTTCGCAGACTCTCGACCTTGAGCGATTTTGCTTCCGCCGTAAGCATACCAAGATCCACTTTTATCAATAATATCATTATCGACACCTAAGTCTACAATCTCTCCAGTTTTGGAAACTCCTTCTCCGTACATAATATCAAATAATGCAATTCTGAATGGAGGTGCTAATTTATTTTTCACCACTTTCACTTTTACATGATTCCCCACTACATTTCCTTCTTTATCTTTAATCGCAGAACCTGATTTTCGAATATCTAATCTTACAGAAGCATAAAACTTCAAAGCGTTACCACCAGTCGTTGTTTCAGGGTTTCCGAACATTACTCCAATTTTTTCACGTAATTGGTTAATGAATATACAACAACATCCAGTTCGTCCAATAGCTCCAGTTAATTTTCTCATGGCTTGAGACATCAAACGAGCTTGTAATCCCATTTTAGAATCTCCCATTTCTCCTTCAATCTCACTTCTTGGAACTAAAGCTGCAACGGAGTCAACTACAATGATATCAATGGCAGCTGATCGAATCAAATTCTCGGTAATCTCTAGAGCTTGCTCTCCATTATCCGGCTGAGAGATCAATAAGTTCTCTGTATCTACTCCAAGTGCTTCAGCGTAATTTTTATCAAAAGCGTGTTCTGCATCAATGAAGGCTGCAATTCCACCATTTCTTTGACATTCCGCAATTGCATGAATAGCTAAGGTTGTTTTCCCCGAAGACTCAGGGCCGTAAATTTCAACGATTCTTCCTTTAGGAAGACCATTGACTCCAAGTGCTAAATCTAAACTTAATGAGCCCGTTGGAATGGTTTCTACATTAACTGCAGGCTTATCACCCATTCTCATTACGATTCCCTTTCCATAAGTTTTGTCTAGCCTATCCATCGTTTGTTTCAAGGCTTTTAGCTTTGCTTCTTTTTCTTTTGACATTGTATAAAATTTTAATCTTTTGAAAACAACTTTTTGTTTATAACGATGTAAAGATAAACTTTTTGTTTATAAAAAACAAAAAATAAAAGCTCTTTTTTAAAAAAAATTGTTTTAAATGTTTTAAATCGGTAAAAAGTTGTTTTACAAAAGGTAATGAAGAAAACGTTTTTCAAGTATGAAGTTTAATTAAAACAAGATAGGGAATGAAAATTAAAATCAATCAAAATGGCAATGGCAATTTGACTGCTCTTTCAATTTTCGTTATAAATGAAGAAGCCCTTAATCAAAGTAAATTGATTAAGGGCTTCTAGGAGGATTTTAAAATCCATTTAATGTTGAGCTTCAACTGCTGTTTCCTTGCTATATCGAAGGATATTTTGGATACTGTCAGGTGAAGGATTAAAAGTAACTTTAGGTAATTGATCGTTAGCTTTTTTCAATGCTTGGTATTCTTCAAACAAATTCCAATCTTCTTGAAGAGCTGTTCTGATCGCCATTGATTCGGCTACCGAAGTTTCTTTGTAAATGAATCTAGTTAGATGATTTAATGTAAAGTTATGCTTCATGAACATTTTTTTGAGTGAATAAATAAGTTGTGCGCTTAAAAAGTTGTGTGTGAAAAATTCAATAATAAAACTAAAAAGCCTTAACAAATATTTTGTTAAGGCCTTCTTTTTTTTACTAAATATTTTCAACAAAATAAATTTCTATCTTTTTCCTAAACTATTCAACTTAAAAAACACTATTTATTTCGAATATTTTACCTTGGCATTATCTAAAAACTCCAATTTATAACTATTTTACTTCTCTTTGATAAAAGAAAAAATTCTACAATTTCCTTTATGTTTTACATAGAAGTGTTATTTCAAATCTGAATTCTTTGAGTTTTTTATTGAATAATAATTTTTCTTGTATAAACTTTCTCATTGCCATTTATCATTATAAAATAAATTCCTTTTGGGAGATCAGAAAGATCTATTTCTAGTGATTGAATTTCCTTACCAAGGGCATTATAAACTATCTTTCCAAGATCATTATAAACTGAAATGAAATCTATTTCATTACCCTTAATAGTGAACCTACCGCTAGTTGGATTTGGATATATCTTGACTTCAGAATTATATATATTTTCTTTTATTTCTGTTACCTCGGAAAGAGGTCGTTTCCAAACACCATTTTTTCCCCCAACAAAAATATGAGAATCATTTATCACAAACTGAGCAACATCTATACCGTAAGGTTTTTTAGAAATAATAGTATCTGTAAAATTATCTGTTATGGACATCCAAGTGTTGCCATTATCGGAGGATGAAAACAAATCATTATTGGTAGTACAAGCATATATATTAATTCCATTCACAACAAGGCTGGTAACTTTAGCATCTGACAATCCAAAATTCACCTTACTCCAGCTATTACCATTATAGGTGGAAATCAATATGCCACCTTCAGTACCTACAAATAATTTAGAAGCATTTACTCCCAAAGAATAAATCGAATCACCGTTAATAACACTACTAACCGAATTCCAGTTTGCACCATCAAAATGAAACACAGTACTATTATCTATTGCAAACAGAGCATCATCACTTCTATTTGAAAATATCGAATAGGAGAAATCTTGCATTGTAAAAGTAACACCATTATCAATAGAGATAAATCCAATCCCACTACCAAAAATGCTAGCATTATATTTTGCGAAAACGGTAGAGTCCGTTACAGCAATTACATCCTGTCCATTATCAAAAAAACCTGTACTAATAATCCAATCTTTTGCATGATTATTAGATACATAAATAATCCCAAAATTACTTCCTAAATAAACATTAGTATCTTTTGCTATTAATGAAGAAGTAAATTTGTTAAATTTCTGTATCCATTTATTTTCAAGATCATCAAAAACAAAAAGACCATTTTCTGTACCGGCATAAACAAATTCACCATTTGTTGCTAAAGTAAGTACACCCGAATATGGTAAGCCATCATTAATATAGTTCCAAGTTTCACCACTATTCATGGATAAACAAATTCCGTCTTTTCCACCTGCAAAAATATCAGTCCCATTAATTAATATCGCTTTTATAATACTATTGGGATTAAATAAATTCGTCAACCCTTCCTTTAGAAGCGTCCAATTATTTCCATTATCAGTTGAAGTATAAAGTCCAGTTGAAGTGCCTGCATAAATATTGCCTTCATTGATCTGTAAAAATATTCTAAATGATGTCGAGAATTGTGCACCTACCTCTGTCCAACTATTTCCATTGTCAATTGATAAATATATATTATCAGATGTTGCTAAATAGATATAACTGTCTTCTACAGCTATTGAAAAAATAAATGAAACAGGAATTCCATTATTCACTTCTGTCCAACTATTTCCATTATCGTTTGATCGATATACACCATTAGTTGTGCCAGCAAAAATGTTTGATCCGCTTCCTGCTAATGACAAGATTATAGTATTTAGAGGCATCCCCGTACTAGCAACTACCCATTCACTCCCATTATTATTAGATAAGTATAATCCATTAGTCGTACCTGCATAAATATTATTATCATCATTAAATAATGAATAGACTTTTGTATTCAGAGGCAATCCAATATTTACTTCTATCCAATTATCTCCATAATCAGTTGATAGATATATTCCTTTGCTTGTTCCCAAGAATAAGTTAGTCCCAAATTTTACTATAGAATAATAGGAAATAGAACTAGTTGGTAATCCATTATTTACCGTTTCCCAGGAAGTCCCATTATTAGTTGAAATAAAGACACCACTATTACTTCCTAACGCAAAAATTTTAGAACCACTTTTAGCAAAACAAATTATATTAGAATTATAAGGTCCATTTGTTTTCTGCCATTGGGCATTTGTAAAATTTATAGTCAATATGAGTAGGATGAATAAAGTAAGGTTTTTCATTTTATTAATTTTAGTTTATTCTTTTTGCAACAAAAAAAATAAACTATGTGAGTAATGAGGTCAGTTTTTATACATTGCTCTAATAAATTAAAACGAATTAGACACATAACCAATGCAAGATTACATTATATTCAATGCTACAAATATTTGTGTTTCCTAATATCCAAATCTCAAAGCATAATCTAATTCCCCTAAAACAATAAAGAAAACTTTCGATAATAAAATAGTAGGTTTTTCTAATTTCCTAGAGCGAAAGCAATATTTAAAAAGACAAAAATGTTACGATCAAGTTGCAAACCACTTGTTATTGGATTAATGATAGTTGGACTAATTTTTTAACTAATGAATTTACTTCAAAACAGTCTCTTAGGTAAAAAAAATACACACAACTCAAACGAAGAAAGCCTTAGCAAAATATTTGCTAAGGCTTTCTTTTAAATCTTCCTTCCCTTTTCAGGATAAGACAAATTTATTTTACCCTATGCCAAGTTTGAGTTCGGTAAAAAAGGGCAATATACCCTCGAACTTTTAACTTATCATTCCCTTCGAGCCACATTTTACAACTATATGTTTTATCCTTGGTTGGAGAGAATATTTCTCCATTTTTCCAAGTACTCCCACTTTTCTTCATATCCCACAAAATTTCCAACCCTACTAAAGGTTTTCCTTTTCGATCGCCTGAGCAATTATCACATTTTGTAGTAGAAGCATTAAGTAGCTTGATAATTTTTCCAAAGTACTTCCCATTCTTTTCATAAATCTCTACTTGCGATTTTTCTTCTCCAGTCTCATCATCAACAGTTTTCCAAACTCCTACAACAGATTGAGCTATAGAAGTTGAAATAAATAAAGAGAATAATACGATAGTTGTAAAAATTGATTTTAAAGTCATTGGTTATATTTTAAAAGTTAACGTAATTTCATTTTTATTTAAGCATAACAAACTCTGTTCTTCGATTGTTCTGCCTTCCCCACTCTGAATCATTTGATTCAATTGGTTTGGTTTCTCCATAACCTTTATGACTCAAACGATTGCTCGCTATTCCATTTTCTACCAAAAAATCAACGACAGCTTTTGCCCGATTGGTTGATAGAGCAAGATTATCTTCATCCGAACCTACATTATCTGTATGTCCATTAATTCGAATTTTTAACGTGCTATTATTTTCTAATAATTGTAACAATTGATTTAATTCAAATAACGACTCTGGCTTCAACTCTGCTGATCCAGTTTCAAATAATACATTTCTCAAAACTACTGGAGGCGAAGTTGTTTCAGGTTCAGTAGTTATTGCAACTGGTTTATCTTTAATTGGTTGTAATCCAATTTTTAATAAAAAAGGATTTTCCAAGCTTTGTGTTTTTTCGAGGGAGAAGTTTTCAGAGTGAAATAAATATTTCTCTTTTGAAATATTCAACGCGTAGTTTTTTCCCATTGGTAAACAAACTAAAAACTCTCCATCTTGATCGGTAAAAGAAGACGCATAAGTTTCACTCGAATTTAAATCTACAAAATCGACCTTTGCTGAAAGTTTCTTTTTTGTTTCTAAATCATAGACGTAGGCCTGCACATAAGTCACAGGTTGAGGCCGAGCTTCTTTATATAATTCGAAACTATATATATCTGTATGTCCACCTTCTGTTGCTTTATCGAAAACAGATTTACCTGTTTTAAAATTTTTAATATCACTTGCAAAGTAACCCGTTTTTCCATCTAGACTTAAAACTAAAGCGCCCTCACTTGCTTCTGTATTAATTGGATAACCTAAATTTGTGGGAGTGAACCATTCTTTTTCGTTTTTCTTTCTGGCAAAAAATAAATCATGTCCCCCCATTCCAGGATGTCCATCGGACATAAAATAAAGTGTTTGATTATCAGGATGAATAAAAGGTGATTGCTCATCGTAAGGCGAATTAATGATATCTCCTAGATTTTGAGGTTTTCCCCATTTTCCATTGTCTTGTCGATAACTTACCCAAATATCTTTTCCTCCTTGCCCACCTTTTCTGCTACTTGTAAAATAAATGACCCGCCCATCTGCTGAAATAGAAGGTTGAGATTCCCAACCTCTCGAATTGATTGGCGATCCAATATTTGCCGCAGGCGTCCATCGCCCATCTCGAACTTCAGAATAATATAAATCACAACTTCCATAACCATCTTTGCGATTGCAAGCGGTGAATACTAAAAATTTTCCATCGGCAGAGATACTTTGAGCACCTTCATTTAGGTCTGTATTAATTCCATCTAGAGGAATTCCTTTTTGCCAAACACCATCCTTTTTTGTACTCATGATAAAATCTTCTTGCCCATAAAGCATTGCCGTGTAAATTAATTGTTTTCCATCGGCAGTCAATGAAGGAAGGTATTCTGGATTTCGAGTATTTATATTTGGTCCTAAACTTTTAGGTTCATAGGGAACTTGATTGGCGTAAGCCATTTTCATAAATCGGCTATTGGCAATATGTTTTTTAGTTTTTCTTTCGAGAATATCATTGTTCGGTTTTGTGGCTAAATAATTTTCGAAGTGAACTATAGCTTTATCAAATTTTTTCATTCTCATCTCTGTCAACGCAAGCCAATAAAATACTTTCTTTTTATACAATGAATCTATCTGGATCGCTTTTTCAAAACCTTGTGCTGCTACTGCATAGTTCTTCGTATCATAATGAATAGCTGCCCATTGAATTTGAGCATCAATAAAAGAGGGTTCCTTTTTTAGCGCTTTTGAAAACTCTTTGAGGGCTTTTTCATTTTGACCCGCTCGAGAGTATTGCATTCCTTTTTTGTAGGTCTTCTTTAATTTTTCAGAGGCTGTTTTTCGAGTGATATAATTTCCTCCTGTAGTTGGTTGGGCGGAACTACATTGAGTAAATATTAAAACCAAAAAAATCCAAAGTATATTTTTTCTCATCATAATTAAACAACGTTAGAGATGCCTTAAAACGTGTAACCCACCTAAGAGAATTTTCTTAGATGGGTTACATTTTATTAACTCAAATTATTTCATTTTACTAATTCTAATCTGGTTCGAATCCTAAGATGATATTAAACTGTCCGAATTCTGACCATTTTGCTCCACTTTCAATCAAGTTAGGTTTATCAAATCCAATACCATAATCAAACCCAAGTGTTCCAAACATTGGTAAGAAAACTCTCAAACCTAAACCTGCTGAACGTTTCACATCAAATGGGTTGAAATCTTCGAAACTGTTCCAAGCATTTCCTCCTTGCGCAAATGCTAGAACATATATCGTAGAACTTGGATTCAATGAAACTGGATATCTCAGCTCAACCGTTAATTTATCAAAAACAGATGCACCTCCATTATTACTTGCAGGCAAATCATTCACTTCGTAACCTCTAAGAGAAATGATATCATTTCCTAATAATCCAAATTGTTGTCCTGCCAATCCGTCTCCTCCTAATACAAATCTTTCAAAAGGTGACTGTCCAATATTACTATCATAAAATCCTAACATCCCAATTTTGATAGAAGCTTTGAATATTAAATTTCCAACAAGTGGAGTATACCATTCTGCATCAAATCTCCATTTGTGATATTCTAACCATTTAAAACGGTTCCCATTTTCAATATCTCGAATTTCTGCATCTGTCTTTCCAGCTCTTTCTTCTTCAGATAAAAGGTAAAAATTATCTCCTTTAAATAAGGAATATGGTGGCGTCAATGAAACACTCAAAGATACTTTAGATCCTGTTTTTGGGAAGATTGGATCAACAACAGTAGTTCTTGCTAATGTTCCTTTCAAACTGAAATTCCGGAAGTTACCTTGTGTCAATAATGAACCATCTTGCAATCTAAAATCTCCCCGCAACCAATTGTTCAATCCCAAATTTTGCAAATTAATCGCTCCACTTAATACAAAGTTATCATCTGGCCATTTTAATCTAGTTCCTAAACCAATTGAGAAATTCGTAATTTCTAAACTATTAAAACTTGCACTTGATTGTGAAAGACCATTAGTCAACCTTGTATAATAACCTCCAAGAGTAAATGACATCGGTTTTTTACCACCTAACCAAGGCTCGGTAAATGATGCATTATATGATTGATAAAAACGACCATTTGTTTGCGCTCGGAGAGAAAGTCTTTGGCCATCACCTTGAGGGAGCGGACTCCAAGATTCTTTTTTGAAAATATTTCTGACAGAGAAATTATTAAATGAAACTCCCAAAGTTCCAATAACTCCTCGACCTTGTCCTCCCCATCCAGCAGAAAGCTCCAACTGATCAGAAGGCTTTTCTTCGACAGTATATTCAATATCAACTGTTCCTCTTTGTGGATTCACGGGAGTGTTGATTCCCATAGTTTCAGGATTGAAGTATCCTAAGTTAATGATCTCTCTTTGTGAACGAATGATATCTGAACGACTGAATTTCTCTCCTGGGCGAGTTCTCAATTCTCTTCGAATTACGTGCTCATGGGTTCGATCATTACCTGCAATAGTAACTTTGTCAATTGTCGCTTGAGGTCCTTCATAAATTCTAATTTCCAAATCAATCGAATCATTATCAATGGAAACTTCAATTGGATCTACTCGGAAAAACAAGTAACCATTATCCATGTACAAAGTGGTAATATCTCTTCCATCTTGGCTAAAACTCAACCGAGTTTCTAATAATTCTTGATTGTAAATTTCTCCTTTTTCAATTCCTAAAACACCTGCTAAAGTTTTAGTGTCATATATCGAATTTCCTTTCCAAGCTATATCTCTAAAGAAATATCGATTTCCTTCTTCAATATTTATTTGCAAGTGTAATTCACCATCATCATTTCTCCAAATACTATCTCCTAGGATTCGTGCATCTCTAAATCCAATTGTATTATAATAGGCTACGATGCTTTTTTTATCCTCTTCATAATCATTTTTGATGAATTTGGAAGAGTTGAAAATTCTTTTTTTCTCCTTGGTTTCTTTCATCAACTTTCGGAGTTTCCGAGGCTGAATTTCTGTATTTCCAGTAAAACTAATATCCTTAACTTTAATTCGATCCTTCTTGTCAACATTAAAAATTAACCGAACAGAATTAACACTTGCATTATCCTCAATCTCTTCTACTTTTACTTCCGCATCCAAATATCCTTTCCCTTCAAAGAAGTTTTTAATTCCATTGATTGCATCAGTTTTAGTACTTTCTGTGATAATACCTCCTTTAAGTAAATAGTTATTTATTATTCCATTTAAATCTTCGTGGTATTTCTTTTTGACATTTTTATAAGAAAAACGAGATAATCGTGGACGTTCTTTGACTTGTACTTCTAGGAATACAATATCCCCAATTGTTTTAGTTTGAAATACTCGAACATCAGTAAATAGTCTCAACTTCCAAAGCGCTTTAATTGCTCGTGGTATATCATAACCTCCAGTACCGATTCTAATTTTGTCTCCTACTTTCAATCCTGCAATTGCCTTAATCGCATTCTCATCACTAAAATTCGCACCTATTACTGTGATACCTCCAATTTCATATTCATTTTGTTCAGCGTAATCGATATTTGGAATCGTATCAGGTACGATTACTTGTGCTAAACCATTTGTTGTAATAAAGAAAAGACAAACTAGAAATGGTAAAATATTTTTTAAACTCATTTTTTTTGTTCTGTTAATTTTTCTCATGGAGAGAAATACTTGTTAAATCAAAATCAAAATGCTAATCAAAAACTAAATACTTAATGGACTATTTAATTACATTCTGACTTCCCTTCTGTAATAACGGTTGATAAAATTATTTCGTTGGTGTTTTTTTTCTCAAAAAATATATAAATGTCTGAAGAACTACCTTAGGTAAAACTCTTTAGTTACTCACGAGGTGAATTTGAGTCACCTTTTGAGTAATTGTTGACTAGCTAACCTGCTCACTCGTTTTCCCAAATCTTCTTTCTCTATTTTGAAAATCGACAATTGCTTCATACAAATGTTCCTTGCGGAAGTCAGGCCAAAAGATTGGAAAAAATCTCAACTCAGCGTAAGCAATCTGCCAAAGCAAAAAATTACTAATTCGTTGCTCGCCACTTGTTCTAATTAATAATTCAGGATCAGGCATTCCTGCGGTACTCAATGCATTTGAAAAAACAGATTCATCAATATCTTCAATTTTCAAATTATCATTCTTTGCTGCCAAAGCTAACTTTTTAGTAGCTTCAAGAATTTCCCATTTTGCACTATAATTGAGCGCTAAAACTAAGGTCATTCGAGTATGATGTTTGGTTTTTTCGATACCTTCCATCAAGGCATTGTAAGTGTCTTTTGGTAATTTTGTCAAATCACCTATCGCTTGCAAGCGAATATTATTTTTAGTCAAAGTCGCCAATTCATTCCGCACAGTTTTAATCAAAAGACTCATCAAAGCATTTACTTCGGTTTTTGGACGACTCCAATTTTCAGTAGAAAACGCATACAACGTCAAATATTTCACTCCCAATTCAGCTGCTGCTTCTGTTGTTTCTCGCACCGCTTTCACTCCACTCCGATGACCAAAAACACGAAGCTTTCCTTTCTGTTTTGCCCAACGTCCATTCCCATCCATTATTACCGCAATATGCTGTGGTAATTTGTCTATATCAATTTTGGATTTTAAATCACTCATTTTGAAAACTTGCTTAGAATATCTTCTTTTTGAAAATTCACGCAAAGGTAAGAAAAACTACTTTAATTTTTGCCCGTATAAAACAATGAAAATCAAGGAGTTATTTTCCCAAAATCAAAGCATTACATATGATTTTTTATCACCATAAGAATTCTCTCGATTGTTGAAAAAAACAAGATAACAATTGTATTTTTGCGCAAAATTTGAAATCCTCTTAATTTTAAAGTCAAAACTAAAATATTATATGAAATTTCAAGATTTCCCGTACCAAAGACCTGAACTAGATTCTTTTGTTAAAAAATTTGAATCACTTCTAGATAGTTTTGAAAATGCTGATTCATTTGATGTTCAAAATGTTTTTTTTGAACAAATAAATCAGATGCGAGAGGATTTTTCTTCTATGAATAATCTTTGTCGAATTCGACATAGCATTGATACTCGAGATGAGTTTTATGAAAAAGAGAATACCTTTTTTGATGAAAACTCACCTACTTATGAAGCATTGAATAATCGTTTTTACCAATTAATTTTAAACTCAAAGTTTAGAAAATCATTGGAAGAAAAATGGGGAAGTCAACTTTTTGTAATTGCAGATTTAAGTTTGAAAACTTTCCAACCAACAATTTTGGAAGACTTACAAAAAGAAAATAAACTAGTTAGCGATTATAATAAAATCAAAGCAAAAGCAGAGATAGAATTTGAAGGAAAAAAATATAACCTCTCTTCAATCATTCCTTTGGAAACTTCAAAAGACCGTCCCACTCGAAAGGCTGCAGCCGAAGCAAAATGGGCTTTTTATGAAAAAAATTCAGAAGCTTTTGAGCAAATTTATGATAAACAGGTTAAAGTTCGACATGAGATTTCGCAGAAATTAGGTTACAAGAATTTTATTGAATTAGGTTATGCTCGAATGTTGCGATCTGATTATAATGCAGAGATGGTAGCTAATTTTCGACAACAAATTTTAGAACATGTAGTGCCGATCGCAACGAAATTATATGAGCGTCAGAGAAGTCGTCTAGGATTGGAAAAATTAAAATATTACGACACAGGTTTTCGCTTCGCCTCAGGCAATCCAAAACCGCAAGGATCACCTGACTGGATTTTGAATCATGCCAGTAAAATGTACTCAGATCTTTCAGATGAAACGAAAGAGTTCTTTGATTTTATGCGAAATAATGAGCTGATGGATTTGGTGAATAAAGAAGGAAAATCGACTGGCGGATATTGTTCATTTATAGGAAAATATAAAGCTCCTTACATCTTTTCCAATTTCAATGGAACAAGTGGAGATATTGATGTTTTGACGCACGAAGCTGGGCATGCATTTCAAGTATATTCTAGTCGAGAAATTGGTTTGGATGAATATAATTGGCCTACATATGAGGCTTGTGAAATTCATTCTATGAGCATGGAATTCTTCACATATCCTTGGATGGAATTGTTTTTTGAGCATGAAACGGATAAATATAAATTCGCTCATTTGGCTGGTGCGATTAAATTTTTACCATATGGAGTGGCAGTTGATGAATTTCAACATTTCGTTTACGAAAATCCAAATGTAACTCCCCAAGAACGAAATGAGGCTTGGAGAAAAATTGAGAGAAAATACCTGCCTCACATTGATTATGGAGATAATTTGTTTTTAGAAAATGGAGGATTTTGGCAAAAACAAAGTCACATTTTTTCTTCTCCATTTTACTATATCGATTATACATTAGCGCAGGTGTGTGCTTTCCAATTTTGGAAAAAAGATCAAGAAGACCATGCTTCTGCCTGGAGTGATTATGTAACATTATGCAAAGCAGGAGGAAGTCAATCTTTTTTAAATTTGGTTAAATTAGCCAATTTAATGTCACCTTTTCAAGAAGGCTGCGTACAAAGTGTGATCGAAACCATAAAAAGTTGGTTGGATTCGGTCGATGATTCTAAATTTTAGCTCAGTTTTGTTAAATATTAACATTTTTATCATGTATATCATAACATGAGAGAGAAAGAATGCTTAATTTTGCAGAATCTATCTAAACCTATTTTGAAGCACTCATCCCACGACACATTATGTTTGATATTATCCTAAGTTTCATCACAGCCTTTACTCTAACATACTTCGCAATCCCTTCAATTATTTATGTCGCAAAAGTTAAAAACCTTTGCGACGAACCTGGTGAACGAAGAGCGCATACCACGACTACGCCGTCTTTGGGTGGAATTGCAATTTTTGCAGGGATGATTTTCTCCATTGTCTTATGGACACCATTTGGTATTTTCGATGATCTCCAATACATATTATGTGCATTTATTATCATCTTCTTAATTGGAGCGAAAGATGATATTGTTCCAATTTCTCCTAGGACAAAATTGGCAGGAGAGTTATTTGCAGCGGGAATTATTGTGTGGAAATCGAATGTGAAGTTGACTAGTTTATATGGAATTTTGGGAATTTATGATTTACCAGAATTTTGGGCGGTGATTCTTTCCGTTTTTATCATCATTGTAATTATTAATGCTTTTAATTTGATTGATGGAATTAATGGATTATCAGGAAGTATCGGGACATTGATTTCTGTGGTACTTGGAGCTTGGTTTTATCTAATCGATGAGATTGGTTTAGCATTAGTTGCATTTGCTTTGGCTGGAGCATTGATCGCATTTTTAAAATATAATTTTACACCTGCGAAAATTTTCATGGGGGATACTGGTTCTCTATTAGTTGGTTTGGTAAGTTCAATTTTGATTATCAAATTTATTGAATTTCATGATCCTGCTATGGTTACTCCAGCGAAAGCAAAATATACTTTCCAAGCAGTACCAGCAGTTGCGATTGGGATTTTGATTTTACCACTTTTTGATACGCTTCGAGTTTTTACAATGCGAATTTTAAAAGGTAAATCTCCTTTCAATCCTGATCGAACTCATATTCATCATTTACTTTTGGATTTTGGATTTTCGCATATGCAAGGAACTGGAATCTTAGTTGCAGTCAATGTTGGATTCATGCTTTTAGTATTCTATTTACAAAATATCGGATTACATTATTTATTATTCTTAGTGATTGGATTAGCAGTTATTTTATCTGCAAGTTTGAATTGGACGGTTAACCGAAAAAAGAAAAAAATTGCTAATGCAACTTCTTGATAAAGAATTAAACTCACAAAAGAAGGATTGAAGGTTAAGTACTTTCAATCCTTCTTTTGTTTTTTTGATAAAAAATAGATTATATGAACTTCTTCTTAGTTTTCATTGGCGGTGGTTTAGGAAGTATTTGCCGTTTTGGGATTTCTCTTTTTATGAAAAACCAAGGCTATGTTTTTCCAATGGCTACTCTTTTAGCAAATGCTTTAAGTTGTATTGTTCTTGGTGCATTGGTTGGTTGGACGATGAAAAATGGAAATGCTTCTGATATGCAAAAGTATTTATTGATGACTGGGTTTTGTGGAGGGTTTAGTACTTTTTCGACATTTACAAATGAGACTTTTCAACTTTTTCAAGATGGGAATTTGATGTATGCTTTTGGGAATATTTTGTTGAGTTTGGTGATTTGCTTGGTTTGTATTTTTATTGGGATTCAGATAACACGTAGTGGTCTGCTTTAGCTGACCTAAAAAAAGAGCGAAGCGATTTTTTTCAAAAGGTTAAAAAAGAAATCAATTATAGATAAAAAAAGAAGCCTTCTAGAATTATTTTCTAGAAGGCTTTTTGACTTTTATTTGTAATTCGCTGCGCTCATTTTTTGTAGGTCAGCTAAAGCAGACC
>CAZMBP010000094.1:0-77314 GCA_964564545.1 uncultured Saprospiraceae bacterium
TAAAATCGAAAAAAAATAATATAGTATAAATCGTTTTACGTTAGACGTTTTACGGTTCCCATTGTGGGCCGTAAAACGTCTAACGTTCAACGTCCAACGAAATATCATACTTCTCAAGTCTCCGATACAAAGCACTTCGAGTAATTCCCAAAGACTTCGCTGTTGCACTAATTTTATTTCGGTGGTAAGCTAACGCTTTTTTGATCATTTTTACTTCCATTTCTTCTAAAGAAATTTCACCGACATCAGGTAGATTTATTTTTTCTCCTCGGAGACTTCCTCTGTATTGAGTTTGGAAATCCTCTTGGGTAATTGTTTTGTTATTAGAAATTAAAACAACTCTTTCGACGAGGTTTTTTAATTGTCGAATATTTCCATGAAAGTCTTGTTGCTCTAGCCATTGCAATGCTTTTGAATCAACCGTTAGTTCAGGGTTATTATAAATTTCTTTTAAGTTGTCCACATAGAAATTAACCAACAAAGGAATATCTTCTCGACGTTCTCGCAGGGGTGGAATTTGAATTTTTATCAAATTAATTCGATAATAAAGATCTTCTCGGAAAGTATCATTAGCCACCATTTCTTCCAAGTTTTTATTCGTTGCACTCACTACTCTAACGTCAATTTTTTTCGCTTGACTACTTCCTAAAACTTCAAAAGTTTGCTCTTGCAAAACACGCAATAATTTAACTTGACTGCTATGTTCCAAATCCCCGATCTCATCCAAAAAAATAGTTCCAGTATCTGCCATTTCAAATCTTCCTTTTCTATCTGTTACGGCATCTGTAAATGCACCTTTTTTATGACCAAACATTTCACTTTCAAAAAGAGAAGATGAAATTCCTCCCAAGTTGACTTTGACAAATGGATTACTCGCCCGTAAACTTTCATAATGAATGGCTTCAGCAATTAACTCTTTTCCAGTTCCACTCTCTCCAAGAATTAGAACGCTTGCATCAGTTTTACTAACTCGTTTTGCTAAGTTTAGGACATCAATGAGTCCTGCTGATTTTCCAATAATATGCTCAAAGTTTTTAGCGCCAGCTTCAGCAATTTTTGTAGTTTCTTTTTTATTTAAAGCCAATAATGTTTTGATGGAAGAAAGCATTTGTTTGTTATCCCAAGGTTTTGCAATAAAATCTTTTGCTCCTTGTTTCATTCCTTCTACTGCCAATTGAACTGTTGCCCAGCCTGTCATTAATATGATTGGCATTTTAGGGTGAGTAGAAATTATTTCTTTTAAAGCACTCATACCTTGACGACCCGAAGTATCAATGGCAAAATTCATATCCAATAAAATTAGGTCAGGTCGAAACGAATTGATTGTTTCTTCCGCTTCTCTGGGATGATGAATAGCTGCGACTTCGTAACCTGATTTTTTCAATAATAATTTTATCGAAGAGCACACGGCACGATCGTCGTCAATGATTAATATATGTTGTTTGTTTTCCAAATGGATAGACTTTTAGTTTTCGAAAAATGAAATTGGCCACAGACTAGCACAGACCTGACTGACTGAGGATATAACACGAGTGGAGAAGTCAGTTAAGTCTGTGTTAGTCTGTGGCTAAACTTTAATCCTCATGCAGCACCATCGCCGGATTCACCATCGCTGCCTGCCTACTTGGATAAAATGCGCAAATCAAAACAAGAATAACAATAACTCCTGCTGATGAAAGCATAGCGTAATAGTAATTAATATTTTCGATATCAAATAATTTCATGATTGGAAATTGTGCTGCGAAAAACAATCCGACAAAGATACCAATCAAAGTAACCATGATTATTTCAGTAATGAATTGAAATGAAATATCGTATCCAGTCGCTCCAATAGTTCTACGCAATCCTATTTCAGGTCTTCGTTTACTGATATTATACCAAAGTACACCAAATAATCCTAAGGCAACATTGATAATTAGAAATCCGCTGATACTCATTAATGCGATCATTGGAGTCCAAGTAGATTGGCTATTTTGGATCCTGCGTTGCTCTAATTTTCTAATTGAAAAATCAGCACGTTTGGTAACAGCTGTAATCAATTTATTTAATTTCTCTTCTACGTCAGGTTGTATATTATCTTTCATGCGAATGTGAGCAACTTTAGAATCTTTGGAAGTGGATGGAGTAAAAATAAAAGTTCCTAATTCTTCTTCCGCAAATTCTCCATGATATTTATAATGATCGACGACACCAATTATTTTTACGAAATCTCCATAACTACCATTATCTTCCAAGATAAATAAACTATCCAAAATAGGTTTTCCTGCAAAGCTTTGCTCCCGGAATTTTTTAGTAATCAAAACGGGAATATATTTTGAGGTCTTATCTTCTTCTACAAACCAACGCCCTTCGATGATATTTAACCCTGCTGTCTTAGCATAATGTTCATCATTTAAAAACATACAAGTTTGAAAATCAAAACCGTTTTTATCACTTCCAGTTGACCAAGTATTGCCTGAGAAAGGAATTGTTTCCGCGGAGAATGAGGCAGATTCTACTTCGGGTAGTGCGTTCAATTCTTGGAGTAGTAATGTTTTCATTTGAGCCACTTCTGTTGAATCAGTATCCTCTGGAATTCTTAAGGAAGCTGTCCAGATATTTTCAGTATCAAATCCCAAAGGCGAATAATATACTCGCATATTGGAAATGATAAATGCAAATACTGCAAACAAAATCATGAATGAAAAAAATATTTCTAGGAAAAGCAAAAAGTTTTTTTGCTTTTTATTCCAGATTAAAGTGAATATATGCTTAATCATAACTGGTTGTTTTTTATAGCGTTAACAATATGCACACGTGACATTCTAAAGGCTGGTAAGAAACCAGACAAAATTCCAAAACCTAAACAAATCAAGAAACTGTAAATAAAAACTTTGTAATTAAAACTCAAGATTGTCCCATTGAGAAAATTACTTCCGTTAATCGTATTGAGTAATAAGTAAGCGAGAATGAATCCAATCACTCCACCGATAAAAGTCAAAACGATATTTTCAAAAACGAATTGAAATAGAATATTTCCAGAATGTGCACCGAAAGCTTTTCGAACTCCGATCTCTGAAGATCGTTCCATAATTCGACTAATGTTGAGGTTGATTAAATTCAACGTAGGTAACATGAAAAATAAAGTGAGTAAAAAAATTAATGCAGCAAGTGCATATTTATAACTTTCAGCAGGGGTTTGCATTCGCATGATTGTCCAGGCATATCGCTCACCATAAGTAGCAGGGGAATATGCTAATTGGTCATGTTGTTCTGGATTTGGAAGTGGAATTACTTTTGATCTTTTAAGTAACTCCTCCTTGACATTTTTGACTTTACTCGAACTCTCTGCTAAGAATGTTGCACTAAAAGAGCCATTAAATCTAGTTTGGTTTAATATCTCTTGAGGAAGGTTTGTGTATGGAATAAAAACGTCTGATTTCAAAAAACCAAAAGAATTATTTATACGTTCTACAATGCCTATTACTGCATAATTTTTTCTGTCCAAAGTAACTTCTTTTCCAATTGCTTCTTCCAAATTCTCATCATCAAATCCAAAATAGGACTTACAAGCATTTTCACTTAAAACAACAACTTGGGATTGATTTTTAACTTGCTGGTTTCCAAAACCATTGCCAGCTAAAAAATTGAAATTATAAATATTGAAAAAACTGCCATCTGTAAATGTCGATGAGAATACCAATTTATTACTATTGATAAAAATATCAAATGATCGGTATCCCATGTATATAGTACGATCTTTTACGAATGGGATATCCATCATATGTGTGTTCCAAAATTTAATACTCCCTGGGCCACGTGACATGGAACGACCAGCATCTTCATATTTGAAACCAGTTGTATCATATCGCATTTTTCCATCCATCATCATACTATCAACTTCAGGAATAGTATCTTGATATTGTTTAAAGGTTTCGATATAGTCTAAATAGACGAGTTGGTCTTTTTTTTCAAGAGGAGCTTCTCCTCCTAATTCTGTTTGGAAAAAAGCAGTAATCAACATCAATATCATCAAAGTGAAACTGATACCAAATAGACTAATGAAGGTGAAAAATTTTCGCCTGCCCAGTACTTTTATTGCGAGTGTGAAATAATTTTTTAGCATAATAAACCCCCAGCCCCTAAAGGGGAGCCTTTTTTATTTGCCTTTCGGCAAGGAAAAAGATAACCACTTTTAGAAACCTCTATGGGTATTTTTTTATTTGGAAAAATATTTTTGAAAATTTATTTGGATAAAACTTTTCCTATCCAATTCCCCCAAGTAGCTTCATTTGAAAATCAAAAAGTAATCGTCAAACAAGTCCTAATTAACTTTTTTCTGTTGCCGAAAGGCAAATAAAAAAGGCTCCCCTTTAGGGGCTGGGGGAGTAGTTTGGGGGTTAACTCACTTGACTTCCATCAAATAACCTCACTAATCGATTTGTCTTACTCGCCATCGTTTCATCATGTGTCACCATAATAATTGTTGTTTTATCATTTTGATTTAAATCCAATAAAATTTCCATGATTTCATTTCCCATCACACTATCCAAGTTGCCCGTTGGCTCATCCGCAAGTATAATGTTAGGCTTTCCAACAATGGCTCTAGCGATAGCCACTCGTTGTTTTTGACCACCTGAAAGTTGTCCAGGGAAATGTTTCATACGGTTTTTTAAACCAACTTTTGTCAAAGCTTCTTCTGCCATTTCTCGACGTTCTTTTCCACTAATTCCACTTCGATATAATAATGGTAATTCCACATTGTCGATCACCGAAAGGTCATTGATCAAATGAAAACTTTGGAAAATAAAACCTAAGTTTTCATTCCGAAATTTGGCAATTGGTTTTCCATTGTAATCTTTAATTGTGTTTGGCCCAATGGAAATGGTACCTTCTGATGGCTCGTCGATCAAGCCCATGATATTGAGCATGGTGCTTTTTCCACATCCAGATGGCCCCATTACAGAAAGGAATTCACCTTCAGCTATCTCCAAGTTAATGTTGTTAAGTGCTACAGTTTCAATAGTTTTAGTTCGGTAGATTTTACTGACGTTTTCGAGTTTTATCATGATATATAAATTTTATAGTTTTTAAAATTGTACGTGGTGGTCAGCTAAAGCAGACCACTACGTGTTAATTTAAATGGTTAATAGTTTTTTGTTTTTCAAAATCGTAGATGGTCATCGTTCTGAGTTCGTAGTAATTTTGCCAATACTGACTAAGCGTAAAAATATATTCACGTGCCGTTTGATCTTTTTCTCTTTGTGCTAAAGTGAGGTCTGTAATGCTAATTGCCCCAAGAACAAAACTCTCTTTTATGATGTCAAATCGTTCTTGTGCGAGTTGTTTCATTTCTTGATTCAACTGAAGTTGCTCTTGTAAATTATTGAAGGCATCAACTGTCTGTTGAATGTTAGCTTCTAGTTGTAATTTATTTTGAGTAATATTTTTTCTTAAAAAATCACTTTGTGCTTGAGCTAAAGCTACTCTTGATTTTTGTGCTCCCCAATCTACAATTGGTACATTTAATTGGAGTTGTACAAATTGTTGTTGCTGAGGATCAGAGTAAATGTCACCCACATTTGTAGCTCCCCTTGTTAGTCCAAATGAAGCTGATAAATCGGCTTGAAGACCACCTTCTCGTTTTGCTTGTTCGACATCTCGGTCAGCTTCCATTTGTCGGCGCGCAAAATTTATTTGCTCAAATCTGTTTTTTAATCCTTCCCGTAAAGCTATTGTTATGTCAGTATTTATAAGGCTTGTAACATTTGGAGTAATAGGGGTGATTAACTCGCCATTATGTTTTTTTCCTAAAAAAGTATAAATAGCCGAGGAAGCTAATCGAACAGATTGTTCTGCTTGTTTTTTATTTTTATTTGCAGAGGTTAACTCAAATTGTAATTGTAAAAGTCCATTCTTAGAGATCACTCCTAACTCATATTTTTCCTCAGCAATCGTCAAAAGCGTTTCATTACTTTCTTTATTTGAAGTAGCGATTTGTAAATTTTCATAAGCCATTAATAAGTTGAAAAATAATTCAGCGGCATCGTTATTTATGATTTCAAGATCTGCATCATATTTTTTTTCAGCTTCGTGTAAAAGAATTGGTTGAATTTTTTTATCCCACTTCAAAGCATTAAATCCAAAAAGTGGTTGGGAAAAACCAATTCGAAAAGGTGTTCCATTATAGAAAATTTTATCATTAGTAAAGTCGTCAAATCGTTGCAAATTCGATTGCACAAAAACTCGTCCCCCAGTCAGAGGAATCGCTTGACTTAAACTCAAACCCAATGCAGAATTATTATTATTGATTCTTGGAAAAAGAATAGTTCCGTCAGGTTGTTGAGCTTCCGCGAAAGTGTTGGCGAAGTTTGGGAAATTTGCAAAGGCAGAAAGCTGAGGTTTTAGTCCTGCTTTGAAAATAGAATTGTCCAATCGTGCAGATTGTAAATCTACTTTTGCTGCTTCCCCTGCAATGGAATTTTCCTGAGCCAATTTTAGAAAGTTTTCTAAAGAAAGATTTTGTAAATCATTTTGTCCCAACATCATTTTGGGAAAAAATGCAATTGCAAAAACTAAAATTAGTAAGGTGAAAGTTCGATTGTATGTTTTATAAAAGTTCATTTTTCAATTTTCGTTTTTCAAAAAAAAATCACACTAGGTGGTTAACAGTTCACCGTTAATCATTCACCGTTACTTAATTTCTATCGTTTCTAAGTGATCATAATCTTTCATATCTGAGACAATAATTTTATCACCTTCTTGCAATTCGTTAGAAATAATTTCTACATATGCAGAGTTAGATAATCCAACTTGAACTTCTGCTCGTTTTGCTTGTTCATCTTTGACTACAAAAATTCCTTGTTGTTTTGCTCCTGTAAAAGCTGGACCATTTTGTGCTCGCAATACGTTTTCTTTTTTTCCAGAAATAATAAAAACTTCAACTCGCATATTTGGTCTTAATTCTTTGTGACTGGTTTGGTCGAGTGCGACTACAAATTCAATCGTATTATTTTCTACCGCAGGAAGGATAGAGGTAATGATTCCTTTTAGATTAGTTTTGTTAATTCTGACATCAACGGCTAAACCAACTTTGACCACATTAGCGTAACGATCAGAACAACTCGCTTCTACTCGGAAACTTTCTAGGTTGGCAATTCGAACTAGTGGTTCCCCTTCATTTACTTTTTGCCCGATGTTTTCATTCACCCAAGTAACCACACCTGCACGAGGAGCTTTCACAGAAGTTTCTTTTAATTTCCTTCCCAATTCTCGCATGCTTTTTTCTTGAATCAAAACTTCTAATTCTAGGTTTCGACGGTCACTTGTGATGGATTCTTTTTTGAAGTTTAATTCATTTTCAAGTTGCTTTTTTTCCAACTTGGCAATTTGTAAATTCAATTCTCCTTGTTCTACTTCCTCTTGGGTAGCTCCTCCGATTTTATTTAATTTTTTCAAATCTGATAAATTTGCTTCGAGGCTAGAAAGCTGCAATGCTTTGATTTGATCTTGGTAATCGAGGTCTTGGAGATTTTTATCATACTCTAATTTGAGTTTGGTGATATTGTTTTTTCGCAATTCCAATTGATCTTTAAGGGCATCATATTGCAAGCGAACATATTCTTCATCCAATTTTAAAATCAAATCTCCAGGTTGAACTTCTGCGCCTGACGTCAAAACCATTTCTTTAATTTCAGTTGCAACTGGAGCATTAATTTGTTGCTCGAAAGAGGGAAGAACCAAACCAGTAGCTGTGATTTTATTTTCAATATCACCTCTTGTAATTTGCCCAAAACGAAAATCATCTTCCTTAATTTCTGTTTTCAAAAAACTACGAAGCATATAAAATGCACCTGCAATAGCTGCAACAATAACTAAGTATTTAAGCCATTGTCCCATCTGACTTTTGTTCTGTTCTATAGTTGGAATTTCTCTATCCATGATTTTTTTTATTGTTTGATAAAGAAAAGTCCAATGGGTGTGCCAAAACGAATTTGACTGATTATCAATGTTTTATGAAATTGTTTTTTGCTAAAGTTGTTCGATATCGCACACTTTGTGTCTGGAAATGGGAAAGAAAAGAAGGGCGTTATTTTACGGACGAACCTAATATGAAAGATTATTTATTTTAAACTAAAGGAATTTATTTATGTTAAAAATGAGAACATTACGCAAGTCTATTTGAACCATATAAGGCATTTAAGGACATATAAGTGTATATAGTTATGGTCTTATATGTTCTTAAATGCCTTATATGGTTCAAAAAATCTATGTTGATAAATCTTATAGATCTAAAAAAATAAAAGCTTTTTTAACATTGAGAAGGCTTTTGTTTTTTTGCATTGTGTTTAATCAGATAAAAGTTATTTATTATATTGAGTTTCATTTTTTATCAATCAAAACCAACTAACCATGCTTAAGAAATCCTATCCTATCTTTTTCCTTTTTCTCTTTTTTGCATTTCAAATATCTGCACAAGAAAATCCGATTGTCAGATTTCCCAGTCTAAGTCCAGATGGTTCAACAATTAGCTTTAGCTACCAAGGAGATATTTGGACGATGCCAGCTACCGGTGGAGTCGCAAGGAGATTGACCATTCATGAAAGTTATGAATCCAAACCACAATGGAGCCCTGACGGGAAGCAAATTCTTTTTCAAGGAAATCGATTTGGAAATAATGATTTGTTTGTAGTAGATGCTAACGGAAGCGTACCGAAACGATTGACACATCATTCCACCAATGATGGCGATGCTCGTTGGGGAAGTGATGGAAAGATTATTTTTAATACTCGACGTGCATTTCAGCAAGTAGAACGAGAACAAGAAGTTCATTCGGTTAGTAAGGATGGTGGAACACCTCAACGGATTATGGATGCTGTTGGTTTGATGCCGTCACCCTCGCCAGATGGTAATTATATCATGTTTATAAAAGGTAATTGTCGAGTGGAGCGAGAGGCTTATACCGGACCAGCTCATCGAAGTTTGTGGTTGTATAATAGAAATAGTGAAACCTATATGGAGATGACTGATTTTGATGGACAAGAGATTTATCCTGATTGGGGAGGAGGAGAAATATATTTTTTAAGAGCTGTTAATGGACGTTATAATATTTTCAAACTTAACCTAAATGCTGATGGGAAAAATCCAGATCGATTGAAGCAATTGACAAATTTTAAGGATGAAGGGATTCGTTTCTTTGATGTGAGTGAAGATGGTTCTAAGATTGTTTTTGAAAGAGGGGTGAATATTTTCACAATGGATACCAAAACTCAAAAGATTTCTAAAGCTTTGAAAATTCAAGCTGCACAAGACTATCGTTTTGATCCTATCGAACATAAAACTTTTTCAAAAGACGCAACTGATTTCGCCCTTTCTCCAAATGAAAAGCAAATTGCTTTCATCGTTCGAGGAGAACTTTTCGTAAAATTAAATAACAAAGAGAAAAAGCGATCTGTCCAATTGACTGATCATCCTTTCCGAGATAAAGAACCAGTTTGGTTGAATGATACGACGTTGCTTTTTGTCTCTGATCGTGATGGGAAATTTGATTTATATGCACTTCATTCGAGTGATGCAAAGGAAGTTGATTTGTTTAAAACATTCAAAACGAGTGTGAAAAAAATATCAAATGGTGCAGAAGATGAAGAGGGAGTAGTGATTTCTCCAGATCGAAAAAGAATTGCTTATCGAAGAGGAAGAGGAGTTTTAGTAGTTGCAGATATTTCACCAAAAGGAAATTTATCTAATGAAAAAATATTGCTCGATGGTTGGGCAACTCCAGGAGGAGTTAGTTGGAGTCCTGATAGTAAGTGGTTGGCTTATTCTGCAAGTGACTTAGAATTTAATCGAGAAATTTATGTTCATCATGCAGATGGCAATCAAAAACCTGTCAATGTGAGTTTGCACCCACGATCAGATTCTTCGCCAAAGTGGAGTCGAGATGGAAGTAAACTAGGTTTCATTTCCAGTCGAAATAATGGCGATACAGATGTTTGGTTTGTTTGGCTGAAAAAAGAGGATTGGGAGAAGACAAAACAAGATTGGGAAGATGCTGATGAGGAAGAACCAAAGAAAGGAAAAGATAAAGGCAAAAAAGGAGATAAAAAGAAAGACAAAAAAGTAGAACCGATTCAAATTGATTTTGAAGATATTCATGAACGCATTGAACAAGTAACTCGCTTGGCAGGGAACGAAGGTAACTTGATGGTTTCTAAAGATGGAGATTCATTTTATTTTTCAACGAATGGAGGAGGTCGTCAAGGATCACCTGGGCCATCAAGTTTGATGTCAGTAAAGTGGAATGGAGAAGATGTGAAAACTATGGTTGCAAAAATTGACATTTCAAATTTATTGCTTGACAAGGATGGAAAGCATTTGTATGGAATTAAACGAGGAGGAAGTTTGACCAAAATAAAAATTGAAGGAGGCAAGCAAGAAGGACTTGGTTTTCAAGCGAAATTAGATATCGATCATAAGGAAGAACGGAAGCAAATTTTTGAAGAAGGATGGAGAAGATTGCGAGATGGATTCTATGATCCCAATTTCCATGGACAAGATTGGAATAAGTTGAGAAAGAAATATTATGATCGATGTATGAATGCCTCGACTCGTCAAGATTTCCAAACTTTCTATAATGAAATGTTGGGACAACTTAACGCAAGTCATATGGGAATGCGTGGAGGATCTTCACCAGAAGATTTGCAACGGGAGCGAACTGGATTGCTCGGAATAGAAGTGGAACCAACTTCGGGCGGCGTAAAAGTTACTTCGGTTGTTCCAGGCACGCCTGCTGATAGATCGGAGAGTAAATTAAATGTTGGAGATGTTATTCGTTCTGTGGATGGAGAGAATATTTCATCGAATAGTAATTTTTATAGTTTTTTAAATGGAAAAGCGAACGAAAGAATTCTGTTAGAAGTAGCTGACGCTAATGGTGTTGCAAGAGAAGTTATCATTCGTCCAACAGGTTCTTTGCGTACGGCACTTTACAATGATTGGGTAAAAGAACGAAAACGATTGACTGAAAAATATTCTAATGGAAAGTTAGGATACATTCACATTCGAGGGATGAATTGGTCGAGCTTTGAACGTTTTGAAAGAGAGTTGACCGCAAGTGGTCTAGGGAAAGAAGGTTTGGTGATCGACGTTAGATTTAATGGAGGTGGTTGGACGACTGATATGTTGATGACGGTTTTAAGTGTGCGTCAACATTCTTATACAGTTCCTAGAGGAGCAGCTAAAAGTTTGGAAAAAGAACATTTGAAATTTACAGAGACTTATCCGTTTGGCGAACGATTGCCATTGTCAAGTTGGACAAGACCATCAATTGCACTTTGTAATGAAAATAGTTATTCCAATGCGGAAATTTTTTCACATGCTTACAAACAATTAGGAATTGGAACTTTGGTTGGGAAACCAACTTTCGGAGCAGTAATTTCTACAGGCGGAAGTGGTCTGATGGATGGTTCATTTGTTCGAATGCCTTTCAGAGCATGGTATGTTAAAGCAACAAAAAAGAATATGGAATGGGGGCCTGCAGTTCCAGATATTGAAGTACAAAATTCAGCAGATGGAAAAGCGAAAGGAGAAGATGAGCAATTGAAAAGAGCGGTGGATGTATTGTTGGGGCAAATAAAGAGTAAATAGAGTTAGTTATTTTTTTTAGAGAGCGGTGTTAGCGTTTCGAGCGCTAACACCGCTTTTTTATTGTTAGACTTCTTCCTTTTCTTTTTTCGCTAAATAAAATAACTCTGAGCAATTTTCTTTTGTCAAAATTTCATTAGCGACTCGGTGAATATCATTGGAAGTAACTTTTTGATATGCTACAGCTTCTGAGTTAATTAATTCAGCATCACCCAATAATTCAAAGAAAGCCAGATTGATCGCTTTGTTTAAAACACTTGCTTCCGAAAACTCCAAAGAGCTTTCCATTTTATTTTTAATTTTGGCTAATTCTCGTTCATCAACTAATTCCTTTTTGATAGCTTCGATCTCCTCCCAAATAGCAGCTTCTGCTTCTTCCATTGAAACTCCATCCGCAGGTTTACCCTCGACAATCATCAAACCTGGGTCAATATAACCAGTTACGTAGGCATCAATTTGTGTAAAGAGTCGCTTCTCTTTCATCAACCTTTGGTACAATCTTGCCGACCGACCATTTCCCAAAATATCAGATAACAAATCAATCGCGTAGTAATCTTTATCTGCTCGACCTGGAGTGTGGAAGGCTAAATAAAGTGCATCGCTAGGAACGTTTGCTTGATTTTCTTTTTTTCGAAATGCACTTTGTTTTGGTTCTTTTGGTAAATCTCGAACATAAACATTCCCACTTGGGATATCTCCAAACCATTTTTCAATTAACGCTTTTGCAGCATCAGGTTTTATATTTCCACAAATAACAAGGATTGCATTATTGGGGCAATAGTATTTTTTGAAAAACTTTTTGACATCATCCAAAGTAGCGTCTTCAACATGTTGTGGTACTTTTCCAATCGTTGGAGTTCGGTAAGGATGCACCTTGTAAGCTAAGTCGGAAAGGTGATGCCAGACATCTCCGTAAGGTTGATTCAAGCAAGTTTCTTTAAATTCTTCTACCACGACTTTTCGCTGAACGTCCAAACTTTTTTTAGAAAAATTTAAACTGTTCATCCGATCAGATTCCAACCAAAGTACTGTTTCCAAATTTTCCAACGGAACTAAATCATAAAAATTAGTGATGTCAGAATTGGTAAAAGCATTGCACTCACCGCCTGCCATTTGGATTGGATCATCGAAGTCTTTCACATTTTTTGAACCACCAAACATTAAATGCTCGAACAAATGAGCAAAACCAGTTTTGTCAGGAGACTCATCTCTAGACCCAACATTATATAAAATATTGACTGCTGCCATTGGCGTACTGTTATCTTCATGTACTAAAACTCGCAGTCCATTTTTTAAAGTAAATCTTGAAAACTCAATCATATTAATTGTCGCTCGTTGGCGTAATTTTTTTTGGAATAAATTCACCAAAAATAACACAGGATTTCACAAATTGTTATTTGTATTCTGAGAAAATCTTTGTTATGTGTGGTGAATAAAAAAACAAAATTACCCTTTTTTCAGGATAAAAATATTTTTCATACACCAAAAGTAATATTCCCTACATCTCTAAAAATAACTAAGCGAACGAAACGGTTTTTTCGCTCAGTTTGAAATCCTTCCGTAGCTACTGACTTTAGTCGGTAGCATAAAAAAAATAAAAAAATATTGGCCAAAGCCAAAAGGTAAACTCCAACAGAGTTGCGCCAAGAACATCGTTTTGTCTTTTTATAAAATGCTAAAAATCAATAAGTTATGATGAAGAATGACATTTCCGGATTAAGAAAAAATAGAGCTGTAAACTTTAAAATAGGCTTAATTGCATCGTTAAGTTTTATAATTATGGCTTTTAATTTTAGCTCAACACCATCTCAAAAATTGATAGAAACTTACCATGAACCTATGTCTGTAGATGAAGTGGAAATTACAAGAACTAAACATGAAAAACCATTACCACCTCCAACAGTTGATATTTCAGATCACATTGAACCTGTAGATGAGGTCGCTCTAACGGAGCCTACGGAGCCTCAAACTATTTCAATAGATATTGATGAAGGACCAGAACTTCCTTTTGATAATAGTTTATATGGTGACGACGATGATGAACCAGAACCTGATGTAGAAGAGCCATTGGATATTTTGGTAGAAGAACCTGTGCGAGATTTTGCCGAATACATGCCGAGTTTTGGAACGTGCAATTATAGTGAAATGACAAAGGATGAATATAAAGCATGTTCCGATGCAGCATTGCTTCAATATTTTGCGAAGCATATAAAATATCCTACAAGAGCTCGTGATAATAAAATTGAAGGAAGAGTAATATTAAGATTTGTGATTGATGAAAATGGTGATGTCCAAAATGCAAAAGCCTTGCGAGGTGTTCCTGGAGGATGTACCGAAGAAGCATTGAAAGTTTTGAATAGTATGCCGAAATGGAAAGCAGGAAGACATGGTGGACGAAATGTAAAAGTAAATTTCACGTTACCCGTTACTTTTACATTGAAGTAGGCTTGACGATGTAAATATATTGTTATAGGAAATTAAGAACTTAAAACTTGGTAGTTTTTCGACGACAGGAAAGGGTGGATTCTGAAAGGGATTGCCCTTTTCGTTTTTTGATTTTTGACGCTGACTTTGTATGACTATTATGACTTTTCGCAGAGGGATTAAAACAGCGGGAAGTCATAATAGTCATACAAAGTCAGCGTCAAAAAACTTTAATTATTTTTCAACAACATTACGGCATTCTGCATCATCCTCGATGGTCCACGCCAAAACATTCGATATTGCGTATTATCCAAGAAGAAAACAACCTTTCCTTTACCCATGTTTTTAACACCAGCAAAGGCATTTCCAGCAAGGTGTTTTAAATTCTCTTGCGAAGCGTAACCTGATGCTAACAATTCATTTACATCTTTAGAATAATATCCAACAGTTTCGAAACTAGGACTTGGTTCAAGCGCTAACGAACCAAACTTCAAAGCAAATAAATTATTCGGCATTCCAAATGCCAATGGATTAGAAGAATCAATATGAGCATTCAAAGCTGACCCTGGAATTCGTTTTTTTCCATGAAAATCTTCTTGATCTGCGAAAGCTAAATACTTGGCATTTTCGCTAGAGTCTTTTTTTACCTCCATTAATTTCATATCGGTGAAACCAGATTTTTCTTTTGTGAAAAAAGTAGCAGCACCTTCCGTCGCCACTAAAACACCTCCACGATTAACCCAATCTTTCAGCTTGGCTAAACTTTTTTTTGCAAATAATTTTTTCAAATTATTAGGATTTGCACCAGGCATAATTAATACATCATAATCATTCAAATCTGCAAAACCATATCGCGAACCAAAGTGTGGCATGTCCGTTTGCTCCAAAACCGAAGTTCGAATTCGCTCCACAGGAAGCTCTGTAATTTTATCAAATAAAAAATAAAGTTGACCACTAGTGTAAGTTGAAAACGGCGGTTCAACTAACATCGCAACTCTTGGTTGATGAACTGGTTTACTTTTGTTTGAAGCCAAATCAATTCCTTTTAGCATCCTTCCAGTTTGTTGTCCGTCGATGACAATATCACAAGCGTTTGAAATTTCTGCCAAGTCTTTTTCGATATTATCCCACTTGTCTCGATTCCTTCCTTTTAGTAAAATCAAACTTCCTGCTGACCATGTTTTTTGATCTGTTGAAAATGTTTTTTGTGCAGAACGAACCCGGTAACCTTTTTTCCATAGCATTGCTAAAGCTTTAGGCGCATTGGTTTGACTCCATTCAATGGTATATGCATAATTAGCATTAGAAACTGAAACACCCTTTGGTGCAATCGGCATACTTTTAATCTCAACTGTTTTTACTCCTCCTTTTTTTGAATTGATCATCAAAGAGTTAGAAGTGTAGTAAGCATCTAAATTATAAGCTAATGGTGCCGCCCAAGTTGACATGTCGTACATTACAGAATCTTCGATAGCCATGTTTGGCGAAAGAATACTATTCACAAATAAATGTCTTGATTGATCTGTTGAAACAATAAAAGTTCCTTTTGGAAATGTCTTGTTAGAAAGATTTTTTCTTTGGTAAGAAGTAGCATTTTTTACTTGGAAAGAATTCTCTGATTGATGAACTTTGACACCATGTTTTAATAAGATATTTATCAATTCATATAAATGTCCATCCGATTCGTCAGGGAAAATGTAAGCCTTAACATTGCTTTTGCTACTCTTTGGATTAAGAGCTTGGTAAGTGTAATTTAGGAAAATATCTTTTCGTTCTGCTGATTTTTTTAAAGTCGCCAAAGAGGTGGTGTAGTGATCAAAAATCCGTTGACGCAAAGTTAAAATATAACCATCATTCGTTTTAATTGCTCGACCTCCAGCGATTCCTCCTTGCTCCGTCAACATTCCAACAGCACCCATTACACTTGGATAACTCGAGCCATAACCTGGATAATAAAAGTCAAATGCTTCGCGGGTAAAATAGTTGATTTGGTTTTTATCAAACTCTGCAATATTCGCTCGACCAATGGTATCTGCCAATGCTTCATACTGATCAGGAAGTAATAAATTTCGAGGTGTCGTTCCAGGCACAGTAAAGTAGTTACTATGATATCCTTGCTCATGATAATCTACATGAACTTGCGGCATCCACTTCTGATAAACAGAAATATGTCCTCGTGACTCAGGATGAATCAACC
Source organism: uncultured Saprospiraceae bacterium (assembly GCA_964564545.1). Taxonomy (GTDB): domain Bacteria; phylum Bacteroidota; class Bacteroidia; order Chitinophagales; family Saprospiraceae; genus CAJQQY01. Next base: position 16,244 of record CAZMBP010000094.1, read on the forward strand.
AAATCCAATCGCGATTTAAGTCAAACCAATAGTGATTAGTTCGACCATTTGGGAAAGGAGCATGGTGTTCTAAATCATGTGGTTCAATAGCCAATTCACTTCGTTGTACAGAGTTGTACCAAGTCGTGTATCGGTCGCGACCATCAGGATTGATACATGGCATCATGACAAAAACAGAATTATTCAAAATGGATTTTGTCTCACTATCATCGACAGCTGCTAAGCGGTAAGCAGCTTGCATTGCCGCTTCCGTACTCGATGCTTCGTTACCATGAATGTTATAACTGTAGGAAACAACAACGGGCTGGTTTTTCATCAACTCAGCTGCTTCGGTTGCAGAAATATTTTGAGGATCAGCTAGACGAAGATTATTTTTTCGAATCGTTTCAATATTTTTTTGGTTCTCTTCGGAAGTGATGACGAGGTAAATGAGTCTTTTCCCTTCGTAAGTTTCGCCATAAGTATGAATCGTAATTCGAGGAGAAGCAGCAGCTAATTTTTCGAAATAATCTAACACATCAGCATGGATGGAAAATCGTTCACCTAATTTATAACCTAATTCGGAAGCAGGCGAAGGAATGTTTTTATTGTATGTTAAGTCTGGATCAAATGCAAAACGATCTTCAATTAATTGCTGTGCAAAAAATGAAGTAGTCAAAAATAACATTGTAATTACAAAAGATAACTTTTTGAGAGGAAAGTATTTTCTCATGATTTTAGATTTGGTTTTGTTGAAAATAGAAATGGAAAGATAGGGAATTTGAAGAATAATTTGCCACAGATAGACACAGACTTTACTGACTTTCCCAACAGGTGAATTATGTAGTGGGAAAGTCAGTAAAGTCTGTGTCCGTCTGTGGCTAAAATTTATTTATAAATGGATCGTAATTCCCACTTATTTTTCACAGCCAACAATCGAATGACAATAACCAAACTACTCGTCAATACATATTGTAAATCTTTATTACAATCAATCATCTCCAACAATAAAAAACCAACAGCTCCAGCAACACATGCCAAAGCATAAATTTCTTTTTGTAAAATAACTGGAATTTCATTCACTAAAATATCACGAATCAATCCTCCAAAACTCCCAGACATTGTTGCTAAGGTCACACAAATAATTGGATGTAATCCAAACTGTAAACCAATTTCAGCTCCCGTAATTGTAAAAATTCCCAAACCAATTGTATCAAAAAGGAAAAGCGTTTTACTCAATCGCCCCATTCTTTTCCTAAAAATAATTCCAAGAATTGTAGATAGAATAATAATGTAGAGGTAAGTCAAATCAGTCATCCAACCCACAGGTGTTCGACCAATCAGCATATCTCGCAAAGTTCCACCACCAACTGAAGTGACAAATGCAATTATGAAGATTCCAAAAATATCTAACTTTTTATTGATTGCAGCCATTGCTCCTGAAAGAGCAAAAGCTACAGTTCCGAGTAAATCAAATATTTGAAATAACGACATTGGAGAATTGAATTTTAATTGAAATGCAAAGATAGTTTTTGGATTTATAATTAATCGGAACTTAATTTTTTATTTGGGTGAAGTTTTATTTCTTTTGTAAAAAGAAAATATCAATTATGAAAATCACAGAGCTCCATATTTATCCAGTCAAATCTTTAGGAGGGATTTCATTGCAAGAAGCAAGACTAACCGCTAAGGGATTAAAGTATGATCGTAATTGGATGTTATTGGATGAAAACGGTGTTTTTATGACACAACGAAAATTTCCAAAAATGGCATTGATTCAAACGAAAATTGAAAATGGTAATTTGGTTTTTTCTCATAAGAAAACTGGTTCAACTGCGAGCATTCCAATTTTATCAAAATACGGAGTTACGCTTCGATCAAAAGTATGGAGCAATTCCTGTGAAGTCCAAAAAGTAGATTCGATAGGAGAGTGGTTTACTGAAATTTTTGGATTTCGGTGCACGTTAGTCTTTTTCCCAGAGAAAAATATTAGAACTAAAGAAACAGAAAATGGAGTAGTTCAAAACTTGACCAGCCTTTCTGACAAGTCACCAGTTTTGATTACAAATACTGTCTCGTTGGAAGAGTTAAATGGACGATTGGAAAATAAAATACCAATGAATCGATTTCGTTCTAACATCATATTTACGGGAGAAAAAGCTTATGAAGAAGATAATTGGAAAAGCGTAAAAATTGGTGGAACAGAATTTAAAACAGTCGAGATTTGTGGTCGATGTAAATTAATTAACGTTGATCATTTGACTGGTGAACCAACAGGTCAGCCCTTGGAAACACTTTCTACTTATCGGAAAATGGGTCGAGAAATTAAGTTTGGAATGAGGATGACTTGTGAAGTGAAGAATGAAGATGAGCCAATAATTAAATTGGGAGATGAAATTATAATCGTTTAAGAAATAATTTCAAAACAGTCTCTTAAGCAGAAAACATTGAATAATTAAAGTGTTAATTTTTAATATTTATAATGTTGTTAAGCTTTTTTGAAAAAAATAAAAGACCGAAGGGATATAATTTTAAGTGAAAATTAGCTTCAAAATTTTATCTTTACAAAAATAAAATCTACATAAATGTCTAATCCATATAAGCATCTTTTATCGCCTCTAGATTTAGGATTTACCACTTTGAAAAATCGCGTACTCATGGGAAGTATGCACACAGGACTGGAAGAAACCAAAAATGGTTTTGATCGAATGGCAAAATATTTTGCTGAGCGAGCTCGTGGTCAAGTTGGCTTAATTGTAACAGGTGGAATAGCGCCTAACCGAGCAGGTTGGGTTGGCCCATTTGCTGCAAAAATGTCAAGTAGTAGTGAAGCAAAAAAACATGAAATAATAACGAAAGCCGTTCATGCTGAGGATGGAAAAATCGCAATGCAAATTTTGCATTCAGGAAGATATGGTTACCATCCTTTTCTAGTAGCGCCTTCCAAAATCAAATCTCCGATTACTCCTTTTAAACCTTGGTTGTTGAGTAAAAGAGCAATTCGGAGAACCATAAATGATTTTATAAATACGGCTTCCCTAGCACAAGACGCAGGTTATGATGGAGTAGAAGTGATGGGATCTGAGGGCTATTTGATTAATGAATTTTTGGTGGAAAAGACAAATCAACGAAAAGATGATTATGGAGGGAGTTATGAAAATAGAATGCGATTTCCAATAGAAATAGTAAAAGGAATTCGTGAAACAGTTGGACCGAATTTTATAATAATTTACCGGTTGAGTATGTTGGATTTGGTGCACAAAGGGAGTACATGGGAAGAGGTAGAATTGCTTGCACAAAGAATCGAGGCAGCAGGAGCAACGATAATTAATACTGGAATTGGATGGCATGAGGCACGGGTTCCGACGATTGCTACCATGGTTCCGAGAGGAGGATTTAGTTGGGTCACCAAGCGAATGATGGGGAAAGTGAATATTCCTTTGATTACGACAAATCGAATTAATACACCAGAAGTTGCTGAGAAAATTTTGTCAGATGGGCATGCTGATATGGTTTCGATGGCTCGCCCATTTTTAGCAGATTCTGATTTTGTAATTAAAGCTATGGAAAATCGTGCGGATGAAATTAATACCTGTATTGGTTGTAATCAAGCTTGTTTGGATCATACTTTTAGTCGAAAAACTTCTTCATGTTTAGTGAATCCAAGAGCTTGTCACGAAACAGAATTGAACTATTTGCCAACAGATAATAAAAAGAAGATTGGTGTTGTTGGAGCAGGTCCTGCAGGTTTGGCAGCGGCAACAATTGCTGCGGAGCGAGGGCATGAAGTTCATTTGTATGAAGCAGCATCTGAGATTGGTGGACAATTTAATATGGCAAAACAAATTCCTGGGAAAGAGGAATTTTATGAAACGTTGCGATATTTTAATCGACAAATCGAATTGCATGGAGTTCATTTGAATTTGAATACAAAAGTGGATGAGGAGTTTTTACTAGCTCAGAAATTTGATGATATAATTTTAGCGACCGGTGTGAATCCTAGAAAACTGAGTATTGAAGGAATCGATCATCCAAAGGTTCTAAGTTATGTAGATGTATTGTTACACAAAAAGCCTGTTGGTAAATCTGTAGCGATTATTGGGGCAGGAGGAATTGGATTTGATGTAGCAGAATATCTGGCTCATGAAGGTGAATCTACAAGTTTGAATGTAAAAGAATTTTTAAAAGAGTGGGGCGTCGATCCTGATTATCAAAATGGAGGAGCATTAGCTGAACCAAAGCCAGCTCCTTCTGCAAGAGAAATTCATTTGTTGCAAAGATCACATGGAAAACTAGGTGCAGGACTTGGAAAAACAACGGGCTGGATTCATCGAGCAAGTCTTAAGATGAAGAAAGTAAATATGATTGGAAGTGTGAAGTATGATAAAATAGACGACGAAGGTTTACATATAACCATTGGGAAAAAAGAGAAAGATATTTTACGTGTGGATAATGTTATAGTGTGTGCAGGTCAGACCCCACGGGCTGATTTGTTAGATGATTTGAGAGGGAAGGGAGTTGCGGTACATCTGATTGGCGGAGCAGAGGAGGCTCGTGAGTTGGATGCTAAACGGGCGATTGACCGGGGCGCAAGGCTTGCAGCTGAGATATAGTTTTTTTGCTGCTGACTTTTTATAAAAAGTCAGCAGCAAAAAAAAATTACAAATTAGAAATAAACTCAATCAAATTAACTTCCTTCCCTAATTCTAATTTCTTCTTTAATCGATACCTAGCCTTCTGAACACTCCCCGCAGAAATCCCCATCAACTGAGCAATTTCCTTCGTCGTTAATCCCATTCTGATATAGGCACAAAAACGAGTATCATTATTATTTAAACCACTATTCTCTTGATATAATTTTTCAAAAAAGTTAGGATGAACCTCCGCAAAATGTAATTTAAACTTCTGCCAATCATCATCAAAGTTCATATTCATTTCGATATTCCGATCAATATTATTCACTTGCTTTCGCAATTGTTCATCATTCGAAACTTTAATCGTTCCAATTTTTTCTTTTAAATCAGTTAGCATTTTATTCTTCTGAAGCATAAACATCGTGTTGCTCGCTAACTCTCTTTCCTTGTATTCTAATCGTTCTTTGAGTCGCTCACGTTCCTCTGTTTCGAGCATTTGTTCCACTTTTAATTTTTCTAATTCCTCTTTTTGGAGAGAAACTTTCAATCTTCTTCGAACACTCAATTGATATAAAAACAAAGCAAGAATACCTAAAAAGATCAATAATCCATTTTTCACTAAATTCTCATAATATTTAATTTCCTTAAAGTTTGCTAATTCTTGCTCTCGTTTTTCTAACTCAAATTGGGCATTGAATGCAGCTAGTTTATTCGCAGTTTTTTCTCTTTCAAGTGCAGCTTCAATTTGTTTTTCTTTGGCAAAATAATCGAATGCCTCAGAAGTATTACCTCGCTCGTTGTAAATCTCTTTAAGGAGTTGGTAAGTGTATTGTTTTTTGTCCATCAAGTTATTCGCTTCGCAAATTTCTTTTCCTTGCATTGCGTACTCAATAGCCTGAGAATAGTTTTTTTCTTTTTTATAAGAAATTCCAATTAGTAAATAATTATAAGCCAAAAAATCTTGGTTGTTAGCTTCTTTGGCAATTTCAATATTTCGCTCACAAAACTTCCGAGCATCCTCATATTGCTTCATCGAAATCAAAGCACTACTGATATTACTTCGGGCAAGATAAATTTCTTCCTGAAAATTCAACTCCTCAGCCAATTCTAGATTCTTTTGGAAATACATAAAAGCCTCTGTCGGGGCAGTATCCAAAAGTGCTTCACCGAGTTCACGATAGACAATATTGATTGATTCTTTTGTCCCTATCTCTTCATAAAGTTTTAGCGCTCGTTTCATTCGACTAATCGAAAGTTCAAAGTCTTCTTTGTTGGCTCTACCTTTATGATGAAGGACATAAGCTTGCATCATTTTATTTCCCGAATCAACAGATAGCTCTTCCAAATGCCCTGCATATTCTCGCGAAAGTTCCACACTATCTTCTTTGTGATAAGCTACCCTAAGTAGATTTTTTAGAGCTTTCATTTGACTTAAAGTATCATTAACTTCTCTTGAAATATCTAATGATCTGTTGAAGTACTCTTTGGCTTTTATTGTAAAATCTTGTTGGTAATATTCCAATCCAATTTTTTCAAAAGCAGCTGCTTTTTGACTTCCTTTTAGATTTTCAGCGGCAAGAATTAGGCTATCTACATTTTGGGCAAAGCAAGATGTAGTTAGGGTAAATAGCAGGGTAAATATGATGGGTCGTTGATACATTTGTAAGGCGAAAATAAAAAATTTTGACTGGAAAATTAGAAAGTTTTTTTTTGTAAAATGATATTAAATAATGAAGTTATTTATTTAACGGAATCTAAGTAGGTGAATATCCAAACGTTGAATGTTATGGTTATAGTTTTAAAATAGGTTTATAAATATCTGAAATTGTTCTTGTTTAGTCGAAGAAACTCAAATATCTATTTTTGGAAGATTATTTTAAAGTAAGATTATTCACCAAAAAATATCATTTTGGAACATTCTGCTGATGCATCTAACCGCCTAAAGTCTAATAAAAAATTAAGAGCTAAAGTAAATCCTTACGAAGTTTTTAAAGACTGTTCAAAATCTTCACCATCGAATAAAAGGTATAATTCTAAGACACCTACAGCTAAAGAATTGAAAAATTTGGAAGCAAGAAATCGATTTTTTTTGAAAGAGCAAAAAAAGGAAAAGCGAGTATTTTTGATTTTTGGATTTGCAGTTGTTCTGGCTATTTTTTATTGGTTTAGTCAGACGAATATATGGGTTGATTATATTGAGGGATTTGGGAAATATGCTGGATAATGATTATTCATTTTTCTAAAAAAATAAATAGCGATGGGGATAGCAGGAATGAATAATAGAATAAAAACTAATTTATCGCTTAAGAACAAAAGTAATAAATACAGAAAAGTATATTTCAACCGAAAGGTAAATTGGGATGAAAAAATGGAGTTCAAAAAACCGACTACGGATGATTTATTAAAAAATAAAGAAAGTAATCGAGAGTTTTTAGCAAAGGAAAAGAGAAAGAATCGAATTCATTTAGGACTCTCATTTCTTATTGTAATTACAGTTTATTTTTGGCTTTTCTAATCCTTTAAAATCATACTCATATGAGGGATATCATCTTCTAAATATTCCTCCCCTACTTCTTCAAATCCTAAATTTCGATAAAAATCTAAAGCATAAACTTGAGCAGAAATTTTTATCTTTTGCTCAGGTAAAAGTTTTTTACTCCACTCAATTGTAGCGTTCATAATTTCCTTACCAGCGCCCTTTCCTCTTACTTTTGATGAACTCACAACTCTGCCAATAGCGGCATAATTTTCATATGAAATTCCTTTGGGAAGCAGTCGAGTATACGCCACCAAATCACCATCTTCATCCCAGCCCATCACATGCCAAGCATCTTGGTCTTTACCATCAGCATCGAGGTATGGGCAATTTTGCTCAACCACAAAGACCTCTTGCCGAAGCGCCATAATTGCATAAATTTCATCTAAATTTAGACGGTAAAAAGGAAGACATTTGATTTCCATAAATGATGTATTTTATTTACCATAGATTACGCAGGTTTGCACGGGTTCTGAAAAAGTAAAATCTGCTTAATCTGCGATGAAGTATCTTATCAAAGCCGAAAATAAAAAAAAGTTTAGCCATTCGTAATGACTAAACTTTTTTTTGAAAAAATAATGTAAAATCTAAACTAGATTTTATTTACTAGCAAACTGCCAATATTATCGTCACATTTCATCCAAGTTGGAATTGGATCTCCAGTTTCAGAAATAAAACTTACTTCTCCATCGTCCGATACTTTGTATTTCCAAACATGTTTTTTCCCTTTGTCGCTGTAAGAACCAAATTGTAGAATATATTCCAACATCCAACCTTGTTCCAATCTTTCAATTTTGATATCGTTACCTGCAATTGTCGGCACACCTAAATCAATTTCTTCAACTCCTTCAATGTTATAAAATTCATTCGAAAGTGCAGCCATATTCAATGGCACCTTGCTTCGAATAGTAATTGCATCTTGCGTGCTATTCCATTGTACATGTTTACTGATGACTAAGTTGTATTCATCTAATAAATCATTGATTTCATCACTATCTGTTTCGCTAACTCCTTGTTGCAAAGGAATTGCCCAGTCAACTGTTTTATCAAAAATAACATTGAAATGATCGATAGAAGGATTAGGAAAAGTATGGACATTGCATTTTGCAATAGATTGAGCCGTTTCATCTTTTTTATAAACATTCACTAAAGCTTGGTAAATGCTTTCCACACTTCCTGGAGCAATAATAATATTTTGATAACGCAGTTCTTCTTTGTCTGCCTCCATTCTCAAAGCCAAACGAGCAGCGTCTCTCTTAAATTTACGCTCTAATTTTCTTGATAACTCCACATCTACGCTTTTACCCAAAGGTTTTTTTTGGTTTTGCGCAAATAATCCGATGCTTGTCAAGCAAAAGAAAAGTAACATTATATTTTTCAAAACTCTCATATCGCAAAATTAGTTTTAATAGTTTAGTAGAAATAAAATAACTTTTTCTCTACATAAAAATGTACAAGTAGATGCCACATTTGTGACACTTGTTTTTTAGGCTTCAATGAAATAATTGATATATAAGATCAAGTCTTTCAAAGGCGTGAATGATTAAGGTTGAATATTGGATATGTTGTCTAAGAATGGAGAGTGTTTTTTTATTAAAAACCCTCATCTATTTAATGGGGAAAATAATGCCAGTTTTGATTATGAGATTGTTAAAAAAAAGTCGGGATAGTTAAATTTTTTGAAAAGGCTTACGAATATCGATTCAAGAACAAGCCTACTTACCAATCAAGCAGGGATTTAAAAAGTTTGATATTATAGTTTATTCGAAATAGAATTGTATGATGGGCCGTAAAACGTCTAACGTTCAATGTCCATCGAATAAAGTCTATTCTATATTAAAAAACTAAAACTGATAACATTTCACATTCTTCCCCCGCTTTTTTCTTCCTCCTCCTAAATTCAAATCAAGATTAAAGGGATTAATTTTTAACGCCACGTAAAAATCCGATGAATCTAAATTCCTTTTTCCAAAAAAGCTACCCACATCATCACTTCCTATTGTTAAAAAGGCTAAGCGGACGGAAGTACCCAAACTCAATTTTTGGTAATTTAATAAAACAACTGGCATAGAAAATCCAAACCATCGATGTTCAAATCGAGGAGTAACAGCCATTAAATTATTTCTTCGAATGCTATTTTCTCCCATCGGAATTCTTTGGATAAAAACTCCATTTAGATATAAAAACTCCATAATTTTATAATCACCTTGAATGCTTATTGCACCTGGCAAACCCATTCTAAAATTAGAAGAAGTAAGTGAGGCAGTCGAATCTCTCAGTCCAACTTGACTCAATAAATGAATTCGATCTTGGTTAGCAACTGATTGGAATTGTCTGGAAGGAAAAACAACTAAAGTATCTGTATTTAAATCGTGCTCCTCGGCATTTCTACTCAACTCAATTTGCCCTAAATCCAAAAGTGAAACGCCCACTTTCCATTTGTAATGATCTTCATTACCTTCGTAAACATAAGTTAATCCCAAATCAACGCCTACTCCAAATCCATTACTTTGAAAACTAAGATCTTCTCCTTCTAAGTTCATATTAGTTACCCCATAATTCAAATGTGGATTCTGAAATAACAAAGTGTCTCCTGGAATTTGAGCTGACAGGACACTTCTTTTAACATTAATATATGCAGCTTCGTATGCATTGATAAATTTTAGGTTTGCCCCAAGTCCAAAATATCCATCATAGGCTTCAATCTTTGCAGCATAGTTTAACCCAAATTCTGACCAAACCATGGTCGAAATTTTAAATGGATCAACATTTATATAATCATAAAAAGGTGTATCAAAAAAAGTTGAATAATTTAAAATTGCAGGAATATCATGAGTCGAAACGGCTGATCTAATATTGGTGAAAAAACCAAATGAATGACCATTTTCTAACTTGACCATCAAAGATGGGCCCATAATATTGGCAAAAATTGAAGCGTATTTTAATTTATTACTGTCATCGAAATTTACAATTAAGTAATTAGGAGAAGGAGCGTTGGGATTTTCTAAATCCTGCATCAGGATTAACTCCTCATTATTACGAATTGCATGGAAGACGTTAGTATTTTGTATAAATCCATAGTTAGTTTGGGCGGAGACTCCTGCTGAAACTAAATTTATGTCCCATCGAAAAAGACTAGTTACGTTATGTGAAGGATTTAATAAACTTCCATGAATCCCAGAATAATTATCTGTTCGTAATCCAAGTTGTTCTTGAGCGTGAGTAGAAAATACTACAAATAAGCAGCAGAGAAGGGCTAAATAACGCATAAGGATTAGCATTGAGTAGTGTAGGTTTTGAAAAATTGTGAAAATAAACGGGGAGGTATAATAAACTGCGGGGGAGGAGGATTTATTTTTTATATACAAAAATAAGCCCATATTTTGGGAAGAAAAATAGTACAACCGACTATTACAGCTCCAATTACAGTAATTAAGACTGCTCCAGCAGCCACATCTTTCGTTTTTTCAGCTAACTCATGAAAGTCGGGCGAGACTAAATCAGTCAAATATTCGATTGCGGTATTCATTGCCTCTGCACCCAAAACCATTACAATTGCCAAAACTAATAAACACCATTCGGTGGTACTAACTGAGAAAAATAATCCTCCAGCAATTACTAGAAGTGTAAAAACTAAATGAATCTTTGCATTTGTCTCTGATTGAAAAAGTAATCGAATTCCTTTCAATGCATATTTAAAACTTTGAAGTCTTTGCTTAATCATTTTACAGCGGCAGCAGTAGGAGTGACGGAAATTGGGTTAAATTGGAATGAACCTTTGATTCCCAAATGTTGATCGGAAGAGGATTCTAAATTTTCAAAACCGATACATTTGAAATGTTTTGAAAAGAAAATATGATCTCGTGGTGATTCGAAAAAAGAACCAAAAACATTATTCCCAGCAGCGTAAGGGGAGAAGCCTCTTCGACTATCTTTCAGCCCAGCTTTATTTCTGAAGTTATGAATCTCATCTGACCATTGGACTAAATTATAATCAGCTAAAGTCAAAATTGGAGCGTTGATCGCACTTACTTTTTCAGCAATTCGATTTAGCTGTTTTTTTAATCGATCATAATCTTTAGTATAAAATGGGGGTAAAGTAGTCGAGCTGATAAAAAACAATTCTTGATCTTGACCATCCGGTTTTATACTTCCCATAATGTTGGGTAATCCTTCTACGAAAAAAGTGTCCTGGTTACTGATTTCGAATTTGGAGAAAACAGCAATTCCTGGATCAAAACCAATACGTTGAGTACAATATGGAAATTTCTTAGCCAAGGTATCTCGAAGAAATTCATAGACTGTTGGGTCAAGGTTTGGAATGCTTAAAATGCATGCCTCAGAAGTTAGCATGGAATGAATAGCACCATCTGGATCTTCATTAATATTTGAAATATTAATGAGTGAAACATCTATAATTAATTGATTTTCAGTAGGTTGTGGTTTTTTTAAGTCTGGGTTCGTATTTATTTTAAGATGGATAGCAAGAATGGAACAAGCAATGAAACACGTGAACATTAATCTTGGCTGTTTTATAACCAAAAAAAACATACCCAAAAATAAATATCCAAACATTATTTGAATGGCATATTCGGCCAAGGATTTAAAAAAGAAATTCTGAGGAGGATAAATACAAACCAAAGCCCCTAAAATGAGGGAAGCCATTAGAAAGTATTGAATGTAAGTATTATTTAGAATGTTCTTTACCATAGTCTTATTACAAATATATGATAATTAAGGAAAATTCAATATATGTTTAATTGGCTGTTTTCTTTAAACAGTTAAATAACTTGAATTTTCTCTACAGGTATTTGTAGGACTGATAGTTATTCGTTCAATTTAATCTAATTGACCAGCAACAACACAAGTCGACTTAAATTGCATTACTTCTTTTGTTGGAGAAAAGATTTCAGCCAAAATAATGTAAATACCTATTCTTGCTTTTCGACCTTCGTCAGTAATTCCATTCCACTTAAGCGAACCTTCTTGTCCTAATAATTCATTTTCAAAAAGTGTTTTCACCAATCGACCTTTTGCATCATAAATATTTACTGTAGCAATATACCCTTGAGTTTCAAAAGAATAATCGATCAATAAAAAATCTCTAAACCCATCTTCATCTGGCGAAAATGTTTTTTCAGCAATGCTAAAAAAATCATCGGCAGGATTGGTTGGACGAATTTGAGAGTTTTTAAAAGTAGGTGTTCCACCTCCGCTGATGGTTGAAGCAGAATGCCAATTAGATCTATTTTGAGTTGGAGCATCAAAATCAATTCGTTCAAGTGAAATCCCCTTCGTATCATCTATGAATGGGAAATGAAAATCATTATTATAATCAAACGAATCAATCATTACGGTATCCATTCCATAGGAAGTAAAAATGCTCACATTCCCATCTGAAATATTATAGGATGGCAGAGCATTTTCGATCAAAAAATCAGGATTCTCAACTGTGTAATTTAGCAAAGTGAAAAATGGTTCGGGCGTCAAAACTACATATTCACCAGGTTTTAAAATAAGGGAAGTTTCTATATTTTTATCTCTACCAGAAGTACGAGTTGTGTTAGAAATAATTAGATCTTCAATGTCTAAAAACTTATCTGAATTATTGTAAAGTTCAACATAGTCGCCTCCACCTGAAAGTGGATCAGCCAATATTTCATTAATCACAAAATCGCCTGGTTCGATCATAGCTCCAATCAAAAAATCAAAAGGGAAATCTTGTGGATTCATTTCGATGTCAAGTTGATTTTTAAGATTTTCAACACGTAAAATATATTCAATTCCATTGCTCAATGGGCTACCTAATTCAAGATAAACTCTAAATGGTTCGATTGGATCTATTTCTACATTTATAGGGTTTCCAATTCCATTGTCAATAGTATAATTTGTTGATAGAGAACCAGTTGTGGATTCAATTGGTTGGTTGAATTCTAATTCCAATTCTGATGAACTAATCGTTATTACATCAATTAATTCAGGACTTTCAAAATCAATAGTAAATGGAATACTTGCTGCAATAAGCGGAATGTCAGCTTGATCTTTTACATTTTGAATATCTAAATTGTAAGTAGTTTGATTGGAAAAAGGGTTGGCAAAATTTAATAATACTTTTGATTGATTGGAGGAATTCCAAGTTGAAGATGAAGGACTTTCAATACCATTGTTAACAAAATAATTAGTCTCAGTTGCAGCACTTGTACTATCCATTGCTTCGTCAAAAGACACTTCTAACTCAGTTAAAGAAAGAGGTGTCACTTGCAAAACCGAAGGCGGAGTAACATCAGGTTGTAAAGATGAAATGGCAATATTGTCAAAGAAAAATGCTTCGCTATTGGTGCTTGTATTTTTACACCAAACCGCAAAAAATAAATTCCCTCCCAAGTAAGTATCATCAAAACCCGTTGCTTCTAAATTTAAAATATCGCCATTATCATAATTGGCAAAAATAGACCAATCACCAGTTTTACTTCGAGTGACTTTTACTTTGGCAATGGCAGGATCATTACCTAAAGCTCCCTCAGTTGCTGCAGTAATTTCAGTTTTATTTCCTGCATCAGAGCGAAATAAAGTGAGTCGATCAGTTGCTCCTGATTCTCCAATTTCCAAAAAATATCCATCTACATCGGTAAAGTTAGTAGTGGAAGATTGAAGATAAATTCTTAGTCGATTATTATTAGAGGGAGCGAAATCCATTTTGAAATCTATTTCCCAAACTGTACTATCAGGTATTTCTACGGCGGTGTACAAAACAGAGGTATCTGCTCCCGATGTATTTAATTGGAGTTCACTATCACTATTGACGATAAAATTATTGTCATCACCAAGCCAAGTAGGATTATCTGAAAAATTACCATCTGAGAAATTTTCTGAGAGTTGGGCAAAGATTGAAATAGAAAAAATAAAGAAAAATATAAAAAGAAGTGTCTGTTTCATACTCAAAAATAGGTAACTAATTGTTTTTACACGTATATTTGCGATCCCTTTCCAAATAATTTTTGAATCTCTTTGTCGAACGTAACTCTTTTAAGTAAAATCAGTTTTACTTATAGAACGTTTTTTAAAATTAATAGAAGGTTCTGATCGTAAAATAAATCAAATTTCATTTTTTAACCTATTGGAATCAGACTTAAATCTGTCATTCCTAAATCAAATCAAAAATATTTAAAACATGAAAGTTGCAGTAGTAGGTGTTACAGGTTTAGTTGGCACAGTTATGTGCGAAGTTTTGGAGGAACAAAATTTTCCAATTACAGAATTTTTACCAGTTGCTTCGGCACGATCTGTCGGTAAATCAGTTACTTTTCAAGGGAAAGATCATACCGTTATTAGCATGGAAGCGGCAGTTGATGCTCGTCCTGATATTGCTATTTTTTCAGCAGGAGGAGGTGTTTCTACAGAATGGGCTCCTCGGTTTGCAGAAGTAGGAACAACGGTTATTGATAATTCTTCAGCTTGGAGAATGGATCCAAATAAAAAGTTGATTGTTCCAGAAATCAATGCTAATGAATTAACTGAAAATGATAAAATTATCGCTAATCCAAATTGCTCAACTATCCAAATGGTTGTAGCACTCGCGCCTTTACATAAAAAATATGGAATGAAGCGTTTGGTGATTTCAACTTATCAATCTATTACAGGTACAGGTGTCAAAGCTGTAAATCAATATGAATCTGAAAAGGAAGGAAAAACACCGGAAGAGATGGCTTACAATTATCAAATTTTAGATAACTGTATTCCTCATTGTGATATCTTTTTGGAAAATGATTATACCAAAGAAGAAATGAAATTGGTCAATGAGACCATGAAAATTTTTAGCGATGATAGTTTGAGAATTACTGCAACTGCAGTTCGAGTGCCAGTTCAAGGGGGACATTCTGAATGTGTGAATGTAGAATTTCATAATGATTTTGAAATAGGAGAAGTGAAAAAAATGTTAAGTGAAGCACCTGGTGTAATTGTTCAAGATGATGTGGCGAATAACAAATATCCAATGCCTCTTTTTTCTAAAAATAAAAACGAAGTGTTCGTTGGAAGATTACGAAGAGATGAATCTGCAGATAATGCTTTGAATATGTGGGTAGTTGCTGATAACCTTCGAAAAGGGGCTGCAACGAATGCCATCCAAATTGCGCAATATTTAGTTGCGAATAATTTGGTGGGGATGACGGTTTAAAAGAATATTGATTTAAATCGAGAGTAGAGATAAGGCATGCCTTATCTCTATCTACTCAAATATATGATCATAAAATATTTGTCCTTTATCCCGTATTTTTATAATTTTAAAAAATCAAAACAAAAGAATAAACGAGAACCACCTTTCCTAAAGTTTTTAGGTGTAAAAAATTACCAAGACGTTTAATTTAAGATTTTAATAAAGAATTTATTCTAAAGTTCAAGTGAGCGAAAAATGTCAACCGTTAACTATCTAACGAATAAGTTCTAATTACTACAGTATAATTTTTGTAAACATTTTTATTACAGTAACATGAAGACCAAATTAGTACTTTGGGGCAGAAATGCCCAAGATGAAAGGGTTTTGATCGCCTTACAACTTCGACCACAAGACAATAAAGTTGATTTATGGACATTTCCCGAAACTATTGCTACTGAGGATTTTTCTCAAAAAATGCTTAACGAGTGGCGTAATGGAACGGAAACTGAATTTCCTGAAGGTTTCACACATTCCGAAAAAGAACTTTCAATTACTGAAAGTCTCTTACCCGAAGATTTAAAAGTAGAAAGAGGAGACTTAATTCAGCGTGCTCAAACTGAGTGGCACTTTATGGTTTTATCTTCGAAATTAAATGAAACTTACCAAACAGAACTCCAAGAAATTAGAGAAAAAGTGGCTCAGCTGACAAGTTACAGCGGAGAAGTATGGGAAGAACTTAAAGGATTCTGGTCTAAAGTTCAAGGACAAGTTCGTGACCGTAATTTGTTTCGAGAGCATGCGAATGACCTACGAGACAATACGAATGAGTTGTTTGGAAAAATGAAAGAACTTAGAAAATCTTTAGATAAAGAATTTCAAGCAAAGTCTGAAGAACATATGAATACGTTCAAAACAGGCCTTGGTGAAATTAAAGAAAGATTGGAAAAAGGATTGAACTTGAATGGCATTTTTGAAGATTTGAAGAAAATGCAACGAGAATTTAAAGAAACTAGATTATCTCGAGATCATCGATCTACCATTTGGGAACAATTAGATGGTTTATTTAAAGAAGTAAAAAATAAACGATACGGTGATTCAAACTCTCAAGGGGGGAACTCTACTCCTGCTGAAAGGTTAAAAAGAAGATATGATGGTTTGTTGGCTGCTTTGGGAAAAATGGAACAATCAATCAATCGTGATAAACGTGAGTTAGACTTTCAAGATAGAAAGGCTGGACAAAGTGGTGGCCAATTAGAAGCCCAATTGCGTGAAGCTAAAATCATGATGATCAAAGAGCGTATCCGATCTAAAGAAGAGAAGTTGAACGAAATGCTTCAAACTAAAGCTGAACTTGAAAAACGTATGGAAGTGCAAGCAGAAAAAGATGCTCGCCGTGCGGAACAAGATAAAGTTCGGGAAGCAAAACGAGAAGCTGCTCAAAAAATTAAAGAAAAAATAAAGGCAAAAGAAGAGGCTCGAGCAGGTGATGATGAAAAATTGAAAGAAGCGGCAGAGAAAATGAAAGGTAAGAAACAAGCCCCTGCTGAGGAATCTATCGTTGAAAAAATTGCAACTGAAATCGAAGAAACATTGGAAGATGTGGTAGATACAGTTAAAGCTGTTGCGCATGTGGTTAGTGAAAAAATCGATGAAGCTGTTGAAAGTTTCAATGCTCCTGAGGAAAAAACAGAAGAAGCTCCTGCTGAACCTGCCAAAGCTGCAGATTTTACTGCTAAAGATGATTTGAAAATAGTAGAAGGTATCGGACCAAAAATTGAAGAAATTCTAAATGCGGCTGGCATCAATACTTTTTCTGAATTGGAAAATACAGATGTTGAGAAATTAAAAGCTACTCTTGCTGAAGCAGGTGGTCAATATAAATCTCACAATCCTACAACTTGGCCAAAACAAGCTGGACTGGCTGCGGCTGGAAAATGGGATGAATTGAAAAAATGGCAAGATGAACTCGACGGAGGAAAAGAGGTGAAAGCTTCTGAAGAAGAAGAGTAAATTTTTACATTCAAATAAAAAAGGGATAAAATTCAATAGAATCTTTATCCCTTTTTTTTGTCCCAATAAAACGTGGAAATCTTAAATGAAAAGTAAGTAGAAGTATTACCAGCTTTTCGCAATATTAACTCGAAGAGCTTGTCCACCTGGATCTTCCATACATTCTGGTTTTAATTTGTCAAAAAGATATTTGCAAGCTGCAATTCTTTCTTCAGCATCATTCATTGGAGCATATTCAAAACCACACACATAATCTTTGATATTCTCTCCGATCAGGGGATGATTTTTTTCGTCCAAATGTGCCATCATAGACTCATGTAAATTTTCTGAATTGCCTACATAAAAGCAATCCCATTTTTCATTCTCCATTTGAACGTACAGCATGTAAATTCCAGGAGTAGCAGGTACTTTGTTTTTAATGTACCGCTCTTTGTAAGGCATATTAAATTTTGACCAATTTAAGTACATAGTGTTCAGTTTTTGAAATAGTTTATTGTATAGTGTTTTTATAGATCTTTTCAAAGATACCAATTCGACTTATTGGTACTTGGAAATAAACGGACTTTTTGCAAAAGGTTTACGCAACGGTTCTTTTTTACGGAGAACGGTATACGTATTTTTTTTTTTATAATTTCAAAAGTGGGTTTTGCAGCAGATATACTACAAATAAGGGTGGGGTGCTATGTTGTGGTCTGCTTTAACTGACCTAAAAAAGAGAACCAAAAGGTGAATAAATTCTAAATCAGCTAAAGCAGAGCACAATATTAGGCTTGAAAATGCTTCTGTAATATTTTTTCTAAATACTCTTGATCGATACCATCAAAAGAATTTTTAATCGTACTATCTACATCAAAAACCGCAATCAAGTCTTTATTTTTATCAAAAACAGGAACGACAATTTCCGATTGAGAATTAGGATCACAAGCAATATGAGCTGTTCCTTGGTCAAGTGCATGAACATCTTGAACTAATTGAGTTTTTTCCTCTCTGGCAGCTCGTCCACAAACTCCTTTTGAAAAATCAATATGCAAGCATCCCAAAGTTCCTTGATAAGGACCAACACTCAATCTTCCATCATTAACCATATAAAAACCAACCCAATAAAAATAAGGTAAATAGGTTTTTAGAATACAATTAATTGTTGCCATTTTTAGAATCATATTTGATTCTCCCATCAAGTTGGCATCAATTCCTAAAATGGCTTGTTCGTAGGCAGCCCGTTTTTCATCAGCACTTAGATTTTTGGAAGGTTTGATGAAATAGGGCATTTCTTGTGTTGCACTCATGCTCAATTACAGTTGCACGTAGTGGTCTGCTTTAGCTGACCTAAAAAAATGAGCAAAGCGAAATAGATAAAATTATGCTTCACTTTTTACGATTAGCTAAAGCAGACCACCACGTAAAATTTGAAAATAAAATCGGCCGAAAAATAGCTTTTAAAATTTTAAAAAGCAATCCTAGTTTCTAACCAGTTTCTTATTTCAACAACTCAATTAAACATCAGTTTAAAATTCGTCAAGACATTGAATATTTTTAACAGAAATTGCTTCCAATTGAAAGTCATCCAATTTAATTTCCCATGCTTTGATGATATTTTTTCTTCGAGTGATTTGACCATTTCCTTCATAAATTGCCAAAATTGGAATATCGTCATACTCCTCTTTTGAACAAAAACTGGTTGACAAGAATTGATTATTTTTTAAATTAATTTTTACTTGATCTAATTTTCTGAAATTCGCTTCACCATTCGACAAATGCCTAACTTCTTCTAAAATAATAATTTTCTCCTGAGGTTTTTTTGCATTGATATAAGTTCCAACTGAATGCTTTTTGCCCAGTAAGATTCCATTCTCTTCTTCATAATCTTGAAATTCGTTTAATTCACTTATTTCAGAATACCAATCACTAGTGGTCGGTGAAGAAAAATTAATTCCAGCTTGAACAACTTTTAAAGGCATGTCTTCGTCAAATAAAGAATCGGAGTTTGACAATTGAGACTGACATGATGCAAAAAAAACAAGTGCGAGTAATAGAGTTAGATTTTTCATTAGGGTTGTTCTTTTTTTCATGATCTAAAGGCACATAATCACTCACCGACATATCTTACTAATCTTTAATTTAAAAAACGTAAACCCCATTTTTTTAAAAATACCCGATTTAGGGTAGACGATTGAAGGTTAATAATTAAGGATTACTGATTTTTTTAATGGATGAGAATAAGGTGAAATTTACAACTGAGGTTCATCATTCAGCCATAATTATAAACCATATAATACATTTTTTGATTTAAAAAGTTGGTTATATTTGTACTTCCAAAAAAAGGTAAAATTTAACTATGCCATCCATCTCTTCAACATCAGATTTAGAACTTGTAGAAGCTATTAAAGCTGATGATCAAAAAGCGTATCGAGCGTTATTTGATAGATATTATAAATATTTATTGGTAACAGCTTACGCCTATGTTAAAGATGATAATACCATTCGAGATTTGACACAAGACGTTTTTTTTGAAATTTGGAAGAAACGTAACTCCTTGAATATCAGGAATGTAAAAGCCTATCTACGTCGTTCAGTCATCAATAAAGCACTTAATCATATTAAAGCACAACGGATGAATTTTGAAGATTCAAACGAAGCTTTTGATGTGCCTGACCGAGCCAGAGTGCAAGAAGAATTAGAAGCGTCTCAATTACAAAAAGTGATTAATGAGACCATTGAGAATTTACCAGAAAGGTGTCGAATAATTTTTGTGATGCGAAGAATGGAAGAACTATCATTGAAAGAAATTGCAGCCAAATTAGATATTTCACCAAAGACCGTAGAGAATCAATTAACTAAAGCAATTAAGATTCTAAGAGCCGCGGTAGAACCTTATGTATCGGGTGGATTATTTATTTTTATATTATTTGGAATTTTTTAAAAAAAATAAAAACAAATAGGGGAAAACCCACATAAGTTTGTCTAAGGGTTGAGTCAAAATCAACTAATCAAAAAGTGGAGGACAAGGATTGAAAATAACATTTATTGTTCTCCAACTTTTATGAACTAATATTTCTAATGGAAAAAGAATTTTACATAGATTTAATTTACAAATCCTTCTCTGGTGCTCTTTCCGCAGAAGAGCAAAACCAATTGGATAATTGGTTGAGTGAATCTGAGGAGAATCGAAAAGAGGCTAATGTTTTGAAAAAGACATGGGAACTGAGTTCCAATTTTTCAAAAGATTTCGAAGTTAATTTGGATGCAGAATTTGCTCAGTTGCAAAACCGAATTGATGCCGATGAAAAAGGAAATGTAAAAGAAGCAATTGTCAAAACAATGCCAGTTGCTCGAAAGAGTACTTGGTGGAAACCGTTGAGTGTTGCTGCTGCAGTTTTACTTTTGGCTGGTGCGTTTTTTATTTTTAATCAAAATTCAGAATCAGTAGAGATGCTAGCGCTCGAGACACTTGAAGGAGAAGTGAAAGAAGTTGCGTTAGCAGATGGATCGAAAGTTTGGTTAAATGAAAATTCATCATTGTCTTATCCTGATGCAATGAACGGAGATGAGCGAAGAGTAACTTTAAAAGGAGAAGCATTTTTTGATATAACTAAGAATCCATCCAAACCATTTATCATTGACACTCGAGATGCAGAGGTGAAAGTTTTAGGAACATCTTTTGAAGTGCGAGCCATGGATGATGAAACAAAGACAGAAGTTGTCGTTAAAACTGGAAAAGTTTCATTGGGGAAAAAGAATGAAGTGAAACCACTTATTTTGACTAAAAATCAAAAAGGAGTTTACAATAATAAAACTCAAGGGTATGTGAGATCAGAGGTCAAGGATTTAAATTCAATTTCATGGCAAAGTAGAGTCTTGGAATTTAATGATGTACCTCTTGAAAAAGTACTTACTGACATTGGAAATCATTTTGACATCAAAGTGACTTTAGAGAATCAAGATTTGTTGAAGTGTAAATTCAATAGTATTTTTATGGATAAAGATCAAGGTTTTGTTTTGAAAGCAGTTAGTAATGTTTTTAAAATGAAAATAGAAAAAATTAATGATAGAGAATATCGTTTAGAAGGAGGTGAATGTAAGAATACCTCAAACGAATAAATTAACTATTATAGCTCAAAAGAAAAGGCAGATTTTTTTTATTTAAAAAATCTGCCTTTTTCATAGGTGATTTATTTTTAAGACTATGAAAAAAACCATCATTACAATCCTAACATTATTTCTATTTGTTTCTCTAAATGCACAGTCGCCTTTAGAAAAGCGCATAGATTTTTCTGTTCATCGAGTTCCCGTCAAAAATGCGCTTCGCCAATTAAGTTTAGAATCTAAAATCAATATAGCCTACAGTAGCGATTTTTTTAATAGAAAAAAACGTATAACCATAGACGTCAAAAACGAGACAGTTGGAAATATTTTAGCTCAAGTTCTTGAGGATTCGAATGTGAGGTATGAAGCAATTGATGAACAAATTGTGATCACTTCAACTAAGCCTAAAGAGAAAAAACGATATACGATTAGTGGATATGTGGAAGATGAAACTTCGGGCGAACGATTAATTTCAGTTACCATTTACAGCCCTGAACATCAAGAAGGAACGACGACTAATGAATATGGATTTTATAGTATTACCCTTCCCGAGGGAGAAACAGAAATTCGATTTAGGTATATTGGATGTGAGGAAGTGAGAAAAAAATTACAGTTAACTAAGGATCAACATGCGAGCATAAAATTAAAACCTAGCGCTACCTTGTCTGAAGTAGTTATTTTAGGAAATCCAAATATTGATGAAGTTGAACAGCTTTTTGATACTCATAATGAGTCCATTTCTAAAATTGGAAAAATGCCTGTTTTGGGAAGAGGAGATGATCTGATTAAGCAAATCAATTTTTTACCTGGAGTAGAATCAGGTGTAGATGGATTAGGTGGAATGTTTGTCAGAGGTGGAAATATTGACCAGAATTTGACACTAATGGATGGAGTAAGTATTTATAACCCAAGTCATTTATTGGGATTATTTTCGGTTTATAATACTTCTGCAATAAAAAGTACAAAGTTATATAAAGGTGATTTTCCCGCTAGATATGGAGGAAGAATTTCTTCTGTTTTGGATGTTAGAACTAAGGACGGAAATACTCAAAAATTCTCTGGTGAAATCAATCCAGGTATTCTAAGTAGTCGATTAACTTTAGAAGGACCGATCTTGAAAGATAAGATGGGATTTTTTGCGACAAGTCGTTTTTCACATTTAGGAGGTCTTCTAAGTATCGCTAATGATATAGCTGGCGAAGATGACGAATTTCCAGCTAACCTTCAATTTTATGATGTCAATCTAAAATTACATTATTCGATTTCGAAAAAAGATAAAGTGTTTTTAAGTTTTTACGCAGGACAGGATATATTCACATTAGATGATGAAGTTGGAAGTATTAATAGGTCGTTTAGTCCTGATTCGATAGTAGTTACTTTCGATAGTACATTTCAAGAATCAAGAGTAAATTGGGGAAATAATATCTTTTCATTACGATGGAATCACTTGCACAATAATAAGTTGTTTTCGAATACAACAGTTACCTATAGTCGTTTCAATTTTAACTTAGCGGATTTAAAATATCGTAGCGAAACCCTTAATGATACTTTAATTCAATTTGATATTGAATTTTTGGAATTTGAAAATTATATCGAAGATATTGGAGTTAAGGTTGATTTCGACTACATACCTTCTTCGAGACATTATTTCAGATTTGGAGGAGGGATAATTGCGCGATCATTTAGTTCCGGAAATGCCGATGAATATACAGAAGTGGAAGATTTGGAATTACCGCCTGATAATCCAAACCTAACAGAATATGTTGAATCCAATCAGGTAGAAAATGAATATTCTTCTTTTGATTTGAATGCATATGCAGAAGACGAAATCAAAATTTCGAAATCATTCAATGCTAACGTGGGAATCCGTTTATCGGTTTTTGGTAACGATTCTGGTAATTACTTTGCCTCAATAGAACCTCGAATAAAAGCTAATTATAAACTCTCTAACCGATGGAATGTCAATGCTTCTATCAACAGAACAAGTCAGAGTCTTCATTTATTAACTAACACAGGTTTAGGATTGCCAATAGATATTTGGATTCCATCTTTGGAGGAAATTCGCCCGCAAACAGCTTGGCAACATACTCTAGCCTTGGAATATAATACTCCAAAAGATTTTAGAATAAAGGTAGAAGGGTTTCATAAGACGATGAAGAACTTGATTTTTCTGCAAGAATCTATTTTCCAATTTGAGAATTTATCACTTTCTGATTCCACTTTTATTAAAGGTAAAGGCAAAGCATATGGTTTGGAGTTTTCACTTGAAAAGGATTTTAAAAGAATGGCCTTTTATAGTTACTATACTTTATCAAGATCAGAGCGACATTTTCCATCTTTTAATTTAGGAAATTCATTCCCATTTCAATATGATAGAACGCATTCTTTAAAACTTGCCGGTTTTTGGAAAGTAACGAAGAAGATGAATTTAAGTCTTGGGTGGACTTATTTCTCAGGGACTCCCAGAATTTATAGTGATATTTTTGAATCGATAACTGATAATGAACCATTGGGTGACGGACCGTTTGATCCAGGAAAATTTAATGGGAAAAGAACTCCTGCTTATCACAGGTTGGATGCTAAAATAGATTTTACATTTAGAAAGAAATTAGGAACTCACCGATTAGGCTTTAGTATTTACAATCTCTATTTTCAAAAAAATGTAACATTCTATGCTAGGGAATCAATATACAATGGCCAAGGTGAATTGGAAGGATATAGTGAAGATCCTGTTTATATTGCACCGATAATTCCTTCCTTAAATTATTCCTTTAAATTTTAATTTTTTCAAAAAAAAATAAATCAGAGTAGGGGAATCTAAAAACCTGTTTGTCTAGTGATTGTATTTAGGCAACAAGCCTTTTCAAAAAAAATAATTTCATACCATCTTTTACTAAAACAAAAAACTTGTGATGACTTGCACAGTCGTCACCTGAAACCTTATTACCTAATTTTAAAAATCAAAATTACATGAAAAATTTAGTGAGAGTATCCAGTTTAATTTTTGCAATCTTATTATTCACCAACTTATTTACCTCTTGTAAAAAGGATGAAGTTATTGACCCGACACCTGATGTATCTAGCCCAACTACACCTTCTAATTTAACTCCTTCGAATAATGCAGCTACAATGATGAGTTTGGCAGCAGGCGGAGGAATGAATACAGATAGTACAGATTATTGCGATTGCTTTGAGATATTTGATAGCGTTAATTGGGATGGTACTGATGATGAAATCATAGCTCAATTGGAAGCTATATTAGTAGGCTTGACAGATGAGCAATTGGGCGAGTTATTTTCTCCAGTTTGTACCTCTGATGGAGAATTTTTTATTAACTCCTGTGTAGCATTTTGTAATGGAGTATATGACTTTGAAACGTGTGAAGGTTATGATGGAGGTGACGATGATTGGAATGAATGTTTTTCATTTGTTTACCCGATTACGGTTATACTTCCTGATGGAGCAAGCGCTGAAGTAAATAGTGATGATGAATTAATTACAGCGGTAGATAATTGGTATGATGATAATCCAAATTCAAATGAAGATCCTACTTTAAGTTATCCTGTAAATGTATTGTTAGCAGAAGATGGTTCGTCCTTGACCATTATTGATGATGACCAATTGGAAGATCTTTTCGAGTATTGTGAGGAAGACGAAAATGAATGTTTCACATTTAATTGGCCTTTAAGCATCCTATTTCCTGATGGTTCAGTATTAGAGATCAATAGCTTTGACGAGGGAGAAGATGTAGTGGATGCATGGTATGATGCTAATCCAGATGTGAATGAAGATGTAGAATTAATTTTCCCATTCGATGTAACTCTTATGGATGGAACAGTTCAAACAATTAATAGCGAAGATGAATTTGATACTTTTATTGAAGAAGAATGTGATGGAGATTGGGATGGTGGATGTTTGGTTCAGGATACATCAAATGCCTTGGTTCAGGGAGTTCAAAAAATGAAAAATTAGGCTAACACCAAATAAAAATATTTTTAGTAATGATGGATGCGGCGCGTACCTACGGATGTAGGTACGTGTTCTTTTTTTGTAAAAAAAACTCCGTGGAATTCTGTGGAAACTTCTTTCCAACTTTACGGAAAAAATCAAATCAGATGTTTACCATGAAATAAATCATTTTCTCCTTCTCCTTTTTTACATTTACAACATGAAAATTAATGGAAAAAAATTCCACACCATTTGGCTAAAAGAAGATGACGAACAAGTCGTCCAAATTATCGACCAACGTTTTTTACCACATAAATTTGTGATCGAAAATTTGGAAACTGTAGACGATGTCGAGCGAGCTATTCGAGAGATGCATGTGCGAGGGGCACCACTAATTGGAGTTGCTGCGGCATACGGAATGTATTTTTCTGCACTCGAAGCTGTTGATAATCAGCAGTTTACAAAATATATTCAAGAGTCAGCTGATAAGTTGAAAGCTGCTCGACCAACTGCTGTCAACCTTGCTTGGGCTGTCGATCAACAATTAGAATTTGTTTCTGAAAATTATAAAATTCTCCCCTCCATACTTTTAGAGAATGCAGAACGAATCAAAAAAGAAAGCATCGACCGCTGCAAAAAAATTGGTGAATTTGGTTTGCCACTTATCGAAGATATTTTTCAAAAAACAAAAAAGACTGTCAATGTTTTAACTCATTGTAATGCTGGTTGGATGGCTTGCATTGATTATGGAACTGCAACTGCCCCAATTTATGCAGCACATGATAAAGGAATTCCCGTTCACGTTTGGGTAGATGAAACTCGCCCCCGAAATCAAGGAGCAAGAATAACTGCCTTTGAATTGCAAGAACATGGTGTGCCTCACACAGTCATCACCGACAATGCTGGAGGACATTTAATGCAACACGGAAAAGTAGATTTGGTACTTGTCGGAACTGACCGAACTACTCGCAATGGAGATGTTTGTAATAAAATTGGAACTTACCTAAAAGCACTTGCTGCAAAAGATAATGATATTCCATTTTATGTAGGAGCACCATCAAGTAGTATTGATTTTTCTCTAAAGAATGGATTTGAAATTCCAATCGAAGAAAGGGGAGAGGAGGAAGTGAAATTCATTCAAGGCAAGAACGGTGAGGAAATAAAAAGTGTTTTACTCACTCCCGAAAAAAGTCCTGCAGCAAATTTTGCGTTCGATGTTACTCCTGCCAAATTTGTAACTGGCTTAATTACTGAATTCGGGATTTGTGAAGCAAGTCGAGAAGGGTTACTTAAATTATTTCACTAGGAATACTTCTTACAACTTTTTAAAAATAGAGATGTTTTACAAAAAAAATAAAACATGCAAGTTTGTGATCTCGAACCACAAGGAAGTGCCCCATGGGAATTACTCCGAAAATACGGAGGGAAGTTTGGTCTATTTGAAAAAATAAAAATGGGCGGTGTCGGCTCTCCAAAAATAAAATATATTTCAGGTTTACCAGAAGTGGATGAATTTGTAGAAGAAACGGCCGGCAATGATATTCCACATCTTAATTTTGAATTTTTGAAAAATGGACTTTTAGCTCGCATCAACAAAACTCAATATCTCAAAGGAGTGTTAATTGCTTACGATGAAATCACTTCGATTAATTTAAGTATCTCTGAAAAATTATTATCTCAAGGGAATATTTTCCAAGAATTAGAAAAAACCAATGTGAAAAGTGCAGAGCTATTTATTGAATCTTTGCATGGTGAAATTTTAACTTGTGAAGTTTCAACCCAAGCCTATAT
The DNA here is from genome assembly GCA_964564545.1 of uncultured Saprospiraceae bacterium. GTDB lineage: Bacteria > Bacteroidota > Bacteroidia > Chitinophagales > Saprospiraceae > CAJQQY01. Next base: position 43,380 of record CAZMBP010000094.1, read on the forward strand.
GAATCTCAAAAAGTATTTTCAAAAAAATAAAATCCTTCAAAAGAAATTTCATTTAGAAATATTATAAACATGCAAGAACTACTCAAAGAATTCCCCTCAGTTATCGAACTCCCTGTCCAATGGGGAGAAATGGATGCAGCCAAACACGTCAACAATTCAGTTTATATCCGTTGGGGAGAATCTGCCAGAATTGCTTACTTCGATAAAATGAATTTAGACAATTCATTTTCCGAACAAATCGGTCCTATTTTAGGATGGCAAGATTGTAAATATATTTTTCCAGTTACTTATCCTGATACCATTTCGATTGGTGTAAAAACAGTAGAAGTTAAAGCAGATCGATTTTTTATTGAGTGTCATATGTTTAGCCATAAGCATCAAAGAATTGTAGCAATTAATAAAAATTCCATTATTGCTTACGATTATCACAATCTAAAAAAGGCTGAACTCCCTCAAGAATGGATTGAAAAAATCAGCTCACTCGAAGGCAAAACATTTTAACAAAATCTTAAGTACGGATCACAGAAACAAAACCCTTTTGTGATATTTCTGTTATACTTCGATCTTATCTTTGTATTATAAATATAACACGTAGCGGGACTTTTCAATGTCCTGAAATAAATACTGGACTTAAAAAGTCCAGCTACATAAAAATCTAATAAATATGAAACAGTTAATAATCATTTCAATCCTCTCCATTTTTGCAACGATCGGTTGTAGCCAAAAAAATGGTGGAGCTAACAAAATGGAAAAGGCAAAAAATCCAAGAATCGAAAATTATATCAAAGGAAAAGACTATGATAAATACTCAGTTGCTACTTTTGCTGGAGGATGTTTTTGGTGTACAGAAGCTTCCTTTGAAAGAATCAATGGAGTAGTCGATGTGATTAGTGGATATTCAGGTGGAAATAAAGAGCACCCAACTTACCGAGAAGTTTGTAGCGAAACAACAGGACATGCGGAAGCAATCCAAATTTATTTTGATCCAGCTGTGATTACCTTTGATAAATTATTGGATGTGTTCTTTGTAGCCCATGACCCGACTCAATTGAATCGTCAGGGTAATGATATTGGTGAGTCCTATCGATCTGCTATTTTTTATCAAAATGAAAAACAGAAAGAAATTCTTGATGCAAAAATCAAGGCCTTAAATGAATCTACTTTTAATGGTAAGATTGTTACAGAAATAAAAGCTTTCGATGAATTTTGGGTAGCGGAAGAATATCATCAAAATTATTACGAGATCAATCCACGACAAAGTTATGTGTATAATGTCAGTCGCCCTAAAGTTGAAAAAGTAATGAAGACATTTAAAGATATTTTAAAACCAAAGTACAAGTAACACGTGGTGGTCTGCTTTAGCTGACCTAAGAAAAGGAGCAGAGCGATTTTTTTCCCAAAGGGTTTATAATTTTCAGGTCAGCTAAAGCAGACCACTACGTAATAATACAATCAACATGGAAGTATCAAAAATAAAAATTAGCTCATTGATTTTGTTCGGCGGAATTTTCTTTTTGTTTGCCTTCAAATCCAATGATACCAAACAAGGTAAGACATTTACAAAGTCAAAAAAACAGCATGTGGAACTTGGTAAAGTTGATTGGGAGAGAGATTTTGAAAAAGGTCTAGCACAATCAAAAGCACAAGACAAACCAATTTTCCTACTTTTTCAAGAAGTGCCAGGGTGCTCGACATGTCGAAATTATGGAAGTAATGTTTTGAGTCATCCACAAATTGTAGAAGCGATTGAAACGCTATTCATTCCCGTTGCAATTTTTAATAATAAAAAAGGGAAAGACGCTGAAGTTTTGAAAATGTATGGTGAACCATCTTGGAATAATCCTGTGGTTAGAATTGTTGATACAGAAAAGAAAAACATTGTCAATCGAGTGAGTGGAAATTACTCAGCTTTAGGAATCGTTCATGCGATGGTATTCGCTTTGCAAAAAGAAGAAAAAGAAATACCAACTTATTTGAGTTTGCTTAAGCAAAGTTTGGAAGCAAAAGCTAGTGGAACAGAAACGGCCACTTTTTCAATGTATTGTTTTTGGACTGGTGAGAAAAAATTAGGAAGCCTTGATGGAGTTTTGGAAACCCAACCAGGATTTATGAATGGACAAGAAGTAGTGGAAGTGAAATATAATCCAGTTTTAATCTCTTATGAAAACCTGGTGGAAGAGGCGAAAGAAGCAAAATGTGCCAGCCATGTTTATACTGAAGATCAAAATCAAACTTCCGTTGCTCAAAAAGTAGTTGGTAAAAATGGCGCTTCAAAAAAATCTAAATTCAGATTAGACAAAGAGCCTAAATATTATTTATCAAATTCAGTTTATCGATTTGTTCCCATGACACAATTGCAAGCAACTAAAGTCAATGTGAAAATCGGTAACCGTCAATCTCCGGATGAATATTTATCACCTCGGCAGTTAGAACTTCTAAGTTTTATCAAAAATAATCCAAAGAAAAAATGGAAAAATGCGATCAATGTTGATTTGATGAAAGCTTGGGAGAAAATCGAAAAAGTAAAAGCTTAAAAATAAGTAGTTATAATGTTTTGTAGTCCATCCAAAATTTAATTTTTGGATGGACTTTTTTTTATGAGAATATATGTTATTGAAAATCTGAATAATAAAAAAAAAAGCTCTACTTTAAGATAGTGGAATTAAGAGTTATTTGGAACTTCTCTGAATATATATTTAATCAAATAAATTATTTAGTATTGTTTAATCTTTTTGTAAATTTATTAAACAAAATTAAATTCACCCTGTTGCTTAAAGTATGAAAAAATCAACTGCACATATAATAGGTTCTGGATTTGCTGGCTTAGCCACGGCGGCTAGCTTAGCTCAAAAAGGAGTAGATGTTACCATTTTTGAAAAGAACAAGACCATTGGCGGAAGAGCTAGACAGTTTCAAGAAAAAGGATTCACCTTTGATATGGGGCCAAGTTGGTATTGGATGCCAGATGTTTTTGAAAACTTTTTTAACCGTTTTGGCAAAACCGCTTCCGATTATTATGAGTTGAAAAAATTAGATCCTGGATTTACCATCTTTTTCGAAAATGACCAACGTATGGATGTTCCGGCTGAACTTTCAGGGATTTATGAGATGTTCGAAAATTTAGAAAAAGGGAGTGCAGACAAATTGAGGAAATTCCTCAAAGAAGGAGAATACAAATATGAGGTTGGTGTCAAAGATTTAGTTTACAGACCAAATCTTTCATTCACTGAAATCCTCGATCCACGGCTAGCGATGGCTTCGCTAAAATTAGATGTCTTCAAGCCATTCGATAAATATGTAGCAAAATATTTCAAGCACCCATTTTTACGAAAATTAATGGAGTTTCCAATTTTATTTTTGGGAGCGATGCCAGAAGATACTCCAGCTTTGTATAGTTTAATGAACTATTCAGCGCTGACGGATGGAACATGGTACCCGATGGGTGGAATGCATGAAATAGTTAAAGCAATGGAATCTGTTGCTCTAGAACAAGGAGTGAAGTTTCAAACCGATGCAGAAGTTGAAAAAATTATCGTCGAAAATAAAAATGCAAAAGGGATTCAAATCAAAGGTCAAGAATTTCGATCAGACGTGACAATTGCTTCTGCGGATTATCACCACGTTGATCAGTTTTTATTAGAAAAAAAACACCAACAGTACACTCCAAAATATTGGGATGAAAGACATTTAGCTCCATCATCATTGATTTTTTATCTAGGAGTGGATAAGACTATTCCAAAACTGAATCACCATAATTTATTTTTCGATACTGATTTTGATGCGCATGCAAAAGCGATTTATAAAAATCCATCATATCCAGATGATCCACTTTTTTATGTGTGTTGTCCATCAAAGACAGATGATTCTGTAGCTCCTGTTGGAAAAGAAAATATATTTATTCTAATTCCAATTGCAGTAGATTTAGAAGATAATGATGATTTACGTCAAGAGTATTTTGATAAAGTGATGACTCGATTGGAAAAGACAACAGGAACCAATATTCGAGAGAACATCATTTATCAAAAAAGTTACTCTGTCAAAGATTTCAAAAAAGATTATCATTCCTTTAAAGGAAATGCTTACGGTCTAGCAAATACATTATTCCAGACTGCGATTTTCAAACCTAAAATGAAAAGCAAAAAGGTGGATAATTTATATTATGCAGGACAGTTAACAACACCTGGTCCAGGCGTTCCTCCTTCCTTAATTTCAGGAATGGTCGCTGCAGATTTGGTAGGGAAGAAGGTTTTTAATCTAGAAAAAGATTACGTTAAAAATGTCCAAAATGATCTAAATAAAATTTCGACTTAGAAAGATTCAAATTTTTATAAATCCAAAGACTCAAATTTTTCGTACGTTTCAACAAACAAATAATTAACTGATTATGAAGGAATTATATGACACTCTTTCTCGTAAAGTTAGCAAGTCGACAACTCGATTGTACAGCACTAGTTTTTCCATGGGAATCATGATGTTGAGTAAAAAGATTCATACACCTATTTATTCAATTTATGGTTTTGTAAGAGTAGCTGATGAAATTGTCGATAGTTTTCACGACTTCGATAAAGCAAAAATGCTGACTGAATTTCGTCAACAAACTTATCAAGCCATTGAGGAAAAAATTAGTTTAAATCCAATCCTTAATAGTTTTCAAGAAGTAGTAAATCGATATAATATCGAACGAGAATTGATTGATACATTTCTTGATTCTATGGAAATGGATTTACATCAAAATTTCCATGATTTAGCTTCATACGAAAAATACATTTTAGGATCTGCGGAAGTAGTTGGATTGATGTGTCTTCGAGTTTTTACAGATGGAGACGAAGAGCAATATCAACATCTTAAACCATCGGCAATGAGGTTAGGTGCAGCATTTCAAAAAGTAAATTTCCTTCGAGATATTCAAGCTGATTTTGATGGAATGGGACGAACCTATTTTCCTGGAGTTAATTTTGAAAACTTCAACCAAAATCAAAAAATTGAAATCGAGAAAGACATTCGAGCAGATTTCGATGCAGCTTTAGTTGGAATAAAACAATTACCAAAAAGTTCTCGGCTAGGAGTTTACGCAGCCTACAGATATTACATTGCCCTATTCCAAAAAATCACCATGCTAACTCCACAAAGAATTATGCATGAAAGAATTCGGATTTCTAATCCTCGAAAACTTTGGTTGACTTGCAGATGTTTCTTAAAATTACAGTTGAATTTACTGTAGTAACTGATTTTAATCGGTTGAAAAAAAAATAAAACAATGATAATCGTAGGCATCATAATCTTATTAGCAACATTCCTAGTGATGGAAGGTATCACTTGGTGTACTCATAAATATGTAATGCATGGATTCCTCTGGTATCTCCACGCCGATCACCACGAACCAAAATATCCACACGTTTTCGAAAAGAATGATTTGTTCTTTGTGATTTTCGCGATACCAAGTATTGCCTTAATATATTTTGGATTTGAGGCACCAGGTTTTGATGTTAGATTGTGGATTGGATTTGGAATCATGGCTTACGGAGCAGCATACTTTTTTGTTCATGATATACTTATCCTCCAACGATTTAAGATATTTAGGAACACAAATAGCGCTTATTTCAAAGGCTTAAGAAAAGGACACAAAGTACATCACAAACATCTTGGTAAAGAAGATGGAGAATGTTTTGGAATGTTGTGGGTTCCGATGAAATATTTCAAAGAAGCTGCACGAAGCAAAAACAAAAATAAAAGAGTCAAAGTGTAAAACATAGACTTTCAAAATATCGAAAAGGATTATCCATTTAATTTATGGGTAATCCTTTTTTGCTTTAACTCTGTTCCTTGGTTGGAGTCGAAGAAAAATATAGATAAAAGTATTTTCAAGAAAGGATTTCTAAAATTAGAATAAAGTTTATTTTTAGGAAATGAAACAAAACAAAACAAAACAAATCATCCATGAAAAATAAAAATGGTTTTCTTTGGGCCGCAGCTTTTCTATTCCTTCTTTTCTTGACACAAGATTATCTTTTCACTACTTGGGAAAAGGGCACCTCATTTTTAGGTTTTCCCAATTGGTTAGGTTGGTTTATGTTGATTCATTTTTTATTTATTGTCGTGTTTTACTTTTTCTCTAAGAAATATTGGAAATGAAGTTATGCAATTTGATTTTTTTAAAATCAAATTTAACGACTAAATAACCCGTCACCTTTACGATTAGAAAAATCACAACTCGAAACGTAAAACGTCCATCGTTCAACGTCAAACCAAATTAATAAATGATCTACGCAATTCTTATCGGCTACATTGCCATCGTTTTTTTAGGAAGTCTCAGAGGTGTAAAAAAAGATGCGACGACACCTGAAGGATATTTTTTAGCCAACCGAGGTTTAGGAACCTTGGCTTTGTTCTTCACTATTTTAGCAACCAACTTTAGTGCATTCTATTTTTTAGGATTTGCAGGTGCAGGTTATCGAATCGGATATTCGCATTATGTAGTGATGGCATATGGGACAGGCTTTGCTTGCTTGTCATTTTTTCTTTTAGGAACTAAAATTTGGCAACTCGGAAAAGAAAAAGGATATATCACTCCTGCCGAATTGATTCGAGATCAGACAGGAAGTCCAACGTTAGGTTATTTGTACTCTACGATTATGTTAGTCTTCACTTTTCCTTATTTGGCTTTGCAAATAATTGGTGCGGGGTATATTTTAGAAGCAATCACCAAGGGGCAAATTCCTTATTTCTGGGGAGCAACTTTTTTGACATTTTTTACGATTGCTTATGTTTGGGTTGGAGGAATGAAAAGTGTGGCGAAGACAGATTTAAAGCAAGGATTACTTGCCATCGTTTTGATGTTTGCAGCGGTAGTTGTGGTGAGTAATAGTTTAGGCGGTTTAACTTTGGCAAACGAAAAAGTTTTTGAAATGCAACCAGAATTATTTTCGAGGGAGGGGATGGGCAATGCTTATCCTCCTCAAAAATGGTTTAGCATGTTGATCTTTTGGATGTTTTGCATTCCAATGTTTCCGCAGATTTTTATGCGATTTTATATTGCCAAAGATTTACCCACGTTGAAAAAATCAGCTTTATTATATGGATTAATTCCATTGGTTATTTCTATTTTTCCAGTAATCATTGGTGTGTTAGGACATTTATCATTTCCCGATTTGATGAGTTTAGAACCCGACTTGATGAGAAAAGAAACCGATCAAATTTTACCCAAAATGTTAGTTGAGCATAGTTCTGAGTGGTTTGGCGCTTTAGTGATGACAGGTGCATTGGCAGCATTTATGTCGACATTGGATTCGCAGTTGTTGGCATTGAGTACGATGGTGACGCGAGACTTTATATTACCTATTCGAAAAAAAATAGACTTACAGCAGCAAGTTTTTATCGGAAGAATTTGGGTAGTGATTTTGGCTTTTATCGGTTTAGCAATTGCAGCGCAACCATTTGCTACTATTTTTGATATGGGGAAATTAGCATTTAGTGGATTAGCTATTTTATTTCCTTTGACATTGGCTGTGTTACGTTGGGGAGGTGTAAATACTAAATTCGCCATCGCTTCAATATTTGTAGGAGTATTGTTATTATTTGGTTTTTATTATAAAAAAATATCGAGTGAGTGGTTATTTGGATTTGAAAGTTCAATTGTGGTATTGGCAATTTGTTTTGTGATTGTATTATTAGGGAAGATTTTTCTAAATAAATAGTATCTAATTAAAAGTTCCGTTCGTCTAAAAAATAAACATGTTTATTCATAATTACTTAATTTTGAGTCACTTATGAAGTAAAAAGCATGAGGAAAGTCATCAAAAAAATTGAATCTAAAGTCATCAATACTACTATTGAGTTCCATCATTATTGAACTTAAGATTCGCAAAATGACTTGTGTCTTAAAAACAGCAACTACACTATGGTAATCGATTTAATGTTTTTTATTTTTGCTGCCACCGGCTTTTGGCTAGGGTATTCGAGAGGAATTATCTCTACGGTTTTTACAGTTTTTTCCTACTTCTTTGGAGTAATTGTCGCCATCACATTCGCTGATGGTATGACCAAATTTCTACAAACTACATTTAATGATGATTCGGCATTGTACTATATTGCAGGGCTATTGTTGTCCTTTGTTCTAGCGATGTTTTTGATTAGGATGATCGCTCGTGGATTAGAAAATATTTTGGAAGCAGGAAATATCAATTTTATTAATCAATTGTTCGGAGGAATATTGTTGAGTAGTGTCTTGGCGGTATTTTTTAGTTTTTTAGTTCGGTTTGGAAACGAAGCTAGAATGATCGAACCTAAAACTAAAGCAGAATCAATTACCTATAAACAACTCGAAGTTTTGCCCGATCATGCAATGGTCGTTTTGGGAAAAATAACTCCCATTTTCCGAAAAATGTGGAATAATACGATGGATATGATGGATAAGGTAAAAACGCAAAGTATCGAAAAAGAGGAAAGTAATCCTAACGTTTATGATATTCCTGACTCTGCTAATGAGGAGGATACAGAAAACTAAGGCGCGTTTTATTTTATCGTTCCTAAACCTTTTCACTCGTTTTTTATTTTATTAAAAAAGGAAAAACAGAATGTCTGATTTTTGGAAAAAAATAAAAAACGTTTTCTCAAATGCGGAGCAAAGTTCCTCGATCAATCCGACGATTCATGAAGTTATCAAACGCTCGGAAGAAGAACTCAAAAATTATGAAAATTGGAAAAATTCATTAGCTGCTCGTCGGCTTTTGGATTGGCTTAAGAATGAATATTTTACCTACCTCACTTCTCCTAAAAATATTGATCAATCTATTGATTTTTTGAACACAACTTCGAAGAAAGGATTTGTGATTCATTTTTCAAATATGCAATATCGGTTGGAGGAGATTACTTTTTTGTTTGATTACTTGAAGGAGAAAATGAAAGAATTGCCTTATCGAATTTATGTGTCAGATACTCGAACTTATCCTAAAAATGATTTTGTAGAAACCATTCATCGTCATTATTTAAAACCTTCGTTGAAGTTAAAAGTGGCTGGTCAAAAGGCTGATCAAGCGTTCGGAAATATCACGATAGAGATGCTTTTGAAAAATGATAAGATTGTGGATTTGAAATTTTCAGCGACGACTTATCGAGATCATCAGTTTGAGGAGGCAGGAGATTTTAATGATTTGATGAAGGAAATAATCCAATAGGAAAGTAGCTTGATAGAATGTTGAATGGTTTGTTTAATGTTTTTACGATTATTAATCGTTTCCAAATAGAGAAAAATATTCTTTTTTTTGTCAAATTATAAAATCACCTCACCTAAAGATAAAATTTTAAGACATACCGCAAACAATTTTATTTTAAATTTTACATCAGTATACTTTGAGATGGTAATATTTCATTAACTCATATTTAGCTAACTTCTGTTTCTATGTATAAAAATATGTGTAAACTCTGTGTTAGTTTTTTAGAGATTCCGCCTTTCAATTTTACCCACTTTCAGAAATTATGAAAGAGAGACATTCTCTTTAAATTTTAATTACAAACCTACATCCTCTTGTGTAAAAGGAAAAATAACCTAGTTATTCTATTATTTTCACAAATAAAATAAAGATATTTAGGATATATTTATTTACTAACCTCAACCAATAAAATGGATTATAAAAAGAAAATCAGAGATCATATTGCCAAAGGAGAAACCGATAAAGCAATTACGTTGTTGATGGAATATACTCAGCAAGAAAACTCTCCTTATAAGGATGATGCGGTTTTAATTTCAGGCCAGTATCGGCAATGGAAAAGGGAAATTAATCTTGGTATCGAACAATCTTCAAGTGATTTGCGGCGCATCGAACTAAGTATTATGGAATTGCTCAATCAAAAAGAAACACCTGCTCCAGCGGTGGAGCGCCAAAGTTATGCACCACCTGCTTCTAGCTCTCCTGAAAAGTCTAATAAAAAATATTTTATTTATGGTGGAATTAGTCTGGTTTTGCTCTTACTGGTTTTTGCTATCGGTAGTATGGGAGGAGACGATTTTAGCGCTGACCAAGAAGCAAACGACGGATTTTCTTCTAACGCTCAAACAGAGGTAAGTCCATCTATGGATGGAGAGGCTACGGTAAATAGTAGTAATGTAGTAGAGGTCGTTTATGCAGATGAGAACGGGACCGAAGTTGGTAAATTTTTGAATCAAACAGGGACAGACCTTTGGGTTGAAATTAGACTACCGAGTCAGGAAGAATTCGCGAATTTTATAGAAGAAAGTCGAGATGCTACTTCAGTTTATCTATATGATGAAGTAAGAGATGTCAACATTAGCTTAGATATTGAAAATGGTGAAGTTTGGTATTCTCATGGCGATGAACAGGAAAGAAAAATAAATTCAATTTCGACTTGGAGTGGCCCTTCTACTACTTTTTAATAAGAAAGCCTTACATTTTTCTAAAGAACTTACACCGAGCTCTATTTCTAGAGGTTTGGTGTAAGTTTTGTTTGGAGAATAAACCCAACTGCTTTTTGTATATTGAAAATTTATTGTCTGTTAAATATCGAAAAATTACCTGTTGGTTAGTTTTTCCAATTCTTTCTCTCTTGCTCTACATGCTCTAAAATTACTTTCACCCCATATTTCTCCTCCAAATGTTTAGCCATTGCATCAGCTGAATAAACCGACCGATGTTGTCCGCCTGTACAGCCAAAGTTAATATTCAAATTAGTAAAACTCCGTTCGATATAATTCTCCACCGCTTTGTCGACAATGCGATAAGTTTCATTTAAAAACTCTCCGATATTACTATGATGTTGTAAAAAATTAATCACAGACTCATCTCGACCGGTTAGTTTTTTATAAGGTTCGTAGCGACCTGGATTATGAATAAATCGACAATCAAAAACAAAACCTTCCCCATGTCCAGAGTCATCTGCTGGAATTCCTTTTTTATAAGAAAAACTTCGAACTCCAACTGTGAGTAAACTTGATGAACCTTTAATTTTGTCAAAAGGCTCGAACGCTTTAGTATTGACCACAGCAGTCATTGCTTTTTCTAATTCAGGAATTTCGATAGGTGGTTTTGCATTTTCCAAAACCCATTTTACATTGCGAATGGCGAATGGAATACTTTTGATAAAATACTCTTTTCGTTCGTACAAACCTCGGAATCCATAGGTTCCAAAAGTCTGAATATTTCGCATCAAAACGTATCCGTAAAAGTATTGTTTGAATTGCTCACGGTTGATAGTGGTGAGTTTTTCAGCAGCGTCGAGATAGTGATCTAGCAATTCATCTCGAATGTCTTGAGGGATATTTGCCTTTGATTGATAGAGTAGGGAAGCCAAGTCATATTGCAATGCACCTTTTCTACCACCTTGATAGTCGATGAAATATGGGTTGCCATTTTTTATCATAATGTTTCGAGTTTGGAAATCTCGAAACATGAAATTTTCGCAATCAGTTTGCAAAAGGTAATCCGCAAAACGATGCATGTCTTCTTCCAAGGCTTGCTCGTCGAATGGAATTTTGGCTAATTTTAAAAAATAATATTTGAAGGTATTGAAATCCCAAAGCATACTTTGTTTGTCAAAACGCTCGCGTGGATAGCAAACGGAATAATCTATTTCTGCACCACCTTCAATTTGCAAATGCGCTAATTTTTCGACCACTTTTTTATAAATCTGAATCAAATAATCAGGAAACAAATCTCCCTTTTGCAACAAATAACTATACAAAGTTGTCGCTCCTAAATCTTCTTGCAAATAAACATTTTCGTCTAATCGCTCGACATAAATTTCAGGAACTGGCAATCCTTTATTTTTAAAATGTTTGGAAAAAGAAAGAAAGGCAGCGTTCTCTTTTCGATCAGCGTTGAATGCGCCGACAGCTATTTTATCACCATTCGATAATCGATAATAAATTCGAGGTGAAGCAGAAGGTGCGAGTGGTAAAACTAAAGTTGGAGGTATGCCTGCCCATTCTTCGAAAAGGTCGGATAGGAGAGACTCTATTTTTTGATTGGTCATTTTTGAATTTGATTATTTGAGGGGCGAAGATAGGGGATTTTATTTTTTTTCAAGAGGACTTGGTAAGCGAAAAGAAACGGGTAAAGTTAATTCTACATTTATAGGTTTTCCTCTTGAACCTAATTTGCTTGGAGTCCATTTTTGCGACATTTCATTCATTAATAAAACTACTCTTTTAGCTTCCTCTCCACAACCATTTCCGATATCTCTTATTATTTTTACATTTTTAACAAAGCCATTTTTAGCAACTACAAATTTTAAAACCACCCAACCTTCCGTTTTTTCCTCGATTGCTTTTTGTGGATATTTTAAATTGGAGTAAACGAATTTTAGCATTTCTGAATCCGAGCATTCCTTTAATTTTCTTTTTGATAAACCTTTTCCTTCGCATCCTGGAAATCGTGGCATATTTTCAACTACTTTGAAAATTTTTTCTTCTTTAGGTATCTCCAAAGTTTCTGGGGCAATTGCAGTTATGACTATAGGGGAAAAAACAGCAGATGGTTTACTTGATATTTTTCTTTCGGTATTTTTAATTTTATTTTCATAATCTGCCAAAGAAATTAATTTGAATTGGAAAGGTATTGTAAACAAAACTTTTACAGGCTTACCTCTAGAGGAAGGTGGAACCCATTTTTTTCCTTCATTCATTAACAATAGCACTCTTCTAACTTCTTCACCACACCCATTCCCAATGTCGTTCAAAATTTCAACTTTAGAAATTGATCCATCTTTATCAACCACGAATTTCCCGATTACTTCACCTTGTGTTTTTTCATTTCTTGCTTTTAGTGGATATTTAATATTACGATAAAAGAATTTTATCATTTCCTGTTCCGCACATTTTTTCAATTCTTCTTTGTTTAAACTTTTTCCTTCACAACCTGGAAAACGAGGAAAATCTTCGACAACCTTAAATATTTTTTCCTCTTCAGGTTGCTGTTCGACCTCTTTTACTTCTGGAAAAGTATCCAAAAAATCAGCGTCCATTTTTTCGTAATAATATTGTTCTAATTCTTCTTCTAAGGTGAGACTGTCTTTTTTAGTTTCTTCATTTTGAGAAAAAACGAGATTTTGGAATAAAAAAGAAAGGAGGAGAAGTGTAATTGTTTTTTTCATAGCTTTATTTTCAAAAAGGGATAACTAATACTCCTGTACATAAATAATTGTATCCAGTTGAAATCTTGTTTCCGTCAAATTAATCCGAATACTTCCTCGAATCCTTTGTCCATCATCACCCCATTCTTCATCTCGACCATGAGCGACCAACCAATGAACACCTAAAGGCAAACCTTTAAAACATCCTTGCCCATCAGCACCCACTTGAAAATTCGCATCGAAAATATCTAGTTTATCCAAATCATAACCTGGAAAAACAGAATCATTATATTTTAAATAAACCATAGTATTCGGCATCAAGGCTTGATGATGTTGCACTTTTACGCAGACTTGTGGCTGATTCACAGGTTCTTTTTTGCAAGAAGTCATTGCAAGGATGCCAATAAGAAGTGTAAAAATTAATCGAGTCATTTTTTTATGTTTTAGTTCTATAGTAATAACGATTCTTTAAGATAAGTAGTTTTAGATTAACTTTTATTTTTTGTAAAAAAATAAAGGGCTGTTAGCACTCGAAGCGCTAACAGCCCTAATCTTAATCTTTTAGAAAATTATTTTTCCTCCTCCACATTCATCGCCGCCCACAATTTATCCTTCAATTCTTCCAAACCAATTTGTGCCACAGAAGAAATAAAAACAATCTCAATTCCTTCAGGCAATTCAGGTTGCAACATTTCCTTCAACTCATCATCAATCAAATCACATTTCGTAATTGCCAAAAGTCGAGGTTTATCCAATAACTCAGGATTAAACATTTTCAGTTCATTCAGCAAAATTTCATACTCCTTTTTGATATTATCAGAATCAGCAGGAACCATAAAAAGCAAAATCGCATTCCTTTCAATATGTCTTAAAAAACGATGACCGATACCTTTTCCTTCATGCGCTTTTTCGATAATCCCAGGAATATCAGCGATAATAAATGACTTATGACCACGGTATTTTACAATCCCCAAATTCGGCGTTAAAGTAGTAAAAGCATAACTCGCAATTTTAGGTTTAGCAGCAGTTACGACAGAAAGCAAAGTAGATTTTCCCGCATTTGGAAAACCAACTAAACCAACATCAGCTAATACTTTTAACTCTAAAATTTTCCATTCTTCCACACCTTCTTCACCAGGTTGAGCATATCGAGGAGCTTGATTAGTGGCAGATTTAAAATGAGAATTCCCTAAACCTCCACGTCCACCTTTGGCTAAAATTCGTTCTTCGCCATGTTCAGTAATTTCAAAATGAACCTCACCTGATTCCACATCTTTCGCAATCGTGCCCAAAGGAACATCAATATATATGTCTTCTCCCTCAGCGCCACTTCGATGATTTTCACCACCATTGCCACCATCTTTAGCAATGACATGTTTTCGATAACGCACAGGAAGCAAAGTCCATAAATTCCGATTTCCTCTTAAAATGATGTGACCACCTCGACCTCCGTCACCACCGTCGGGGCCACCCATTGCCGTAATCTTATCTCTTCGAAAATGCGCAGAGCCTTGCCCACCTTTTCCAGTTCGACAACAAATTCTTACAAAGTCTATGAAATTTTGTTCTGCCATTGTTTACATAGCGGCTGACTTTAGTCAGCTCGCAGTTTTTATTAAAAATTAAAATTCTTACAAATGTAGTTCTTTCTAAGCGAGCCGACTAAAGTCAGCCGCTAAAAAAAATGTCATCGTACACAAAGTACAATGACATTCGAAATACTTATTAAAAAACCGTGTTTTTTAGCGTTTCATCCAAAATATCATCGCGCAAAGTCTTTCAAAAATTTCCTCGATAGAACCTACACCGTCTACTTTATTTGCACGTTCCTGTTTTCCATAAAAATCAAAAACAGGAGCGGTTTCATTATTATATGTTTTTATTCTATTTGCAATAATGCTTTCGTCTTGATCGTCAGCTCGACCTGAATCTTTACCTCTTTCTAATAATCGCTTGATCAATTCTTCATCTGGTACATCTAATGCTAATAGTCCTGAAACAGCTAGATCTTTCTCTGCTAGAAAACTATCTAACGCTTCTGCCTGAGCAATCGTTCGTGGAAATCCATCAAAAATGTAGCCTGGCACATCAGGATTTTCATTCACTTTTGCTTTAAGCATATTAATCGTTACTGAATCAGGAACTAAATCTCCTTTTTCAATATAACTTTTCGCTTCTATTCCAAGTGGAGTATCATTTTTCATATTATATCGAAAAAGGTCTCCTGTGGAAATGTGTAATAAGTTGTATTTCTCAACTAGTTTTTCTGCTTGTGTTCCTTTTCCAGATCCTGGAGGGCCGAATAAGATTAAATTTAACATGTATATGTGATTTGATTTTGTAAAAAACGTTGCGAATATAAGAAAAAAAGAGGTAGGAGGGAACGGGAAGGTTCAATTAATTAGGTTTTCTAAAACATGTATAACTTTAAAAGATTTAGAGCGACTCAGTACAAAATAAGATTTCGACGAATTACCTATTGATTTTTCGTCGAAATCTATTTTTTTATTCAAAAATCATCCCTTGCGGATTTATATTCCAATGATATTTTTGAGATTTGCCAAAGTTATTGAAATTCATCTTTTCTCCTGTTTCTAAAATCAATGCTTTTCCAACTAATAATTCCCCTTCAGGCAATGCTTTGATTTGTCTTTGTAATTTAAATTGTAAATCCCAACCTAATCAACTCCACCATCCATAAAGCCAAAAGAATTAGCAGGGCTTAGGATTGCATCCGAAGGTACTTCTCTAATATTAGTATTAAGAATGTTTACATTCTCTTCTCCGTCGAATAATTTCTTCCATGATGAAACCATACTTGGATTTTTGTCCACCAATGAGTAGTTCATACTATTAATTTTTGTTTAGAAATGATTTGGTAAACCTTACAAAATAGTAGGAGAAATAGTTTTTCTTGATATTGTATTTTGGTTTAATGTAATTTATTTTAACGTCACTTAATTAGTGATGTTTTGTTGTTTTATATAGGTTAAGGCCTGAATTTAATGTAAAGGAAACAGTAGGGAATATAATAGCGATGTTTATTTTAAAACAATTTATTTTAAAATAAAACAACAAATTGTTGTTAAAATGAAAAAGTGTCTTTATATTTGTTACATAATCAATGTTGTTTGGTTAGAAATTTCGTTTTTTAATAACAAAAAGTTTTAAAAATGAATATTCAAATTTTAATAAGCAAAAAAGGAACACAAGTAGTCACAGCGACTAATTTACATGATGTATTAGATTTACCATTGCACAAATACAATAGCAATATTAAAAAATGGATATCTGATGTTTATGCTTTTCAGGACGATGTGCGAAAGCCTGAAATTATGCATGATTATGCTTTGCGTTCTTCCAAAGGAAAAAGAGAAGATTACTATATTTCTCTTGAATTGGCCAAGTTGATTACTTTAAACTCCAATAGTTTAGTCAAAGCAGAATTGGCGAAATACTTTCTTTCATTATGTCAAAAAGAGGAAAAAGAAGAGATGTTGACGAAAGATCAGGTATTAGCGGTTTTAGAATTGACTAAAGTGATGGGCATGATTTCTTGTCAAAAATCAGTAGAAAAACAACATCAAAATAAATATAATGAAGCTCAAGGTAAACCATATGAATGGTGGAAATACCGAGCAAATCTTTTAGGATATTCTGTTCAAGAATTAAAAGATAAAATGCACGAAGTAGGACAGAATTATAAAAGCAAAAACTTACTTCAATTATTAATGCATTTGGATAAATATGAAATTATTCGAATGGCAGTAATTGACCTGTTTTTGGCATTGGGGAAAAGTGAAAAATATGCTAAAGATATGGGCGATCTAGCGAAAGTTTTTGCCCGTGAAATGAAAGTAGAAATATGGGATGATCGAAAATCTGATATCAAATTTACTCATAATGTGAATATGGAATTGGTTCAAGAAGTGAAAAGTTTTCAAAATGAAGGAGAGACATTAGGGTTATGGTCGCATCGAGCGACAGCTTAAGTTGATAATATTAGATATCTAGTTATTATTAGGCACGAATTTTTCAGTTTTTTAAAGAACGATGTTTAAACTAATTTATTCGTTAAGTGTTTTTACACAATCACACTAATCCAAAAAATCCTAATTATGCATTTTTTCTTTTCAATCCTTCAAAACGATAATCGAAATACAGATTTCGATACGGACGATTCAGATCAGCAAAATAATGATTCTGATGAAACTCAAAAAAAGACAAATTAATACGGTTCCAATAAATTAATTACTTGATTAACAAATTCTTAGAGTTTTTACTCTCGGACTTTTCAGAGAAGAACTACAAACCTTCCGTTGTCTTTAGCACAGCGGAAGGTTGTTTTTTTTTGAAAAGCGAAGCGTCCGTAGTCTGTACTTCAAAATTCAATCGACTTTTAATTTTTTAAATCAATAAAACCTTTATTTTTGTGGCAAAAAGAACAAGAAACACTAAAAATCAAACTCGAAAGATGGCAGAAGTTACTTATAACGAAGATAATATTAGATCCCTTGATTGGAAGGAACACATTCGTTTGCGTCCTGGGATGTACATTGGAAAATTAGGTGATGGTTCCGCACCTGATGATGGTATTTATATTTTGGTCAAAGAGATTTTTGATAACTCGATTGATGAATATGTGATGGGACATGGAAAACATGTTGATGTGAAAATTGAGGATGGTAGAGTTTATATTCGAGATTATGGTCGTGGAATTCCTTTGGGGAAGGTGGTGGATTGCGTTTCCAAAATTAATACTGGTGGAAAGTACGATTCGAAAGCTTTTAAAAAATCAGTAGGGTTGAATGGTGTCGGAACAAAAGCGGTAAACGCATTGTCAGATCGATTCAAAGTGCAAGCTTTTCGAGAAGGAAAAACTAAACTAGCGGAATTCGAAAAAGGGATTTTGGTGAAGGACGCGAGAATGGGTAAAACTAAAGAGGAAAATGGAACTTTGATCGAATTTGAACCAGATGCTTCTATTTTTAAAAAATATAAGTTCAGAGCTGAATATGTAGAAACACAATTGTGGAACTACGCATTTTTGAATGCAGGATTGAGAATCCATTTTAACAAAAAAACACTTTACTCTAAAAATGGATTGTTAGATCTTTTGACAAAAAGAGTAGGAGGGGAAGAGTTACGATATCCAATCGTTCATTTGAAAGGAGAGGATATTGAAGTGGCATTGTCACATGGTCAACAATATGGCGAGCAATATTATTCATTTGTCAATGGACAAAATACGACCCAAGGTGGAACACACTTAGCTGCTTTCCGTGAAGCAGTAGTAGGGGCGGTTCGAAAGCATTTCAACAAAAACTTTGATGCAAAAGATGTACGAGCTTCAATAGTTGCAGCGGTAAGTGTAAGAGTAGAAGAACCAGTTTTTGAATCTCAAACAAAAACAAAATTAGGTTCGCTTACGATCGCTCCAGGTGGACCAACGGTTCGGACTTTTGTCAATGATTTTATTGGAGAAAAACTAGATAATTTTTTACATAAAAATAAAGACGTAGCAGAGGCATTGTTGAAACGAATTCAACAATCAGAAAGAGAGAGAAAAGAAATTGCTGGTATTAAAAAATTGGCAAATCAACGTGCGAGAAAAGCTAATCTTCACAATAAAAAATTGAGAGATTGTCGCCTTCATTTTAATGATACAAAGAAGAGTGTTTCTGATGAGGATAAATTATTGACAACAGTATTTATTACGGAAGGAGATTCTGCTAGTGGTTCAATTACCAAAGCGAGAGATGTGCAAAGACAAGCTGTTTTTAGTTTGCGTGGAAAACCATTGAATTGTTTTGGGTTGACGAAAAAAGTAGTTTACGAAAACGAAGAATTGAATTTATTGCAACATGCTCTGAATATTGAAGACAGTATGGATGACCTTCGATACAATCGAGTGGTAATCGCAACTGATGCTGATGTTGATGGAATGCATATTCGATTATTGTTATTGACCTTCTTTTTGCAATTTTTCCCAGACTTAGTTCGAGGAGGACATTTGTATATTTTGGATACACCACTTTTCCGAGTTCGAGATAAAAAGAACACTTACTATTGCTACAGCGAAGAAGAAAGAAAAGCTGCGGTCAAAAAATTAAGAGGTAAAGCGGAGATCACTCGATTCAAAGGATTAGGTGAGATTTCACCAAGTGAGTTTGGAGATTTTATTGGAGAAGATATTCGACTAGACCCTGTGATTATGGGAGAAGATACCAGTATAGAAGGAATCTTAGCCTACTACATGGGAAAAAATACACCACAACGACAAGACTTCATTATCGATAACCTACGAGTAGAATTAGATGCAGTAGATGCTGAAAATGATCCAGGAAAAAAATCAAACAAAGAGGAAGTTGAATCGGAAGTAGAAGCATAGAAAAGAATAGACCTCTTCGCTGATAGCGAGCAGAGCCAACGATCTGTCTTCTGACAGCGAAGAGGTCTACTAATTAACCTGCCCTTTTGTCTTACTTTTTAATCAAAAAATGCCAAAAATAGTATAACCTAAAGTGTTTTTGGCAATGGCATACCAATTGACTATTACCCTGTATTAAATATTTTTATTACATAACTGACAAGCTGACTACTAACGATTAGGATGTAGAGTTTCGTTGATTATTTTTATAAGTCAGCTATTTTCCAAAAAAATAGATTGAGTTCGTGTAATTATTTTAGAAAAATACGAATAAGAATCAATCTTACAATAGATACAACAATATGATGTTTGAAGATTTTTTTTACCCTCAAGGTGGTGATGACGATGTAGAATTCATGCCTTTATTCCAAGTTGATGAAGGGGAAGATGATGCGACTTCGGATGATGATTATTCTGAAATTCTTCCAGTTTTAGCTTTAAAAAATACGGTACTTTTTCCAGGCATTGTAATACCAATTACGGTTGGAAGAGACAAGTCGTTAAAGGCGATTCAAAAAGCGTATGCTGGCGATCGAATGGTGGCGGTACTTTCTCAAAAAGATGCAGACAATGAAGATCCAAATTTTGAGGATTTGTATCATACAGGAACAGTTGCACGGATTATCAAATTATTGAAAATGCCCGACGGAACTGCGACCGCTATTTTGCAAGGTCGAAAACGATTTGCAGTTTCTGAGCTGACGAAGACAACTCCACACTTGGAAGGAAAAACTTCTATCGTTGCAGATATTCCACCAAAGAAGGAATTAGAATTTGATGCCATCATTTCTTCGATCAAAGATATGGCTAAGCAAATCATCGAACTTTCTCCACAGATTCCTTCAGAGGCAGTTGTGATTTTGAAAAATATCAATAAAAATTCCTTTTTACTTAATTTTATCGCTTCCAATTTAGGTATCAAAATTCCTGCAAAACAGCAGATTTTAGAAACGAATGAATTGGACAAACGAGCGGAAAGTATTTTGCAACACATGGATAATGAGTTGCAATTATTGGAACTCAAAGATAAAATCGAAGGTAAAGTTCGAGGTGATATTGAAAAACAACAACGTGATTATTTTTTAAATCAACAACTCAAAACGATTCAGGAAGAGCTTGGCGGAAATCCTCAAGAAGGAGAGTTAAAAGCAATGATGGAACGAGCTGAAACGAAAAAATGGCCAACTGCCATTGCCGATGCTTTCAAAAAAGAGATTACACGGTTGGGAAGAATTAACCCACAAGCCGCTGAGTATTCAGTTGTTTTTAACTATGTTGATTTGTTATTGGAATTGCCATGGAATGAATATACAGAGGACAAATTTGATTTGAAAAATGTCAAAAAGGAATTGGACAAAGATCATTTCGGATTAGAAAAAGTGAAAGATAGAATTTTAGAACACCTAGCTGTTTTGAAATTAAAGGGAGATATGAAGTCACCAATTATTTGTTTAGTTGGCCCTCCTGGAGTTGGAAAAACTTCATTAGGTCGATCAATTGCAAATGCGTTGGGACGTAAGTTTGTAAGAATGTCTTTGGGAGGTTTGCATGACGAATCAGAAATTCGTGGTCATCGAAAAACTTATATCGGAGCCATGCCAGGGCGAATTATACAGTCTATCAAAAAAGCAAAAACTTCGAATCCAGTTTTTATTTTAGATGAAATCGATAAAGTAGGAAGAGATCATCGAGGTGATCCATCTTCGGCCTTGTTGGAAGTTTTGGATCCAGAGCAGAATGAAACTTTCCAAGATAATTATTTGGATTTGGAATATGACTTATCAAAAGTGTTGTTTATCGCAACCTCAAATTCATTGAGTACAATCCAACCAGCATTGTTGGATCGAATGGAAATCATCAATGTAAGTGGTTATTCGACAGAGGAAAAAATTCAAATCGCTAAAAATCATTTAGTACCAAAGCAAAGAAAAGCTCATGGGCTAAGGGCAAAAGATGTAAAGTTTTCTTCAAAGATTTTAAAAGAAATAATTGAAGGTTACACTCGTGAATCAGGTGTTCGTGGTTTAGATAGACAAATTGCTGGGGCAATGAGGGGAATAGCTAAGCGAGTTGCAATGGAGGAAGAATATAGCGTGAGTTTGACTTCAGAGATGGTTCTTGAATTATTAGGGCCAACTAAATTTTCTAAAGATATGTACCAAGAGGCGCATGTTGCAGGAGTTACAGTTGGATTAGCTTGGACTCAAGTAGGAGGAGATATTTTATTTATCGAATCAAGTTTAAGTAAAGGAACTGGCAAAGTAATTTTGACAGGAAACTTAGGTGATGTGATGAAAGAGTCCGCGACAACTGCTTTGACCTATTTGAAATCGAATGCAGAGAAATTTGATCTCGATCCAGACATTTTTTCTAAAAAAGATGTTCACGTTCACGTTCCTGAAGGAGCTATTCCAAAAGATGGGCCATCAGCGGGAATTACTATGTTGACGGCTTTGGCTTCTGCATTTAAAAATAAGCCAGTAAAGTCTCATTTAGCGATGACTGGTGAGATTACGTTGCGAGGAAAGGTTTTACCTGTAGGTGGAATCAAAGAGAAAATCTTAGCAGCAAAAAGAGCTGGAATCAAAGAATTAATTCTTTGTAAAGTGAACAAAAAAAATGTTGACGAAATAGAGAAGAGTTATATCAAAGGTTTGAAATTTCATTACGTCGATCGGATGGATGAAGTTTTGAAAATTGCTTTGAAATAATTTGACGAACCACGGACGCTTCGCTTGACGAACCACGAACCACGAGTTTCATAGTGCATGCCCGTGGTTCGTGGTTCGTCAAGCGAAGCGTCCGTGGTTCGTCTTAAAATTCTGTTAAGTAAACATGTTTTTCCACCTATCCCAACGTTTCCTTCCTGAGTTTTCGTTATCTTTATTGAATATTAGAATAGGATTAATTTTTTAAGCTGCACAAGTTTTTAGGTTATAAATCAACTAATCCTTGTGACGCTTGTTTAATTAAAAAGAATCCATTGTACATTTGAGAAAAGAAAAATTCAAGATGAAATTTAAATATTTAGTTTTTACATTTTTAGCATTTTTGATGACAAATGAAATGTCAGCTCAATTTGAAAGAGACTCTAACTTAATTCAACTTTCAGGGATGATTTTGGATGGTTCAAATGAGCAACTAATGCCAATTCCTTATACAAATATTTTTATTAAGGATTCTGGACGAGGTACATATTCTGATTTTAGTGGATTCTTTTCCATTGTTGCCGAAAAAGGAGAAGAAGTAGAGTTTTCAGCGATTGGTTATCAAACCGTAGTATTCACAGTTCCAGATACCTTGACTGATCAACGTTATTCCATTGTGCAATTGATGACTCAGGATACGGTTAATTTGCCAGAGGCGATTGTCTTTCCTTGGCCGAGTCGAGAACATTTTAAACAAGAATTTTTGGCAATGGATGTTACTGCTCAAATGCAACAACGTGCAGTTGAAAGCTTAGCCGAAGATGCATTAGCTCGAATGAGAAATACGGTTCCAACTGATGGAAATGAAAGTTCTGATTTTTACCTTCGTCAACAAGCAAGAAACTATTATCATGTAGGACAAACTCCTCCAATGAATATTTTTAGTCCAGTAGCATGGAAGCAATTTTTTGATGCATGGAAAAAAGGAGACTTTAAAAAGAAGAAGAAAAAAGAAAAGAAGAAACAAGATAAACCTAAGAATAATGCTTTAGGTTTCTAAGTAAATTTATAAAAAAAAACGAGGGCAGTTAGCGTTTCAAACGCTAACTGCCCTTTTTATAATTAAAAGGTTTTTTTGCTAAAAAATTAAACCTCCACCATTGCCATTTTCCTCAATCGCTTTGGCACTTGGAATCTAGGGCCTAATTTTTCCTCATACATTTCACATTTTTTTATAAAATCCTCAACACCATAATCAGTTACAAACTGATAAACTCCCCCTTTAAAAGCTGGAAATCCCCAGCCGAAAATACTTCCTAAGTTACCTTCCTCTTCCGTTTTTATAATTCCCTCTTGCAAACACCAGAATGCTTCGATCACTTGAACAAAAAGTAGCCTTTCAATAATTTCTTCCTTTGCGATCGAGTTACTTTGTGATGGGAAATGATCTTCTAGTTCAGACCAAAGTTGTTTAGAATCATTTTGATATTCATAAAAACCAGCCCGCATTTTTTTGCCATGACGATTGAAATCTTTGATCATTTTTAATAAAACATCAACTGCTGGATGTCGAATATATTTTGATCCATAAATTTCTGCCGCTTGATTTTCGTATCTCAAAACAATATTTAAAGATAAGTTATCAGCAAGAGCGAGTGCTCCTTTTGGCATTCCCGCTTGTAAACTTAGATTTTCAATTAAAGCAGGCGCATAACCTTCTTGCAACAAAGTAATTCCTTCAAGGATAAAAGTGTTTTGTACTCGCGCTGCAAAAAATCCCCAATTATCTTTTACCACAATTGGCGTTTTTCTTATCGCTTTGATAAAATCAAAAGCTTTGGCAATTGATTCATCAGAAGTTTTTTTACCTCTCACAACTTCTACTAGAGGTACTTTATCTGCTGGTGCAAAAAAGTGAAGTCCAACGAAGTTTTCAGGTCGAGCAGAAGCTGTTGCTAGCTTTGTAATTGGAATAGAAATAGTATTTGTTGCAAAAATGGAATATTCATCAAGATGATTTTCCGCTTCACGAGTTACATTGGCTTTTAAGTTTTGATTTTCAAAAACGGCCTCAATGACAATATCACAATCTTCAAAATTAGCAGCATTGTCAGTTGTTTTCAATTTTTTCAAAAGCTTTGGAACTTGCGAGGAAGTTAATTTTCCTTTGTTAACCATTTCGTTGAGTTTTTGCTCACAAAGATCTTTTCCTTTTTCAGCAACTGCTTTAGAAATATCTTTGAGTACCACATTCATTCGATTCATTAAACAAATAAAGGCAATACTTGAACCCATCAGACCAGCGCCAATAATTCCAACTTTTTTTACTCGAAATTTCCCATAGCCTTTTGGCCGACTACTACCTTCCTTGATGGCGTTGAAGTCATACCAAAATGCCTTGATCATGTTTTTAGCTTCCCGGCTTTTGACCAATTCCGTATAATATCGACTTTCGATTCGGCAAGCCGTATCAAAGTCAACTAAGGATCCTTCGGTCAAAGTATTTAAAATGGCAGCAGGAGCTGGATAATTATTTTCTGTGTCACGCATAAGTTGCGCAGTCAATAATGCGATGCGTTGACCTAATTCATTGTTTTTAGCTCGACCTCCAGGGATTTTCCCATCTGTGGAATCCCAAACTCTTCTTCCTTCTTGATTTTCTAAAAGCCATTGTTTGGCGGTAGACAACATCTCTTTTTCATCTTTTGCCAAAAGATCAATAATACCGGCTTCGAGAGCTTCCTTGGGCAAAAAACGTTTTCCGTTTGCCAAAACATGATATGCCTTTTCGACTCCCAAAGTCCACAGCATTCTGATCACTCCACCTCCACCTGGCATAATTCCTAGCGTTACTTCAGGATGTCCCAATCGAATTTTTGGATCATCAATTACTATTCGATAATGGCAAGCCAAAGCTAATTCAAAACCACTTCCCAAGGCAGATCCATTGATGGCAGCCACTACTGGAACACCTGGGCTTTCCAATTCTCGAAAGAATTTTTGCATGTTATGAGAAAATTCAAAAATAGCTTCGGAATTAGTTTCTTGATGTAAATAATCCAAATCACCACCGACTAAAAAATTCTTTTTAGCGGAAGTAATGATGATTCCACGGAGAGCCCCTTTCGCTTTTTCCTTTTTGAGGTGTTCCATAACGGGAGTGAATTGGGCACCAATTTTATGATTGATAATATTGAAACTTCGCCCTTCCATATCTAAAGTAAGGGTAACGATATTATCAATGTCTTTTTTATAGCGAATCATATAGATGAAGAATTTTAAAAATTGAGTATGCACTTTAAACGAGTGGATACTTTTTTTAGGTTTAATTTTTTGCAAAAATAATTATAAAAATCAGCATTACGAATAACTGATATTTCGATTCATCTTATTTTTTGTAAAATCGGTAGATTAATCCTTCGTTTAAGGAGTAGTACTTTTATATTTGTAAATATATATGTGAAATTTTTTAAAATAAAAATATAAATCATGGCAAAAAGAAAATTGCAAATGACTGCATTCTCTCGTTTCTTTTTATTTCTAATCATTTTTTTACCATCGCTATTTTTTGGCGTTTCGTATTTGAAAGGGGAAGATGGAATTCAAACTTTGAAGAATTTATTTGGGATCGAATCTTCAGAGGTATCGAATAATGAAGGTGTTTCATCTGATACCAAGCCTATGTCTGAGACTTTCGTTAACGGTGAAGTGAAAAGGTTACAAGATGAATTGGATGAAAAAGAAAGTCGATTGAAAGATTTGTATCAAGAAAATGAATTATTGAAAAAACAGGCTGATGATGCAAAAGCAGAATTGAAAGAAGTGACTAAGCAATTAGAAACGATTAAAAAGGCTATTGGTCAATAAATTTTTCTGAAAAAATTAAATAATCCCGAATTTTTGTTTTCAAAAATTCGGGATTATTTTTTTATCCAACTTATTATGTATTAATCAATGAGCTTTTTGAGGCTTTATTGCTTTCGCTCCTTCAGAGCTTAGTTCTTGCTTTTAGTTGCTCCACGGCGTTGCCGCGGGTTGGAGCTTAAAACCTTTCAGGCTTTCGCATACTAATCTATATCAATGTCTTGTTCAATTATTTTTTAAAATGCAAAGAGTCTGAAGGGCTTATGTTTCTCATCTGATTGTGTTATAATTTGAATCGGGGAATAAGTCTGAAGGACTTAAGGCATCAACCCGCGGCAACGCCGAGGACACTTAAAAGTAAGAACCAAGCTCTGAAAGAGCGAAAGCAATTAAAAATGAACTTGAGTTAAATAAATCTCATGCTTACCCTTCGTAAAACTCCTTTAATTTAAAACTATCATCATTGGTTTTCGTAAAAAAAATAACGACTTTTGCGACTCATTTTCATAACCTATTTTTAATTACAAAAATATTTACCAATGATTAAAATACTAGTAAACGATGGAATTCATCCCGTTGGAAAACAATTGTTAGAAGATGCAGGGTTCCAAGTGGATACAGATAAAGTAGATCAAGAAGACCTTCCTAAAGTATTACCAAATTACGATGCGATTGTAGTGCGAAGTGCTACTAAAGTTCGAGAAGCATTGATTGACCAATGTCCAAATCTTAAAGTGATCGCTCGAGGCGGTGTTGGATTGGATAATATAGATGTGGACTATGCACGAGGAAAAAATATCCAAGTGATGAATACGCCTTTGGCTTCTTCACAGGCAGTTGCAGAATTGGCTTTTGGTCACATGTTTTCGGTTGCTCGATCTATTTATGATTCAAATCGGCAAATGCCAACTTCAGGTGATACTGAATTCAAAGCATTAAAAAAATCATACTCTAAAGGGATTCAATTAAGAGGAAAAACTTTAGGAATTTTTGGTTTTGGAAATATTGGACAAGAGACTGCTCGAATTGGAGTTGCTTTGGGAATGAAAGTTTTGCCAGTAGATCCTGTGATTAATGAAACTGAAATAGGAGTGAATGTTTTTAACTCTGATGAAGTGAAATTATCAGTAAAATTGAATACAGTAAGTTTGGAAGAGATGTTGGCAAATGCTGACTTTATTTCATTACATGTTCCTTTTATTGGAAAACCATTTTTCTCTGATGCTGAATTTGCTCAAATGAAAGATGGAGTTGTTTTGGTGAATTGTGCTCGTGGTGGTACAGTTGATGAAACTGCTTTGTTGAAGGCATTGGAAAGTGGAAAAGTTGCAGCGGCTGGTTTAGA
The DNA here is from genome assembly GCA_964564545.1 of uncultured Saprospiraceae bacterium. GTDB lineage: Bacteria > Bacteroidota > Bacteroidia > Chitinophagales > Saprospiraceae > CAJQQY01. Next base: position 70,750 of record CAZMBP010000094.1, read on the forward strand.
TGTTTTTGAAAGTGAGCCGACTCCAAGAAGAGAATTGTTGGAGCATCCTAGAGTTTCATTGACTCCGCATATTGGTGCTTCGACGATGCAGGCGCAGGAGAATATCGGGAGAGAATTAGCAGATCAATTAATTGCATTTTTTGGATAAAATGTGATTTCATTTTATATAATTAGGGCTGTTAGCGTTTCAAGTGCTAACAGCCCTTTTATTTTTTGACAGGTGTGTTTTTCTTTTTTTATCGATAAAAAAAGAAAAAAAATGCTTTGGGCAAGGCAGGTGCCTCCCTCCAAATTATTCACTGAGTCTAGCATGCTTTCTAGCGCAAGGCTTTTTTTCAAGGTTACATTTTTATGAAATTTGATATTTTGTCTAAGCTTTGTTTAGAAAATAAACTCCTGATGATAGGTTTCTCAAATTTATGTTTTCGAAATTTTTCATACGATTCATTTTTCTTTCGTAAAAATTCTTTCTAAAATTACATGAAAGAAATTAGAGATTTTAAATGGCATTAGTTTTGGCTCATATTACACAAAATTTAGAAATGAAAATCGATAGAAGTACTTTGATGATAGGCTTAGGTGTTTTGGTTATTTGTTTAGGTGCATTAATTGCATTTAATTTTCAATGGAAAGAAAGTGAAATCCCAATCACAGGCCAAAGTCTGGCAGTATTAGTGGTAGGTTTTGTACTTGGACGAAAAAGAGGGTTACTCGCCATCTCGATTTATTTGATTTTAGGCTTAGTTGGATTACCTGTTTTTGCAAATGGAGCATCAGGAGTAGAAACGTTTACAGGGGGAAGTGGTGGTTATTTATATGGCTTTTTAGTAGGTGGTTATGTGAGTGGCGTTCTTCAAGAAGAAGGTTATGGAAGGAGGTTTATGCATTGTTTGACTGCGATGACCATAGGAACGATTGTCATTTTAGTATTTGGAATTGCTCACCTTACTTATTTATATGATTTTGAAAAAGCATTACAATATGGATTCTTTCCAATTTGGCCTGGAGCAATTGTGAAAATTATTATAGGTGCCATAATCGTCTATTTTGTTCCAAAGGAAAAATATTTAGGTAGACGACTTTAAATTTTTGGTGAACGGAAAACGGAGGACAGCCGCTTTTCTGACTGTTCAGTAGAATGTTACAATCCATGAGAAAAGTAGTCATCCCCCTTTTTTCTTTTTACAAATACTCATTCTTCACTTGGATCACTTCACCCATAATACTTAACGCAATTTCTTTTGGAGTTTTAGCTTTGATGTCAACTCCAACAGGCGAATGAATCTTTTCAATTTCTTCTTCAGAGAATCCTTTTTCTAATAATCGATTGACACGTTTTGTATGTGTTTTGCGACTACCTAAGGCACCAATATATCCTACCTGTGAGCGGAGTAAAATTTCCAATGCATTATCATCAATTTTAGGATCATGAGATAGAACTATGGCATAAGTATAGGCATCTAATTTAAATTTATATAAAATTTCAGAAGGGTATTTTTCAAAAATAAAATCAGGTTGAGTTGTAAATTGAGTTTTATTGGTGAAAATACCACGAGGATCAATGACGATAGTATGAAAGTCATACATCTTCGCCAATTGCACTAAATCAACTGTAATATGTGCTGCTCCAATGATTAACATTTGACTTTGTCGAGGAAAAACTTGAGCAAAATATTGAACGCCTTCAATTTCCACTACTTGGTTTTTTCTTTCTTGAAATGCACGAAGTCCTTCTTTTAGAATAGCGTTATTTTTATTTTCTCCAACGATTTCTCCGTCCGATAAAATTAGAACATGTTGACTTTTTTCATTTCCCAATCGAGTCATCAAAATGCATCCTTGATTATTTTCTAGGCAATCTTCTAACTTCTCCCAAATAATTTTTTCATTTTCCTCAAAGCCTAAAAATGGTTCAACGTAAACATCTATTTTTCCGCCACAACTCAAACCAACTTCCCAAGCTTCGTCGTTGGTTACGCCAAAGGAAAGTTGTTTTCCCTCTCCATTTTTTAAAAGTGGTAAAGCAGATTTGACCACCGCACCTTCCACACATCCTCCGCTTACAGAGCCAGCCATTTCCATATCTTCAGAAATAATCATGGATGAACCAATTGGGCGAGGGGAGGAACCCCAAGTTTTGATAACTGTCGCAATAGCAAAACTTTTATTAATTGATTTCCACTCTTGAATTTTTTTTAATAAATCTTTCATATTATTGTTTTCAGAAAACGGTTTTTTATTGAAAAAAGAAGAACTGCAACTTAACGATTTTATGAAAAACAAAAAAATATTAGTGGGGACAAGTAAAGGTCTTGTCGAATTTTGGAAAAAAGGGAATGAATGGAAAATTGAGAAAGTTCATTTCCTTGGATTGCCTGTAAGTACAATTTATAAAAATGAAATTACTGGTACTTGGTGGGCAGGCTTAGCTCATCGACATTGGGGACAAAAATTGCATTTTTCAAATGATGAAGGTCAGACTTGGGAAATGGTTGCTGCTCCAAGATATCCAGATGGAGCAGAAGTTTACAAAGGGCAACCAGCTACGCTTAAAAAAATATGGTGTATTTCTCATGCTGGAAAAGATAATCCGAATGGCTTATGGATAGGAACAGAGCCTGGAGGATTATTTTATTCTGATGACAATGGAAAGCATTTTGAACTCGTCAAAGGTCTTTGGAATCATTCTAGTCGAAAGGATAAAAATCAATGGTTTGGAGCAGGTCGAGATTTTCCATTTATTCATTCGATAGTAGTTGATCCGAGAGATTCGAAGCATGTTTACATTGCGGTAAGTTGTGCAGGAGTTTTTGAAACTAAAGATGGTGGAGCAACTTGGCATCCGAAAAATAATGGATTGATTGCTACGTATTTGCCTAATCCAAAAGTAGAAGTTGGACATGATCCGCATTTACTTTTAGCTTGCGAAAAAAATCCTGATGTACTTTGGCAACAAAATCATTGTGGAATTTTTCGATCAACTGATGCTGGTGAAAATTGGGATAATATAACTGACAAAAATGGAATTGCTGACTATGGTTTTGCTCTAGCTATTGATCATGAAAATGAAAACAGAGCATGGGTCATTCCAGCGGTGAGTGATGAGGTTCGAGTAGCACATGATTTGGCTTTGACTGTTTGCCAAACGGAAGATGCTGGTCAAAATTGGAATTCCCTAAAAAATGGATTACCACAAGAATATTGTTTTGAAATTGTTTTTCGACACAGCCTGGCAATTAGCAAAAATGAATTAGTATTTGGTACGACGACTGGAAATGTATACTATTCAGAGAATTATGGAGAAGATTGGATTTGTTTGTCGTCAAATTTAGCAAGAGTAGAAGGAGTGATTTTTACCTAAAAAAAAGCCGCACAACTCATTATAAAACAAGCTGCACGACTTAAAACAACACCCTTAAAAAGGAGAATCATCTCCTTTTTAAGGAAGAGTTATACTCGAGATTAAATATTAAGTTAATTTAAGTTTAGGCTAGAAAAATGGATAATTTTGCAAGGAGGGCTGTTTTGCTTTATTAGCAAATATGGAGTTTATTTATATATTTTCAAAGATATCTTACGATTAATTTTCCCTTTTTAAAAAATCATTACGTAAGTCCTTATTCTCTTTTAAAATATTAAATAAAACAGACTTCAATTTTTCGATAGAAAAGCCTTCAAGAATGGATTGTACTTTTTTGATCTTTCCAGAATGTGGATTTTTAGCCAAATCAGAATATTTTAAAAAATTAAATATAGCAATCTGATGTTTGCAAAATTCACTTAAATCATAAGGGCAAGTACAATTACTTTTTATAATATTTTCATCTTGCAATTCAACAATAACTTCGTAGTTTTCTGTTCCAGAAATAATTGCTTCCCAGAGCCCTTTTTCAATTTGTTCGATAGTTAAAATATTTCCTTCGTGATAATATTGGAGTCCACGCTCGAGGAGGCGAGTGTCGATATTTTCTTCAAAATTGTTAATAGTCATGTTTAGTTTTTTTCAAAAATAAAAAACCGCAACACTTAATTCAAGTGCTACGGTTTTTAAATATTCATTAAAATGATTTTTTAATTCATCATCTCTTTTGCTTTTACAATTGCATTCGCTAAACCATTCACATCTTTTCCTCCAGCAGTTGCGAAGAATGGTTGTCCACCACCTCGACCACCAATTTCAGTAGCGAGTTCATTGACGATTTTTCCAGCATTAAATCCTTTTGCCTCAACGATACTTTTACTGATTGAAACCATAATTTGTGGTTTACCTTTTACTTCAGCAGCGAATACGATTAATGCATCGCCAAGCTCTTGCTCCAATTGCATGGCTAATGTTTTGATAGCTTTTCCATCATTCAATGGCAATTTTGCCGCGATGAAATTTACCCCATCTACTTGCGAAGCATTCTTCTTCAAGTCATCTTTTAATGCACCTGCTTGAGCATTTTGCAATTTCTCGATTTCTTTTGCTAATGCTTTGTTTTCCTCTTGTAAGGCTTCCACATTTTGCGCAGTTCGAGTTGGATTTTTAAAGAGATTTCTAATTGTATTTAATTCTTGTAATTCTTTTGTTACAAAACTCTCCGCAGCTTCCGCTGTTACCGCTTCAATTCGACGAACACCTGCTGCAACTGAATCTTCTTTTAGGATTTTAAATAATCCAATTTTTCCCGTTGCATCCACATGAGTACCTCCGCAGAGCTCTTGCGAAAAGTCTTTGTCAAAAGTGATTACTCGAACAGTATCTCCATATTTTTCACCAAATAACATGGTAGCACCTAATGCTTTTGCTTCTGCAATCGGCATATTTCTTTCTTCTTCCAAAGCGATATTTTCACGGATTCGTTGGTTGACTATTTTTTCAATTTGAGCCACTTCTTCATCTGTTACTTTTTGGAAATGAGAAAAGTCAAAACGCAATCGTTTGCTATCTACATCTTGTCCTTTTTGCAAAGCATGAGTTCCGAGCACTTCGTGCAAAGCAGCATGCATCAAGTGAACTGCTGTGTGATTTTTTTCTGTAGCACTTCTTTTGGCAGCATGAACTACTGCTCGAGATAAACTAGAAAAATCACTTGGGAAGTTTTTCACTACATGAATAATCAAGTCATTTTCTTTTTGGGTGTCAATGACTGCGATTTTTTCTTCACCAAAAACTAACATTCCAACATCACCTCGTTGTCCACCACTTTCTGCGTAGAAAGGAGTTTTACTTAAAACGATTTGGTATTGGTTTTTATCTTTGATTTTTACCGTTCGATGTTTGACAACTTGAGCATCAGTTACGATTAAATCATCGTAGCCAACGAACTCTACATTTGGATTATCTGAAAGTTCTGTCCAGTCGCCCATTTCTTTTTTAGCGTCAGCACGCGAACGAGTTTTTTGTTCCAAAAGAGCTGCATCAAAACCTGCATCATCAACTGTCCAACCTTTTTCAGAAGCAATCAATCGAGTTAAGTCAATTGGGAAACCATAAGTGTCTAATAATTCGAATGCTATTCTTCCGTCAAGTTGATTATTGGTTACTTCAAGATTTTCAAATCGTTTGAGTCCTGATTCTAAAGTTTTCAAAAATCCTTTTTCTTCTTCTAAAACTACTTTTGATACAAAATCCTTTTGAGCTTCCAACTCTGGAAAAACATCTTTAAAGTCTTCGGCTAAAATCATGACCAACTCATGCAAAACAGGTTCTTTCAAATCCAAAAACGAATAATAATATCTTACCGCTCGTCTTAAAATTCTTCGAATTACATAACCTGCACCAGTATTACTTGGCAATTGTCCGTCTGCAATTGTGAAACTTACTGCACGAACATGATCCACTACAACCCGCATGGCAATATCAGATTTCGCACTTAAGTCATAGCTGTTATTATATGTTTTGCCTGATTTTTTTTCTAAAAAATTAATCGATGGCATGAAAATGTCCGTTTCGTAATTCGATTTTTTGCCTTGCAAAGCCATGGTCAACCGCTCGAATCCCATTCCTGTGTCAATATGTTTGTCTGGCAAACTCTCTAAGCTACGGTCAGCTTTTCGATTAAATTGGATAAATACCAAGTTCCAAATCTCGATTACCTCAGGATCATCCATATTTACAAGTGAAGCACCATCAACTTTTGCTCGATCTTCATCGCTTCGTAAATCCACATGGATCTCAGAACAAGGTCCGCAAGGCCCAGTTTCACCCATTTCCCAGAAGTTATCCTTTTTGTCAAAAAGTAAGATACGGTCTTCAGGGACGTGTTTTTTCCAGATTTCCTTTGCTTCATTATCAGGTTCTAAGCCATCAGAAGCATCTCCCTCGAAAATAGACACATATAACCTACTTGGATCTAGTCCATATTCTTTGGTCAATAATTCCCATGCCCAATCAATAGCTTCTTGCTTAAAATAGTCTCCAAATGACCAGTTTCCCAGCATTTCGAACATGGTGTGATGATAAGTATCAACTCCTACCTCTTCTAAATCATTGTGCTTTCCTGAAACACGTAAACACTTTTGAGTATCCGCTACTCTCGCATCAACCACCTTCTTATTTCCGAGGAAGTAATCCTTAAAC
>CAZMBP010000095.1:0-128080 GCA_964564545.1 uncultured Saprospiraceae bacterium
CCAGATATGGTAGCTCGATTTCAATCGGTCATTAGTGAAGAAATGAAATGGCAATTAAAAGAACAAACTGGAAAGGAAGACCCTGATACAATTATTGCATGTGTCGGTGGAGGTAGTAATGCAGCGGGAGCATTTTATCATTATTTAGAAAATGAAAAAGTAAAATTGGTAGCAGTTGAAGCTGCTGGATTAGGAAATGATACTGGTAAATCTGCAGCTACAAGTGTATTGGGTTCTAAAGGGGTTTTGCACGGAAGTCGAACTCTTTTGATGCAAACGGAAGATGGACAAGTGGAGGAACCTTATTCAATTTCCGCAGGTTTAGATTATCCTGGAATTGGTCCAATGCATTCTCATTTGATAGGATCAGGAAGAGCAGAAGTATTTGGCGCAACAGATGAAGAGGCCTTGCATGCCGCTCGGTTTTTAGCAAAAATGGAAGGTATAATTCCTGCTTTAGAAACTGCTCATGCTTTTGCAGTTTTGGAAAAAATGACTTTTGAAAAAGATGAAGTTGTAGTGTTGAATCTGTCAGGAAGAGGAGATAAAGACTTATCAACTTACATTGACTTTTTTAAATTAAATGGATAAAACGAAATGACACGAATAGAAAAATTATTTTCAACTAAGAAAAAAGATATCTGCAATATTTATTTCACAGCAGGTTTTCCTAATTTAAATGATACTGAAAAAATTATTTTGACTTTAGAAAAAGCAGGGGCAGATATGGTCGAAATAGGGATGCCATATTCCGATCCTTTGGCAGATGGCGAGACTATTCAGCAGAGTGGTTCTGTTGCTTTAAATAATGGAATGAACTTGCATTTGTTATTTGAGCAAATAGAAAGTGTTCGACAAAAATCTGAGATTCCATTAGTCATGATGGGCTATTTTAATCAAGTGATGCAGTATGGAGAAGAGGCTTTTTTCAAAAAATGTAAAGAAGTTGGAATGGATGGACTAATTTTACCTGACTTGCCTGCGGTTATTTATGAAGCTGATTATCAGCAACTTATGAAGGAGAATGGATTGAATAATATCTTTTTAATTACTCCACAAACACCTGACGAACGAATTGTTTATTTAGATAAATTGAGTTCAGGATTCGTTTACATGGTGGCAGATGCATCGGTGACTGGGAAGCAAAAAGATATTTCTAACAATCAAATTGCATATTTTGAACGCATCGAAAAAATGAACTTAACTAATCCAAGATTAATTGGTTTTGGGATAGCAGATCATCAAAGTTTTTCGACTGCTTGCAATCATGCAAATGGTGCAATCATCGGAAGTGCATTTATTCGAGCATTGGAAAAATCAGAAAATATTGAAGCAACGATTTATGATTTTATTGGAATGATAAAAAATAAAAAAGTGGAAATTATCTAATTTCATTTTCTACAAAAAAATAAAATAGGGCAGAGGTAATGAGAATTATTTTTGCCCTATTTTTTATAGCTCTTACCCAGCAATTTAAGAATATTAGATACATGCGTAATTGGAAAATCTAAAAGAGTAGATTTTATAAAAAAACTTATTAGATTAGATATTTATTTTAAAACTTAAAATTGAAATTCAAAATGAAAATTTCAAGATCCCTTAGTTTCCTTTTTATAGTTATCCTTAGTTTTTCTTTGCCTTCTTGTAATGAAGGAGAAAAACAAACAAAGCGTTCCTCTTCTAATTCCATTACAAATTTTAGTGATGAAAAAATGTCTGAAGTTCTAACTTCAATTGCTGAAAATATTGAAGCTCAAAAGTTGGAGTATGATATTGATTTAGGACATGATGCTTCAGGTATTTTTCATTTAATCAAAGATAGTTTACAAAGTCGAGTTCCGATGTTAGCAGCAGGAGAGAAGTATATCTACCCTTCATTTAGTCCAGATAGAATTACTCGGCAGATAGCAAATTGGTATTATCAAAATGATAACCTCCTTATTGTTGAAGATGCCTTGGCTTCTAAAAATTCTATTCGCCCAGGATCGGTGATGTTTTTTGGTAAATCAGATGAAACGTTTGAGAATATCAATATTGAAATGTTGACAGATAGAGAGAATAATTTTTCTACCGATGGGGCAATTATGCACATGGCAGTTGTAACAGCAGTAAAAAAAGATGCTGAGGGAAATGTAATAAGTTATACCATGATGCAAGGTCGGAGACCAGGACGAATTGCTTCAAGGTCAGAAAGTAAAGAAATTCAAAGCCCAAATACTAAAGGGCTACCACCTTTTGGAAATTGGAAACAACAATGGGTAGCCATGGCAAATATTGTTACTGTAAAAAAGTAATCTTGTTTTATAATTTTAATTTTGTAGAAGCATTGTTGTTATTTTACAAAGTTCTTATTTCAAAATATATTTCATACACAAATCCACAGTCGCTTCAATCCCTTGCTTATGCGTCCGTTCCACACCATGCGAAGCCGAAACTCCAGGCCCAATTAACCCAACTCGAAAATCATTTCCAGCACGTAAAGCTGCCGAACCATCACTTCCATAAAAAGGATAAACATCTACGGCATGTGGAATTTTATACTTACGAGCAAGCTTTGTCAACTTTTTCCTCATTTCATAATCATATGGTCCAGTCGAGTCTTTTGCACAAATCGAACAAGCTGTTTCCTTACCAGTACAGCCATCACCTACGACACCCATGTCAATTACTAACAATTCTTTTACGGAATCAGAATAACCAACCGTTCCTCCATGACCAACTTCCTCATAGTTAGAAAAGAAGATTTCGACAGGTGCAATTTTTTTCATTTCCTTCATTCTTTTTGCAATTTCAAAAAGCACAAAACAACCTGCTTTGTTATCCATATATCTTGATTTGATAAAACCACTTTTGGTTTCCTCGTAGTTCGTTTCGAAACAAACAAAATCACCTACTTGAATACCTAATTTTTCAGTATCCTTTTTCGACTCAACCAATTCATCGAGTCGGATATGCATATTATAAAGTGTCCGTTTTTTTGAATTCAAATCAGGATTGACGTGCGCTGCAGGATTATCCAGTAAAAGAGTACCTGTAAAAGTTTTCCCTTTCAAATTTTTGATACGGCAATATGCACCTTCGTAACCATTTAATTGAATTCCTCCAACTTTCGAAAATCGTAAATTACCATTTGGTAAAATCGCTGAAACTACTCCGCCTAAGGTATCCACATGTGCAGCAATTGCCAAGGTTGGATTTTTTCCAAAAGAACATTTAACTGCTCCCTTATTAGTTCGTTCAGGTTTCCAACCATAGCTTTTTAAAAGCTTAAAAATATATTGAGATGCTTCTTCAGAATAGCCAGAAGGGGAATCAATTGCCACTAATTTTTTTAAAGTAGAATAATCCATATTTGTTTTTTCTGCAATTTAAAAAAATAGACTATATCCTTAGGGATTTTGCAAAAGGAAAATTTTGGATTTCTTTTTCAATCAAGGATCGCTCGGAGCCTAATAACCTTAGTTATTAAGGTGATTACATGACGAAGAGTGAAAATGAAAGATTAATTTTCCTTTGTAAAAGCGCTAGGGATATAGTCTAATATTTAAACACAATTGAGTAGTTTCGCATTTCAATAGGAGATTATAATTTTAATCTTAACACACAATATCAGAATTCTAAAATCCATCTTATGGTTTTTTCGAAAAAGTATAAATTCTTCCTGTTCATTTCAGCCTTCATATTTGTGATAAATATGCTCATCATGAATGAGTATACCACAATCTTAAATGAAGTCGAATCTGATTTTTTGATTGACGTGCAGACCTTGTTAGGAAAAGGCGAATTGAATCCTGAAGCCAAAGCCTTATTACCTGTTTGGGTGAATTCAATTGTTTATAAATCATTGAAGTTCAATGAGTTCGGATTGCGTTTGCCAAATGTTTTAGTTCTGTTGATGACTTTTTTAGGGTTTTATTATTTTGGGAAAAAGATATTTGGACTAAAAAATACGGTAGTCACCTTGTTGGTTTTAGGTAGCTCTTTTTTACCAGTCAACCTTGCAAAATTTGCAACAGGAGATATTTGGCTTTTTGGAGTTCAATTGATGAGTTTCGTTTTTATGATTCTTTATTTGAAACAACCAATTGGGAAATGGAAATGGGGAGTTTGGTCTTTTATTGTTTTAGGCGCGATGATTCATCCTTTGAGTATGTTAATTTGGAGCATGGGATTGTGGGGATATTTACAAATTTTTCATCCAAAAGGTAAAAATTTAGAAGGACTAGTCTTGCTACCTTTATATGCGATAATTTATTTACCGCTTTGGTATTTTGGTTTTATCAGTTTAGAAATGCCTCATTTTTTGATGGGAATAGGTTCTGAACATTTCCAATACTTATTAGTATTTGCATTGATAGCTATCTTACCATGGTTTGGATTTTTGCCTCCTTCACTTTGGGACATGGTTCAGAAATTAAAGAAAAAAGAAGAGCTTGCCATCATAAATTTAGGTTGGATTCTATTTGCGATATTTAGTCAATCGATGATAATTGTTGCAGCATTTTCTTTTTTGATTGCAAAGAATTTGATTGCCTATTTTGATAAAAATTATCCATATCGTCGTTGGGTGAAAGGCTTTACTTTAATCAATATGGTTTTTACATTCATTATCCTGTTTTCAGTTTTACTAGGAGGGTTTTTGAATTTTCAAGGAGCAGGTTATCGCTCTGTTTTTGGAATAAGTATTTTGTATTGGTTCGGAAGTATGGCAGCAGTTTTAGGATTATTTATGCATAAAAATTCTTTAGTAACTGGTGGAATGGCGGTAAGTGGATTGATGTTTACTTGGCTGTTTTGGTTGCAAGTAAATCCTTTGATGGAGAGTCAAAGAAATTTTCCAAAACAAGTTTTCCAAGAATTAAAAACTCAGGGAGTCGGCAGGGCAGGAGCTAATCCCAAAATTACAGAACTTTATCATTTAGATTCCGATTCAGTTTTTTATCAAAAAAATATGAAAGTCTACTTGAATGAATTAAGTATAAAACCGATGGCTATTGATTCTGTAAAAATGGTTTCGATGGCTTCAAAAGATCAAAATGCTTTTGCAGCAATTTCTACTTCATTTTTTGAGAAGCTACCTCCTAATCATGTGTTTTTACAAAACAAAAAATATACGATTACTGGTGGAAAAGATTTCTTGAAAGAGGAAGAGGAATATCAATTAGTGGAATTTTAAATTGATTAAACCGTGTCACCAAACAAAAAAGGTTAAATGAGAAACTCTCATTTAACCTTTTTCATTTCAGGAATTTAAAAAATTTAATTCATAAATAGATAATAAAGTGCTGCCACTAAAACGGCAGTAGCTACGACAACGACGGTTATAATTTTCTTTTCCTCTTTTTTTTGTCGTGCTTGAATACGTTGTTGTTTTTTTGATTTAGCCATTATTATATAGATTTTTTGATTTAAATATTGTGTCTCTAATTTAAGAAAAAAAATATTGCTTCTAAATTTTTTTTCAAAAAAAATGGTAAATAATGATTTTTTCAAAATATAAAACTGGTTTTTTGAAATTTACTCCACTTAAAATTTGCCACTTATTTTTTCCAAAATTAATCTCATTTTTTTTCAAAAAAAACGCCTAAAAAGTTGGCAGTTTCCAATCAATAAAATTACTTTTGCGACTGGTGAGAGCCATTCGTCCAGCTCCTGTCGAACTCCCCCAGGGTGGAAACGCAGCAAGGGTAGATGGTTGAGCGGAGCGGTATGGTTTCTCACCTCTTTTTTTTTGATACTCTTCCTACCATATATTCAAACCATATCTTTAATTTTAATAAAAAAATATTCCAATGAGATTTTTTATCGACACAGCTAATTTGGACGAAATCAAAGAAGCGAAGGACTTTGGTATTTTGGATGGTGTAACAACTAACCCATCATTGATGGCAAAAGAAGGCATCACAGGAACTGATAATGTAATGAAACATTACAAGGCAATTTGTGAGTTAACTGATGGAGATGTAAGTGCAGAAGTAATTTCTACTGACTTTGAAGGTATTATTCGAGAAGGTCAAATTTTGGCTGATATAGCTCCTAATATTGTGGTGAAAGTGCCTATGATTAAAGATGGGATCAAAGCTATCAGCTGGTTTACAGAAAATAATATTCGAACAAATTGTACTTTGGTTTTCTCTGCTGGTCAAGCGATTTTGGCAGCAAAAGCTGGAGCAACTTATTTGTCTCCATTCATTGGAAGAATTGACGATATGTCTTGGGACGGAATCGAATTAGTTCACCAGATCGCTGAGATTTATGCTATTCAATCTTTTGATACAGAAATTTTAGCAGCTTCAATTCGAAATCCAAAACATATTGTAGAAGCAGCCGAGTCAGGTGCGGATGTGGTGACTTGCCCATTGAAAGCAATTATGGGATTATTATATCACCCATTGACAGATATTGGTTTGGCAAAATTCTTAGCAGATCACAAAAAAGCGAATGATAAAGCATAAGCTTTTTTGAAAAAATAAATTTAGGGAAAACGGTTTGCTGATGATTCGGTAAACCGTTTTTTTGATTATTTAGATAAAGATGGGGTTTTGTTTTTTTGACGCTGACTTTTATGATTAATTAAGACGTTTTTTGTTTTCATACTTTTTTAATTTTTCTAAGAAAAATTATATCTCCATAGTAAAACATAATAAATCATAAAAGTTAGCGTCAAAAAAGCAAAAAAAAATTATAATAACATATGAAAAAAACAATCCACATCATCCGCCACGGCCAAACCGAATACAACAAACTACGAATTATACAAGGCTCAGGAGTAGATTCAGATCTAAACGATCGAGGTCGTGAACAAGGACAACTTTTTTTTGAAAAATATAAAGAGCATCCCTTTGAAGTCGTATTGACTTCTACCTTAAAACGAACGCATCAAACTGTACAACCATTTATTGAAGGTGGTTTACGTTGGGAACAATTTGAGGAAATCGTAGAAATGAACTGGGGAATCCACGAAGGAAAATCTGGAACTCTCGATATGAAAAAAGATTACGAAAGGGTAGTGTTAAGTGGAAAATTTGATGAGCGAATTGAAGGCGGAGAAAGTATCAATGAGATGGCAACCCGTTTACAAAAATTCATTGATCACCTACCTACTCGTCCGGAGCAGAACATTTTAGTCTGTATTCATGGTCGCGCGATGCGCTGTTTGATTTGTCTTTTGGAGCAAAAAGAATTGAAGGAAATGGAGAATTATCCGCATTCGAATACTGGTTTATATTTAGTGGAACACAATTCGAATGGCTTTATAGTTTTGGAAAGAAATGACACAACACATTTGAAGAGGTAGGTTTAAACAGATGAAAGTGGGTAGATTATGCCATTTTTTTATTTTATAACATAAATGCAAAATGTGTTTTGTAACCTGTAAATGGTAATTTTAGCTATTCATCGGTTAATTTTTCCAAAGCATTTGACACTTAAAAATTTACCCAGTAAATTGAATTATAAATCGTAAATAAATCTCACTTTACTAAATATCAATTTTTAAAAGACTGTTGTTTTAAAATTTTAAAATAACAGCAAATGATCCCTTAATTGCTACAACAAATTATTATCCGGCCTTTCCAAGTTTTCTTGGGAAGGTTTTTTTGTTGTTGGTAATTAGAAGTAGGGTGCGTTGTAAAGAGAGAAGGCATGCCTTGTAGGGGCATCAAAATGTCGTTTTTATTAATGAGAGCTGTTAGCGCTTCGAGCACTAACAGCTCTTTTGCGACAAAATGAAATCTACTCTGCCTTTTCTCTACTGAACAAAAGAAAATAAAATCCTATTTTTGAAAAAAAATAATTAATGAGTGATTCGATCAATTTAAGTCCAGAAGAATTAGCGAGGTACAGTCGTCATATTGCGATTCCTGAATTTAATTTAGCTGCGCAAAAAAAATTAAAGGCGGCAAAGGTATTAGTTGTAGGTTCAGGGGGACTTGGAAGTCCAATGCTTTTGTATTTGACCGCAGCAGGAGTTGGACATATTGGAATTGTAGATTTTGATGTAGTAGATGATAGTAATTTGCAAAGACAAGTTCTATTTACAGTCGATGATATTGGAAAATCAAAATCTCAAACGGCTAAAGAACGATTGGAAAAATTAAATCCTCATGTGAAATTTACAGTTTATAACAATGCATTTACAAAAGAAAATGCGCTTGAAATAATAAAAGATTATGATGTTGTGGCAGATGGGACAGATAATTTTCCAACTCGTTATTTAGTAAACGATGCCTGTGTTTTGGCTGGGAAGATAAATGTGTATGCTAGTATATTTCGATTTGAAGGACAAGTTTCAGTTTTTAATTTTTTAAATGAGGATGGAACTCGTGGAGCAAATTACCGAGATCTTTTTCCAGATCCACCTCCACCTGGAATGGTTCCAAGTTGTGCAGAAGGAGGAGTTCTGGGAGTGCTTCCAGGAATCATTGGAAGTATGCAAGCGAATGAAGTGATCAAAGTTATTACAGGAGTTGGCGATCCTTTGGCAGGTAGATTATTTTTATTTGATGCAGCTAGTTTTACGACTCGAATTTTGAAAGTGCGAAAAAATTCAAATACTCAAATTACAGAATTGATTAACTATGAAGAGTTTTGTGGAATAGGAATCGAAGATAAAGACGATGAGATTAAAGAAGTAACTGTTTTTGATTTGAAAAAATGGAAAGATGAAAGTGTTGATTTTCAATTGATTGATGTACGTCAACCTTATGAATATGATATAGCCAATCTTGAGGGAGAACTGATACCTCAATCTGAATTGGTTCAAAATTTAGATAAAATCTCTAAGACTAGAAAA
The DNA here is from genome assembly GCA_964564545.1 of uncultured Saprospiraceae bacterium. Lineage (GTDB taxonomy): Bacteria > Bacteroidota > Bacteroidia > Chitinophagales > Saprospiraceae > CAJQQY01. The sequence goes on from CAZMBP010000095.1 coordinate 8,795, forward strand.
GTGATTATCCATTGTCGAAGCGGGAAAAGGAGTGCGGATGCTATTCGGGATTTACAGAATTTAGGTGAGTTTAAGAATTTGTATAATTTAAAAGGTGGGATTTTAGAGTATAGTAAACAGATTGATTCATCAATTTCTACCTATTAACACCTGTCATGTAGTGGTCTGCTTTATTTGACCTGAAAAATCAATACCGACTTTTTGTTAAATAAAAGACATCCTAAATAACTACACTTATTTTTTCCTCCCAAAAAATAGAAATTACTTATCTTGAACATGTTTAAAAAACTTACGTATAAACTTTAACATCATAGTTCGAGCCTTTTTTTCGAACACTTCTACTTTTTTTATGTTTTAACCTCATAAAAAAATCGTTATGAAAAATCTAATTTTACTTCTTTTCTTACCTTTTTTGCTAGGAGCCTGTAATCCAAAAATTTCGACTTCGAATTATTCGAGTAAAAAATTTCATTATAAAACTTTGGCGATTCTTCCGTTTGAGATCCACACAAGTGTAAAAAATTTACCAGAAGGAGTGACGATTTCGATGTTGGAAAAAGCAGAACGAAGAAAAAGTATTGTGATGCAAAGAGATTTATTTCGGTACATCACTCGTGAATTAGCAAAGTCTTCTAGAAAAGTGAAATTTCAAGATGTAAACGATACTAATAATATTTTCAAGAAAAAAGGAATGGATCGAAAGACCATTTTTAATACGCCGAAAAAAGAATTAGCTAAAATTCTAAAAGTAGATGCGGTAATTTATGGAAGCGTGTATCAGTATAAAAATAAGTTGAATTTGGATAAGGATGAAGAGGTAACTTTTTCTGGTATGAATAATAAAATCTCAACAATACTCTATGCTTACGAAAAAAGACGAGGAAGAATTCAATGGAAATATGATAGTTCTCAATCAGGTTTTCCAAGTGAAGTAGCACCAGACATCGTAAAAGGATTATTAAGAAAAGCTGCTCGGAACTTTCCACTTTGAAAAATTGTTTGATTTTTGTTACTTGCAGAAAATACTTTTTTACAAAAACAGAAATCTTAAAATATGAATTTTTCCTCCAGGGAAAGCGAACACGACAAAGAGTACATTGCTGAATATTTGAGCCAAATTCCGACTAGCTCACCTGCTCAACTTTTTAAAGAAATTTCGAAATTTGGATACATTGGTCAAGACAATGCTAAAAAAGCAGTTAGTCTTTTAGCATTTCGACATGTCAATCGGTTGCGCAAAATTTTTATTGATAATATTGATAAAAGATTATTACCATCGAAAGAGAATTATTTGCTCATTGGTCCAACTGGTTGCGGAAAAACTTTTTTGGTAGAAACTCTTTTTAACCAAATTCTAAAATTACCTACCGTAATTATTGACATCACTTCTTATTCGGAAACCGGGTATGTTGGAACTGATCCAGTTGCAATTCTCACTCGATTAATTCAAGCTGCTCAAGATCCCTTGATTGCTCAAATAGGAATTGTTTGTATTGATGAGTTTGATAAAATTTCTACTGGGAAAAATAATGCGGTCTTCTCTGGTGCTGGAACAACTAAGGATGTTGGAGGTCTTGGTGTACAAAAAGAATTATTAAAAATGCTGGAAGGAGCGGAATTAAATGTTCCAACTAGTATCACCCATTCTTCTTATTCTGATCGGAGGGCTTTTAAAACTGAAAATGTAACCTTCTTAGCAAGTGGTGCATTTTCTGGATTTAGACAGATTGTAAATGCCTCAAAAAAGCAGATTGGTTTTGGAAAAAATCCGGAGGATTTTGATGAACCGAACAAAGTAGCAGTTTCCTATAATCGAGATGATGTTGACAAAGTCTCTTATTTTGAGCGATATGGAATGATGCCTGAGTTGATTGGTCGATTCTCAAGAATTGTACCTTTTCATGCCTTGGGAAAAGATGAATTGAAAATGATTTTGTCAAAAAATACCATTGAACAATATTCGAAAGAATTTGAATTGGAAGGAGCGAAGTTAAAGATTGATGATAAAGTAATTGACAAAGTGGTCGAAGATGCTTTTACCAGAGAGACTGGTGCACGAGGATTGAAATATGCTTTGTTGGAATATTTAGAGGATGCTTGTTTTGATTTTTATTCTTCAAAAAAGAAAATTAAGGAGGTTGTTTTGACCATGAAAAAGGGTGAAATTGAAACGAAAATGAAATAAATAAAATATCATCTGTGTAAAGAATAAAAATGCGAAAGTAATGTTATAACAATACTCTCGCATTTTTTTATTTTAAAATGAAAACAAAATTATTTTCCAAAAATTCCACCCAATAAATCTTTTGCCTGATCCATTGGAGAATCGTTGTCATCTTTTTTGTCGTCTCCGCCACCCATCAATCCACCAAGCAAATCAGCAGCAGCACCCATTGGAGAATCATTTCCTCCGCCAGTCAATCCTCCTAACATTCCAGCAGCTTTTCCAAGCATTCCTCCTGCATCACCACCAACTCCAAGTACACTCATTAGACTTCCTGCATCGATATCGTCAGTATCTCCATGAGAAACCATTTGACCAGCTAAACCACCAAGCAAACTTGACATTCCAGTTCCAGCAGCCAATCCAGCAATTGATTCAGGAAGCCCCATATTAGTCATTACTTTTTTCATAAACATACCTTTGATGCTTGCGAATATTGGATTGTCAGTCAATTGACTTCCTCCAGCAGAAGCGCCTTGGAACATTCCTAATAATCCATTTAAATTTCCTCCAGTTACTTGTGACATCAACCCTTCTTGAAGACTTTCTTGTGCAAATGGTAACATACCTTTTGCTTGATCTAAAGATACTCCTGCTTGTCCAGCAATTTGTTCAGCAACTCCGCCGCCCAATTGTTCCATAATTTTGTCTAACATAATGTTGTTCTTTTTTTTATTAAATAAAGTTTTAGTAATAATAAATTTTCAAATATTTATCATCACATTTTTTGTGACGTACAAAAATAAGAATGGATACTTTTTTTTGTAATTATTTTTATGAAATTTATCTACTATGTTTGAAGTTTGATTAGAGTTAAAATCCAAAACCGAAACTTATAGAAGGAAAAGCATCAATAGAATCGTCATCATAAAAATCACCAAAATAGAAATGTCCAGATACAGAAACTCCTTTGGTAGGATATCCTGTAAATGTTAGTCTATATTTTAAGTCATCGAATTGTGTTTTTGATTCTAATGTTTTAAAGTCCTCTGTCTGGACGAGGCCAAAACTTATACTTCCACGTTTATTTGGCTTAAATCCTACTCCGTAAATGTTCGCCATTTCAGGTCTTTCTAAATCAGAATTATATTGATATAATTGTCCTAAAAATAAATAGGCCATACGTTTATTTTTCACACCAAAATTATATCCTAATCCAGAATTTAGTTCATAAATAGGATTAGATTTAAAGAAACCAATAGTACCGCCAACGACAAAACTAAATCGATTGGCAAATTTCACTTTTTCGTATCCATCAACCAATTTACCTTTGGAATAAGAGTAGAAAAATTCATTACGAGGTGAGTTAATTTTTTGACGGAAATTTGCGCCTCTTTTTACTTTGGCAAAAGCGTTTTTTATCATAGAGTTGTAATTTCTTGTTTGAAGATCTTCCAATTCATTTACATAAAAAATTACGTGTAAATTTTCTGTCAATAAATGAACTGTACTCTGATTATGAGCTTTGACCATTTCGCTATTTTCAACTTGGTATTTTACAATCCCTTTTACCTCTTCAACTTTTAAGCTTTGATTTTTTACATATGCTATGGTGAAAATATCATATCTAGGAATTTGATTGATGACAGAACTTAGGTTGGTTTTAAAATCTGAAATTAAATTGTAAATGTCTGCTGAATGTTTAAGTTTTTGAATATCAGAAGTGCCTATTTTTATAAATAATTCATCTTGATTAAAGATGCTTAATGTATCACCTAAGATGTTTTGATTATTAGAAAAAATTTGAGGATATGCACTTTCAATATAAAGATCCAAGTCTTGAGCTGTAGAATTGGGCAAGAGTATTCCAGCCCACAGAATAACTGTAGTGATTAAATATTTCATTTTATATTATTTTAATTTTTAATAGGAATCTTAATTAAACTACTATTGGTTTTTGTAGTTTTTTTAGCTACTTCATTTTCATTAATAATGATTAATCTATTTTGTTGAGTAGGCTTCTTTAATGGTTTTTTTCCAAACACAAATTCGATTTTAGAAGGTGTTTTTGGTGTTGGTTGGTTTTTAGGTTTTTGTTCTTTTTCGTTTTTTAACTCGGTCATTTTGAAAGGTGCTTTGATTGGAACCTCAATGAATACCGTATCTTTGACCATTTGCACTAATTGCTTTGGAGAAATATTTTGATTGATAAAAATAGTATCATGCACCAAAACTATTTTTTCAATAACCTCTTTTTGAATAATGGGAGCAATCGAAGTTTCGGTTATTTCATCTGATTCTTTTGAGTTTTCTTTTTCAATTTTATTCGCTATTGCTTCATTATAATCAGCAAGTTCAAGAGACGTTAATTTATTTTTTACCTCTTCATAATTATTTTGTAGTTGGGTATAAGCATATTTTTCATGATTTATTTTTTTGGAAAAAAACCAACCAGTTCCTCCCCAAAGTAGGAGTAAAATTGCTGCGGCGATTTTCCAAAAATGGAAATTACGCTTTCGACTAGGCACTTCAATTTCATTCCAAATATCAATTTTGGAAGCTCTCTCTTGATCGTTCAATTCAGTATTATCTTCCTTGATAATTTTTCTGAATAAATCATCCATTTCATTATGTTCCATATTCTTTTCCTTTATTAAGTTCTTGAATAATGAATTTTCTAGCTTTAAGTAATTGTGATTTTGAGGTATTTCTACTAATGTTTAAAATCTCAGCAATTTCACTATGGCTATATTCATCAATGGCGTAAAGATTGAAAACGGTTCGATAACCTTTAGGCATTCGCTCTAATATTCTGTTCACTTTTTCAATGTCCAAAGAGTGGTTTTCAAAAATTACAGGTTCGTCAATTTTGATTTCATCTTGGTAATGAATAGTTCTAACTTTTTTTATGGCCTTGATACTTTCATTGATGGTGATGGTATTCATCCATTTTCTCAAACTTCCTTCACCACGATATTCAAAATGAGAAATATTTTTTAAGGCTTTGTTAAAAACTATAATTGCGACATCTTCAGTTTCATGATGATCCACTAAATACCTTTTAGCCAATCGAAAAACCGATTTGTAAAAAGTCTCAAAAAATAATTTTTGAGCTTTTCTATTATGATTGCTACATTCTTGAATTAATAGTTTTTCATTCATTGTCTAAAACAGTAATTGATTACGTTTATAAGGATGAACCTATGCATTTGTGTTTTGGGTGTCTGGAAAGTTGTTTTTTTTTGAAAAAAATTGAAATTTATTTAAATGAAGCTGAAAATAGTTATTAGGATAGTGTTATTTTTTAGTTTGGTCTGGACGCCTCACCAAGTTTTTTCGCAAAATGAAAGTACAAAAATGATAGTATATTATATTCCTGGGCAAGGAGCTGACCATCGACTTTTTAACAATATTGATTTAGGAGAAGGATATGATGTGCGTTTTGTGAAGTATGAAATTCCAGAAAGAAGAGAAAAGATGGACGCTTATGCTCGAAGATTGGCAACTCAAATTGATACTTCTCAGTCGTTTGTTTTGATGGGTACTTCGCTTGGAGGAATGTTGGCGACTGAGATGAATGATTTTCTGCAGCCTGAAAAAACGATTATCATTTCGAGTGCAAAATGTCGAAAGGAATTACCACATCGTTATCGTTTTCAGCGTATAATTCCGCTCCATAAATTAGTTCCAAAAGGTATGGTAAAAGGAGGCGCAAAATTAATGCAGCCGATTGTTGAACCTGATCGAAATAAAGAAAAGGAAACATTTAAAAGCATGTTAGAAGATAAAGATAAACGTTTTATGAAACGATCAGTTAATATGATCATCAATTGGAAACGAGAAAGTTATAATGAGAGGATAATTCATATACATGGAGATAAAGACAATACGCTTCCATGCAAAAAAGTGAAATATGATTATTTGATTAAGGATGGTTCGCACATGATGACCTTGACAAGAGGAGAGGAATTGAGCGAGCTTTTGCAGAGGATTTTGATGGAACGCTGATTGGGCGGATTTGTGCAGATTGTTCCCACTATAAAGTAATCGTCAAATTCGCTTCAATCCGCTCGATCCGCCCAATCAGCGTTCCATTTCAAAACTCCTAAGAACAATTTTTTCTAACCATCTCTCTAGCCAATTTATCTACTACTCGATTATAATTTATTTTATCAGTAGCCTTTTGATGTGCTTTTATTTTGATAAAAATAAGAGGAAGTGTTTCGATTCGATGAATTAACTTTTTGACTAAGTCAACATTGCGAATAGGAGTACCTTTTTTCGTTAAAAAATTATTAGCCTTTAGTTTTTCTTTTCTTTCCAAAATTCTCACCACATATTGACTATCTGAAACAATTTCAATTTTGGAAATAGAATTAGTTTCTTGTTTTTTTTCTAAAAAATCTAATGCTTTAAGGACAGCTAAAATTTCCATGGCATTGTGTGTCGTGTTTTTTTCTACACCTTTCAATTCAATCATTTCTTTTTCCAAAAAAATAATAGCAGCCCAACCTCCAATTCTTTGTTGAGTATGACAACTTCCGTCTGTATAAATTTGAACCTGCATTTTTGATGAAAATTATAAACTGTTTTTTTATCTTGCTCAAAACTAATTTTAAATTATGGAAAAGAAAATCAACAGAAGAAATTTTATTACAACTTCAGCTTTAGCAGGAGCTGGTTTAAGTTTACCGATAAGTGCTACGGGTGAAGCGCCTAGTTTTTTGCAAAGAAAAGATGACCGAAAAGTAAATATTGGAGTTATTGGAGTAGGAGAGCGGGGTCGAGGTTTGACAGGTTTATTATTAAGAAGAGATGATTGCAATGTAGTGGCGTTGTGTGATATTCATGCACCCTCTTTGCAACGAGCAAAAGATATGGTTATCAAAGCTGGACAAAAAGCACCTAAGACTTTTGGTGATGGGGAAGAGGCTTTTCATAAAATGTTAGAACTATCAGAAGTTGATGCAGTATTGATTGCAACGCCTTGGACTTGGCATGTTCCTATGGCAGTAGCTGCAATGCGAGCAGGGAAGTTTGCAGCAACAGAGGTGGCTGGTGCGACAGATATTCAAGAATGTTGGGACTTAGTAAATGCATACGAAGAAACAGGGGTGCCCTGTATGTTTATGGAAAATGTATGTTATCGACGTGATGTGATGGCTATTTTAAATATGGTTCGGAAAGGAATGTTTGGTGAGATGATTCATCTAGAAGGTGGCTATCAGCATGATTTGCGACATGTGAAATTTAATGATGGAAAAACACCTTATGGTTCTGGAGTTGAGTTTGGAGAAAAGGGTTTTAGTGAATCTAAGTGGCGAACGAATCATTCGGTTTATCGAGATGGAGATTTGTACCCGACTCATGGAATTGGGCCAGTTGCTATGTACACTAATATTAATCGAGGCAATCGATTTATGCATTTGACTTCCACTTCCTCGAAGGCTAGAGGTCTTCATAATTATGTAGTTGATCATCCGAAAGGAGGAAAGGATCACCCTAATGCAAAAGTTGAATTTAAGTTAGGTGATGTTACCACGACGGTGATTAAAACCTTTAATGGGGAGTCAATTATCTTGAGTCATGATACAAATTTGCCACGACCATATTCTTTAGGATTTAGAGTGCAAGGAACGAAAGGAATTTGGATGGCGGTCAATAAATCTTTGTACCTCGAAGGAGTAAGTCCAAATCCTCATCGATGGGAAGATGCTAAACCATATTTAGAAAAATACGATCATCCTCTTTGGAAAAAATTTGAAAAACAAGCGGCAGGAGCAGGGCATGGAGGAATGGATTTTTTTGTTATAAATGATTTTGTAGAATCTGTAAAAAATAAAAAGAATCCTCCAATTGATGTTTATGATGCTGCCTCTTGGATGGCGATTACTTGTTTGTCTGAGCAAAGTATTGCTACTGGAAGTCAGCCGATGAATTTTCCTGATTTTACAAGAGGGAAGTGGATGAAGCGGAAGCCGGATTTTGCGATGACTTAGTAGATCTAGATTTTAGAGAGAAGGATACTCACAAGGTGACTTGAGTCACCTTGTGAGTAGTATTAAAATCAAACTAGAAATTATAATCTGCTCGTAGCGTATAGCTCCTTGGTGCTTCTAATGATCCAGGACGAACCATGTATTCTTCATTCAAAACATTTTTAGAAATAAATCCAAGCTTGAAGTTTTTGTTAAAAGAATAACTTATCCTGAAATCTAAATTTCCATATCCTTTATTATTTTTATCACGATATTCTTGCACTCCAAATAATGGAGAAAGTAGCGTTAAATCTATCGCTTCCATTCTACTATTGTAAATATATCCAGATCCAATGATGAATTTTTTATAGCGAAATTCAAGATCAAATTTTAAGGAATGTTTGCTTCTATATTTTAGAACATTGGAATTAGAACTTGATTCGGTAGCGATAGTCGTATCTTTATATATTGGGTCTATGTATGTATAACCTGCTAATAGATAAGTAGTTACGTTCCCAATTTTTCCAAATCCATTTATACTTAATTCTGTACCAATGATTCGGGTATCTCCAACATTTTTGGATTGAAAAGCAAAGAAACCTAAAGGTGCTGATTGAAATTCCATCATATCTTGATACTCTGACCAAAAAGCTGCAACATCAAAATATCCATTGAAGTTGGAAATTTTGAAACCTTGTTTTATCCCAATTTCAGAGGACCAACCTGTTTCAGATTTCAAACTAGGGTTTGGAAAAATATTTAAACCACCTGCATTAGTAAAAATAAATTGTTCTGCAATGGTTGGGTAGCGGTAACCTTGTCCCCAAGACCCACGCAAAAAGGTGGCTTCTCCTAATTGATAATTTGCACCGATTCGGAAGACTGGTTTTCCCTCAGAAATTCTTCCATCAGGAATGGTGTCTGTAAAGTTTCCTGCAATTACGACTTCAGGACTTTTGGTAATATTTTGTTCATATCTAGCTCCAAATGAAATATTTAGCTTATCAAAAAATTTCTTTTCAAGTTGAAGGTAGGTTGCAAAATTTTGACTTCGATAAGTAGTATCTCCATATAACTCTGCATCTACAAAAACTGAGTTGGAAACAACACCAGCTGACATTACTAAATTATGTTCCTCCCATTTTTTCTGAAATTGATATTCGCTGTAGAAAAGTTTTGAAGTGTTAGATCGATTATCATTATTGTTATTATTCACATTATAAAATCTACCTGTCAATCTATGTCTATTTCCTGAGTTGTCAAAATAATTTATAAATGGATCAATAGTATATCGAAATCTCTTAGATGAATTGATGGCACCTCCTAATTTTGAAGGCCGATAAGCTCCTTCGTTTCCATTATCCCAAAGAAAGAAACTTGCACTTTCACCAGGATTGAAATTCGAGTTAAAACCAACTGTCAAATCATCACTTATTCGATAACGAGTTCCCAATGAAATACGTCCATACCTAGAAAATGTGGTTTGTCTAAAATTGGCACGATCTAAATAATTACCTCCTAAAACTAAATCAAATTTGTTAAAGTTTTGCCGATGTGCAAAATTAAAACCGAACTCATATGGTTGATCGGAAATTTTATTAGACTGTTTACTATACGTAGAATCTTCCAAATTGAACTGAATGCTGTCCCACCAAATCTTTGAAATATCTTTAGGGTCTCCATAACTAGTATAAAAAGCAGAAAACTTAGTTACTGGTTTTGAAGTAGCATAGGCAGTTCGCACATTGATGATTCCATTGAGAGCAGATGAACCATATAAGGCTGAAGCAGCTCCTTTGACCACCTCTATCTGAGCAACATTTTCAACAGGAATATCATCCCATTGTGCTAATCCAGCATCAGCTTGCAGAGCAGGAATGTTATCTACTAATAACAACACTCTACTACCTGCACCATAAGACCAACCTGAACCACCTCTAATATTAGGTTGATCAGAGACCATTGTTACCCCTGGAATTTTCCCCAACAATTCATCTACAGATGTACTGTTAGTGTTTTCTAATAATCGAGGTTTTAGTACTTCAATTGAGATGGTAGTTTCAGCTAGCGGTTTTTCATATTTACCACTAGTGACAGTGGCAGTTTGAAGTAGATTAGTTTCTATTCCTAAATCAATATTTAAGACAAGTGTTTCACCTTCAGTCAGGTTAACTTCTTTAATTATTGTTTTATATCCGACATAACTAAATGAGATCTTATGATTTCCTGCGGATAATTTAAGCTCATAATTTCCATCTATGTCAGATGTAACACCATTTCCATTTTGATCAGAAATGGTAGCGGAGATAAGAGGCTCATTTAGTTCTTTATCCATAATAAGACCTTTGACAGTAGCCATCTGTGCAAAGACGTTAAAGGCAAAGAAAATGAATAAAGTGCTGATTGTCAGCGATTTGTATAGGTTAGAATGCATGTTGTGAAAGATTTGAAAAATTAAAAATTAGATAAACGGATGTTCATGCTATAGGGTAGGACTTAGGTAATTTGATAACAAATGTATAAGAAAAAATGAATTGTGAAATGATTTTCGAGAAAAAAAATATCAATAATATTTACCTAAACCTATTTTTTTTTAAATAAATTGTCAAAACACATCATAAAATTTTCTAACTTTACGTTACTTAATTTAGAAATACCTACCTAACTTTACCCAATATGTTTTATTGGGAAATCCAAAAAAAATTATCATCTCATAGATATATCTCCGAAGTCAATTGGAGAATATATTTATAGTTATTTCAATTATTTAAAAATCTTTAAACTTTTCGCATGAAAAAATTATTACTACTTAGTTTCTTTTCATTCTTTTTAATGACTTCTACTAGTGCTCAATCAGGTGGTTGTACACCTGATATATTATATCAGGATTCTACTTTTGGAGTTTATCCTGCACCTTGGAATATGGATACTAATCCTGATGGAGGAATAACAACTGAAGCATGTTTAAATTCTCCATACTATTTTACTTGGACAGTAAAGATTCCTGAAACGATTACCATTGGAGGATTTGCTTTTCCAATTGATTCTATCGAAGTTGAACAAACTGGGGCAATTTTAAATTTACCTCCAGGAATGGATTATAGTTTTAATCCAGAAGTAGGTATTTTTAAGCCAGCAGATTCATTGGCATGTATTACTATTTTTGGATCTCCTACTATGGAAGGGACTTTTGATTTAAAAATTGTATTGAAAATTTATAGCCCACTTTCACCTACTGGTCCTCAGACAATAACATTACCTGACCCTACTTTTCCAGAAACTGATGGAAATTATTTTTTAAATGTATTACCAGAGGGATCTCCAGATTGCTTTATTGTTGCATCGGATGATCTTTTAGCCGAATCATTTTCTATCAGAAATTTACCAAATCCATTTAGTGATTATACTAATATTGAAATTGTAGCAGAACGATCAGAGGAATTAATTTTTAGAGTTTTTGATTTAGTTGGAAATGAAATTCATAGAGAGTTGATTTCTGTAACTCAAGGAATTAATAATCATGAATTTGATGGTGGTCGATTGGCTAATGGAATTTACATGTACACGATTGAAAAAGATGGAGCTTTAGTTTCAGAGAAAATGATTATCAATAGATAAGAAATAGATGTCAGTTGTCAGGTTGATCGAGACTAAAGCGATCAACTTGACAACTGACTCCTCATAGAAAAAAACCTAGCAACTTACCTTCCCTAATTTTTATTTTTTTAATAAATAAAAACCGTTTTATATGTTGCATAAAATTACACTTCGATATTTATTCCTATCACTTCTTTTTATTTTATTTTCTTCTAATATATCACAAAGCCAATGTCCAGGTTGTCAAATAAATCTTCCGAATGATTTGGTTGAGGATACGATATATTTAGATCCAGTTCCAAGTGGTACTTTAGGTATGGCTTATTCTGAAGATGTTGGTTTCAGATTGCCAAAAACTACAACACCAGTTGCAGCTACTGATTCGACGATACAAGGAGGAATTACTTTGGATGAAATCAAAATTCTTTATATTTCAAACTTACCTCCAGGATTACAATGGGAAACAAATGAGGATGTCTATTTTCCAGATGATGAAACGGATGGCTGTGTCAAACTTTGTGGTACACCATTGTTGACTGGGACTTATATTCTAGATATCGTTTTAGAAGTAAAGGTTGCTTTTTTAACCCAAGAATCTACTTTCCAAAGGACTATTGAAATACTTCCAAATACCACAGTAAATGATGGTTTTACTATGACGAATAGTTCGGGTTGTGGAGAATTAACAGTATCCTTTCAAAATAATGTTCCTTCCAATGGGAATGATGGATATTCGTACTCATGGAATTTTGGAAATGGAAATACTAGTTTAGACGAAAATCCATCTGATCAGACTTACTCAACTCCAGGGACTTATCCAGTTGAATATCAAGCAGTTATAGATACGTCCGGTTATGTGCTTACAAAAATCAGGGTGATTGAATCTGATTGTGCTGATATTTTTGGAGGAGCTCCTGATATTTATTTGGATATCTATGATCCTAACAATAATTTAATAATAACAACACCTTCCATTGATAATACTGACCCTCCAGTAGAATTTAATTTTAATATAGCATTGGATGATGGGAATTATACTTTGGTTGTCAAAGATGAAGATGGAGGGCTAGGAGGTACAGATGATGAATGTGACTTTTATTCCTTTAATAAATTGTCAGATGGAATTTTAATTAATGGAAGTTCTTCTGTTGAATTGACTATTCTACATCCTGTGGATACTATCAAAACTACCGATTCAGTTTATTTGTATCCTGTACCTGATCAACCTGAATTGAGTTACGAGATTCCATTGACATGGTGTGAAGGTGAAACGGTTTTTTTCAATTCATCTTATTCCTCTGGTAATCAATGGATGTTAAATGGTGCCCCAATCAATGGAGCAACTGAGTCTTTTTATCAAGCTCTTGAAACTGGTTTTTACTCAGTAGTTTATACTAATGAGTTTGGGTGTTTTTCAGAATCGGAAGTAGTTCAAATTATATTAAATGCTTTGCCGATTGCACCAGTTTTTAATGATATTAATAATAATCTTGGATTGGTCAATTCAAGTGATTTGCCAGCAGATTATTCATTACAATGGTATTATGAAAATACAATTCTACCTGGTGAAACCGAACCAATTTATTGTATGGATCAAACTGGAAATTATACTTTAGAAATAATTGATAATGCAACTGGATGTTCAAATACCTATTCTAGCGATGAAATTTTTAATCCTGAGTATAATTGTGGTGCCTTAGGAATTGAAGATTTAAGTCAAGGTAGTTTGAAGATTTACCCAAATCCATTTAGAGACAATATTCAGGTACAGTTTTCATTAAATGAAAATTCTGATTTCAAAATAAATGTAATTGACTTGTTAGGAAGGAGAGTGGAGTTAGATTCGAGAATAGGATTTGGTGGAGAATTTTCTCAATCGTATTCTTTTGCAGATTGGAATCCAGGAGTTTATTTATTAGAAATTGATTTTGGTGATGATCGAATTTATCAAAAAATAGTTTTGCAGAAATAAAGAGAATTTTAAATTAAATTTCAACAAAACAGATTTCCCGAACTGTCGAAAAGATGGTTCGGGATTTTTTTGGAAAAAAAGGAAGGAAACTATTTTACGCGAAGTGAGATAAGCATTCATAATTAAGACTTTACACAACCTTTGCCCCCTTTGTGTAACACTAATTCGAAAACCGTTTCTACTGTTTTTTTAGGATCAAAAAGATAAACTAAATATACTGGCATATGATTTGTTTTTGTTAAGTGTTATCCCTATTCCTATCGAATTTATCACATGATGAAACAATCTATCCTAATCCTCTATAATTTTAAAGTACACCGAATAATCTTTTTTTGTTTTTTGGTGATATTAAGCATTGGAGCTATGCTTTTATTTCCTAGCTTTTCAAATTCAAAATTAACTTCTAGTTCGTTGATTTTACCCTTTTCAAAATCTACCTCTTTTGAGCCTACAGCGATTAATTGTCAAATCAATAATACTATTCTAAATAATTTTATAGCGACGGAGGCAAACCTTTTCACGATGGAACAAGCTGAAGGTGTTTTTGCTAAAGTCTTGAATATGAGTTTGGAAGATGATGAAGGCAATTTATTTGCCTTGAGTTTAACAGATTTGGAAAATGCAAAAATGGATTCATGTCTTACTGTTAATTCATTCTATGGAATGGAGCATCAAAAAAGCGATGATAATTTTTCCCATGATATTGGTACTACTGTTTTTTCAAATAATAGTAGTTTGGTTTTTGAAGATAAAGATGGAAAATCGACCATCAGTAGGAATGGTTGGATAAAAATAAATCGATGTGAGATGGGGATTGTTTCAGGAAATTTTCTCTTTGTAATTGAAGAAGAAAAATCAAGTAAATCTATTGAAGGAGAATTTGTAAATATATTGTTAGAGATGGAGTAAGATGAAAAACTTATCAAAAAAAATCCCGATATATTCAAAAAGAAATATCGGGATTTTTTTTTACATTGATGTTTATTAAGCTTTCAGACTGCTTAACTTTTTACAAATGCTCTCACATTTTGCGCTTTTAATTTTCTAACTGTTCTCGCGGCAGATTCACTTGTTCTATATCTACTAACTACCACATGAAATAATGAGCTTCCTCCTAGCTTCAAAATATCAGCATTATTGAAGCCTAATGCTCTAATTTCTACTAACCTTTTTTCTGCATTAACCATATTAGCAAATGCTCCTGCGATTACTTTGTAATTTCCTTCTGGATCATATTCGTCTGTCCCCGAGTTTAAATCAATTTCTGTTGATGAAGGATTATTACTTGGCGATACGTTGGTATTACTTCTTTCATTACTTTTTTTAATCGAAGGAGGTGCTTCAGAAATATAAGAAGGTAAATTATTGATAAATTTAATTGTAATCGGAGCATCCATTTTAGTGATTTTCACTTCAGTTCTTCGATTGTATTGATGATCTTCCTCGCTACAATTTGTGAAGTCATTACATTGATTCCTTAATTGAGTTTCACCATAACCTCTAGGTACCATTCTATAGGAGGCTATTCCTTTTCTGATTAAAAAGGCAACCGCATTTTCAGCACGTCTTTGAGAAAGTCGGTTGTTATAGCGATCATTTCCACGAGAATCAGTATGTGAAATTAATTCAATTTCAGTTTCTGGATAATTGATTAAAAATTCTGCTAAAGAATTCAAATCTGCTTGAGCATCAGGTCGAATCGAGGCATCATTAAAGTTGTAATAGATATTTGGTAATTCGATTACTGTTCCCTCCTCAATGGTAGTTACAACTCCTCCTTCAAGAAAAGGATCTCCACTTGTTTTATCTCCATTTACATTACCAGAATCATTTCCATTCTCGGAGCTGTTTCCATTCTCAGAACTATTTCCATTCTCAGAACTGTTTCCATTATTATTCCCATTTGCGTTATTAGCCAATGCTGGATCATATTTAGAAAGGAGAACAGTATATTCTAAAATATCACTTTGAGAATTAAGTGCAATTTGTTCTGATTGCATTCCTGTTTTTTCTACTTTAACAACGTAACTACCACGGTTGAGACGTAGTGGTATTTGACCATTATAATCAGTTAAACCAGTCTTTGCATTTTCATCAATTGGTAACTTTAAAACTAAATCATCTCGATTTTTTTCTTCCCCATTGGAAGTTGAAATTCCTGTAATTGCTTTTCCCAAAGTCAATTCATCCAGTTTCATGTAGGTAACAATTGCTTCTTCGATGATTTCTCCAGTCGTTTCGTTTTTAACATTAATGGTAATTGTTTTTTCAAAATCAGGAACAGTTTCAACATTTTTTTCTAAACCATTTAAAGCATAAAAACTGTAAATGTCATCTCCTCCAATACCTCCACCTCGATTAGATGAAAAATATCCATTACGTTTATCTCGATCGATGATAATACCAAAATCATCTTTTCCAGAGTTAAATGGAGCACCCATGTTTTCAGGAATTCCCCATTCTCCATTGACTTTTTTTACCGTAAAAAGATCAAGATCAGCTTCGTCTCCAGCACCTTTTGATGAAAAATATAAAGTTCCATCTGCATGAATAAATGGGAAAACATCGTCTCCTTCTGTGTTTACCTTTGGGCCTAAGTTGATAGGTTCTCCCCAAGTATCTCCTGACTTGATACTAACATATAAATCCATTCCTCCTTGCCCACCAGGTCGATCAGATGAAAAATAAAGTTCATTATTCTCAACTGAAATACTTGGATGTGCAGCATTACTATTGCGGTCATTGAAAGGAAGTTTTTCAACATTCTTCCAAACATTATCCATTCTTTGGGCAGAATAAATTTGAAGTTTAACAATGCCGTCTTTACCTTTAATTCGTTTTTTGCCCTTCACATTGTTTCTGGTAAAAAACATATTTTCAGCAGTTCGATCAAAAGTCAAAGGACCTTCATGGACTGTTGATAGCAATTCAATAGCAAATGGTTCAGGAGCTTGAAGTTTACCTTCCTCATCTCTAGTTGATCGATAAATAGACATAATGTTTTTGCCAATTCGTTTATCTTGTACTTTGAATCTTTTATTGACAGGATTGGTAGAAATAAATAAAATACCATCCTCCAAAAAGGTAGGACTAAACTCCAAATGATCAGAGTTGATACTTACTTCATTTGTAACGAATACATCATTATTTGGGGCAGGTAACTCCTGACCAAAAATCGAAAACCAAGAAAGCAATAATGTTAATTGTAAAATTGTATGCTTCATGTGAAAATTTTTTCGGATACTTTTTAAGTGTTTAATCAATTTATAAAACGATTTTTACGAAAAAAGAATTATTGGGAATTTAAATATTTTAAAAGAAAAATCTTGGGTTTGCAATGTTCACTTGCTCCTTAACAAAATCATAAATGACAATAGCTTCGATACTTCCATTATTATAATCGTTCAATTCTGATAGAGTATAATCATATGAAAGTCCTAGTCCAATGTTATTAATTTTATAATGCATCAAGAAGTTGGCAGAGTCTCCAATTCCATTTCCACCAATTCGATAACCTGCACCGAAAATGAAAGTTTTGTTGAAAACTAAACTTAAGTTAAGATCCAAATCGAAAGGTGCATTTTTCACCGCCTTAGCTAAAGCAGAAGGACGTAAAGCAATTTTATCATTTGACAAAGGAATTAAAGCACCTGCCATAACATAAAAGTGAGGTACTTCAACTGCTGAAAATGAAGTAGTGTTATCCACTCCAATAGTGTTTGGAAAAAAGTTAGGTACAGAGGCTCCGAAGAACATTTGTTTTACATTCATATAAATTCCTGCTCCAACATTACCTAAATACTTTTCATCTGTGCTATTATAAACAATTGATGGATCACCAGTTTGTCTAATTTGTTGATTTCTAAAGTCAAGTCCCAAGTATTTCATCGAACCTTGGATACCAAATTGGACATTAGTTTCTTCATCAATTTTTATTCTATATGCATAGGCCATAGAACCACTCCAGCTATTAGATATTCCAAGTTTATCATTGGAAATAGTTAAACCTAATCCAACTCTTTTTCCGAGCGGAGAATGGAAACTTATCAATTTATTATCAGGAGCACCTTCAAAACCAATCCATTGTTTTCGATAAAGTGCAAGGAGAGAAGGGTGTCCTTTAGATCCGGCAACAGCTGGATTAATAGACAAGTTATTATACATGAAATGAGTAAAGTGAGCCTCTTGTTGAGCCGACATTACTGTTGAGAAAATCATGAAAACAAGTGTAATAATTATATTTCTCATTTTATATTATTTTAATTTTTGGAAGTTAATTATCGGATACCTTTTAGGCATCCGATAACTGATTCAAATTATCTGTAAATGTTGATGGTTCCTTTTAAAGGATCGGGATCATTTGCAGTTGTTTTGAAAATATAAAAGTAAGTTCCATCAGGTAGTTCTTCATTATTGTACGTGCCTTGCCAATCATTGTTGTAAGGTGCTGCTTGATAAACTTCATCTCCCCATCGGTTTAAAATAACTACTTCGTTATTTGGACTATTTTTAATACAAGAGATTTCCCATGTATCATTCATGCCATCTCCGTTAGGAGTAATGACAGTAGGAATAATACATTCATCAGTTTCGATAGAAAGTGTAACTATTGCCCATCGACAAACTTCTTGTCCATCGCAATCCAAACATATTTCATAAATAAATTGATCATCTCCTAGGAATCCATTGTCAGGTGTGTAAGTGAAAGTTCCATCTCCATTGTTGACTAGGAATCCATTACTGACATCAGAAGTAACATTGATGGAGAAAATTCCAGGTAATGATCCAGGAATCACATCATTTAGAGTTACATCAAAATTATTTACAGTTGTATTTAATTCAACAGGAATAAAATCTTCTTCTACACTAGCAGGTGAACTGACAATTACTGGTATACTAGAAGAGCTTTCACAACCATTTTCAATGATAGTGTAAGTGTAAATATTAATTCCATTTTGACCTGGAGTTATGGTGATTTCACTTTGATTTACATCTGTTGGTAAACCAGGATCATCTCCCGTTGCAGTCCAAACTATTGAATCAACTTGAATAGAAACACCAGTCAAAGTACATGACTCACCTGCACAAACATAATCTCCACAATCTGATACGATGATTGGTGCATTGGGTATATTAGTAATTTGAATAGTTTCGCATATTGTATTCGAACATCCATTTTCTTCAAAAACTTCTACACAGTAAAGTCCTGCTGCAGCTTCTGATGCATTAAAAATAGAAGTGTTTTGATCGTTGCTGAAAACTGTTCCATCTGGATTTGTCCAAATAAAACTGTCAACAGTCACCGCATTGGTAATTTGAACAGATAATGGAATATTAGTTGAGCCATCAGGTTCGACACAGTTAACTGTATTGGCAATCATTGCTAACTCTGGCCCTTGTGAAACAACTATAACCACACTATCGGTAGAAGTACATAAAGTTGCTGGATCAGTAACAGTTACGATGTAAGTTCCGGAGTCTTCCAGAGTAAGGTTTTCAAGAAGTGGATTTTCCACATCAGGAATCATTCTAAGTGGATTTGGTCCAGTCCAAGTATAAGTTCCACCTATAACAGGTATTGATGGATCAGCAAAAAGTTGAGTACTACTTGCAGTACATACTGTATCAGGAGTAGCTGTTACAGTTAAACTGACAAATGACGTAACGGTAATTGTGGTTTCACAAAGTGTTGTACTTACATTTCCAGAGGCATCTGTTGCTTGAAACTGAATCACATGATCTCCTATTCCAAAAGTCGAACCACTAGGCATTCCAGCTGATTGAGTTACCGTTGGAATCCCACAATTATCATTTCCGGAAGGAGTGTTAAAAGTTAAAATCACAGAATCACATCCTACAGGAATGATATCCATAATTAAATTGTTTGGATCACCATTAATATCTCCAGTTGTCGAAACAGAAACATTTGATGGGCAAAATACACTTGGAGGTTCTGCATCGACAATTGTTACATTGAAGGAACAAACAGAAACATTTCCACTTGCATCAGTAGCTGTAATCGTTACAGGAGTAACTCCAACAGGAAGGTTCACTCCTGATTGAGGATTAGAAACCAACGTTGGATTTGGATCGCAATTGTCTGAAATATTTGGCAAGTTCCAAATAGCATTAGCACTACAATTATTTCCAGCTGATAAGGTCATATCTGCTGGACAATTAACTAAACTTGGAGCTTCTGTGTCAGCTACAGTTATATCAAAAGAGCAAATAGAAACATTCCCACTTGCATCGGTTGCAGTATAAGTAACAGTAGTTGTTCCAGGAGAAAAAGAGGTACCTAAAGAAGGTGAAACTACAACTGACACATTGTTATCACAGTTGTCTACTATTGTAGGTTCAAACCAAAGAACTGCTGTATCACAAGTTATTCCTGAAGGTACTATCATGTCGGATGGACAATTGATAA
The DNA here is from genome assembly GCA_964564545.1 of uncultured Saprospiraceae bacterium. Taxonomy (GTDB): domain Bacteria; phylum Bacteroidota; class Bacteroidia; order Chitinophagales; family Saprospiraceae; genus CAJQQY01. Next base: position 28,933 of record CAZMBP010000095.1, read on the forward strand.
ATATTGGAGCCTCAGTATCGCTTACTGTAACATTAAACTTACAAGAATCTAAATTTCCTGCATCATCTATTGCAAAATAAGTTATTTCAGTAGTTCCAATAGGGAAAAGATCACCTGGAGAGAATGAACTTGAAGTTGCAACTTGAACATCCGTATCACAATTATCAATTGCAGTTGGAACAGTCCACGTAACATTAGCACCACATCCTGAGGCTGATGAAGCAGATACAACAATATCTGCAGGACAAGTTAAAGTTGGTGCAGTCGTATCTATGACTGTTATGGTTTGGTTAGCAGTAGAGATATTTCCTGCAGCATCAACTGTACTCCATGTTCGAGTAATAATTGACGAGCCAGGAATTGGTCCTGCTGCTACTGATTCGCTTATTAAGTTTACAATTGTAATACCATCACATTGATCATTAGCAGTTGGATTTCCAGCGGTAGGAATATTATCACATTCTACTGTTTCATCAGGTGGTATTCCTGAGATAACTGGGCCTACAAGATCACTAATGTTTACATCAAATGAACAAGTTTCGGTAGCTCCAAAATTATCAGTTACGGTATAAGTTACTGTTGAAGATCCAAGACTAAATGAGAAATTTGAAATATTTCCAGTTCCCGAAACTGGACCACTAGTTCCAGTAATATCCCACGAAATTGTATTTACATTAGTGGGATCTGATAGAATTGTTACAGGTAAATCCAAAGTGGCAGAGCAAACATTGGCATCAGTACCTTGAAGAACATCCATTGGACATTCAATCATCAATGGATCTTGAATAACTGTAACATTGAAACTACAACTAACACTATTCCCACCTTCATCTGTAGCGGTATATGTGACCATTGTTGTTCCTACTAAAAAAGTATTTCCACTTGCATCACCTGTTCCAACAATTGGAGGAGCACCCATAATTACATAACTAATCGTTGGAGTACCACAATTGTCTGTAGCTGTAGCTGCGATGTTATTTACTGGTATACTCGTTGCGCCACTTGAATTAACAGTAACATCTGCTGGACAAGTAATCATTGGTGGAGTAGTATCGGTGATTTCTATATTACCAGGTTCCGTAATTGCGTTTGGATCATTGTTAGGGAAAGAAGATTGAGTAATTACAGCATAGGGTGAAGGAGCACTTACAAAAGTGAAATCATAATCATTCCCTACAGTTTGGTCTAGAATATTAAACTCTAGAACTAACATATTATCACCATCAGGAAATGTAGTTGGATTGCTAATGTCAAACCATGAAAAATTAAAACTTCCATTGGCAACTTGACTTAATCCTGGCGTTCCATCTGGATCAAAATTATCTTCTACAACTGAAACAAATTCTAATTTAGTAGGATCCCATTCGATCGTGAACTGTACACCAATAACATCAATGAAGTTTTCAACTGGTAATCCAATTGATACTGTTCCTGTTTCACAGTCAACTTGAATACTATCTACCGTTACGGTAATTACTCCAGGCAGCTGAACCGTAACATTGAAATTACAAGTAGCTTGATTTCCACCGAAATCAGTTACAGTATATTCAACATTGGTTGTCCCAACTGGGAAAGTTGTCCCACTTGCATCACCTGATCCAGTTCCAATATTAGTAGAAGTTGCAACATCCGTCAAGACAAAAGTTGTATCCATAATTCCACAATTATCAGCAGTTGTAGGAGCAATTCCGTTGACAACTGCATCAGTTCCATTGGTAGAATTAACGGTTACATCTGTAGGACAAGTAATCGTTGGTGGAGTAGTATCGGTGATTTCTATATTCCCAGGTTCCGTAATTGCGTTTGAATCGTTGTTAGGAAAAGAAGATTGAGTAATCACAGCAAAAGGTGATGGAGCACTTATAAAGTTAAAATCATAATCATTCCCAGCAGTTTGATCTAGAATATTAAATTCTAAAACTAAAATATTATCACCATTAGGAAATGTAGTTGGATTACTAATATCAAACCATGAAAAATTAAAATTTCCATTGGCAACTTGACTTAATCCTGGCGTTCCATCTGGATCAAAATTATCTTCTACAACTGAAACAAATTCAAATTTAGTAGGATCCCATTCGATCGTGAACTGCACACCAATGACATCAACGAAATTTTCAACTGGTAATCCAATTGATACTGTTCCTGTTTCACAATCAACTTGAATGCTATCTACCGCTACGGTAATTGCACCTGGCACCTGAACTGTAACATCAAAATTACAAGTAGCTTGATTTCCATCGAAATCAGTTACGGTATATTCAACATTGGTTGTCCCAACTGGGAAAGTTGTCCCACTTGCATCACCTGTCCCAGTTCCAATATTAGTAGAAGTTGCAACATCGGTCAAGACAAAAGTTGTATCCATGATTCCACAATTATCAGAAGTTGTAGGAGCAATTCCATTGACAACTGCATCGGTTCCATTGATAGAATTTACAGAAACATTTGCAGGGCAAGTTATTGTTGGATCAACATCATCGAAAATATAAACTGATCCATTCACCATTGAATACTCGGAAGGATCAATAGGAAGAAATGGAAAAACGGTGGAAGCATTATTGGTAAATTCATCTGAACCTGGCACGAAAGAAATAGGTATAGTCAATCCAGCCTGTGAAGTAACATTAAACTCAATAGTAAAAAGTATTGTACCATTTGGCAAAGATATTTCAGAATCATGATTCCAAGAATAAAGTAATTGCCCGCTTGAAATATTAGTAGTTCCAAAAGCGGTAGTACCTACTGTAATGGCATAATTAGAAGTATCAATATATTGTAATGCACTTACTGGCCATGAAATAGTAAACTGACCACTACGAATATTATTAAATTCATCAGCATAAATATTAAAACTTACCGTATTATCTTCACAATTTACCTGTAAGTTATTATCCATAGAAATAGTCATCATCGTTGGAGCAGAGTTATTGGTCACAACAACATCGAAAGAGCATGTCTCAGTATTTCCGCCAAAATCGTTTGCGGTATAAGTTACGGTTGTAGTTCCTATTTCAAAATCGACATTGTTGCTTACATCACCAGTTCCAACTCCAACATTGGTTCCATTCATAGTTAATTCATAGCTGATAAAATCTATTTCACAATTATCATTTGCTACAGGCGCCGCTCCTGTAATTTGGGTAGTCATTGCACCACCTGTATCAAAAGTTAATGGTCCTGGTGGGCAAGTAATTGTTGGATCGACCGTATCAGTAATCGTTAATAAACCATCGGTAAAAGTGTATTGAGAGCTATTTAATGCAATTCCATATTGGGCTATATTGATAAAAGTGGGAATATCATCAAATGTAAATCCTGAGGTCTGGCTAGCATTTCCAATTACATCAAAATTTAAAGTGACTAATGTTCCGTCTGGAATTGTATTTCCGGCTATAATTGTTGAAAACCATGAAAAGGTAAGAGTACCTGTACTTGTTCCATTTTGACCAATTAAAATATTTGGAATAACTGCAGGGTCATCAATTGAAGTCAAGGTCAAAACAGTTGGATCCCAATGAAAAGAATAGTCAAAGGAATTCATTTGAATAAAATTCTGCACATCAATATCTATACTCAAAGTGTTAGTAGCACAATCAATAGTAGTAGATTGTGCAGAAAACTCGACAAAGGGTTGTGCAAATGATTTTAATGGTAATGCAAATAGCATTACCAGCAGAAAGTATTGGAACTTCTTCATGTGTTTGAAAATTACCGATGAAATTATTTTTTTTGAAAACATGTTCGGTCGGGATTTATTAATAATTAATAGTCGAAAAAGATCGACTCGGTTTTAAGTGTAAGGTTAAAGGTAGGTTAGTGCTCGGATTATTTTTTCTAAAAAATATGTTCTGATAAATCTAAGCTTTCAGGTTTTGTTTCAAAATTCAAAATTGTGAAAAATAGGTATGTTTTTAAAAACACGCCTATTTTTCACAAATGTATTATTTAATGAAATTCTTATTCAAGAATAATCATCTTCTTCGTTGCAATGTGTTCAGCTGACTCTAATTGATAGTATAAAACGCCAGTTGAGGATAAATCGTTACTTTGGATTCTTACTTCGTTGTATCCTTTCGCATAATCACCTTCAATAACTCTTAGTGTTTTACCAGAAATATCTGAAATTGTTACTCTAGCAAAACCAGCTTCCGGCAAATTGAAACTAATTAAAGTTTCTCCATTAAACGGATTCGGTCTGTTTTGGTGCAATTCGAAATCAGTAGCTGCAGTAACAGTAGGAGAGAAGAAAGCTAAACTTACTTCACCAGTTGCTCCACTCATTAATGAACTTTGCGACTTAACTGTTCTTGAAGTAACGTCAATTAATCCACTCAATGCTTCTGCATCATCAAGAGCAGTAAATTGCAGTGTAAATAATACTTCATCAGATTTTACTGAGTTAGGAGTTCCGTACCAAACAGCACCTATAATTCCTTCCTCTACTGAATTCAATCCTAATTTATTTTCACCAAAACCTGCGATAGCTCCTGGGAGCATACCGTGGTATTCTAAGTAATTCTCGTCAAATTCTAAAGTAAATTGCCAAGCAATAAATGCTGCATAATCTTTCGCATAAACTGGAATTGAAATCAATTCACCATTGTTCACCTTTTGATTTTCAACACTCATCACAAAGTTTTCACCTGTTCGATCATCTACATCATTAGTAGTTAATGTACTAGTATTTAATCCGCCGAAGATTTGTCCGACTTTTACTGCAATCCAATCCACATTTGCCATAGGTAACATAGCAGGATTGTAAACTCTGTTTTGCTCAGATGCAGGAATAACAGGTGCCATTGGTTGAGCAGGTAATGCAATTGCAGGATCTAAATCGAATGGATCAAGATCAGATTCTGTATATTCTCGTTGGATAAATCTCCAAGGCTCATATGCATCAATTACTGATGAAGGTATAGGTGAAATTTCAGGGTTTACAATTACATCTTGAATTAAAACTAAGTCAAGTGTTGTAATCGTTCCACTCTGATTTACATCAGCTGCAATATAATCATAGATTGAAGTGAATGGAATATTATTCACAATATGTTGCTGGATAAAGAATAAATCACTAGAATTTACATCTCCGTTATTTAACCAGTTAGGGTTGTTTTTTCTAGGAACTAAATCAATAGCAACTCCACCTGGAAGATTGGAAACAGCAACAGTATAATCTCCATTAGCATCAGTCATGTCGGTATCAGTAGTTGTAGTTGGACCCAAAGGAAGAACTGTTTCCATTTTCACTAAACTAGCATTTGCTAATCCTTGACCAGCAATTAAAATTACTGTATCTAAAATAGGATTAGTTACTAGAGGCATTGTTGAAATGGTATCGTAACCAATAGTATCAATTCTAGTTCTATTCCAAGTACTTACATTTCCAGAAATAGGAAGAGTAGCATTATCACCAACTTCGAAATTACCAATTGGGGATACACATAGCGGTGGATTGTCTACTAAAATATCATTTCCATACTTAGTCGTTAATTCATTCGCATATGGTGTACCTGTAATTGAGAATGTAGTCATATCTCCAACGACACCAAGTGCATCTATTCTAAAGTTGAATAAAAGCTCACCGTCAGTAATAGATACTGGGTCAGGAGAAGTATTAAACCATGAAACAGAAAGAACTTTCCCGTCAGGACTAATTTGATTAGTAAATGTTCCATTACATATTAAACTTTGGTGAATACCACTTAGGTTAGGAACATTTATAGTTACTGCTCCACAAAGGTTAGCTGCATTGTCTTGTGCAAAAGTAGCTACCGTTTCATCATCAACTTGCATGCTGAATTGGAAACCAATTACATTTGTAAAACTAGTAGAGGTATAAGGAATGGCAACTTGGCCATTGTCTATAACATCTACAGAAGTCAAACAAGTCGTAGGTGGTGTAACTATCAAAGTAGTTGGTGTACAAGTTGCCACATTTCCATGAACATCAGTTACCTGAAGAGTAGGAGTAATTCCATCTGAAATAGGGTGCGAACCAATATCATTAATATCAAAACTAGTATTACCAGTTAATTCAATAGTCATAATATCAGAACAATCGTCAATTCCTCCATTTAGCATATTAGCTGTTGCAGTTGCTGTTCCATTCCCATCTAAAGTAATAATGACAGGATCAACACAAGTAATATTTGGAGCATTGTTATCTTGGATTGCAATTGTAGTTTCACAGAAAGTAGTATCAGTACTTCCTGGTACAACAACTGCTAGTGTAATGTCAAAATTAGATTGAGTTCCATCTGCTATTTGAGAACAATAGAATACATTTGGAGAAACACTCAAATCCACAACTGGTGAACAGTTATCGAAACTTCCGTTATCAATTAAGGCAACTAATGAAGCATCAATGATGATAGAATCTTGACCAACTGGAATTCCAACTGAGATACTATTACAAGCTGCAATTGGAGGAGTATTATCAGATACATTTACATTTACAGTATAAGAACCTGAATTTCCACAAGGATCAGTTACTGTGAAAGTAACAGGAGTAGAACCTACTGGATAAACTCCAGAAGCATCTGCATCACCTGTTCCATTTCCATCATTAGTAATAGTTAAATCTGAAAAATCAACACAACCAGGAAGATCTAAAACTCCAGCTGCAGTTAATTCTAATGATACTGATGCATCACAAGATCCTGCATTTGCGTTAGCAGTTACAACACTTGGGAAATTGATAGCTGAGAAAATAGGTCCATCAACATCTTGAACTGTAATTAGTTGAGAATCCTCGAAAGTATTTCCGTTAACATCAGTTACTGACCAAGTTCGAGTAATTTGGTAATTATAATATTCACAAATTGCTGTATTTAAAACTTGAGTAGATGTTTCGTTGAAAACAATACCTAAAATTCCACAATTATCATCAGCAGTAACCCCACTTTCAACAGAAGGAATAGCATTACAATCCACAGTTACATCAGCAGGTATTCCAGAAAGGGTAGGAGCTTCATTATCTACAATTGTTACATTAGTTGTACAAGTTCCAGTATTTCCATTAATATCTTGAACTGAAACAGTTACCGCAATTGGAGAGCCAGCAATATCATCACAATCAAATAAGATATTGCTTTGACCATTAACTAAAATAGTTGATTCATCGACACCGCAGTTATCAGTTGCATCCACAGAAGAAAAGGAAGCTGAACCATTAACTCCAGGATCTTCTACAAGCATCCAATTAGCTTGTTCAAAATCTCCAACATAACCAGGGTAAAAGTTAACATTAGTTGTTGTTGCAGCTCCAAAAGAACCATCATCTGTATTGGCTCTAAAGCAGAAAATATCTAAGTTTGAAAGTTCAAGAGCTACATTTCCAGATTGATTAAGAGCACCAGTTGGATCAGTCAATTCAACAAAAGTACCATTCAAAGTATATCCAAATGGATCGAATGCTGGGCCATCAAATGTCGTATAATCCCATGAAAAATAGATTGTTTGAGTACTAGAGCTAGTTACACAAAAATCTGAGTTTCCGCCAACACCACTATTTCCACTTATCATTATAATATTTTCACCACTCAAACTTGAAGCTGAAGTTCCAACTTCACCATTCCCATCTAATTCAAGTGTGATATCAGAAACACAATTAAGAGTAGGCGCAATATTATCGTCTTGCACTGTAATTACTTGTTGTTGTGAAACGATATTTCCATTTCCTCCATCATAATTCCAGGTAATATTATGAGTACCAACCGGGAATAAATAATCAGGAGTAGCAGTTGAATTGTTGTCCTGAATACATAAAGATAATGATCCTCCAGCTATAGTTGAACCAAGATCACCTCCAGCATTGTCAGAAATATTTAAGATCCATGTACCTTGACCATTTACATTTGCGTCAGTTATTATTGAGAATGGATCTAGAGGCTGAAAAGAACCACTTATAGCTGGTGAATTATTACAGGTGTTTTCAAACACACTTGCATCACTTCCACTATTAGTAAAGGTAACATCTATGTCATTTCCTGAACATCCAAAGAAAAGCGCAGGATTTCCAGGTCGATCGAAAACAGTTATTGTATTTCCATCTGGATCAGTTAGGGTTACGCTTAAATCACCTACCCAGGTATGACTTATATTTAAATCGAGTTCAATTTCTTCAACAATTCCTGATTCAGTAAATTCTATTGGAATATTAACCCCAGCAGGACTATTATCAGGTATGTTTACTAGTGGAATATCTCTTGAAACGTCAGAACATCCTCCAGTTCCTGCACCACAAACTGGCCCTAAATCAATAGTTCCGGCAGGTAAAGGAAATGGAACTCCACAAATTGTATTTCCACATACATCAACCGCATATGGAGCATTTACAACTAAAGGTCCACATGTTCCAGAAACAGGATCTAAAACTGCTCCAGGAAGATTTGGAACTGGAGTATTATCTTCATTAAGAGTAACGATGAAATTATCAGAGTCACCCAAGTTGCTTGCAGAAGGAAAGTTATCAGTAACTGTAATGGTTACCGTAAATGTTTGACCAGTCGCTAATGTTGCAATACTAGAAACTAATGTTCCAGGAGCTGGAGATTGAGTAATTGTAAAGTTACTTGAACAGTTATCGTTCACATTAACTAAAAAGCCGTAATTAGGTACAACAACGTCACTATTACAGTTGGCATAATTCAGCGTTACTCCAGAAGGATAAAGCACATTTGGGGCTTCATCGTCCAATACAGATACTGTATAAGAAGTTGAACTACTATTTCCACAACCATCTGTAAAGTTCATTGTAATTTCATTAGCCCCTACAGGTAATATTGCAATTGGTGTTGTAGTAGGATCAATAACAGCAATATTATTTCCTTTGCTATCAGCTGCAGTAGTAGAAACTAAATTAACAGTTCCGCAATTATCAGTAACTGCAGGTACTGTTAAACTAACAGTTTGAAAACATGTTCCAGCTGCATTATTAACGTCATAATCTGCTACTGTTGGAATTACTGGGGCAGTCAAATCTCCTCCTGAATGAGTAATGGTTTGACCTGGTAAAGAATTTCCACAATCATCAGCTACACTAAAAGTATAGGTTACTGTCCAGCTACAATCATCTCCAGTTGAAGTAGTTCCTGTAAGTGAAGCAGTTACATTTCCACAATCATCAGTATAACCAGCTGCTGCTGCAGTCGCATCGAATGCAGGTGCATTAGCTAAACAATCGTTAACAGCTGTCTGGCCAGTTGGCGCTGTTCCAGTAGGTGCGACATTATCAGTAATTGTTATAGTTTGAGTGAAAGTTGCACTTACATTTCCACACTCATCAGTTGCAATAAAAGTATTAGTATATGTTCCAGCATCTGGACATGATCCAGCTGCAAAAGTACCAGCAGTTTCTGTAATAGTAATATTAGCTGCACTAGAACAATTATCAGTAGCTGTAGGCTCCAAAGCTTGAGCAGTAGCTAAACCAGTTGCATCACTACATGATAATGTCATGTCAAGATCACCGGCAGTAGTTGTCCACGTAGGGACATTATTATCTGTAATAGTAATCACCTGAGTGAAAGTTGCACTAATATTTCCACACTCATCTTCAGCAACAAACGTATTTGTATAAGTTCCAACATTAGGACAAGCTCCAGCTGCAAAAATCCCTGCAGTTTTAAAAATCATAATATCACCAACTGCTGAACAATTATCATTAGGTGTAGGCTCTGCCAATTGAGCAGCAGTTAAACCAGCTGCATCATTACAATCTAATGCAACATCTAAAGCGCCACTAACGGTTACCCATGTAGGAACAGTTGTATCATCAATAGTAATGGTTTGAGTGACTTCAGTAAATAAACCACAATCATCCGTAACTCGATAAGTTCGAGTTATAACTTCAGCACAAGTATTTCCATCGCTCACATCACTAATAAAAGTTACAGTCGGAGAAGCAGTACAATTGTCTGCTTCATCAGTCACGACAGAAACATCAATAGCAGGAATATCAGCAGAACATTGAACAGTTACTGAAGTAGGATTACTAGCAGTAGGGGCTGTTTGATCACTTCCTGTGTGAGAAATTGTTTGGTTGTTTAATGTATTACCACAATCATCTGAAACACTAAATGTATAAGTAACTGTCCAAGAGCAATCTGTTCCAGTAGTGGAAGTATTTGTTAAAGAAGCTGTTACATTATTACAATCATCTGAATACCCTGCAGCAGCTGCAGTCGCATCAAATGCAGGTGCAGCTGCACTAGCACCTGATAAACATGAAGATATACCTGATGTACCTGCTGGAGCTGTTCCAGTTGGTGCATCTGTGTCACCTCCACTAATAATCCAAGTTTCACTTCCTAAAACATTTCCGCAATTATCTGTAACATCATAAGTATAAGTAACATCCCAATTACAATCATCTCCTGAATCAACTACAATAGGAGTAGAAATGGATGAAGCGCTAATTGTACCACAATTATCTGAATATCCTGCTGCAACAGTTGCAGCGTTAAAAGGATAATTAGTTGTTACATAAGTTAAGGCATCAGCTCGACAAATACTTTCTGTTGAAGGTATTGTTACGGATGCTGGTGCAGAACCTGTAGGAGGTAAATCTAACAATGTATAGGTATAAATATAAGTATCGGTATTTCCTGCACAATCGGTATAAGTCCAAGTGTAGGTTCTTGTTCCAGCACAAGTAATTGGATCTGGAGTATCTACTATTACTGGACCAGTTGGTGTAATTATACTACCACAGTTATCAGTTACATTAGGTGGTGTTGCAGGAAGAGTTGCATCTGCAATACAACCAATATTAGAACCTGCATCAGCAGGAGAAGCTGGAGCTGTCACATCTGAGATGGTATAAGTATACACATAAGTATCAGAGTTTCCAGCACAATCAGTATAAGTCCAAGTATAAGTTTTAGAACCAGAACCATTACATACCGGGTCAACACTAGCTACTGGTCCAGAAGGCGTAATTGAAGAACCACAGTTATCAGTTACATTAGGTGGAGTTGCAGGTGTTGTTGCATCAGAAAGACAAGAAACAGTAGAACCTGCATTCGTAGGAGCAGTAGGAGCTGTATTATCATCAATAGTATAAGTATAAACATAAGTATCAGAGTTTCCAGCACAATCGGTATAGGTCCAAGTATAAGTTTTAGAACCAGAACCATTACATACTGGGTCAACACTAGCTACTGGTCCAGTAGGTGTAATTGAAGAACCACAGTTATCAGTTACATTAGGTGGTGTTGCAGGAGCTGTTGCATTAGAAAGACAAGCAACAGTAGAACCTGCATCCGTAGGAGCAGTCGGAGCTGTCACATCTGAGATGGTATAAGTATACACATAAGTATCAGAGTTTCCACAATCATCAGTATAAGTCCAAGTATAAGTTTTAGAACCAGAACCATTACATACCGGGTCAACACTAGCTACAGGGCCAGTTGGAGATATAGTCCCAGCACAGTTGTCAATAACATCAGCAGGGGTTGGAGGAGTTGTTGCATTAGAGAGACAAGCAACAGTAGAACCTGCATCTGCAGGTGCAATAGGAGCCGTTACATCACCAGTAATATTTACAATAACATCACAATATCCTAGGGGATTACATGCTATGTCCGTATGATTTACTCTCACAATTACAGATTGTGGAGCACTTGAGCATACTGGTAAAGTTGGTTCGCTACCTACTAAATATGCACCAGTAGTTGTACCTGTACAGGTACCCGAACCGGTTGATGAAACTGCATCAATAGCCATTGTAATTGCATCAGATTCACACTCTACCGATATAGGTAGTGGACATTGCGAATATCCTTGAAATGAAAAAATACTAACAAAAGCCACTAAAGCAGTAAGCTTCTTTAAATGTCTTAATTTGGAAAGAAAAAGCAATTTCGTACTTAATCTAACTGCATTACTTTGGGAGTAATTTCTAGGAACCATAATTTGTTGGTTTAAGATTAAAAAAAATTATATGAATTCATTCAGTTGCTTTAAATCACCTCGCGAGCAATGAACAAACAATTAAAAAGCTTACATCTTTATCGTAAAGAATGTAAGGCTCATAAATAGCCAAAAATAATATCTTGTGGAACAGCGTCGAGAAAAGCCTGATAGTCGTTTTTTTTGTTGACTAAACTTTTCTTGTTTAAGTATAGACATTAAAGACGGTTCTTGAGTTAAGGAAAAAATACTATTATTAAATAATATTGGATGTTAGCTTTTTCCTCAGTAATGCCGTATTACCTCTTTAGGTGAAAAGTTAACCACCTGATTATCAGAAAGTTAACGCTTCTAAAGTCGTTGATAAAATCAACAGGTTATGGATAGGTTTTATGACTTAGTAACATATCAAAATATTATTCGATCGTTACTAGTTTTTTATTCTCAGATCGGACTTTTTATCGTCCTCTTATTATCATTAAAGGTAATAATAAATTTGAAAATTAAATTTTAAATCTTCATTTAATTACTAACAATAACTATGCACGAATATAAGTACGAAGTACTTTTATTAATGTTTAGTATTAAGTAAAATATTTTGAAATGGACAGTTTAGAGTGGAACAGTATGTTGTAAAGCTGGGATGAATATCCCTATTTAGGCCTAAATTTAGGATTTTTTATTAAAAAAAAGGAAATCTCATATTTTTTTTATTTGTAAATCAAGGCTATTTAACACATTTAAGTAATGACTTATATGTATTGAGTTGATTGATAGTTGATTAAGGCGGGAAGATTATGATTTAAAATTGGAACGCGGATTGAGCGGATTTTGGCGGATTTGCACGATATTTCTATAATGTATTTACTCTGTGTTAATCTGCCTAGATTTGTTCAATTGGCGTTATGTTATTTAAAAATTAAAATCCACCCCCCACCTCCGCCAGCGGGGGAGGATATTGTGGATGAATGGAAAGATGGTATTAAAAGTTAGCAATATTTTCTCCCCCGCTGGCGGGGGCGGGGGGTGGATTATTTCCAAAAGGAGAAAATCCTATTTTACTATTAGATTTTCTCTGTAATAAAAAAGTCACAAGGTGAATCTTCCAACAAAAACCACCTCGTTTGAAAACTCAGCAATAATTGTCAAGATATTCACCTTGTGACTATCTCAATCCAACATCTAACGAAAAAACTACTACTCCTTCAAAATAATCGCATCAATCTGCGCCTCCTTCACCATTTGATTAAATTTAGGTAATTCGTTCGCCTTAATCTTTTTAAATAAATCCAATTGATCGTTAATTTCTTTTGTCAAAACATTTTTCACCTCAATAGCTTGAGCAGTCGGAGGATAGTCTCCACCTGAAACCAATGAATTCAAATGCCCTAATTTATTCGTTAACTTAATTGGAAAATTCAAAGGATCTTGGCGACTTCGATTTTTTGTTTGATACAATTCATTTTCAACTACCGTCATCATCGAATCAATCGCATTGGCTTGGTCAAAAATCGCTTTAGTCGAATCATCCTTTTTCAATCGAGCCGTATAATTTTTTAATTGCGAACGCACATCTCGAATTTCAATAATTGTCTCATGTGCTTCACTCATTTTACTTTTGATCTCATTTAAAAATTCAAATTGCTCTTTCAAGCCTTTGTCATCTGTTTCAATTCTTGGATCTTTTAGAATTTCAAATTCTACATTTTGCACCATATCATCTACCGTTAATTGAACTTCATAATTTCCAGGTAATGCTTTTGGTCCATTAAGTGATGCCCACCACAAAATCATTTTGTCAAATGACTTCGCATCTTCATATCTCATATTCCAATTGAATCGGTTAGCACCTTCTTCCACTTTTAATTTATCTTTTTTCTCTTTTGCTTTATTAGAATACTTACGAATCACTTTTCCTCCTTTTTCTAAAAACGATAAAGATACTGTAGTCGAGTCAGTTAAGTTTTTGACAAAATAATTAACCATCACTCCCCCTGGATGATTCGTTCCTTCCGTCAAAGATTTCCGTCCACTTCCACCTTGCATTCGGTATGAAGGCATTGGTTTATATAAGTGAGTTTGCTTGTCTTTAAAATCTTTTTGCATTTGATGCAAAGGAGTCAAGTCATCAATAATCCATAATGAACGACCTTGAGTAGCTGCAATCAAGTTATCATTTTTAACTGCCAAATCGGTAATCGGCACCATTGGCAAATTCAACTGTAGAGGTTGCCATTGAGCTCCATCATTAAATGAAACATACATTCCTGCCTCTGTTCCTGCATAGACCAAACCTTCACGATTTGGATCTATTCTCACCACTCTTGTAAAATGTTCTTTATCAATTCCATCTACCAATTTTTTCCAATTTTTTCCATAATCAGACGTACGATAAATGTATGGTTTAAAGTCGCCAGATTTATACATCGTTGCTGCAATGTAAGCAATGGCAGGATCAGTTGGATGTGGCTCAATAGAATTTATCATGATCCACTCAGGCATATTTTTAGGAGTAACGTTTTCCCAATTTGCGCCGCCATCTTTTGTGATATGTACCAGCCCATCATCAGAACCAGCCCAGATGAGCCCTTGTCTGATAGGTGATTCAGCTGCTGCGAAAATTGTACAGTAATATTCAACTGAAGTATTATCCTTAGTAATTGGACCACCTGAACTTACTAATTTGGAAGGTTCATTTCGAGTCAAGTCAGGACTAATGATTTTCCAAGATTGACCTTCGTCAGTCGAAACATGTAAGTGTTGCGATGCGGTATATAATTTGTTTTTTTCATGAGGAGAAAAGAAAATAGGGAAGTTCCATTGGAACCGATATTTCATTCCTTCCGCACCATGTCCCATTGGATTATCAGGGTAAACATTTACAGATCGACTTTGATCAATCTTATGATTTTTTCTTTGTAATAATCCATCATAGCAACCACCATAAACGATGTCATTATCAGTTGGATCGACTGCGATATGTCCACATTCGCAACCAGCGGTTTCTTCCCAATCATCTTCTCCAATGGAACCTCCAGCACTTCGATGGGAAATTCTGATCGTTGAATTATCTTGTTGTGCTGCATAAATTCTATAAGGGAAATGATTGTCGGTTGATACTCGATAAAATTGTGCAGTCGGTTGATTATGATAAGTTGACCAAGTCTCTCCTCCATCATAACTCACTTGTCCACCACCATCATCAGCCATAATCATTCTCTTTGGATTTTCAGGAGCAATCCATAGATCGTGATGATCACCATGAGGAGCATTAGCAGATTTAAAAGTCTTTCCACCATCGGTAGATTTATGATATCGAACATTCAAAACATAAACCACATCTTCATCTTGTGTATCTGCATAAATTCGAGAATAGTACCAAGCTCTTTGTCGAAGACTACGTTGGCTATTTAATTTTTTCCATGTTTCTCCGCCATCATCAGATCGGAAAACTCCTCCATCTTTATTTTCAATAATCGCCCAAACTCGTTCAGAGTTAACTGGTGAAACAGTAATTCCAGAAATTCCCCAAATCCCTTTTGGCAATCCTTCATTCGCAGAAATATTTTTCCATGAATTTCCGCCATCAGTACTTTTCCAAATTGCACTTCCTTCTCCACCACTTTCTAGGCTATAAGGTGTTCGTTTAATTTTCCAAGTACTCGCATAAAGTACTCGTGGATTATTTGGATCCATAATTAAATCGACAGCACCTGCTTCCGAATTAACAAACAAAACTTGTTTCCAAGTATCTCCTCCATCATCACTTCTATAAACTCCACGTTCTGCATTTGATGCATATAGATTTCCCATTACAGAGGCAAAAACAATATTTGAATTTCGAGGATGAATTCTAATTCGACTGATATGTCTTGATTTTTCAAGCCCTTTATGATGCCAAGTTTTCCCTGCATCTTCAGATTTCCAAACTCCATAACCAGAGGAAACATTTCCACGTACAGTTACTTCACCACCACCGACATAAATTACATTTGGATCATATTCACTCACCGCAACTGACCCGATTGATCCTCCAAAGAATCCATCAGAGATATTCTCCCATTTACGACCACCATCTTGCGTTCTCCAAACGCCACCACCTGCTGCACCCATGTAAAATAAATTTGGCTTTCCAGGAACCCCTGTGGCAGCTGCAGATCTACCTCCTCGAAATGGACCAATTTCTCGCCATTCGACTGCTTTCAATAACTCAGCATCCATTAAAGTTGGAATAGGTGTATTTGCTTTTACCTTTTTTTTGCGCTGAGCAAAAAGAGGTAAGGTGCTGATAATGAGGAAAATACAAAGTGAAAATTTAATCAAGAAAGATCTTTCAAGAAAGGACTGGTTTCTCATTTTAATTTTGATTTAATTGGTTTAAAACATGTGTTGGCCTACTTCAGCAGAACCAAAAATGATGATCAAAAATATTTTTAAATAAAATTACAATCTGATATTTGAATCAATTCACAATTTAAAAAAATCACAATGGATTCTTTATTTTTTTAGGAAAAAAGAAAACTCTGAATGACAAATAAAAAAGCTACTCCAATTTGAAGTAGCTTTTTTTATTTTTTATAACAACGTAATTACATTTTACGCTAATTCCTTTTGTAACTCTTTCAACTTATCAGAGAATGCTCCTTTTCTTCTTCGACTCACCTCAATTTTCGCCCCATCATCCATAATTAAATGAGCAGAATCGCCTTTGATAAATTTTCGAATGTAGTTTAGATTAATAATATGACTTCGATGCACCCTAAAAAAATTAAAAGGTGCAAACATTCCTTCGTAAGATTTTATCGTTTTGGAAGCCACAATTTTTGCACCTCCTTTGATATAGAAAATAGTATAATTATCATCCGATTGCAATCGTAGAATTTCATGAATATGAACGAAATGCATTTCATCTAACGAAGCAATCGTAATTTTTTTAAATGGGTTCAAATGACTCAGATGACCTCTAAAGACTTCCAACCTATCTTTCATATCTTCTTTCTCTCGATTGGGTTTTATTCGATCAACTGCTTCCTTCAACATGTGTGGGTCAATTGGTTTGGAAATATATCCAATACAACTATAAGCACAAGCTTTTACCGCATAATCTTGATAAGATGTTACAAAGATGATTTCAAATTTGATATCATCTAATTTGTCTAACAAACTAAACACAAGTTCATTATTCAAATTAATATCAAGAAATACAACATCAGGTTTGAGTGATTTGTCAGTCAAAGTCAAATAACCATCCTCGATATTTCGAGCCTCGGCAATGACTTGTACGTGCGGGCAATTTTTTTGAAGAATGTTTTTAAGATTATCTAGGCTGGCTTGTTCATCTTCAATGATGATTGCGTGTAGATTCATAGTGTTTCCTTTTATTTATTCACATAATAATACGCTAATATATAAATTATTATATATTTATTTTAGGAGACATATGAAATTAGTAAAAGTACTTCTATACAAAGTAGGAAGGATATGTAGTTTTTTTTAAATCACACAAGGCATATAAGATCTATATAAGTTATTCCTGAAGTGAGCTTATATGTTTCTTATATGCCTTATATGGGTCAAAAAAACTTAGCTTGTTGAAATTCTTTCTAAAACCGTTTCAATTAATTTTACCACAATTTCTTTTGGTTTTGAACTAAATTCATTCGTTATTCGATTAGCTAAAATGGCATTGAATGAAATCCCTTGATGACCTAAAATATTGGCTAATCCATAGATTGCTGATGTTTCCATTTCAAAGTTAGTGCAGCGCAAATCTTTATAATTAAACTTCCCCAAAAGTTCAATCATATCATTTGCTACAATATTTGCTCTCAAAACTCTTCCTTGTGGAGCATAAAAACCTGGACTTGTCAGAGTGATACCTTTGGTAAAACCAGAAGCTAAGTTTTTCATCAAATCACTTCCCGCAGAAGCAATATATGGACGAATTGGAAAAGTAATTTCACTTCCAACTGTTTCCATAAAATGTAAAAAGGTCATATGCTCGTCTGCATTATTTTTAAAATCATAAAAATGCAAGAGTCCGTCAATTCCAATACCATATGCTGAAGCTACAAATGTATCGATGGGAATATCTTTTTGCATAGAACCTGAAGTTCCAATGCGAATGATGTTCAATGAAGTATGCTCCTCTTTTTCCATTCTAGTTTCAAAATCAATATTAACCAATGCATCTAATTCATTGATAACAATATCAATATTATCCGTTCCTATTCCCGTTGAAATGACTGTAATTCGAGTTCCATTTAATTCACCAGTATGGGTGATAAATTCTCTTTTTTGAGTTTTATATTCAATGGAGTCAAAATATTTTGAAACTTTAGCTACTCGATCAGGATCACCAACCACGATGACATTTTTTGCCACTTGACCAGGTTTTAAATTAAGATGATAAATACTGCCATCAGGATTTATTATAAGTTCGGAAGGAGGAAAGTGTCTCATATTTTTTATGGAAATTAAATGACATTAGAAATAAAGCTTTCTACGAAATTATAATTTTATTTGTAAAATTTTTAAATCAAAAAAAATAGAATGAGAAAAATATATCACCTTTCAAGTTGTTCGACTTGTCAAAGAATCATCAAAGAGTTAGGCGGACTCGAAGATTTTGAAATGCAGAATATCAAAGTGGAAAAAATAAAAGCTAAGCAAATTGATGAAATGAAAAAAATGGCTGGTTCGTACGAAGCTCTTTTTAGTCGTCGTTCGATGAAATATCGTCCTATGGGCTTGCATGAAAAAGAGATTTCGGAAAAGGAATATCGAAAATTAATTTTAGAAGAATACACTTTTCTAAAACGACCTGTGATTATTATTGACGATGAAATTTTTGTGGGAAATGCTAAAAAAGTAGTTGCTGCTGCAAAGGAGAAACTAGAAAAATAATTGTTGGGAAAGAGGTATCGGATACTTTCAAAGTCTACTGATACCTAAACTCCAAAATAAATTTTAAACTATGCCAGATAAAAAAGAAATCACCACCTTCTTCCAAAATCTACAAGATGATATTTGCGCTCAAATAGAAGCTGCCGATGGTGTTGGAAAATTCCATCAAGACCTTTGGGAAAGAGAAGGCGGTGGAGGTGGAAGAACTCGAATCTTCCTAGGAAAACATATTGAAAAAGGCGGAGTTAACTTCTCTGCAGTCGAAGGAGACTTACCTGAAAAAATTTCAAAAGCCCTCAAAATTGATGCAGGTCAATTTTATGCTACCGGGGTAAGTATCGTATTGCATCCAAAAAATCCTCATGTTCCAATTATTCATATGAACGTCCGATATTTTGAAATGTCGGATGGTCGATGGTGGTTTGGAGGAGGTATAGATGTGACACCACATTATGTGGTAGAAGAGGACGCGAAGTTTTTTCATCAATATTTGAAAACAGTTTGTGACGAACATCATGAGTCGTATTATCCAGAATTTAAAAAATGGGCGGACGACTATTTTTACATCAAACACAGAGATGAAACCCGTGGAATTGGAGGAATCTTTTTCGATAGATTAAGTGTCCAAGATGGTTTTGAAAAAAGAGAAAGATTTGATTTTGTTAAAGCAGTTGGTAATGCTTTTTGTCCAATTTATTTACATCTATTGCATAAAAGTAAAGACAAAGAATTTACCGAGGCGCAACAAAATTGGCAATCCATTCGAAGAGGTCGATACGTTGAATTTAATCTAGTTTGGGACAAAGGAACTAAATTTGGATTGGATACTAATGGACGAACAGAATCGATATTGATGAGTATGCCTCCATTGGCAAATTGGAAATATAATCACAAAACGGAAGAAGGAAGCGCTGAAGAAGCCACTCAAAAATTATTGAAAAAAGAAATTGACTGGGTGAGTTAGTTTTGTTTATGTAAGAATAAAAAAAGGCGATAAAATATTGATCATCAATACTTTATCGCCTTTTTTATTTCAACTAAATCAATTTAGTTTAGACATAAAAGGGTGAGCGGAGCAGTTTCAATTACATTACTTTTATTTCCAGCTCGATCTATTATATAAACTTCATACACTAAAATATCACTTGGATAATCGGAGAAATCAGATTCACAACCATCGTTTTGATCTGGATGAATACAACATGTTGTATTTACTTTAATATAAAACTCTCCAGAAATTCCATTTCCTACTCCTTGTTCTGGAATTTCAGGTGCTACGAAAGTAATAAACTCCGACCCATCTCGTAAGTCCTTAAAATATACAGAAGGTGTTCCATCATCAATTCCAATATCTCCATCTCCATCCGTAAATGAAATTGTTAGGGTCGTTTCATCTTCAAAACCACTTCCTTGTACCATCGAAGTTTTTGAAAAACTAACAAAAGCAATCTCAGGTGTATCTGAATAATCAGGCGGCTTGGTACAAGCGATGATCATTGCGATGGAAAGGAAAAGTGTATATTTTAATGCCTTCATAATTCTAAAATTTTTCTAATGATAAATAGGCTTTTTACTTTAACGGAAATCAATGCTATTTAGTTTAAGGTACGACATAAAACTATAAAAGGATAGCAGCCGTTGGACATTTAAAATAATAGACGTTGTTTTTCAATCAAATGGTTGGATTTCCTGATGTTGATTTTTATACTTTATCTATGCTTAAATTACGAACGAATGTTTTTCGAAGAAAAATGAAAACATAAATAAGTCAAAATGATCCATAAAAAGTTAGCGTCAAAAAATTACAAAAACTCCTTATTCGATTGCTTGTAAATCACAGCAGTTACTACTTGCCCAACTGCCTCCAAAGTAGTTACATCAATCACATCCATATTATCAGCATGAGTATGATGATAAGAACCAAATCCAAAATTTTCAGCAGGCATACTAATAATATCAGTCATCGGCATTCTGAAGTTTTTCATGACAAAATAATGATCATCTGTAATGATTCCACCTGGCTCATCGATAAAGAAATCATCTTTTTTCATACTCTCTGCTAACTTCCAAATTTTATTGGTCAATTGCCCTGCATTGCTAATTGAATAGCCTTCTTTGTAAAACTTAGCACCCTTTGCTCCAACCATATCTAGGAGAATTCCATATTGGACATTTTTTCTTTTAAGATGTGGATTATTGCCCCAATATTGAGAACCTAACCCCCAGCTCTCAGCATTATTTCCTTCATCGTCACCATAATCTTCTGCATCAAAAAGGACAATATCGACCCCCATTGGAATCGGATGTTTTTGTAATAGTTTGGCAATTTCTAACAAAACTCCTACGCCACTTCCAGCATCATCGGCTCCCAAAATTGGATCACTTTGGCGAAGAGGATCTGGATCTTTATCGGCAAATGGACGAGTGTCCCAATGCGCACCTAAAATGATTCTTTCTTGTACATGAGGGTTATAGCGAGCGATAATATTAGTGGCATCTAATTTTACATTATTGTAAGTCGTAGCTGTAAAATCTTGCTCAATTACTTCTGCGCCAAACGATTTAAATTGACTCACTAACCAATCTTTGCATTTTTTATGACCTTCAGAATTTGGAACTCGTGGTCCAAAAGAAACCTGTTTTGCAATGAATTCTTTAGCCGCATTTCCATCAAATTTTGGAATTCGAACTTTAGTGTTTTCTTGAGGAACTAGCATTTTATCTTTGTCATTATTAGAACTTGTATCCCAACATGCTGTAAAAGTTATAGCTAAGATTACAATGAAAAAAATGGTTTTTGAAGAATAGTATTTCATTTTTATTTTTTAAAATTTCATTAATTCTTTATAGACTTTTCGCATCGGCAAACCTACAATATTGGAATAAGTCCCTTTTACTTTTTTTATTTTACAAAGTCCAATCCATTCTTGAATGGCGTAGGCTCCGGCTTTGTCAAAAGGTTTGTAATTCTCAATATAATAGTTGATTTCTTCATCTGATAATTTATCAAAATAGACGGTGGAAACACCTTTGAAAATTCGTTTTTTATCTTTTGATAAAAGACAAACGCCGGTGATAACTTTATGCGATTTACCAGAAAGTGTTTTTAAAATATCAAACGCATCACGAGCATCTTTTGGTTTGCCAAAAATAGTATTTCCCATCACAACTGTCGTATCTGAAGTCAGAATAATCTCATCGTTTTTGATGAAGTCTTTTACACCTTCTGCTTTTTTTTCTGCTAGAAATCCTGCGACTTCTTCAGCTGGAAGGGTAGAAGGATAAGTTTCTTCGATGTCTCTTGTTTGGATATCAAATTTGAATCCTGCTTGGCGAAGGAGTTGGCTTCGACGAGGTGATTTTGAGGCGAGGATAATTTTTCGATCGATCATGATTTATTTATTTTTTTGCCGCAGATTGAGCTGATTTTTTATGATTTATATGATTTTCCCAGGAGGAATTAACACCTAGAAATAGAAATCATGTAGATCATAAAAAATCAGCCCAATCTGCGGCAGAGAAACTCAAAATTAACAAATACAATATTCCTGAGAGCATAATGTATTTCGAAATTTGACTCAATAAGTGAAATTCTTTTTTCGATTGCGCAATGAATAGTTTGATTGTTGAAAAAATTAAAGGGAAAATGATACCCACTAAAATATAGAAAAATCCAATATCAAAACCATTTTCTTTTTTGAGAAAAAGCCAATATCCTAAAATTAATAACAATATATTTCCAAACAATATTCCCACCCACTTTGCCATCGTTTTCCCAAAGACAATAGGTAGTGTTCGGCAGCCATTTTTTCGGTCACCGTCTTCATCTTCAATGTCCTTAATTATCTCTCGAAACATGGTTGAGAAAAAGGCAAATAAAAGATAAAATCCGAATAATTCTACTACTTCATTTCCTATTTTTAAATTGTCATAATTCAATAACCAAACATTTTCTCTTTCTGCAAAAATAACGATTCCTGCTACAAAAGCGCAAAATATAGAAACAATCAAATTTCCCCATAAAACGCTCTTTTTCAATGATTTAGAATAAATGAAAAGTAAAAAAATAGCAGTTGGATATATAATAATCAATGGTAGGTTTTTAACGTAAAATGCTAAATAGAGCGAAATTAAAAAACCGAAAACAGATATTCCCCAATATAAATTCCAAGCATTTTTTTCAGAAATATATTGATTGATAATTACCTTTTCTGGCTTATTTAAAAGATCAATTTCATAGTCCTCCAAGTCATTAATAATATAACCACCTGCAGCGATTAAAACTGTGGATAAAACTAAAATTGAAAAATGAAAATGATCTAAAAGAGGGGAGAGTCCAGTTGATTCAAAAGCTGGAATTAAAATCAAATATTGCAATAAATATTGCGTGAGAACAACAATGATAAGATTAGGAAATCGAATGAGTTTTAAAAATGGCAATTTTGTAATATTTAAATGGTTAGCGGTGCATGATTAACCGTTAACCATTCAAAGTTAACCATTAATTTTCAGGCATCCATTTGCCATGCAAGCGCATCACTTTTTCGATTACATCTCTTGCGCATCCTTTGCCACCTTCGATTGGAGAAATGTAATCTGCGATTTCAATTACCTCGTGAGCTGCATCTTTTGGACAAGCTGCTATTCCCACTTTTTGCATGACTTGAATATCAGGAAAATCATCACCCATGTACAAAATATTGATAGGATGAAGTCCATAGATATCTACTAATTCTTCGTAAACTTCCATTTTGTCACTTACTCCAGAATAGACATCTTTGACACCTAAATTATTTAATCGAGTCACTACACCTTCGGATTTTCCGCCAGTAATAATCACAACTTGGTATCCACTTTTTAAGGCATGCTTGATAGCATATCCATCTCGAATACTCATCTTGCGAAGCAACTTACCGCTTTCCAAAACGATGATTTCGCTATTGGTCAAAACTCCATCTACATCAAAAATGAAGGTTCGAATATCTTTAAATTTTTCTAGGTAGTTCATTTTAAGACGTTTTACGTTGAACGTTTTACGATGGACGTTTTCCCATTTTGTGAAACGTTCAACGTAAAACGTCCATCGATAAGCGAAGCGAACGTGTTACTGATTATCTCTCCATTCGTAAACCCATTTAGCTTGGATTTGCTCTAAATGACCTTCGTTACATTCTTCTTTTTTTCCTTCAAAATTAGGGAGACTCAATACCCAGTCAATCAAATCTGTAAATCGAATTCGATAGATTTTTTGCTCTGAAAAGTCATCACCAAATTTGTCATATAATTTAATGGCGATATCTTCATGATCTGGCCAGTTAATTGGAAAATCGTCTATGTCTTTAAAACTCATGTTCTTTATTTATGAAAAAATTTAACAAACGAAAAATACTGATTTTGAGCAGATTAAATTAAGTTCAAAATTCAGAATTTTCATTTTAAAATTAGATTAGTGTTCGTGTCCGATGATTCGAGATTGGTCTGGAATTTCAACTTCAATAACAGCATCTTTTTCCAAGATAACACATTGACATCCCAATCGAGATTCTAATCTTGGATTGATTGCTCGGTCAATAAAGTCTTCTTCTTTGTCGGAAATTTCTTCCAAAAATTCGTCCCCAGAATGTACATAAACATGGCATGTGCTGCACGCACATACTTCGCCACAATTATGACTTAAGTGAACATCATTTTCTTCAGCTGCTTCTAGAATAGTGAAACCTTCTTCAATGTTTTCCACCGTTTTTGGTGGGATATTTTTATCCTCGAAGGTAAATTTTACCGTCGCCATTGTAATTAATATTTTTGTTTTTAAAAAATACTGTTTTTTAAGTCAGGTGAAAATTAAAATCAACACTTCCGTTGGTCGTTTTTTATTTCAATTTTGCCAGACAACAGCACTTGTTTAAAAACGGTTATTTTGAATGATTCTAAAAAAGAGTGCAAATGTAATTTTTAATCAATAAGTAAACAACTAAATAGGGGAGAAGTTCATTGGGAAAAGAATGGTAATTTCGAATATCGAACAAGGAACAAGGATTTTAGAAGTTTGACGTGAGTTACTCAAGAAATTCAAGTTTGAATTTCAATTTGAGAAGTGAGGATCAAAATTGCTCTCGTCAAACTTCTCAAATCTCAGATCCTTGTTTTTAAATCGATATTCCCATCATTTCTTTTTCAAAGCAGGAATCAATCGATTTCGAACACTTGGACTCATACCTGCATAAACCAACAATAAAAACTCCTCATTCGTAATGTTTACTGCATTGATAAAATTAGTCCTAAAATCTGTTAATGCATTTTGGCTATCATAACCTCGAATCACTTGATTATGCACCGCTTTATTTTTTGGTTTTCCAAAATCCAAAAACACTCGAATAGGAATTGGATTTTCATAAGGCATATGAAATAAATGAATTCCTTCTTCCCCTTTTAAAAAACTAAAAAGAGAATATCCTTCCAAATGAATAATATGGTTTTCTTCGTCTGATTCTTTTTCCAAATGAAGGTATTCAAAAAGGTTATCATATAATTTAAAGAGGTATTCAATTTGATCTTTGCCTGAATTGTGGATAGCACTTTCAAAACGAATCGTCACTTTTTGAGTATTGCTTTTAATAAAGTTTTTGGAAAACAATTTTAGAAAGGCGACTTCCAAATAGCTATTTAAAAACTCTGTTTGAATAGTATTGTATTGGATATTAGTTCGATTATAAACTTCACTAATTTCCGCTAAACCTTCTTGTTGAAAAAATAGATCCTTGTAATTTTCTTTTAAAATTTTATCTGAGTTACTCCAAATTGTATTTCGTTTTAGCCGTAAAGGAATCGCAGGGTCGAGGTGGAATTTCTTATCCCTAAAACCAAGGGAAAGGTGTTGAATCCTTTCCTTCGTTTCTGCAATTTTTTCTTTAAAACTATAATGATGACTATTGGAATAATCGACGATAGCATGATCCTCTGAGTCATCACTTTCCATTCGTTGAATTTGTTTTTGGATCGTTTCAAGAACTCGGATTAATCGCAGATAGAAGCCTTTTCCTTTTTCAGGTTCTGGCAATTCAGGAAACCAATTCTCTTCCAGAAGTGCAACAAATTTAAGTGGCGAAATTTTTGGAATCAGTCGATTTTTAAATAAAGAGATTTCAAATAAAATTGGACTAGTGGAATAATTACTCACCAATTGTGCAGCAGTCAAAGCAGTTAAATCTTTTTCAATTTGACGCTTTAAAGCACGTCCGCCCATCCGAGAATTGAACCCTCGACGAGCTACCCATTCCAATGCATCGGCCTCAATATTTAAAATAGTGGTTCTTCTAACAAAACCATCTCTGGATAATAAATCTTTGATTTGCAATCGAGCAATATCTAAAATGTGTTGGATTTCCAATGCATTGAAAATCACAATTTCATCGATTCGATTGACAAATTCAGGACGAAATTTATCTTCTACAGCTTTTCTATAAATGGCTCCATCATCTTGGGTGGAAGTTCTAAAACCAGCTTGCGAAGAAACTTGATTGGCCCCAATATTTGAAGTCATAATAATAATGATATTGGAAAAATCAATTGTCCGTCCCAAGCTATCTGTCAATCGAGCGTCGTCTAAAAGTTGTAATAATAAATCCAAAACTTTTGGATGTGCTTTTTCAATTTCATCCAATAATACAACTCCAAAAGGTTGATAGCGAACCTTGCCAGTCAATTGACCTTCTGGATTTTGAGCATCACCAATTAACCTTTGCACCGCAGTATGATCGATAAATTCGTTCATGTCAAATTGCATCAAAGTAGATTCACTTCCAGTCAAAAACTTTGATAAAACTTTTGCCGCTTGCGTTTTTCCCACTCCCGTTGGCCCAATAAACATAAAGGATCCAAGTGGTTTGTCAGGAGTTGTCAATCGGGCTTTAATGGTATGAATGACGTTCGCAAGAGTGGCAACTGCTTTTGGTTGACCGACCAATTTTTGATTAATTTTTTGATAAAAATCTTCTTCCTCGGTGGTATTGGGCAAATCAAAAATGTCTTGATTGAGTCCGCTAAAAGATTCAAATTCAGCACGTACCTCAGGCACATCAATTCTTTGACCTCGATGTTTCACCGCCAACTGACGCATAATATTTATGATACTTCCAGGAAGTGATTTTCGTTTTAAGTAACTTCTTCGAAAATCAAAAAGAGACTGAATAGCTTTTATAGAAATGGTGCAATTATGTTGGTTTTCCAAAACCTTTCGGTTTTCGAGAGCCATTTTTGCAGCATCTTTTAAGTCAGGTTCTTCCATCCTAATCAGCTGAAAAAGGTCTGCGTACCGCCGATCTTTTTCCTGAATAATTTTCCACTCTTCAGGAGTTGCTAGAATGACAAGTTGGATTAATCTTTTTTCCAAATAAGGTTTTAGCACATCATTAACCGTCATTTTATTTTGAGCAGATTTTCCGATGTGCAACATAGAAATCGCATTGTCGATTAGGATAATTGAAGAGCCTTTATTTTTGGAATATGGATTTTTGATAAAATTCAAAACAGCTTCCATTCTTTTTTGCCACATTCCGACAATGCTCATTCCAGTAATAATCCGCGTAGGATCTATGTGCCAAATTGTTCGAGATTTTTTTTCATATTCTTCGATGTGTTGATACAAAGTTTCGTGGATCACACTCTTTTTCCCAACACCTTCTTTTCCTACAATAGCGATTGGCGTGTTTTTAAACGGTCGATCAAACAAAAGACTCTCTAGTCGCTCGATCATTTTTTCTTGATAAAATGCACGATTTAAATCAGTAGGAAAATCATTATTTAGGTTCTTAGAAATTTTCCAAATTTCAGTCTCTCCATCCATTCTTTCATCTGAAGAAAAGATATCGCTGAAGGCTCCTTGGTTTCGAGAGATAAATGAAAAATCATCGTGAACGGCTTGAATTGGGATTTCTACTGAGGTAACAAATTCCTTTTCAGGAGAAGTATAATTATTAAAATCAAACTCACTTGGATCGTTGGCTTGATATTTTTTTAATAACTGACTAATTATTTTGGTGGCTTGTTTTTCAAGATTGAATCTGCTTTTTTTATCATTTTCCACTACATACATTGCACCATTAAAATGTGGCAATGAAGCAAATGTGATTTTGTTCAATTCAAAGAAAGCAATTCCAAACCTTCCATGCTGATCTTTTTTCCCAGGAATAGGGATAGTTAAATTAAAAATTTGATATTCAATCGTTGGGTTAAATCTGAACCAAATTAAATCATCTAACGTATCACTTTCCAGCACATATCCTTTTACCACATTTTGAATGGCAGATTTCATTTTTGAGACAGAACCTTCAAATCTAGGATGCACATAACTAGTAAAACTAAAGAAAAGAGGAGTAGATTGATACTGTTCTTTTCCGTCATTTTTGACAAGGCTTACAAGTGCTGGAAATTCTAAATTTAATGGTATCGTATTATTCATTGAAAGTGAAATCGAGGATCAATCAAAGTTTAAATATTACATGATGACTTCAGATTGAATTTTTTTATTTTGAAAGAAATTTTTATTTTAAAAAAGGGTTGAAATTAAGAAAAACTCCGCAAATATTAAATTACGTTTAAATTGGTGGAAAAGAATATTTTTAATAAGTTTATAATTCCCTTTAATAAACCAATATGAAGTGAATGCATTACTTCTTTTTTTTAACAGCATTTTTTTATAAAATTTTAAAATAACGTATAAGAGGTTGACTGTCAGTTTTTTATACCGAAATAATTACGACACTAAATATTAACCAAATACAGAGAATGGGCGAAAGTTATAAATATCCGAAATCTGATAATTTTAAGTTTAGGGAACTTAAAGTGTATTCATCGACTGAGTGGTTAGCTGATAATAAAAAGAAATATCGGCAGGTTTTTGACCGCTTCGATATTTCATATGTATATGCAGAGTTATCTTTCTATAATAAAATGTATGATGAAGAGGATTGGGAAATAGAAGTTGAGTTAAAATGTTTTTCCCTCAAAAAAGGACGAAAGGAATTATGCTCTTTGCCTTTTCGAAGAAAAGTAAGTAAATATGATCCAACTGTTTACATTCGTGAAGGTTGGGGAAATAAAAAGGAAGGCGTTTTTTGGAAGAAAGGAACTTATTATTGGGAGGCTTGGGTAGAAGGTGAAAAAGTGGCGACTAAATATTTTTATGTCGAAGATGCGGGGACAGAAGATTATGATGGAACAAGTGGATATTTAAGTGTTCAATCTCTTAAGCTTTACGAAGGACCTTATGATGATGTGACGAAGGATGATCGAGTTTATTTAAAAACCTTTAGTAGCGAAGAGACTCGATATATTTATGTGGAAATATTATTGAAAAATGAACATGTCGATAAAAATTGGCAATGCGAATTATACACAAAATTTTATAATAACGCTCGCGAATTAAAAGGCCAGGTCGTCCGACTACAAAGGGTCGAAAAGAAAGATGAATTCATTAAAATGACTGCTGGTTGGGGATCGAATGTCAAAGGTTCTTGGCGGAGAGATTCTTATACAGCGGATTTGATATTTATGGATCGGCTGATTGCGACGATTCCATTTGAGATTGATGATGACTTTGAAGAGGGAATTGCTGGTGTTCTTTTACCAAATCAACAAGCGCCTGTAATCCTAGCTAATGAATTTGATCATGGACAAACTTTTGAAGAGGTCATGTCCAAAATGGATGACTTGATTGGATTGACGGAAATCAAACAACGAGTTCGAGATCATGCTCAATATATTCAGTTTTTGCAATTAAGAAAAGATAAAGGATTTGAAGAAAAAGAAGAGATCAATGTTCATTCTGTCTTCGTTGGAAATCCTGGAACTGGAAAAACGACTGTAGCTAAAATGATGGGGCAGTTGTATAAAAAAATGGGATTGTTGACTAAAGGACACGTTCATGAAGTTGATCGAGTTGATTTAGTTGGTGAATATATAGGACAAACTGCACCTAAAGTGAAAGAAGCAATTGAGAAAGCAAGAGGCGGTGTTTTATTTATAGATGAAGCATATTCTTTAGCTCGCTCAAATGATGATAGTAAAGATTTTGGACGAGAAGTGATTGAAATCTTGGTTCGAGAAATGTCGAATGGAAAAGGAGATATGGCAGTAATCGTTGCTGGTTATCCAAAGGAAATGAAACATTTTATGGATTCAAATCCAGGTTTGAAATCTCGGTTTAAAATAAATTTTGAATTTACAGATTACCTACCTCAAGAACTTTCCCAGATTGCAGAATTTGCAAGTTTAGAAAAAGGTGTCAAGTTTACTCAAGAAGCAAAAGCTAAAATTGATTCATTAATCACTAATGCATTCCGGAATAGGGATAAGACATTTGGTAATGCTCGTTTTGTTCATGACTTAATTGAGGAAGCGAAAATTAACCTTGGTTTGCGTGTCATGTCAGGTTCGAATCCTAGAAGTTTGGATACAGACCAATTGTCCGTTATAGAATTCCAAGATGTGGTTAATATCAAAATTGAAAAGAAAAGAGAAATACCCTATATCCCTATTGATCGAAATCTTTTGACTGAGGCGTTGGATGAATTGAATAGTTTGATTGGAATGGAATCCATCAAAATTCAAATTCAAGAGATGGTTCAATTAGTCAAATATTTTAGAGAAACGGGTAAAGATGTTTTAAACTCATTTTCATTGCATACCATTTTTGTTGGAAATCCAGGGACTGGAAAAACTACGGTAGCTCGGATTTTGACAAAAATTTATAAAGCTTTGGGGGTTTTGGAAAGAGGGCAAATGGTGGAAACTGATCGTCAAGGATTGGTTGCTGGTTTCGTTGGGCAGACAGCTATCAAAACTGCAGAAAAAATTGATGCAGCTATGGGTGGTGTTTTGTTTATTGATGAAGCTTATGCTTTAACTGCTAAAACCGGTGGTGCTCATGGAGACTTTGGAGATGAGGCAATTCAAACTATTCTAAAAAGGATGGAAGATAATCGAGGCGAGTTTTTCGTTTTTGCTGCAGGTTATCCTGATAATATGGAAAATTTCCTAAAAGCTAATCCAGGATTAAATTCTCGTTTTGATAAAACTTTAAAATTCGAAGATTACTCACCGGAAGATTTGAAGAAGATTGCTAAAATGATGTTGCTGGATCAAGGAGTAAGTATGACAGAACCTGCTTCCGATCATTTGGATAAATACCTTGCCTTTATGTATGAGTTCCGAGATAAATATTTTGGAAATGCTCGTGATGTCAGAAAAGTTGTGGTAGAAGCAGTTAAAAATATGAATCTTCGGTTGGCTGAAGTGCCTCAAGAAGACAGAAAAAAAGGAGAAGCAATGATCCTTACATTAGAAGATGTTAAGAACTTTAAATTAGATACCGATGACTTTACTTTTAATAAAAAGAAAATAGGATTCGGTAGGAATAAATAAGATTATGGTATGCGTGGTAAGGCTCAAAGTCGTGTCAAGCATATGATTTTAAGGTAGTCAGGTCACCATGCTATTCAATCTGAAGTAACTTTTTCTAAAAAGTTAAAAATGCCATCAGCAGCAATGTTGATGGCATTTTTATTTTGTAAAAAACTCTAACTGTTTGACAATCAAAGTATTAGATTCTAAAAAAATAGAAGCTAAATGGATTTCTATAAAAAAGAAAGATATTCTAGTTGTCACATTTTTTTTATTTATATGCGTTTTTTTTTGTGAATTAACAAACGTTGGCAAGGTATTTGAAAATAATATATTATAAAAATTCTTAATTGATTTTTTTGATGAACATAACATTTAGAATTATCCCAAAAGCAAGTCGCATTTTATAATCCCGTGTTTTTTGAATTCTTCTATTCAATAGAATAAGTACGAAGGTGAGTTACTTTTTTCTATTGAGTGGGAACAGCTGATAAATTATCAGCCTGCTTTTTCCACTAAAATGGAATAGAATTCTGATATTTTTTTATCAAATTATAAAACACATGTTTAGTACAGAGACAAAGGACAAAACTAACCCCTCTAAAAACCTATCTTTTTTAAAATTAGATATGTTTTCCCTTAAGGTGATTCGCTTTCGACCCATCTTTTTGGTTCTTTTTGTAGTTGGTTTATTAGTCATTTTTTACCTAGCCGTTTTAAATCCCGATTTCATTTTTTCAATTATTTCTGGACTGGTACTTTTTGTAGCAGGTTTTTTCCTTTCCAATTTATTCTATTTGAATGCTAGTGGAAAGAAAGAAGACACCTTCAATAGAATGATAATTGAAAACTCTTCAGATTTATTTTTGATTTTTCAAGTCAAAAATGGTCGCTTCAAATATGTTAGTCCAGCAATCGAGAAGATGTTGGGTTATGATATGACTGCCGTTTTAGACTTATATGATTTGACATTTGTTCATCCTGCAGATCGGTTTGATTTGTATAATATTTTGGATAAAAGTTTCCTTCGATTGAATCGAAATTTTAATACAAAATTGAGAATGATCAAAAGGGGAGGAGGAATTTGTTGGATTGATATTAAAGGTGATGTTCTCGTCGATGCTTCCAATGAATTGGAGTATGTGGTGATGAACTTGAGAGATATTACCAATGAACAAGAGCAAGCAATTGCGCAGCAACAATATCAAAAAAGTCTGGAACAATCTATCCAGAAAAATAATTTTAGAGCTCATGAATATGAGGAGATTGCTGACTTGATGTCTTCTTATGACTTAAAAGAACCGTTGCGTACGATCTCGAGTTATTCGCAATTAGTTCAACATCGATATTCTAAAAATTTGGATAGTGATGGAAGGCAATATTTACAATATACTGTCGATGGAGCAAATCGAATGGCTCGGATGATGGATGATATTTTGTCTTTTTCAAATGTGAGTTTGGAAAAATTTAAACCTC
Source organism: uncultured Saprospiraceae bacterium (assembly GCA_964564545.1). Lineage (GTDB taxonomy): Bacteria > Bacteroidota > Bacteroidia > Chitinophagales > Saprospiraceae > CAJQQY01. The sequence continues at coordinate 61,630 of CAZMBP010000095.1, forward strand.
GTTTAGTGAAAGTGCAGAAAGCGGTGGAGGAAGTGAAACATGTATTAGGTAATGAAATTAAATCATCTAATGCAAAAATAATTTGTGGGGAATTGCCTGAAGTAAAAGTTGATTTTATTCAATTTAAACAATTGCTCAAAAATTTATTTGAGAATGCATTGAAGTTCAGAGGTACACATGACCCAGTAATTGAGCTAGATGTTCAAGAAATGAATAATCATTTTTTATTCAAAGTGAGAGATAATGGAATTGGAATTTCAAAGGCTTATCATGAATCTATTTTTGATGTTTTTGGAAAAATAAAAGAAGGTGGGAAAGCAAATGGAACTGGCGTAGGATTGGCAGTTTGTAAAAAAATAATTTCCAATCACAACGGAAAGATTTGGGTGGAATCAAATGGAACTGGACAGGGGAGTGTGTTTTGTTTTACGATCCCTTTGAATTCTGAAAATGATGATTCTGAAAAAACAAATTTAAGAAAAGAAGGATTTCAACCTGCGTTAACTTTCAAAAAGTTGAAGTTACACATGTAAGAAATCGCTAAAAATAAAACAAGGAACAACAACAAACACTTTGAAAAGTTGGAAGGGACGTGACTAATTTACGCATCAAAATAATTTCTAAATTTAAGACTTTCTCATATTACGTTTAGTAGATTTTTGGATAGTAAATGTTATCGTTGAAATGGAAACTTTGTTTGGGGTTAGGGCTTTCTTTGATGAGCCTATAATTCCTAGTTATTCCAAAAACTATTTCAGACAAAGATTCAACGTGCCGTTACTCCCTTCCTTTTTCTAAAAAGAAACTATCAAAAATTAGAAATAAAAACTTATAAAGTTTTTATTTCTTAGCGAAGTGTTTGATTCTCGATATTTCATTTTGGGATAAAACAACAAAGTCCTTCCAGATTTTAAAATCTGGAAGGACTTTGTTGTAAATAATTGATAATCAATTACTTAATAGTGAGTTTTTCCATTTTTGAACACCATATTGTAAACCTTATTTGAGGATTCAAATTCCACTTCAAAATCATTTGACTGAGCTGCTAATTTCGTTGGTAACCAATTTCTCCCATTTTTCACAACAATAAAAACTCCATTATAATCACCGACCCAGCAAAAGGTATCATTCAAATGATGTAGATCAATTAAGTGAATTTTGAATTGATTAATGAGTTGTCGAGATACCTCCATGGGATTATCGACAGGCATTCCGATTTCATTAATTTTTAAAATTTGTTGGATATTAAAATTATCATCAGACTGAAAATTTAAAGATTCTCTTTCGATAAATTCAGCAATATTTCCATCCTCATCATAGAAATAAATCGCACGTCCTGTATGATTTTCTTTTGTTCCAAAATAGATGATTTTTTCACCATCTCTTTTGAGTAACTCAATTCCTTTATTTTCTAAAAAAACAATGGCTTGTTCTATTTTTTGATTTGGAATAAGAAAGGCAAAATGATAAATAAAGTTACTCAGTTTGTCCTCTTCAAAAATCAATTGAGTACTTCCTGCTGAAATGGAAATTTTATTTTCCTCAAAAAAATTACTTTCGAAACCAAGTACATTTTTATAAAAATCATACTGAGCCGAAATGTCTTTTGAGTATAGTTTTATTTTACGTAATTCCATTGTTATAATTTTCAATTTCTTTGAAGCAGAATTATTCACAAGGTGAATGAAGTCACCTTGTGAATAGGGGGAAAGAGGAACTAAACTAAAGAAAAATATTTTTAACAGAAGGAGAAACTGGAATTCCATCTCTCATTTTGTCATCGTCAATTGGTTTTTGATATACTCTCTCAATAGGAACTATACCAGTCCAAATATCTAAATCGTAATCCGCTTTATCATTATGACAACCTTCATTTCGAACTTTTGCAGAAGCTTCATTAATTTCGATTTCCAAAACTGTTGTCGCTTTTAATTCTTTGTCACTAGGCTGTCGAACTTCTTCCCAGCGACCTTTCAGTACTTGATCAGAAACAACTTTTAATGCAAATAAATTAGCTTCTTTTCCCTCCACTTTTTTAGCTTTTCCAAAGACAACAACTGACTCATAATTCATTGAATGATGAAAAGCAGAATTGGCAAGAACTAATCCTGTCACACGATGCATACAAAAACACATATCAAACCCTTCCTCCAAATTTTTGATCATTCGTGAGCTTGCAGCCCCATGCAAATAGATTTTATTTTCATGTCTTCCATAGATAGTTGGAATAACAACTGGAACGCCTCGATGAACAAAACCGATGGTACAAGTACTATCGTTATCTAAAATTTTATAGATCTCTTCTTGATCATAAATACCTCTTTTAGGTACTCGGCGAACTTTAGTTTTATCATTGACTTCTTTCATGTTATGGATAATTTATATCGTCTTCAACGGGAGGCAAGGAGATCAGCAAAAACCGTAAAAACGAATGATGAATATTTTTAACTTGATGTAAAGCTCCGGTTGGAATATGAATACTGTCTCCAGCGGATAAATTAAATTCTTGGTCATTTAAAATGCAAAATGCTTCTCCTTCTAAAATGTAAATGTATTGTTGGGAAGACTTATGGAAATGTATTTCTTCCTGCGAGTTGGGTGGAATTAATTCTTCTTTGACGTTTAATTCTGGGTTAGAAAACAATGGCCACGCCATACAGTCTTTACCCCAAAGATACCCTTGGGTTTGGTTTCTAATAATCCTCATGATGGTAGTTTAAATGGTTTAAAATCTTGCCGCAAAATCGACATAATAATCAAGCTACGAAAATTTTTTCCACTTTTTATACATTCTCTTTTTATCCCTTCTTCTATGAATCCAACTGATTGATAAACGTGTTGAGCTCTTGGATTATCAGTAAATACATCTAACCAAAGACGATGCTTATTTAATTTTCCAAAGACTAAATTTTGTAATAATTGTAAAGTTATTTTCCCATAGTTTTTACCTTTTTTATGAATTAGAATTCGTTTCAACTCTACACTTAGATTCGGATTTTGCAATCCTCTCAAAATAATAAATCCAACCATAACTCCTTGATTATCAATAGTTTTTAAATGAAGTTGATCTTTAGAATCGATTACTTCTTGATGCTCCGCAATCGAGTATTGGAAAACAAAATCTTTGTTCTCAGGATCATTTTCCCATTTTATTAAAGTAGGGAAATCAGCAGAATCCGTTGGTTCGAAGTGTAGCATTTTTTTCTAATTAAAACTATTCGGTGAAGCTTCCAATGATAAGAGATTCAACGAATAAAAATTACAATACTTTTAAAGATTGTAAAATATTTGTATCAAAATTAAAATATTACTGGTAGCTTTGAGTAGTCCAGTTTTAATAAAATAAATAGTCCAGTTATGTTGCCTTATAAAAATATGATAAAGTTAGATTCGAATTCAAGAATGCCAAAATATGTGCAATTGGCAAATGGAATTATTAAAGAAATTTCTTGCGGAAATTTAGTTCCTGGATTAAAGTTACCTGGATCTAGAACATTAGCAAATCATTTTGAGGTGCATCGAAAAACAATTATTGCAACCTACGAAGAATTAGAGGCACAAGGTTGGATTGAAACTATTCCAGCAAAGGGAAGTTTTGTAAGTAAAAAAATTCCGGTCACTAAATTCCAAAAATTTAATTCTCAAAAAAAGGAAATTATTTCGCCTCTTCAAGAAACTCTTTTTCCCATAAAAAAGAATTTTGAAAAAAATGTAAATGGCTTTGTTCCAAGATTTACGACTTTTAAATATCGATTTGATGATGGAGTTCCAGATTTGAGATTGGCTCCGATTCATGTTTTAGCTAGACAATATAAAAGTGTGTTAAACAGCAAATTTGCAGTTAGAAAATTAAATTATACTCATGAATTAAAAGGGAATATTCAATTAAGAAAAGAACTGGTCAGATATCTTTCAGAAACACGAAGTATTAATGTTTCGATTGAAAATATCATGATTGTTCGTGGAAGTATTATGGGATTTTATTTATTGTTTCAAATCATTTTGGAAAAAGGATCGAATGTAATTGTTGGTGAAACTAATTTTCGGGCAGCCAATGAAATTATAAAAAATGCCAAAGGGAAAATAATTACAGTCCCAGTTGATGAGGATGGAATTGACATTGATGCAGTTGAGGAAATTTGTAAAAAGAAAAAAATTAGAGCAATTTATATCGTTCCTCATCATCACCATCCCACCACAGTTTCTTTGAGTGCAGAGCGGAGAATGAAATTATTACAGTTAGCAGAGAAATATAAATTTGCCATAATTGAGGATGATTATGACTATGATTTTCATTATGAGAGTAGTCCGATTTTGCCATTGGCTAGTTCGGATAGAGTAGGAGTAGTCTCGTATGTTGGATCATTTAGTAAATCTATAGCACCTGCTTTTCGAATTGGTTTTGTGATTGCCCCTGAGAATTTAATTGATGAGATGGCAAAGCTTCGAAGGTTTGTGGATCGGCAAGGAGATGTTTTATTGGAGCGCTCAATTGCCATGATGTTGGAAGATGGAGAAATTCGAAGACATATGCGAAAGGCTTTGAAAACTTATCATCAGCGAAGAGATTTTTTCTGTGATTTATTGCAAAAAGAGTTAGGTGATTATGTTGAATTTAAAAAACCAGATGGAGGGTTAGCGGTGTGGACGAAGTTTGATGAAAAAATAAACTTGACAAAATTAAGTGAAGCAGTTGCAGCTAAAAATTTATATCTCGCAGATAGTAAAAGGTATGATCCGGTTGGAAAAGAATTGAATTCTACGAGACTGGGTTTTGCTTCAATGAATGAAAAGGAGATGAGGGCAGCTATGAAAATTTTGAAATGTGAGATTGAGAAGTAGCCCACTTCTCATTGACCAAGACTCATAGATCTATACTTATGGAATCCTTTTAAGAATTTGAAAAGGAAAATTTAAAGTTGGATGGTATTTGCTATCAAAAAAAACATTCCACTGATTAATAAACACAAAGGTGAATAAAATCTGGTATCTAATTTTCCAAAAGTAGTATTTTTTACTTTTTTAAAAAATCCAACATAATTAAAATCACCAATTGCACGAAGCATAAAAATTCCACCTAAAATAAATAATCCATATTTGAATACCCAATTTGGAAAAATTAATTGTCTAATTCCTAGATAGATAAATCCTATTACGAATATTAAACTAAATCCAACCAAAGCACATTGAAAAGAATTTGGGACAAAAAGCAAAGTCCCATCTTCTCTTGAAGGAACAGATTTAGTAAATCCAGTTTTTCCGCCAAGTGTCCAATGGAAATGTAACAATGCAATTACAAACAAGATCGCCATTAATTGTAGCGCCAATATTGTTTTCCCATCAATGGTAATTGCTGTAAATTCTGCTAAATTCATATTTTACTTGTCCAAAATTTTCTTGAAATGATGAAAATAAAAAGGAAGAAATTCTATCTACTTAATTTCATCATTTCCAAAATTGTTTTAACGATTTCTTCAGGTTTTTCACTTTCTTTAAATTTGAATTGTCGAATTAATAATGTTTTGAACGTGTCGTATTCTTTATGAGAAGAAGAGTCGTAAAAATTTTCAATTGGTTTTAAAAAGCCATGAAATTGAATAAGCTCATAACAATGTTTTTGCAAGTTAAAATTAATGACTAATTTTTGGTTATTGATTGGTGATTGCAGTTGAATAAAAAGTGGTGTTTCCAACTCTTGTAGCTCTCCAATGTGATTCATATAACCTTTGTCGAAAAGCGGGTAAAAATATATTTTATAATCAATGGCATGCATTTTTAATACCATCCCCATCTTAACTAGCTGATTTTCAATGACTTCTGAAGGTAAGTCGTTTTTGTTCATTTCAGGAAAAGGAAGCCAATTATCTTTTTTGGCTTTGTAGTAATCTACTTCCCCAATGCGTAATTTATAATCGAACTTTGGATAATTAGGGATTACATACCCTGGATAATAAAATTTATAGCCTTTCTTTTTCCCATATTTAATCTCTGCCAGCATGGTATAAAATCCCAAACTATAACTTGAATAATCGGGATCAAAAAGACCAATTATACTCGCCATACTTTTTTCACCTAAGTCAAAAAAACTGACCGCAATTAATTTTTCACCATCATAAACCGCTACTTCGTAAGTATCATAAATCGTAGTTTCTCCACCATCTTGCAAAGCATCTTTGATCGTCTGAGAAACGTATCCATCAAAACGCAATTTATGTTTTTGATACAATTCTTCTTTTTCACGACTGATAAAAGCTTTTCTAAAGACAGTAGTAAATTGCTGGTTTTTATTCCAAATTTTTCGAAGGCTTTTTCGAAATTCATATCCCTCAAGTGGCAAACGAATCCGAATAGGTGAATACAGTTTTCCATCAAAATTCAAAATCTTTGTCGTGTAGATATACTGCCCAGATCGAAACCAGCCATTGGCTAGATAAAAATCTAGGAGTTCGCCATGAAGACTTTGCGGATTATGGAATTGTGTAAACATTATTTACGTTTTACGAGGGACGTTTTACGTTTTACGTTTTTTAGCGAGAGCCGTATAACGTAAAACGTTCAACGTCAAACGTTTTAAAATTTAACTCGGTTAATAGACATTGCCTTAATTAACCAATTCGGTAATGGTTTAGTTGGATTTCTCTTTTTCATATTGATTGTCCAACCGATTTTTTTTACAAGAGGAACTTTTAAAGTTTCTACAAATTCTATTAATGTTCCATCAGGGTCTTCTAAATATCCCCAATTTCCATTTGCATCTCCCATATCAAATTCATCATCAACTAGCACTTGAAATGGAAAGCCAGCTGCTTTACAATCTCTCACGACAGCGCCGATATTTCGAACATCAAAACATAAATGAATAAATCCAATATCTCCCCAATATCTATCAGCAAATATTTTGTTAGGAGTTCTCGAAATGGATTGGACTAATTCTAATTGACTAGAACCGAGTAATTTAGAGAACCCTCCCTTTTTTTCAGATTTACTTAAAAGCACTCTGCGAAAAGTTTCCTTTCCACTTGGTAACGCGGCGAAGTCATCGAATGTTCCCGTTTCATCATAAACCACTCTATCATAACCAAGGACATCGACATACAATTTCTTTGCAGCGTCAATATCAGAAACCCCAATCGTACAACCAAAAAATCCACCCATATTTTTTCCTTGAGCAAACCAGCTGTCATAACTTTTGATTTGGATGATATTATCGCACGGATCTTTGATGAAAAAAGATTGAGTTCCATTTGGAGCAGTTACGATTTCCGAGATTGGTTGAACCCCTTTTGCTTTTAAATTAGAAAACGCTTTTTGAACATCTCTAGTCTTTACTTTTATAGAAAAAATACCTGTGTCACCCAATTGAATTGGAGAAGCTGGTGGTTGTGGTTCACGATCTTCAAATTGCCATATTTCATAACCACTTCCACCTTGCAAATTCATTGCAAGAATCGCTCGTTTGTCATGCGGTTTTCCTCCCATGTACTTTGCCATATGAGTAGCAGTATTATTGTCATCAAAAACTTTGACATCAGCACCCAATTTTGTAGCATACCATTTGAAGAGTTTTTCGGCATCATTTACACCTACTCCGATTTGTTGAATTCCGTAGATAATTTTCTCGTTCATTTTGTTTTATTGAATTTTACCACATAGAAAACATAGCCTGCACAATAATTCCTATTTTTCAATGTGCCTATATGGTTTAAAAAGAAACTGTCATTTAAAACGCCAAATTTAGGAAAAAATGCTTGATTCTAGGACTTTCACCTTTGGTGTTTTAAAATCTAGAAAATATGAGAAATTTGTGCCTGAAACTGTTGAAAAATTAGGTATCACTTAACACTCTATAAATACTCTAATTTTTATTATTTTAGCGATATTTGTAGAAAATCTAAACGAGTTAATCGAAAGGGTTCTTTTTCGACTAAACAAAAGTGAATTTTGCCGTTTATATTTTTACAAAACAAGTTTCAAAACATTTGGATTTAATTCCTTGAAAATTAGTCTTTACACATTTAAAAATCTCAAATTTTCATTGAGAATTAAATCTTTTCTGATTAAAGTATTTTTATGTTAAAAAATCTTAAAAAGTGGTTTATCGTTGATGATGAGGAATTCAAAAAGAATATGTCTGGAGATAGCTCAGATGATTCTGATATTGTACCTGAACAAAAAACAAAACCAATTTCTACTAATAGATCAACTTCTTCCGATTCAGGAACCAATCCAACTGCACCAGCTGGAAAAGCATCCTCAAAATTTACCAATATTTTATTGCAAGCCATGGAGGCTAATAACTTGGATGGATTTGATTATTTGGAATACAAAAACAGTTTGCACAATTTGGCCAAAATGCCAATGGATGAAAAAACTCGTTACCAATCAGCATTTGCCGCAGCTTCGACAATGGGAGCAACACCAGCTAAATTAATCAAGACAGCTAATTTTTACATTGATGTTTTGAAAAAGGAGGAAACGAAATTTGGACAAGCTTTAGCTAATCAAAAAAACAAACAGATTGGAGACAAAGCTCAACTGATTCAGCAACATGATAATTTGATAAAAGAAAAAACGAAACAGATCGAACGACTCAAAAAAGAAATTGCAGATCATCAAGCGAAAAGTGAGCAAATGAAAAAGAGTATTTCTGCCGCAACAGTAAAAGTAGAAACTACTAAAAATAATTTTGTAGCCTCTTATAACCTTGTACTTTCGCAGATTCAAAGAGATATTGAAAATATGAAAAAATACCTTAAATAATGGTTAATGATTAACGGTGAACTGTTAATACTTTGACTCAATAATTTTAAAATAAATAAATCAAAATATTAAAAATGGAAATGCAAGATTTTAAACCAAAGTCATTTTGGAAAAAACCGGAAGGGGTGACTGGAGCGATTTTTTTGACAGCTATTGTTGGAGGATTGGGATATTTAATTGCAACAAATACAGCTTTTTTTGCTGGCCTGTTTGCTAACACAATTACTCTAGTTGCAACACTTGCTGTTTTAGGAGCAGTTATTTATATGGTGCTTGATCCCAAAATGCGAAACCTAGTTTGGTATATGTATAAAAGTGTGATGCGTTCAATTACTGGAATGTTTGTTCAGATTGATCCAATTGGAATCTTGAAATCATACACCGATGATTTAGCTGACAACCTTGGGAAAATGAATAAGCAAATTGGTAAGCTAAAAGGTCAAATGCATAAGTTGAAAGAATTGATTGTCAATAACCAACGAGAAATCAAAAGCAACTTGACGCAAGCGAGCAAAGCAAAAGAAGTTAACAAAAAGAACATCATGATTCTTAAGTCTCGAAAAGCGGGACGATTAAAAGAATCAAATATGCGATTAGAAGACTTGTATAAAAAAATGGAAGTCTTGTATAGAGTTTTGACAAAGATGTATGAAAATTCCGAAATTCTTTTGGAAGATGTGAAAGATCAAGTGATGGTCAAAGAGCAAGAATACAAAGCAATCAAAGCAAGTGCTTCTGCAATGAAATCTGCAGCAAGTGTTATTTCTGGAAATCCAGATAAGCGAGCGATGTTTGACATGGCGATGGAAGCAGTTGCTGATGATGTAAGTAACAAAGTAGGGGAGATGGAAAGATTTATGGAAATGTCTTCGAATTTCATGGACTCGGTTGATTTACAAAATGGAGTATTTGAAGAAGAAGGATTGAAGATGTTAGAAAAGTGGGAGAAAGAAGGTGTGTCTAAAATCTTAGGAGAGGAAAAAACAATTATCGTTAGTCAAGCAAATAGCGACGATGATGTTTTAGACTTAAATGAACCGATTGCAAAACCAATGCGAGATTCAGGTCATACCAATCAATATGATTCTCTTTTTGATTAGAAATGAAAACGATTGACGTTAGACGTTAGACGTTGAACGTTTTACGGTTTTCAAAATGCAATAATTCTGGGGACCGTAAAACGTCTAACGTAAAACGTTCAACAACTTAAAATTTTCCGAACAAATATTTTATAAATAAATAATACAATTAAAACAACATGGCAAGGAAACTCACCACATTTTCAAAATTATTAATAACCCTAATAATTGTAGCGATACTTTTCTTTGGAATTACTTATCTAAGAGATAATGGATTCTTTGGAGATATAGCAACAGAAAATACAGAAGAAGTTGGCAACTCAGGTTCAAATTCTTCTACAAACTCAACTTCTTCAAATTCAGGAAGCAGCTCATCTGATGATGTAATCAAAGTAGGTGTAGTAACTTGGGGAGGATATGCAGGTGGACAATACTTTAATGAAGGTTTTGAAGCAACTACTAAATCTCGATTTTATAAAGACTATGGATTCAAAGTAGAATTCCAAGTATTAGATGATTTTGATGCATCTCGAAATGCATTCAAATCAGGTGATGTAGATTTACTTTGGGCGACTATTGATGCCTTCCCAACAGAAGTTGGAGGATTATCAGATTTTGATCCAGTTGTAGTTTTTCAAGCAGACTGGTCAAGAGGTGGAGATGCAATTGTAGCTCGAAGAGGAATTACTAGTGTTGCAGATTTGAAAGGTAAAAAAATTGCTGTAGCGGAAATGACACCTTCTCATTCGTTTTTGATTTGGTTGATGGAAGCAGGTGGATTGTCTGTAAACGATGTGGAAATTTTAGGACAACCTAGTGCAATTGATGCAGCGGAGGTTTTCAAAAGTGGACGATGTGATGCAGCAGTTGTATGGAGTCCAGATGATATTTTGAGTTTGAAAGCTGTACCAGGAAGTAGAGTTTTGGAAAGTTCAAGATCAGCAGCTTACATTATCGCAGATGTGTTTTTTGCAAAAAGAGCATTTGTTGATGCGAATAAAGAAAGAGTTCGTCAACTGTACGAAGGTTGGATGAAAGGTGCTGCAGAAATCAATTCAAACACATCTTCTAGAAAAAAGGCAGCAGCGATTTTATCTGAAGAATTTACAGAGAGAGGAACTCCTTTGACTCCTGAAGAAGCTGATGAAATGATTGGAAATGTTCGGTTAACCACTCATGGAGATAACAAAAACTTCTTCCGGCTGAATAGTGATTATAAAGGTGTTGCTGGTGATGATCTGTATCGAAATATGACTGATAAATATACTGATTTGAAATATATCGAAGGTCGAGTTCCAGCATGGAGACAAGTAGCTTATCCATCATTAGTGAGTTCAACTACCTTGGCTGACCCTATTCATTTTTCTGAAAAAGCTAAAAGTTATACCAAAGCAACAAAAGCGGATGAAACTAAAACTGCTCTAGCAACTAAAGCAGTTAGTATCTCCTTCCGAACTGGAGAATTCCAATTGGATGACAATGCGAAATATATTATCGACAAAGAATTTGTTGATATTGCAAAAGTCTTTAATTCTCGTATTCGTATCGAGGGAAATACAGATAATGTGGGGAGTGCGTCAAGTAATAAAGCACTTTCATTGAAGCGTGCAAATGCGGTTGCTAACTATTTAATTACAGAACACGGAATGCCTCGGAATCGATTTATTATTGTTGGAAATGGTCCAGACAAACCTGTAGCTAGCAATAATACAGAGAAAGGTCGAGCGAAAAATAGAAGAACTGATTTTGAGTTGATCGCTGAATAAGATAAACGAAATCAATTAGCGGTGTTAGGGCTTAAAGCTTTAACACCGCTTACTAATTTATAAAACGAAATATGGAACTATTCAAACTCCGTGGTGATCTCAGCCGTTCACAAAGTCTCATCTTAGGATTAGTTGGATTTGTAATTTTGATAATTGTTTGGTGGTTGGTGGCAGAAATGCTTTCGATTAAGAGACCAATTATTGAAGGTTTTGATTCTAGGTTAGAGTCTTCGATTGGAAAAGATCCAGAAGTACATCAGCGATATTTGGATTCAATTGCAAAAGTCGATTCAATTAATTTTGCTAATGCAACTGAGTTTGAAAAAGTCTATCCATTATTTCCCACGCCACTCCAAGTAGTTCAATCATTTCCGGAACTCATTCAAAAAGATGAATTATTTCAGCAAACAGGACGATCTCTCTGGCTGAATATTCAAGGATATTTTTGGGCGATTTTTATAGCTGTACCCATTGGATTTTTGATTGGATTATTTCCTCTTTTCAAAGGATTATTTAGCAAACAAGTTGATGCGATGCGGTTTTTACCGTTGACCGCTTTGACTGGTTTATTTATCATTTGGTTTGGAATTGAAGATCAGATGAAGATTGCCTTTTTGGCTTTTGGTATTTTGGTTTACTTATTACCTGTGGTTTCTCAACGAGTATTTGAGGTGCAGAATGTTTATCTGAAAACTGTATTTACCCTCGGTGCAACTGATTGGCAAACGATTAAAACGGTTTATTTCCCTTCCGTAATGTCTCGGTTAATGGATGATATTCGAGTGTTGACTGCCATCTCTTGGACATATATTATCATTGCCGAATTACTGAATCGGCAGGGAGGAATTGGTTCTTTAATGTACATCAAAGCTCGGCAAGGACAAATTGAAAAAGTATTTGCTGGACTGATAGTGATCATTATTATTGGTTTTCTACAAGATCGAATTTTCCAATTTATAGATAAAAGAATATTCCCTCATAAATATTTAAATACTCAACCAACTGGATTAAAAGAATCTCAATCAGGAATATTGTTGCTTCTTGGAGGTGTTTTATTTGCGTTGTTATTGAAAGTGATGTTACCAAATGCAGGATGGATAATGAGTTCGTTATTACCAGTTATTTTGATTGGGGGAGTTTTATTTGTGGCCTATGGTGAATTTAAAATTCTGCAAAACGCTAAGGCGTAAAAATCCTTTTTTCAAATGATTAACCAAGAGTTGAAAGATAAAATAATTGAAATTTTTCAAGAATTGGATTCATTTAAGGATAGCCGAATTTCTATAAAAGTTGCTATCTCAACTAATCGAGATAATTTTGATAGACACTTCACTTCTTTCTCAAAATTTGAATTTGTGATGAAAGAATTTGGAGTTAGATTGAGCGGAAATAGAGCTATGTTTTGGGGAGAAAAACAATCATATGAAATAGGTGGAGATCATATTATTCAAATATCAAAAACAGGAGAAAGGGACTTTGAGGTTTTAGAAAAATACAGCGAAAAAGTTTTTAGAAAATCAACGATTAAATTTTTGAAATAACTTCAAAAGTTAATTCAACTAAATAGAAAAACAAAAATGCCAAATTTCCAAAATTCAGAACTAGATAACATCATCGAAATGCGAGGCATCGGCCAAAGTTACGATGGAGGAAAAAATTGGATCATCAAAGACTTAGAATTTTTGGTAGAAGACAAACCTGCGCAAGGACAATTTATTGTGATCTTAGGAATGTCTGGTTGCGGAAAATCAACTCTTTTAAGATATGTGGCAGGTCTTCAACAACCTACCGAAGGAAAATTATTACTCAAAGATAAACACATCGGCAAGGACAATCGAGTAAGTATGGTTTTCCAACAATACTCTTCATTACCTTGGTTATCCGTATTGGATAACGTTGGTTTAGCATTGCAATATAAAGGTGTATCTAAAGCTGAGCGCGATGCCAAGGCGATGGAGCTCATCACAAAAGTAGGTCTTGCCGGTCACGAACATAAATATGCTCAGTACCCAACTTTGTCTGGAGGACAGTTGCAAAGAGTTGCTATTGCTCGAAGTTTGTTGGCAAACTCAGATATACTTTTGATGGACGAACCTTTTGGTGCATTAGATGTGAGTACTCGATTGCAGATGCAAGATTTGTTGCTGGATATTTGGAATGAGTATCACCCGACGATTGTGTTTGTGACGCATGATATTCCAGAAGCAGTTTATTTGGCTGATGATATTTATATTATGAAATCAGCGCCTTCTCGATTCGTTGAACACATTAATGTTGATTTACCGTTGAAAAGGGATCGTTCAACGAAGAGAGATCCACGATATATTGAGTTAGTTCAACAAGTGGAAGATACCATGATTCGAGTAGCAGAAATGGGATAAATTAAAATTAAATTCTTTTTTATGAATGTAATCGAGACGTTTGATTTTGAAGAAATAAAAGGATTTAAGTTTGGTAAATCCCTTTTTGGTCAACCCAAATTATTCTCGCACATTTATTTTATCGACGGCTTAATGATTGACACCGGCCATACCAAAATGGCTTCAAAAATTTTCCATCAAGTCAAAGACCTTCCTGTAAAACAAATTTTCATCACTCATCACCATGAGGATCATTCTGGCAATATTGCAAGAATGCAATCTCATTTTGATTGCCCAGTTTATGCCTCGGCATTGTGTGGTGAAATGATGAAATCTCCTCCGCCAATTAGTTTTATCCAAAAAATGTCTTGGGGCAATCGACCTCCTTTTAAGAATATTATTTCAAAATCAAGTTTTATCAAAACTGAAAATTACAAATTTGAAATAATTCCCATTCCTGGACACGCAGTTGATATGGTTGCACTTTATGAGCCTAATAAGAAATGGTTATTTTCTGCTGACCTGTATGTAAATTCTTACATCGCTTATTTTTTGGAAAATGAAAGTACGTTGGATCAGATTAATTCAATAAAACGAATTCTAGAATTGGATTTTGATGTGATGCTATGTGGTCATAATCCACAGTTTAAAAATGGAAAAGCCAAACTGAAAAAGAAGTTATTATTTCTTGAAAAACTCTTTGACGATATTGCCAAGTTATATGAAAAGAATTACTCCGCTGAAGAGATTTTTAAAAAACTGGAGTTTAAAGAATATTGGTATGTGAGAATTCTTTCGAATGGGAATTTATCAAGATTAAATATGGTGAAATCAGTCATCAGAGATATCGAGAATGAGAAAAGAAAAGTAAAAACGAGTCCTATTCTATAATCTCAAAGCTCAGTAAATCAATCCAACCACTTTCCTTTGATTCATCTTCCAATTTTATTGGAGTCAACTGATGAGAGATGTTTTTCAAATTACCACTCTTGTTTTTCAAAAAAACAAAATCGCCCGCTTCTAGTTTTTGTTGAAAAATAACCTCAATGGAATCATCATCTTTTAATTCAATAATTTGAGACTCACCACCTAAAATATTTTCTCTATGCAAAATTATCAGCGAGCCTTCAAAATTAATATGTTCATTTTTAAAAACTTTTGTAATACCATTTGAAATTTTTGTTCTCAAAAATCGAACTTCAACTTTTGCAGAATCTGTCGGCAATTCGTTTTTTATAAATTTATAAAATTGCGAAAAAACACTTCCAAAAATATGATGAATTGGTTTGGACAGAAATTCTCTTTTTAAAAAATAACTTACAGGAAATTCGTTTGCGTTTTCCATCGCCATAAAAAATCGAAGACCTTTTAAGGTCACACCAAAGGTAACTAAAGTATTTTTCGTTTGAACCGAGATATCTAAATCACTTTTTTCCCAGGGCAAGTCATCAAAAAAAATAGCAAAAGTCTCTAAACATAATTTAGGTTGAATATAAAAATCTTTCAAATTACTTATTCGAACAATCGAATTAATTGGCCTTCCAATTTTATTGGAAATGGTCACGTGAGTAATTGGAAATTTTTTATTTTTCATATATTATTTCGTAGAGGTAATCCCTTGTGGGTGCCCCGCGCTGTGAGAAAAAAAAATAACATCTCGGGCAACTTACAAGGGAGGGATTGCCTCTACGAAAAATCCCTTCTTTCGATTCGAATACGAAAGGAGGGACATTTCTAATCAAAAATATATTTTGAAATATATTTACAGTAATTTTTTTAAAATTCGCATCAAATTCTTTTCTAATAAACTAAATTCTCCATCAGCCATAAATTCTTGTTTCATCATATCTAATAACTCATTAGTTCGTTCAGCAGTTGGAAAATATAAACCTTTATAGGAAAGGATAGTATTAATTTTATTGATGTCTGACATGGAATTATATTCCTTCCAAATTTCCTCAAAAGTTTCTTCATTTACTTTTTGCATAATAGCGTCCTTTTCATCTGTAGTGACTTTTAAATCTGCAGATGCGGCATACAACATTAAAAAAGCTGAGAACTCTTGAAAATTCCACTTTGGGTGATCACTCATTTTGATTTCGTTTTGTTTGTAAAAGTAAAAATTTTTTCCAAAAAAGAAAGCCTAAATAATTTTGAGAATTATTTATTTTATCAATGAAGGTCTACATTGAATATTTCATATTATGAATTTTATCAATAAAATAAAATCTATATTTTGTCTATTGATAGCAACAAGTTCTATTTAAAATACTTATTTTTGTATCCTTTCGTTGTTATTTCATCAAAACATAAAGTCTATTATCCATAACTCACTTTATCACGGCGTGCGAGGATTATTTATTTCGTTTTTAATGTTGCTTTTTGGAAGTTCACTTTTTGCTCAAGTTGGCAAAGTGACTAAACAATCTTTGTTCCCAGTAAAGATAAATAAGCAATGGGGAATGATGAACTCCGAAGGGAAAGTGGTAATTCAACCTCAATATGATGCTATCGGTGAATTTAAAGAATATGGATACGCAGTCATGCAACGAAATGATAGAGTTGGTTTAGTCAATAAATATGGCCGTGAAGTTCTTTCTCCAGAATATGATGATATTAAAATTTTAGATTCTTTACTTTTTGCCGTTTTGGATGTGTCGGATTGGAAAGTAGTAAATGTGCGAGGTAAAGTGATCTTAAATAACGGTTACGATCAAGTTCATATTTGGAAAAGAAAATTTATTGGTTTTAGACAGAATAGAAAATGGGGTATTGCGAATCTTGAAGGTGAAATTATTACTAGTCCAAAATATGATGAAATTGAATTTTTGGACAACGAATTTTTTCAAACTAAAATCGACGACAAATTAGGATTGGTGGCAAACGATGGAAAAGAAATTCTTGCCAACGAATCTTCCCAAATTGAAATTTACAATCCTCAACTTTTCTTTTTCCAAAAAAATAAAAAATGGGGTGCTGTCAATCAAAAAGGACAACAGCTAATTCGTCCTTCCTTTCGATCATTTTTTACTCTTTCCGATAATTTTATAAAACTCATTGCGAATAGCCGAGTGTACTTGTACTCAGTTCCCCAAGAGAAAATTATTACCAAAGGTCAATATGAGACTTATTATACTTTTTCCAAAAAGCATGTGCTGTGTAAAAATAAGCGAAAACTAGGTTTGATTGATTGGTTTGGAAAAACATTGTTAGATGTGAAATACGATGAGATTCAATCTTACGGAAATAACCAATTTCGAGTAAGTAAAAAAGGAAAGTGGGGAGTGGTTGCAGCTGGCGACCAAGTTATTGTTCCTTTCGAGTATGATTATATTGCTCCTTTAAAATCAAAAATGTGTGTGGTCAAAAAGAATGGGAAGTTGGGGATTGTCAGCATTGATGGACAGGAACAAGTATTCCCTAAGTATGATAAAATAAGTATTGAAAGTAATAAGAAAGTAAAAGCATTCCAAGGTGAAGTTTTTACTGTTCTCACTTTTGATGATAATGGAAACTTAAAAGGAGAGGATGAATTTGAGCATCATGTGAAATTAAAAATAGGAGGGAAAAAAAATAATAATAGTGCTGTAACTTCAATTGATGAAAGTGATTATCAATTAGATCAATTCGAATGGTATTACGATGCGAAGCAGGACAAGTGGGGGTTACGAAAACTAGAAGATGGAAGTGTTCATATCGAACCGGTATTTGATTGGATTCGAATGGAGCGTGATATAAATTTCACTTTAGTAGGGATTGAAAAATGGAATAAATATTCTTTCGATAGAACCAACTATCGATTTGATATGGTTTTTGGATTAGTCAATAATGATAATGGATTGCTAGTGACTCCGGTGGAATTACTGGATGTGCGATTATCTGATTTTCGAAAAGGAAATCCTTCAGCGCGAGTTGTTTTTTCTAATGGCTCTCATGGATTGATTGCTGAAAATGGAGGTTACCTAGCGAAGGATTATGCCTTCATTGATAATTTCCAAGATGGAATAGCAAGGATGAGTATGCGAGGAAAATTATCAGGGAATTTGAAAAATGAAAATAGAGGATTGGGGAAGGTCAAAAATTATTTGCGCTCAATTATGTCTCCCAACTATATGACTGATTATACGGATCATGATCAAGAATTTAAAAATGATGCTGAGCTGACATGCCATAATTGCGAGTGGGGATATATTGATACGAGTGGACATATTGCAGTAACTCCAAGTTATAGTTTTGTTGGAGAAATGATTAACAACATTGGAATAGTCGAAAAAGGGAAAAAAATTGGAGCTATTGATGGTTCTGGAAATGTATTGTTAGAATGTAGTTATGATCGAATTCACTTTTTGGAAAAAACAAATAACCAAATTTTGCAGGTGTATAAAAATGGATCCAAATACGGATTGATTGATACATTAGCAGAAGTTGCAGTTGATTTGAAATACGATGAGATCGGTGAATATAATGAAGGTCGATTAGCTGTTTTGAGAAAAGGACTGTGGGGATTTACTAACTTGCAAGGAGAGGAAATCATTCCCTGTAAATACCGAAAGATTGGAACATTTCAGGAAGGTTATGCTGCTGCTCAATTAGGAAACAAATGGGGATTCATTGACCGCAATGGAAATATTATTGTAGAATTCAAATATCGAAGAGTTGGGAATTTTAGAAATGGCTTGGCTTGGGTAGCAACTTCTTCAGGCGTGGGATATATCAATGATCAAGGTGATAAAGTAATAATTCCAAAATTTGACAAAGCTTTTGATTTTGAAAATAACGTGGCACGAGTGGTGATTAATGGGAAGTTTGGTTTGATAAATAATTTAGGAGAATATTTTGTTAGACCAAAATATAATCACATAGGCGAATTTAATGAAATGGGACTTGCCATTATTCAAACTGGAAAGCACAAAATCCGCTATGGTTTAATTAATCAAACTGGAGATTTAATTGGAAATACTAATTACAAAAAAATATTACCATTTAAAGAAGGTCTTGCTGTGGTTCAACTCAAGAATAGATATGGATACATTGATGGTAAAGGAAAAGTTGTGGTGGAAGCAAAATATTCTAAAGCTGCCAATTTTTCTGAAGGATTAGCAGCTGTTCAAAAAAATGGAGAGTGTGGTTATATTGATAAAACAGGGAAAGAAATCATTCCTTTGACTTATTCTCGATGTTTAGATTTTGAAGATGGAAAAGCTATCGTTTTTCAAGGAATGAGAAATGCAGGTGTGATCAATAAAATAGGAGAGGAGATTATTTCTCCTAGTATCAACGGTCTTGTTGGGTTCTCAAATAAGCGAGGATTGATTCGAGATCGAAGTTGGAATTATTATTATATTACTGAGGAAGCAAGGTTTTATGATGGATATTATGACTACGCTCAATCTTTCGAACATGGAATTGCGATTGTTCAAAAAAATGGAAAATGGGGAATTATTAATCAAAATGGAATGCCTGTCATAACTCCCAAATATGATAAAATTGAACCTTTTAAAGATGGATATGCAAAAGTTAGAATTAATGGTTTTAGTGGATTGACCAATTTAAAAGGAGAGTTAATTGTTTTGCCGGAATATGAATTTATTAGTTACGTTGGTGAAGGATTATTCAGAGTAGAGAAAGGAGATAAAGTTGGATATTTCGATTCGATGGGAGAGTGGATTTGGGAATTGCAAAATTAAATTTATTAACGGTGAATGATTAACGGTTAACTTTTAATCATTCACCGTTAATTGTTAACTGCTAGTTAAACCATTTTCATCTAAGAATTCCAGGAAGTGGGATCTTAGAGATTTATTAAAAATCGAAATTACTCTTCCTTCTTTTTTTTCAAATCCTTCACTTGCTTTAGCGACCTCCTCCAGTAAATTCATTAAGTCATAATAACTCGGCGTTGGGCCATTTTCTTTTAATGTATCTAATGCTTTTAAATATGCCTCTTTTAGTTCAGTTTCTTTTTTTCTTTCCCAATTAAAAGACCATTTAGCATCATCTCCCCATGAAAATGCTGCTAATTTTTCATCTATAACTTTTATTTCTTCTTCCTGAATTAATCCATCTGCAATAGCAACTGCGTAAATAATTTCTCCAAAGGCATCATGTAATCTTGCTTGACTGACCATAAATTAGGTTTTCGATTTTGTATTAATAATAAAGATTGTTTCCATTTATAATAGAAATATAAAACTACTAGAAATCTTGTCAAATATAAAGATATCTACAATATATATCCTTCAACATTTTGATGTGAGCCGACGATAAAATTCTTGAAGATTTATTTTTAGTTTGGATTTGCTTATTTCTTTACGTATTTTGATACAGTTATTACACCCTCCTACCGATCATTTTCCAGTACCAATTTATAGAATACATTTAAGGCTGATCATCAATGCTCTACGCATTGGATTTATGTTTTATTTAACTAAGAACTTTCTATAACTAATGAAAAACAAGCTCCATATTACACTATGTGCAATTTTTATTATTGCACTTTTCCATTCCTGCAAAAAGGATACTAGCCCTCTAGAAGAAATTCAACCTCTAGAAGAAACACCTATTACTACTCGAGCTTATTCCCAATTTGATGTTGCTGCTGATTATTCAAATGCTCAAAATTTTTTGATGCGAACCTATAATCATGCATTAACTGTAGCCTTGCTTTCTCCGCTAATGCATGGATTGCAAGGAGATCCCTATGTAGATACTCGATCTTGTCCTACCATAACTGGTCCATTTCCAAATACAACTACAGGTAGTTTAGATATCATAATTGATTTTGGAACGGATTGTTATTTTACCAATACAATTGGTGGTAGTGCTGATACAATATCAGGAATAGTGGTATTAAAAAAGTTTGGAGGGCCTATAACGGATACTGCAACAAATATTTTTTTAGAAATTGATGAATTAAAATTTAATCACCAACTTATCCGATTCGTACCAGGAAGTATATCAGGTACAGATCGAATTAAGTTTAAATTCTTCACCGGAACAGGAGGAACGTTTAACTATAATGCATTTATTGATGGTGCATTTGGAACAAGTGCATTTGACCGCTCTCACTTTGAAATTATTAATTGCCAAACTCAAGATAGTTTATTGTTATATCCAACTTATTCAGGTCAAACAGCTTTTAACTTTGAATATATTGACCCTCATGGATCTGATCCAGTTTTCAATTATGATAGTTTGGTTCATGCTTGTTACAATGTTAACATAAGTCCAATGAAAGCATTTTATTATGATGGGGCAGCAGATACCTTGAAGAGTGATTACAATATTCGAAAGTTAGGCGATCCGTTACTTTATAAACCATTATGTAAATGGATATTTGGAGGTGATGTTATTTATGAGAATATTGAAAATGATCCTAATTTTACAGACATGGATCCTGATGATCCAGTTCTAGAGTTATTTTATGGATCTGATGAATTTGGGAATATAAGCGCCAACCAATGTGATAGGTTTATTAAAATGACAAGTTGTACAGAGTATTTGAATGGAGCTTGTATTATGGGAGCAGATACGACTATAATTGAATGTTCCTTATAAAATTAATTTGAATATCCTTTTATGAATGATTAGCAAAGACTTTATGATTTAATAAGTAAAGAAACTGATTTGGGTTTCAACTTATTAAATCATAAAGCCTTTTTTATAATTAGAGTTATTCTAAATGAAACTGATAAGGGAGAACTCAAAACGACTAATGTTCAAGAAGTAAAGCTTAATTTTCACCTCATTCTTCCATTTCTTCCACTTTCTCAGGAGGCAAAACCGGCTCTAACATAGGCAATGTCATCCATTCACTTTCCGCCTTACTCACTCGACCAAAACCTAAAAATCCACCTGACGCATTGGCTACATGTTTTGCAAAACTCACGCAACTATTATAAATCTTCGCTCCATAATGAGGATCTAACTTTGGGAAAATATCATTTAGTTCAGCTAATCGCTGTGAAATATACTGCTGTCTATCAGCAGTATTGGAAGGAAGTTCATCAATATATTTACTGAGCCGTTCATTGAAATCTATTCCTACATGTGAATAATATTCATGCAACTCTGCAGGGTTAGAGTAAGCCCTAATATTTGTTAATCTGATCGCCCATTTCTGTTCATGTTGATCAATTTTTTCATCAGCACCAGCGATGAGAATAGTGATTAAAGGTATTGCATTTAACATTTTTGTTAATTCCTCCTCATTTAGGTTGTTAAAATATTGAATCATTTTCTTTAGTTTTTCTAAAAGTATTTTATCGTTTGTTAAGAAATAGCCTAGTCATAGACCTTTTGTATATTCAAAATATCTCCAACAGCTTTAGATATGTTGGGAAGATCAAATGTCATTTTATGAAAAAACAATCTTCTGTTTTTTCATCGTTTCTATTTCTTTATTTTTCTTTGGAAAAATTGATTTTGACTTGGTTGGAAAAGTAAATTTGAAGAATCAATTTTCGCAATAGTGTTTGTTTTTTTATCAAGATTGCTCCGCTAGCTTTTTCATTTTGCATGATTAGAACTAGAGGATGAACTAAAATAGTAATAAAAAATAGTTTTAAAAAGAGAAGCTTCATAATTTTTTTGTTTTTAGAAGATTTTGGTGAGAAATATTCATTTATTAGAATTGAAAACCAAAACATAGGGCTATCATCAGTTTGAGTTTTAAAAAAACACATTTACTCAAATACTCATAAAATTAACCTGTATTCTTATATTTGCAGAAAAAATAAAATACATTGGCAAAGACAGGGAAAACAACGAAGAGACCTAAGAAGGTAACTCCATTAATGAAACAGTATTTTGGAGTTAAGGAGAAATATCCAGGAGCGATTTTACTTTTTAGAGTTGGAGATTTTTACGAAACATTTAGCACAGATGCGATTACAGCATCTCAGGTTTTGGGTATTATTTTAACCAAAAGAAATAATGGGGGAGAAGATATTGAACTCGCAGGATTTCCTTATCATTCAATGGATACCTACTTGCCACGGTTGGTAAAAGCAGGTTATCGAGTAGCGATTTGTGAACAATTAGAAAAACCAAGCAAAGAGAAAAAAATAGTCAAAAGAGGAGTAACTGAAGTCGTGACCCCAGGTGTTGCAGTCAATGATAAATTACTTGACCATAAAACGAATAATTATTTAGCATCGATCCATTTTGGAAAAAGAGATGAATTGGGTGTTTCTTTTTTAGATATTTCTACTGGAGAGTTTATGGTGACAGAAGGTTCTTCTGCTTACATCGATAAATTACTTCAAAGCTTCCAGCCTTCCGAAATTATTTTTTCCAAGAAGAATACTGCACTTTTCGAAAAGAGATTTGGAGATAAATTTTATTGTTATCCATTGGATGATTGGATTTATGCAATTGATTATACGAAGGAAAAGTTAGTAGAACAATTTGAGGTGAGTACCTTAAAAGGTTTTGGAGTCGAGGAAATGGGAATGGCTCAAATTGCAGCAGGTGCATCTTTACACTACCTCGCCACCACTCAAAATACAAATCTCAAGCACATTAATTCCTTGAGCCGTATTCAACCTGATAAATATGTTTGGTTGGATCGATTTACTATTCGAAATTTGGAGTTAGCATTTAGTAATCATCCAAGCGGAATTCCTCTGATTGATATTTTGGATAAAACGGTTTCTCCGATGGGAGCCAGACTCATGAAAAAATGGGTAGTACTTCCTTTGAAAAATCAACGAGCAATCGAAGCACGATTAGATATGGTCGATTGG
Source organism: uncultured Saprospiraceae bacterium (assembly GCA_964564545.1). Lineage (GTDB taxonomy): Bacteria > Bacteroidota > Bacteroidia > Chitinophagales > Saprospiraceae > CAJQQY01. The sequence goes on from CAZMBP010000095.1 coordinate 85,341, forward strand.
TTGATGAAAAACCATGAAAAATCTCTCGACATCGAAATGAATATTCGGCAAATAGGAGATTTGGAAAGGTTGATTTCAAAAGTGCCGTTGGGGAAAATTAATCCTCGTGAAGTTGTTCAATTAAAGAAAGCGCTAGAAGCTATCGTTCCTACAAAAGCTTTGTTGGAAAAAAGTGATAATGCCTTTTTGCAAAAAATAGGTGACAACTTAAATCCATGTAAAAAGATCAAAGAAGAGATAGCCAAACAATTAAAAGAAGAACCTCCTGTGAATTTGGCAAAAGGTGGAGTGATTGCAGACAATTTCAATCAAGAGCTTGACGATCTTCGACATATTGTAAAAAATAGTAAAGACTTACTCCTTGGTATTCAGCAAGATGAAGCTGAAAAGACAGGGATTGCTAATTTGAAAATTGGTTTTAATAATGTATTTGGTTACTACCTTGAAGTGACTAATAAATATAAAAATCAAAATCTAATTCCAGAAAATTGGATTCGGAAACAAACTTTGACGAATGCCGAAAGATACATTACAGAAGAACTAAAAGTGCTCGAGGCAAAGATCCTTGGAGCAGAGGAAAAGATTCTTGCTTTGGAAGTGAGGTTATTTGATGAACTTGTTTTTTCTATTGCAGATTATATTCAACCTGTGCAAATGAATGCCAATTTAATAGCACAATTAGATTGTCTTTTATCCTTTGGAAAAGTAGCTACAAAAAATAATTATTGCCGCCCTGAAATTAATGATTCGATGACGATCGATATCAAAGCTGGAAGGCATCCTGTGATTGAACAACACTTGCCGCTTGGTGAAAATTATGTTCCAAATGATGTTTACCTCGATAATGAGGAACAACAAATCATGATGATTACGGGGCCAAACATGGCTGGTAAATCTGCGTTGCTTCGACAGACTGCACTAATTTGTCTGATGGCTCAAATGGGTTCTTTTGTCCCAGCAGAAAGTGCAAAATTAGGTTGGATTGACAAAGTGTTCACAAGGGTAGGAGCCTCTGATAATATTTCTTCTGGCGAATCTACCTTCATGGTGGAGATGAATGAGACTGCAAGTATCATGAATAATATTTCTGATCGAAGTTTGATTTTGTTGGATGAAATTGGAAGAGGAACGAGTACTTATGATGGAATCTCGATTGCTTGGGCGATTGCTGAATTTTTACATAACAATATACACCCGAAAACACTTTTTGCGACTCACTATCATGAACTGAATGAGTTGGCTAATAAATTTCCTAGAATTAAAAACTTTAATATTGCTACCAAAGAAGTTGGTCAAAAAGTAATTTTCCTTCGGAAATTAATTGCAGGAGGAAGTCATCACAGTTTCGGAATTCACGTTGCAAAGATGGCAGGAATGCCACGAAGTATTATCGAACGTGCTGCTCATATTTTAGTGCAACTCGAACAAAAATCTATTGCGAATGGAGATAATGATAATGGAGATAAATCTTTCGCGGCACAACCTGATAAAAATATTGGGAAAAAATTGGAGAAGATTTCACAACCGATGCAGCTGACTTTCTTTGATGCGAATGATCCAATTTTAGAGGAGATAAAAGAAAACTTGTTGGATTTGGATGTGAATTCGATGACACCAATTGAGGCGATGATGAAGTTGAATGAGCTGAAGAAAAAGTTAGAGTGATTTTATTGCCACAGATTACGCTGATTATCCTGATTATTATGATCCTCCCAGAATGTTTTTTTAATTATAATTAACACCTAAAAAGAGAAATCATCAAAATCATAAAATCTGCGTAATCTGCGGCAAAAAAAACTACCGTCGCTTCCGACCACCCATCATTTTCCCCATATTTCCTTTACTCATGGAGTGCATCATTTTTTTCATTTGATCAAATTGCTTAATAAACATATTGATCTGGTGAATATCTTGCCCACAACCTTTCGCAATTCTTTTCTTTCGACTCATATTCAATACTTCAGGATTTCCTCTTTCATGTGGAGTCATCGAGTAAATAATTGCTTCTACTTTATTAAAAGCTTTATCATCAATCTCTACATTTTTCAAAGCCTTGCTCATTCCTGGGATCATTTTCATCAATGACTTTAAATCACCCATTTTTCGAATTTGATTTAACTGACTCAAGAAATCATCAAAATCAAATTTATTCTTTTTGATTTTTTTCTCTAATCGTTTTGCTTCTTTTTCATCAAATTGCTCCTGTGCTTTTTCTACAAACGAAACAATATCACCCATTCCCAAAATCCGATTTGCCATCCGATCAGGGTGGAAGACATCCAATGTTTCCATCGTCTCACCTGTACTCACAAATTTGATTGGTTTCCCAACTGTATATTTTACAGATAAGGCAGCACCACCTCGTGTATCACCATCCAATTTTGTCAAAACAACACCATCGTAATCGATACGTTCGTTGAAGGCCTTAGCAGTATTTACCGCATCCTGACCAGTCATCGAATCCACTACAAAAAGAGTTTCTGTTGGATTAATACCGTTTTTGATATTAGAAATCTCCGTCATCATTTCCTCATCCACCGCCAAACGACCAGCTGTATCCACAATCACCACATCATGATTATTTTGACGAGCATACTCAATAGCATTTTGAGAAATAGATACTGGGTTTTTATTTTCAACTTCTTTGTAAATAGCAACTCCAATTTGCTCACTCAAAACAGTCAACTGATTGATGGCCGCAGGTCGGTAAACATCACAGGCAACCAAAAGAGGTCGTCTTTGCTTTTTTGTTTTTAGGTAATGAGCTAATTTTCCAGAAAAAGTAGTTTTACCAGAACCTTGTAATCCAGAAATCAAAATAATTCCAGGATCTTTAGTTCCTTTTCCTGTATTGATTCCTACGGATTGTCCACCCATCAATTCCACCAATTCATCCAAGACGATTTTCACCATCAATTCCCCTGGCTTTACCGCAGTTAGAATATTTTTACTTCCAAGTGCTTGCTCTTTTACTTTATCCGTAAATTCTTTTGCAATTTTATAATTCACATCCGCTCCCACTAAGGCACGTCTGATTTCTTTAATTGAAGTAGCTACATTTAGCTCCGTCAACTTTCCATCACCTTTCAGATTTTTAAACGCACCGTCTAATTTGTCCTGTAAATTTTCAAACATAATTTTTGATATTGAAATGGCTGATTTAGGCAGCCAATTTGATTTTTAATTTAAGGCTGCAAATATAGTAGAAAAATGGGTATGATTAAAATGGTTTTTTTGGAAAAAAGTTGAATTTTTAATAATCTTTTAGATACCAAGGGCTAAGTAAAAACCATGTTGTCGATAGCGTTACCCAAATAGAAAATATTACGCCAAGGACTAGTAAGGTATATTTGGATTTTCCAAAAGAAGGATTTTTTAAGTAAAATGATTTTAAAATATCAATTCCCCATCCGAAACAATAGCAGATATTAGCTAATAATGCATAAATGAATATTCCTAGGCTTGAATTGAATATTCCGATTTCTAAAATGGTTCTAAAAAAAAATGAACAAGGGATGAAACCTGCTATTCCGACTGCAATATTGAAAAAAAATCTTCGAGATTCCCACCATTTTATACTTTCATAAAGCTCTTTAGAGACAGGTCGTCTAGAGTATTGATCTAAAATGTTTTCCATAATTTGAATACTTTTTCGTTGATAAATGAAAATAAATGTTGCTTAAAATTAAGAATAATACTTACATAGGCATGATTCCATTAATTTCCTTAATTTCGCACCCAAAAAAAGTCATGTCCACATTTCAAGAACTCGGAATTTCTAAAAAAATCATGCAAGCGCTTAAGGAAAACAACATCGTTAAGCCGACTGAAATTCAGCAAAAAGCCATTCCTATTTTGATGGGAGCAAAAACTGATCTTGTTGGACAAGCACCAACTGGTACTGGAAAAACTGCTGCATTCGGAATTCCGATTTTGCAAAAAATAAAGCCCAATGAACCTATTGTGCAAACTTTAATTCTTTGCCCAACTCGTGAGCTTGGAATCCAAATCAAAAAAGAACTTTTTCGATATACAAAATATACTGAGAAGATTTTTGCAGAGGCAGTTTATGGAGGTGAAAAAATCGACAATCAAATTATTCGCCTAAAAAGACCTACTCATATTGTGGTAGCAACTCCAGGTCGGCTGATTGATTTAGTATCTCGAAAAGCAGTTGATTTGCGTCGAGTAGAAACTGTCGTTTTGGATGAAGCCGACGAGATGTTGAAGCGAGGATTCAAAGAAGATTTGGAAAAAATCCTAACCTTCACAAAAGGTAAAGTTAACATTTGGTTATTTTCTGCAACGATGCCCAAAGGAATTCGAGATATTATCACGAATTATTTATCTCCAGATGCTCATCGACTTCGAGTGCAAACTGATACGGTTGTCAATCCAGATATTACGCATGAATATGTCTTATGTAATAAGGAAGATAAGGTAAATAGGTTAATTCGATTTCTCAAAGGTCAAGGTGATGAGCAAGGTTTGATTTTTTGTCGAACTAAAAAAAATACTCAAACTTTAGCGAAACAATTACAAGCTCGAAATTTCAAAGTGGACGCGATGCATGGTGATCTCAAACAAATTGAAAGAGATAAAGTGATGCGTGCCTTTAAAAAGAAAAATTTGCAAATGGTGGTCGCTACTGATATTTCTGCCAGAGGAATTGACATCAAGGATTTAGCCTTTGTTTGTCATTTTGAGCAACCTGATCAGACTGAATATTATACTCACCGAAGTGGACGAACAGCTCGTGCAGGGAAGAAAGGAATTTCTCTAAGTTTTGTTACAAATAGAGATTTAGAGAAATTGATGTTAATGGCGAAGGGACTGGGGATTAAGATTACTGGACGGAAGTGATTTTTTTTGCCGCAGATTGGGCTGATTTTTTATGATTTTTATGATTTCTCTTTTTAGGTGTTAATCCCTCTTGGGGAAAATCATAAAAATCATAAAAAATCAGCCCAATCTGCGGCAAAAAAAATCAAACTTCAAGGGAACATTTTCTCAACTTCAATTGTTCTCTCTTCTGTAAAAATAATAACATGAGACTTACTATTATTTTCCAACCTTTTAAAATGGTATTTTGCCCATTGCTTTTTATTTCTTCAACGCAGAAGTAAAAGCTGGGCAGGCAATATAGCACTCGCTAATTGACCATTGCTTCTGCATTTAACAAAAATAAGTTTGGTATTTAAAAATTAACCGCAACCGCAGTTAGTCTTTCTTTTTTTGAAAAAAATAAAATCAAAAAAGAAGAATAGATGATTGTTTTGGACGTAGGTTATCTGGCATTGTTCAGCATGTCAGAGTATTGTTATTATAGAAGTTGATCAAAAAAAAACTAAATCAACTTCGTCTTAAAAATTAAAAAAAAGATGAAACGCGATAGATTGCGCTTTTTACGAAATATAGGAATTGCAGCCCATATTGATGCAGGCAAAACAACATTAACAGAAAGGATTCTTTACTTCACAGGCAAGTCACATCAGATAGGTGAAACCCATGATGGCAATAGTCAAATGGATACGATGAAGCAGGAAAAGGAGAAAGGAATTACGATTAGTTCTGCAGCAACTCATACAGAATGGAAACATCAGAATGAACAATTTTCGATGAACATTATTGACACTCCTGGGCACGTTGATTTTATGATTGAAGTAGAAAGATCATTGCGAGTGTTAGATGGAATGGTCGCACTTTTTGATGCAGTTTCGGGAGTTGAATCTCAGACAGAAACGGTTTGGCAACAAGCCGCTCGATATCAAGTTCCTGTGATTGCAATGGTCAATAAAATGGATAGAGTAGGAGCAGATTTTTTCGAGGTAGTTCGACAAATGGAAAAACGCTTAGGAGCGAATGCTTTGGCTATTCAAGTTCCGATAGGGGCAGAAGATGGATTTGCAGGAGTTGTTGATTTGATAGAGATGAAAGCGATCTATTGGAATGCTGATGGTGATGTTTTGGAGAAAAATGAAATTCCAAAGGATCTAGTTGAGGAGGTGCAAAAGTATCGAGATATTTTGTTGGAATCTATTGCGTATTTTGATGAAAATTTGATGACACAATATTTCGAAGATGCGGAAAGTATCACCGCTGAGCAATTGAATTTCGTTTTGCGAAAAGCAGTTTTAAATCGACAAATTGTTCCTGTAATAATGGGAGCAGCTTATAAAAACAAAGGCGTGCAAACATTGTTAAATGCCGTTTGTGATTACTTGCCTTCGCCATTGGATCGAGGTGCAATTGAAGCTACGAGTTTGAAAAATGATTCGACCGTTTTACGTCAGCCTGATGCCGACGAACCTTTTGCTGGCTTAGCTTTTAAGATTGCGTTGGACGAACAGAATCGACAGCTTTGTTTCTTTAGGGTGTATTCTGGAACGCTAAAAATTGGAGATTCTATTTTAAATCCTCGAACTGGTAAGAAGGAAAGAATTGGTCGATTGTATCAAATCCATGCCAACAAGCGAGCTGAGATTCAAAGCGTTTCTGCTGGTGATATTGCAGCTACAGTTGGCTTGAAATCTGTTCGAACTGGTGATACGCTTTCTGCACAAAATGATCCGATTGTTTTGGAAAGTTTATTCGTTCCTAAGCCTGTAATTAGCATGGCGATTGAAGCGAAAAATGCAGAACAATTAGACAAATTAGGATTGGCATTAGCCAAGTTACAAATGGAAGATCCTAGTTTTAAAGTCCAATTGGATGAAGCGACTGGACAAACAATTGTACTCGGAATGGGGGAATTACATTTGATGATTAAGTTGGATATCTTAAAAGAAGATTTCAATATAAATGTCAATGTAGGTTCTCCAAAAGTAGCGTATCAAGAAGAGTTTACAAAGTCAATTCAGACTCGATATCGATTGAGTAATCAACGAGGAGGAACTGGTTTATTTGCCGAAATCGAGGTGATTGTCGGACCTGCTGATGAGGAGTTTTTACACAGCAACGCTTTCCTAAAAGAAGGAAAACGCTTGCAGTTTGTCAGCAAGATTGTCGGAGGAACTATTCCTAAGGAATTTATTCCTTCTGTCGAAAAAGGTTTTACACAAATGTTGGATAATGGAGCCTTGGCTGGTTATCCGATTCAAAGTATGAAAGTAGAATTATTGGATGGAAAAACTCACTCCAAAGATTCTAAACCTTTAGCTTTCGAACTTTGTGCGATGGAAACTTTTAGGTCGATTGCTGAAGAGATGAAACCTCAATTATTAGAGCCGATGATGGCGGTAGAAATCACTACTCCTGAAGAATATTTAGGAAATATTTTAGGTGGTTTGAATCGAAGACGAAGTATTATTCTTTCTCAAGAAATGACTGGACTTCAAAATCGAATTGAGGCAGAAGTTCCTTTGGCAGAGATGTTTGGTTATGTGAATCATTTACGATCGGTGAGTGCAGGTCGTGCGAATTATTCAATGAAATTCAAACATTACGCTTCGTTGCCAGAGCAGAAAGTAGAGGAAGTTTTGGCACAAGTTTAGAAATGTAAGTATCATGTTATAATTTAGGAACTCTCATTGATTTGGGAGTTCCTTTTTGTTTTAAATACTCAAATAAATTCCACCCACTACCAAAGCAACTAACGAGGTATGCAAGATAGTCGCAAGAAAATAGCAACCAATTGCCTTCAAAAAACCTTTCCAGTTTTTTTCATCGAAAATTGAAATATAAGCTACAAACAAATAAACAATGGAAAGAGTAATGAGAAAGGCAAATACTTTCATGTGGATAAAAGCTAGAGGGTAAGTAATAATAAAAAGGAAAGTAGTCATCCCAATTATAAAGCTATTGATAATTAAATGTTCTGCATAATTGAATTTCTTTTTCTTAAAAAGCCAAAAGGTAGCCAATGCAAAAAATGGAATTTTTAATAGTTGGAAAATGTGATAATATTTACTAACCAATTCATTAAAAATAGCAAAAGCATCGTTTAATTTTTGAGGGACACTATCTCCCAAGTTGATGCTGTTTCCACTCAAAACATCATCAATCTGATTTCCACCAGTCACCTCTGGGTTAGATGATTTTATTAAATGGAAAGTTAAAAAAGTAGCAATAGTTACCATCAAAATAAGAAAGTTTATTGGTTTGATATGTTTCGTTCTTTCGTTTGTAAAAAGGTAATTATTCAAAGTTTTCCCAGGATGAATTAGAAGGTTTTTTATAGTAAAAGACAATCCTTTTTCAAAGTTAAAAAGAGCCAAAATGGATTCATAAATAGTTTGCATCGAAATTCGAGGGGGAATGTTCTGTTGCTCCATACTTTATTTTTTTTCTAAAAATAAGAAATTATAAGATGGAATAAAAAATGAATCTTAGATTGGATAAATTTTATTCAAGTGAAATATAATAATTATTTTACATAACTTTCGTTCTCTTATTTTAAGAATTTTTCCTTCAAAAAAATATAAGAATTATGGCAAAATGGCTCACTTCAATTTCTTCAAATGTTCAATCTTTTATCGAAAAACAAAAAATATTCTTTGTTGCCACCGCAGCCAAAGATGGCAAAGTCAATGTATCTCCAAAGGGATTAGATACTTTAAAAGTGGTTGATAAAAATAAAGTGATTTGGCTCAACCTTGGAGGAAGTGGGAATGAAACTGAACAACATATTATAGATACTAATCGAATGACATTGATGTTTTGTGCTTTTGAAGGTGGTCCCCTAATAGTTAGACTGTATGGAACTGCAAAATCGATTCGACCTGAAAATGAGGAGTGGAATGAGATGATTTCGCTTTTTCCAAATCAACCAAGAGCACGACAAATTTTTGAAATGGAAGTAGTTGATGTTCAGACTTCCTGTGGATATGGAGTTCCATTTTTTAATTTTGAAGCACAGCGGGAACCATTGTCTATTCCCAAGATTAAAAAGTAACGTAGTGGTCTGCTTTAGCTGACCTGAAAAAATAAGCGAAGCGTTTTTTTCTAAAATTCTTTAAGATAAGATTCTTGTCGCTCATTTTTTTCAGGTCAGCTAAAGCAGACCACCACGTTATTACCTACTCCTCAATATTGATGAAAAAGTGAAAAAACAATGCTCCTACAAAATAAAATAAATAATCAAAATAGTCTTTCGTAAATTGATCTGACCACCTTGGAAATCCTTCCTCAAACACAATTGATAAAGAAATTGCGATCACAATTACTTCTAAAATAGAAAACGTGTAAACCTTGTTATAATTTCTTTTTTTTAGAAAAAAACGACGCTCAACGAGCATCATTCCCATAAAAATTGGAAGGCATAAAAGAGGATCTAAATAACTATCGAGAATAGGAATTTTCCACCCTAATGTTTTCTGAGAAACTTGGTGAGCAATAAATAAAAACAGACAGAATAACCAAGCTGGATTTTTGAAAACGCCCATCTTTAAAAATTAAAAAGCAGCAGTCATTCCAACAATCAATCCCAAGATCACAAATGGGGATATTGCGATTAAAAATAGAATTCCTATGATTCTGATGATGATTTTAGTAAAGCCAACCCAGATCGAATCATCTTCATTTATCGTTGCAGCTCGATTCCACCAATTGAGACTATCTGCCGCTTTATCCATCATCTTATTGGTAGCAGTATTTTTTTCTGGAGATTTATTTTCATTTTTATATTTCATAATTTAAAAATATTAATAACTATTAATATTAGGCATGGTTTTTAATCATTTAAAATTGTTTAGAACAAATTTAAATGATTTGAATTGTTCTTTTTTTTATATACAAAACTTGATTTTTAAAAAATATTTTTTAATAAGTTGTTGATTTTCAATGTTTTATATGTTTTAAAACGATCAGTCTTTTCCATCTCAATTTGTTTTACAATTCCCCTCAACGAATAACTTCCCCCTAAGTTTACTTTTTTTTTAATCCAGAAAACTTCTATAAGATGAAAAATTGGGCTAAAGGATTTTTCCTTTTAATGTCGTTATTCCTAATTCAAAGTTGTGTCAAAGATCTTCAAGATATAGATAATATCGAAGTCGAAAATTGGCAACCAGAGGTCGCAGTTGCACTCGTTAATACCACAGTTTCAATCCAAGATTTTTTAGATGATTTCGATTCTCAAGGTTACCTTGATATCGATGACGAAAACTTCATGACTTTAGTTTATGAAAGTAATGTGTTTTCCGTTTCTGGAGAAGAAATTATTGATATTCCAGATTTTACCATTCCAATGTTAGATACAAATATGGTTGTTCCTTATGGAGACATTATTACTTCATTTGATGTCGACTTTTTTACTGTAAAAAATGGGACGTTAGATTTTTCTTTTCAATCTCCTTATGATGAAGATATGGAGGTACTTATTGAAGTGAGAAACTTAACAAAAGATGGAAGTAAATTAAGTTATTTCACCTTAGCAGATTATACAGGATCTGTTCCTGTAAATGTGAGTGGAACAATTGACTTGAAAGGTTATGCTATGGATTTTTATAACGATGAAATTGAAGTACGATACATTGCAACTAACGGAGCTGGTGAGCGAAAAGAAATGCAAAATATGGTAATGCACTTTCATGATTTTGAATATTCTTTGATTCAAGGATATTTCAATCAATATGAATTTGATCTGCCAAATGATACTATTTCGATTAACCTTTTTGAGACGGCAGTTGGCGGGAGTTTAGATATTCAAGATCCAAAAATCAATTTAAAAATTACCAATAGTTTTGGAGTTCCAATTGGAATGACGGCTGAGAGTCTAATTGCTGAAACGATGTCGGAAGGGACAATGGATGTATATAGTGTTTTAGATGATGGTATTGAATTTAATTATCCAACCGCAATGGAAGTAGGAGAATCTAAAATTACCAATGTTGGAGTGAATAAAGATAATTCGAATTTGAGTGATATTATTTCGAGTAATCCGACTCAATTAAGTTATGAATTAGGTGCTGTGACCAATCCTGATAATGATCCAAGTATAATAGGTTTTGTATTAGATACGAGTCAGTTTGATGTTGATGTAGAAATTGAACTTCCTGTATGGTTGAGTGCGAGTAATTTTGCTGTCGAAGAAGTGAGCGAGTTTGATGCTTCATTTTTTGAAGATATTGAAAGTGCGGAATTTAAATTAATTACTGAAAATGGGTTGCCTATTGAAGCAGGTGTCCAAGTTTATTTTATGGATGAAAATAATTTGGTTTTAGATTCATTATTCAATACTTCAAGTACGACTTTAATTCCAGCAGCAGAAGTGAATGCTCAAGGAGAAGTTACTTCCAAAAGTTCGACTGAAAATATCGCTGAGTTTACTGTTGATAGAATTGCTAAAATTCAAAACGCGACACAAATTTCAATTAAGGGAATTGTCTCAACTGCTGAAATGGGAACTGTTGCGGTGAAATTTTATACAGATTACGGGATGAGTTTTAAGCTTGGAGTAGTGGCAAAGTTAGAAGAGTGATTTTTGTAAATGCTTTGTTATTAAAAAAAATATTTACAAACGATTTTAACCTTAATATTTTTAAAATAAATAAAATGAAACAATATATATATTCAATACTTGGAGTTTGTTTAGCATTTTCGATGCAAGCTCAAATAGAATTGGGGACACATTTTATGTCCAATATTGCTCAAAATAATTTAACTAATCCTGCATCATTTACTGACAATGGTTATAAAGTTAATGTCAGTTTACTGCCTTCGATTTATACTGGATTTTATAACTCTTCGATTGCTCCAGATGATGTTTTAGAAAAAAGAGGTACATCACTTTATCTTGATGTAGATGGCTTGATAGAAAAGATGGGAGTCAATGGAATGAATATTCAAACCAACTTAAATGTTGAAACTTTTTCTTTTTCGTTTCAAGCTAAAAAGTGGCAATTGAGTTTGAACCATGGCGTTCGAGTAAATACATTTCACTCTATTCCAAAAACAATGTTACAATTTGCATGGGGAGGAAATGCTCAATTTGTAGGTGAAACGATAGATATTGCACCTACTCAAAACCTCTTAGCCTATCAAGAATTTGGAGTTGGATTGGGTTATAAAATTAGTGATAATTTGACTTTAGGAACTCGGTTTAAATATTTAATAGGAATTGGTACTTACCAAACTGCCACTTCAAAAGCTAGTATTTATACTGATCCAGAGTATTACCAATTAACTGCAGATACTGATTATTTAATTAATACAGGTGGGCTTCCAGTAAGTGATATTGACAATGGTGAGTTTTTAAATTTGGATGATTTCGAACCATCCTTATTTGGAAATAATCGAGGTATGGCATTTGATTTTGGAGCAAGTTTTGATATTAATGAGAAACTCAACATCCAAACAAGTGTGTTGAATATTGGAAAAATAAAATGGGAGGAAGAGGTTAACAACTATTGGAGCAATGGAACTTCTACTTTTGCAGGTTTGGACTTCCAACCACTTTTTGAAGAAGGTGAATACGAGCCAGAAGAAATTTTAGATACCATTGCGAATACATTTGAATTTACTTCCTCACAAAATGGGTTTAATACAGTTTTACCAAGTTCATTTTATTTGAGTAGTACTTATGAAGTGATGCCAAAGTTAACAGTAGGAGCATTGTTTTTTGCACAAGGTTTTCAATCGGATTTAACAACTGCTTTTGCTATAAATGTGAAAAAAGACTTTGGGAAAATATTTAGCATTGGAGGTCAATATGCTTTTATTGAAGGAGGAGTGAGTAATATTGGCGTCAGTACAGCTTTGCGATTAGGGCCAGTTCAAATCTATGCCACTTCTGATAATATTATCCCATTGATTGATCCTATGAAAGGGCAAAATGTGAATATGAGATTTGGAATAAATTTACTTTTTGGAAAAATAAAAGAGAATAAAAAAGTAGAAATGCCTGTTCCTTATGAAAATGAAGAAATATTAAAAAAATAATCAATCATAAAAGATTTTTAAGAAATAACCTTATACATAATCAAGTTTTGTTTCAACCGCGGGGGCGTTCCCTCGTGGTTTTTTTTTGCCACAGATTGGGCTGATCATAATAATCATAATAATCAGCCCAATCTGCGGCAAAAAATTATCTCGCAACCACCACTCGCTTCAATTCCATGTCATTAATAATTACGATGTACATTCCATTTTCCCAACCAGAAATATCTAAAAATTTTCGACCACCAGTAGCAGTCATATCTTCGATTTTTCTTCCTACTAAATCATAGACTTTAAAGCCAACTTCCTTTCCTCCTTTTTCCCATTCAATAGTTAAAATATCGCTAGCTGGATTTGGATAAATTTTCAAATCATACTGTGAAATTTCGACTACATCATTAATAATGTCATCACAGAAATCAAGATTTGGTTCTAATTCCAAATAACCTTGAGGCGTCAAATCTCTTCCATCAAATGCTTCATAGTCAGTAGGAATCCTTTTCATTCTAAATGTCAAATTATTATTAATCATTAAGGTGTCACCTTGTGTAGCAGGATTCACTCCATTTCGAGGAGTTACATATTCCCAAACAATTTCATTATCAGGAGTCAACTCAAAACTATATCCCCAACGTCCTGAACATAATAATGTATTTCCATTGGGCAAATGCTGAACACTTGATAATCCTGTCGAATACATATCCTGCGGAGTTGGATGAGTAAATGTTTGTAAGTAGTTAGTTGGGCCCCATGTGTCGCTATCCAAAGTATATTCCCAACTATACATATCCCAAGGTGGAATAATCACATTGGCCGTAGAAAAATCAGCTCCAACTCGATTATTGAAAAAAGTGATATTTCCATATAGAGGGTGGGAGGTAGGTAAGTAATCGTCAATCCAATGCACATCATGTTGATAAAATAATTTTTGATCCACCGAGTCACCACCGTAGTTTGCGGGCGACCCCCAACGATACATCAAGTCACCTCCTACATTAGAATCACCACCTGAACTTGTCGCTGCTTGAGCGGTAGTTGTAGTATGATCAATAATCCAAAATTCATTAAAGGTAGGAACGCTGATTACAATCTGTTTTAATTGTTCATGGTAATCTAATGAATTACTATGCATCCAATCTGCCTTTCCATCATTTGCATCATAGTTAATATTGATTCGTCGAGGGCTAGTTTCTACTACTCCGAAATTATCTTTTGTTGCATCTCTGTCTTGTACTAAATGATCCCAAGCTTGCCATTCCCAAACAATGTCTCCAGCAGGATTTATTTCAATAATAATATCCTCCCACATTTTTTCTTGTGTCAAAGGAGCAAAAGAAGTATCTCTTCCCGCTTGAATTGCTTCGTCAAGTGTTCGCAATTTCCAAGCAATCATCAGTACATTTCCATTCTCTAGGGGAGCGATATCATGGTGCAATCTCATGCTATCATTATTCATTTCGAAACTCCATAAAAGTTGATTATCCCAATCTCGCATTTCGACAATTGCACCACCACCGCCTGCCCAAATTGGATTGCCGGCAACAGTTGATGGACGCTTTGTTTTTATCAAGTTTCCATTAGGATAAAGGTAGGCAGTATTACCTGGCCGGAAATCTAGATCGTCATCCCATCGATGAACAATTTCACCACAATTATTAAGTAAATAAACGTTTGGTTGATTGTGGGGATAAACTAAATTATATCCATCAAATGATTTCGTTGGATGGTAAGAAATTAACCCAACTGTATTTTGTGCTGTCAAATTACCAACCAAGAAAAATAGTAATAAAAGAAGTTGTATATTTTTATTCATAAAATAATTTTTTTGTTAAAATATGTATAATGTATTGGTAGTCAATGCTTTAACTTAGTGTTTAATTATTTTTTGCACAAAGAAACGATTTTTTTCTAGATTAGAAATACGAATAGTATAAAATCCATTATTCCAATTGTTAGCAGAAATTTCAATAGTTTCATTTTTAAATATTTGACTCGTTACGAGCCTTCCCATAATGTCAAATACTTCGATGTTTACATCTTTTTTAGTTTGGTTTTTTATATAAATAAAATCGTGAATTGGGTTATTTAAAACTTGTACATCCTCCAAGTTAGAGTAGTTTTTAACTGTAACTGGGTTCCCGTAAATTACACATTCTGAAGGTAATGGATTAACTTCAATTGGATCTCCTGGAGTTAAATCTTTATCAACAAAAGCAGGGTAATCTGCACCATATCGAGTCACTCGGAATGCATTTGCATTCTGCAAAACTGTACCTTGACTCACAGGTCCATTATTGCCAATTGGCATTTTATAGTGCCACACTAAATCACCTTCATAATTCACTTCGTAAAAGTTTCCTTCACGCCCGACACAAATCAAAGTATTGCCATTCGACAATCGATGAGCTCCTGAAATATTTGATGAATACATTTCAGATGGTGGATCGGCTTCGTATGTCCAAAATAAATCTTCTGGACCAAATGGTTCAGTACTAGAAATTGTATAAGTATTGTTAACATCAAGCGGTGGATTAATCACATCTACGGAAGAGTAACTTCCGCCAGGCCTTCCTTGGCCATTATTAAAGACCATTATTTTGCCTTCATCAGGATAGCCCTCTGGAATCCATCTAGCATCATGTTGTCCATAAAAAACTTGATCATCGGAAGTTCCTCGATCATAAGATTGAGGGTTACCGTAGCGAAAAAGAAAGTCTCCACCTTTGCCAGAGTTTCCTCCTGTATGACCTGCTGCTTCCAAACTTGTCGTGCTATGATCTATGACATAAATCTCACTCAAGTGTCGAGAACTTAATACTATCTGATCCAAATCAGCATTATAATCAATCGAGTTTAAGTGAATCCAATCAGTATTATTTCCTGTTGCATTTACACCAAAATTGATATCCATTAATTCTGGATGTTCTGCGACAACTCCATAATTCATTTTTGTAGAGTCAAAATCTTGAATTAAATGATCCCACAAATGCCACTCCCAAACGACTTCAATTTCATCTGTTCCAATCGGTTTTATTTCAACTACTCGCTCTGACCAAATTGGATTTGAAATTGTAATCGGATTTCGACCAGCAGTTTCTAATTCAATTTCGACCCGAGATTCCCAAGCGATCAATAAAATATTTCCATTGGGCATTGGGGCGACATCATGATGGTGATGATAAGTATTGGTTGAATAATCATATTGCCAAATCAAGTCTCCTTCCCAGTTGAAAATTTCTAATCGACCACCTGTACCTCCTCCATTAAAATTACTATTGAGTCGTCCAGTTCGTAACAAATTTCCATTTTCCAAAAGGTAAACTGATGCTCCAGGATTCGTGGTACTTTGATCCCAGCGGTGTACTTCGTTTCCACAATTGTCTATTAGATAAGTGATTTTACTAGCGCCTGGTCCAAACAAAGTATAGCCATTCAAAGATGTTGAGTCATTAAGAAAAAGACCAACTGTTTGTTGAGCAAAGGATATTTGTACCAAAAGAAGTAAAACAAAAATAGAGTAAATTTTAGCCATAAAATTGATTTTTGAAAATAGAAAAATTACATCTTCAAATATCCATCTAAAAATTGATTTTTTATAAAATGAGAAAAGGATTAACGCTTATTTGTAATGCAATTGCCAAGTAGCTGCCAACTTTTTATCATAAATTAAAAGCTACGAGAAAAGATAAAAGTGAGTAGTATTAGTCTTCAAAGTGCTAGTGCCGCTTTTCTACGATTAATTTTTTAAATTAATGTGCACTACTTGGCAGGTGTCAAATAAAATTAATCGAATTTATTATTTGAAAAAAATAAATGACAATCTATATTACAACTATCTGATAATCAGGTTTTTAAAATATAATTAAAAAGTAGTTATGTGTAACAGTATATTTGCAAATCAAAAAAAAAGTTTTAAAGACTTGCAAGAAAAAGAATAAAGTTATACATTTGAAACAAATTGTTGCAAAATGTAGCAACCTTCTAAACTGTCCTCCAATCTATCATTTCCTCGAAACAAGCTTTAAAAAATACTGATGAAGCGGTGTTACCCATGGCACGGTTCAAAGCCGGGGCATGGATGCATATGCTACGTAATTTGATTAGCGGCAGCGTTATGACCAATAATCATACAGGGAAAAGTATGTCCATAACAAAACAATTACAAACTTATTTTTAACAAGAGAAAACGTGTAAACAATGTATGAAAGAGCTATTCTCCATCTTGACATGGACGCCTTTTTTGCGTCCGTCGAGTGTCTGAGAAACACTTCATTGAATGAAAAACCGCTGATTATTGGAGGTTCTGGCAATCGAGGCGTCGTCGCTTCTTGCAATTATATCGCTCGCAAATTTGGAATTCATTCAGGTATGCCTGTTCGGATGGCATTGCAAAGGTGTCCCGATGCAGTTGTCCGCAAAGGTGATATGGATACCTATTCTCGCTATTCGAAAACGATTACTGAAATCATTGAGTCGGAAGCTCCCGAATTTGAAAAATCTTCCATTGATGAATTTTATCTCGACCTCACAGGCATGGATAAACACATTGGTTGTTGGAAGTGGGGAAGTGAGTTGAAAAACAAATTGGTGCATGAAGTAGGGTTGCCGATATCCTTTGGTTTATCGATTAATAAATTAGTCTCAAAAGTCGGAACAGGCGAAGCTAAGCCTGATGGTAAAATTCAGATTCCGCAAGGCAATGAAA
Source organism: uncultured Saprospiraceae bacterium (assembly GCA_964564545.1). Taxonomy (GTDB): domain Bacteria; phylum Bacteroidota; class Bacteroidia; order Chitinophagales; family Saprospiraceae; genus CAJQQY01. Next base: position 102,922 of record CAZMBP010000095.1, read on the forward strand.
AATCATTTTTGGCTCCTTTGCCTGTTCTAAAAATGCCAGGAATTGGCAATGTCCAAAATAGAAAACTAAGTATGATGGGCGTCCGAACGATTCGAACTTTGAGTGAGATTCCTCCAAAATTATTACAACGTGAATTTGGGAAAACAGGGATTTCTTTTTGGAAAAAAGCAAATGGAATCGACAATAGTCCCGTTATTCCTTATCGTGAAAAGAAATCAATTTCTACCGAACGTACTTTTCAGATGGATACTATCGATGTAACTCAATTGAAAAGTATCATTTCTAATATGGTGAGTAAACTAGGTTTTGAACTCCGTAATTCGCAACGCCTGACTTCCTGTATCACCGTTAAAATCCGATATACAGATTTTAATACTTACACGCTTCAAAAGAAAATTTCCTACACAGCCAATGACAAAACATTGAGGAATTATGCCTATCAACTTTTTGAAAAATTATATCAGCGAAGGCAACTTGTTCGACTCGTCGGAGTGAAAATGAGTCATCTCGTAAATGGAAATTATCAGATCAATTTGTTTGATGATACCATGAAAGAAATTCGCTTGATGGAGCAGATGGATAGGATTAAAAAACGATTTGGGACAAAAGTAATGCGTGGTGGTCTGCTTTAGCTGACCGTAAAATGTAAATCTTTTTTTTGTAAAAATCTTTTTAGGTCAGCTAAAGCAGACCGCTACGTTATGCTCAATTGCCATACATATTTCAGTTTGCGGTACGGAACTTTGTCACCACAACAACTCATTGATGCTGCAAAAGCTAATGATATCAAGACTTTGGTACTTACTGATGTCAACAATACCTCATGTAGTTATGAGTTTGTAACAAAATGCACACGTGAAGGGATTAAGCCAGTTTTAGGCATTGAATTCCATCGGAATCATCGATTGTTGTATGTTGGAATTGCAAAGAATAATGAAGGTTTTCGAGCGCTGAATTTGTTTTTGACCAATCATTCATTGGATGGGATTTCTTTACCTGATGTACCGCCAAAGATGGAAAATGTCTATTTTATTTACACCCATTTTTTCAAACAAATTCAAGAGTTTCGAGACTATGAATATTTTGGAATTCGTCCGTCTCAAGTAAATCAATTATTCCGATCTGAGTTGAAAAAGCATATGGATAAATTAGTGATTTTCTCTCCAGTTACTTTTTTAAATCAAGAGGGTTTCAACGTGCACAGATTGTTACGAGCAATTGATATGAACGTCATTCTGAGTAAACTCTCACCTGAATTTTGTGCTAAACGGGAAGAAGTTTTTTATAAAAAAAACGAACTCGAAACGATTTTCCAACAATACCCGCACGTAATTAAAAATACTCATAAAATACTAGATTCTTGTTCCATCGAATTTAGAAGTGGGTTACATAACAATAAACGCACGTTTACAGGAAGTAAGTCAAGTGATTTTAAGTTGTTGACAAAACTGGCGTTGAATGGTTGCAAAAAGCGCTATGGCACTCGTCACAAAAAAGCAGAAGAACGAGTCCGTCGAGAACTCAAAGTTATCGAACGTTTAGATTTTTGTAAATACTTTTTGATCACTTGGGATATAGTTCGTTATGCGCATACCTCTGGTTATCATCATGTGGGGCGGGGGAGTGGCGCCAATTCTATTGTTGCCTTTTGTCTATGGATTACCGATGTAGACCCCTTAGAATTAGATTTGTATTTTGAGCGATTTATCAATCCTTATCGAACTTCGCCGCCTGATTTTGATATTGATTTTTCATGGGATGAACGAGATGATGTGACGGATTATATTTTCAAAAGGTATGGTCGAGAGCATGTGGCATTGCTGGCGACGTACAGCACTTTTAAAGGAAAAAGTATTGTTCGGGAATTGGGGAAAGTATTTGGTTTGCCAAAAGATGAAATTGATAATTTGATAAAAAGACCGGAAGATATTGCGAAACATCACAAGTATGCTCACCTCATTTTTAAGTATGGAAAAAAAATAAAAGGCTTCCCCAATCATCTTTCCATCCATGCAGGAGGAGTAATTATCACGGAAAAACCGATTCATTATTTTACCGCTTTGCAGATGATGCCGAAGGGTTTTCCGATCACACATTTCGATATGTATCATGCAGAGGATTTTGGTTTTCATAAGTTTGATGTGCTGAGTCAACGAGGTTTGGGACACATCAAAGACGCAGTAGATTTGGTTAAAAGAAATCAAGGACGAGCAGTTGATATTCACGAAGTCGACAAAATAATGAATGATGAAAAAGTAAAAACTCAACTTCGTTCAGGACATTGCATCGGCTGCTTTTATATTGAAAGTCCTGCGATGCGAGGACTGTTGACCAAGTTGCATTGCGATAATTATAAACACCTCGTGGCAGCGTCTTCGATCATTCGTCCGGGAGTGGCGCAGAGTGGAATGATGCGAGAATATATTAAACGATTCCATGCGCCGCACTCCTTTGAATACTTGCATCCTGTTTTTGAAAAGAACCTTTCGGAGACTTTTGGTGTGATGGTTTACCAAGAAGATACGATGAAAATTGTGCATCATTTTGCAGGGTTAGATATGGATGAAAGTGATGTCTTGCGCCGCATCATGACGGGCAAAAAATACAAAGGTGATACCTTCGAAAAATTGCGAAAAAAATACCTCGTCAATTGCAAAGCAAGAGGTTATTCCGATGAATTGACTAAAGAAGTTTGGCGACAAATTGAAAGCTTTTCAGGTTACTCATTTTGCAAAGCACACTCGGCAAGTTTTGCGGTGGAGAGTTTTCAGAGTTTATATTTGAAAGCATATTTTCCTTTAGAATTTATGGTAGCGGTGATTAATAATTTTGGTGGATTTTACTCGACGGAATATTATTTTCATGAAGCTAAAATGTGCGGAGCGACTTTGCATGCGCCTTGTGTAAATCATAGTTTTTATTTAACAACTATCTGTGAATCAGATATTTATACAGGTTTTATTCATTTAAAAAGTTTTGAAAATAAAGTGGCTCGACGAATAGTTTATGAAAGGAATGTGGATGGTGAGTTTAAAAATTTAGAAGATTTTATCAATCGAGTTAACATCACCGCAGACCAATTGGAGTTGCTGATTCGCATTGGTGCATTTCGATTTACGGGGATGAATAAGTATGAATTGATGTGGGAAAAAAATGCGGTTTTTAATCCGAAAAATAAATTCGAAACGACTGGTTTTTTATTTACAGATACTTCCGAACATTATGTTTTGCCGAAGTTGGTAGAAGGAGATTTTGATCAAGCATTTGATGAAATTGAACTGCTTGGGTTTCCGTTGTGCTCGCCATTTGAGTTGCTCAAAGATGCGATTCCAGAAGGGACTTTTTTATCAAAAAAACTATCTCATTTTTCTAATAAAAAAATAAAAATGGTGGGCTATTATGTTTGTAGAAAACCGGTACGAACATCAAATGGGAAGTTGATGAGTTTTGGAACTTGGTTAGATCAAGAAGGGAATTTTTTTGATACAGTACATTTTCCTCCTTCGTTGCAGCGGTCGCCATTTCGAGGAAAAGGGATTTATTTAATTTACGGAAAGGTAGTGTTAGATTTTGATTTTCCGAGTGTGGAAGTGGAACGAATGGAGCGGTTGGCTTGGCGAGGAGATGAGCGGTTTGGGTGATATTTATTGAATGATTTGACTAAGGTTGCGATAATATTCTTTTATGTCATTTCATTTCTTCTTGATTCCTTTTTTTACGCATACCTAAAATTAAAAATAACCTATCAACAACAATAAATACAGTCGCTAACGAACCAAACGTATCTTTCAAAGTACTGGGAACAGCTAAGGCGATAATTATTATCCCCATCAAAATGAATTTCCAATAATTTTCTAATTGATTTTTCATGTGACCATTTTTTATGTTTGTAAATGTATTGTTATATTTTAAGTGTAAAAATAGAGCAAAGAGCATGATCGATAAAAAATTAAAAATAATCTCTATTGATATTTTAATAATTTCGCTTCATAAACTTTTTTATGTTCAAAATTTGTAGGGTCGCTAGTCATTTTTTCTGAATAAAACCCAATAAAAAGAATAGCGTCAGCTCCTACTGCTTTTGCTTTTTTTACCATCGCATTTTTTACACTTTCCGCATCATCCAATTCAAAATCTTCCGCTTCATTTTTCATTACCCCCATGACTTTATATTCTTTCTGAATATCTTGTTCATCAAAAAATATGTCAACCTCTTGGGTTGGTGAATAAGTATCACCTAGATAATTAATTCGAGGAGAACACGAAGAAATGGAAAGGAGAAAAAGAATTGTAGATAGTTTGAATAAATTTTTCATTAGAAAAGAATAAATTTAAAGGTTGAAAAATAAACTTTGCAGCTAGAATTATGATTGAGCAAGAGTATTAATTATTTTCTCACAACCACCATTTCTAATGAATTCTGAATGCTCTTCAATCGTTTTAAAATCCTTTCCACAAATTTTATTACAAATCATTTCGGAATCAGTTACCTCCTTAAATGCATTTAATGTCTTTTTTACTTTAGGGTTAATTAAGAAAGGAGGAGTTTTTCCAGGATTATCTTTACACCAATTAAGTGTCTTCATCCATATCGCAGCACCTAATGCTCCGCAAGCATTTCCACTCAAACCAAGTCCACCAGCAAATCCCGCGACCATGGTCATCTCTTCATCGTTAGCACCCATTCTTTTGACAACTTCTGAAGCACAACTTAAAGGCTTCTGCGTCAAATTAATTTGATCATCAGACAAACCTTCCATTGCTGATTGGACGGCTTCTGGAGCCCATTGTTCTGCAAGGTTAAAACAAAGGCTATTGTCCATACCTGTGAGCATAGTTTTTAAACCAAATCTTACTAAACCTAAAAAACTACTTAAATCATAACCAGTAATTTCTCGGCAGTTAACAGTATTGGTTCGTTTCACAAAAGATTCTACAATGTGTTGAGTGGCAGTTACGGTTACTGCGATGGCTCGTTCGGGATCATTATGTCTGTGAAATGACTCGACTCCAATAGCCATTGCAGTTCCCCAAAGCATTCCACATTGATGTCCAGTATTCATAATTCCTCCTGCTAATGGATCTAATGCACGTTCTTCTGTCTCTTTAGGATGCCCGAATTCACGATTTAATAAATGCCCAAATGTTTGGGAACATGTACCGCATTCTCTAAATACTTTTTTGGCGTCTTGGGTGATTTTCATTTTTCTTTTTTTAATTGAATCAGAATGATATTAGGGATTTTAATATCATTCTAATTTAGTTTCTAAAAAGATGTGATAAAATGAGATTTGTCATTAAAAGGGATGATTTAGATCACTATGGGATTGAATGAAAACAGTAAGATTGAATTACGGGAAAGTAGTGTTAGATTTTGATTTTCTGAGTGTACAAATGGGGAGGAAATGAGAGGTATGGGTAATGAAAAGATAGTTCTGCCAAAAAAATAAATTTGAATATGCTCATAGATAGTATTAATGAATTTAGTATTATTGCAAAAAAATAAAATATGAAAAACACAAAATTATTTCTTCTCATTTTAATATTTCCCTTTCCAATTTTTTCTCAATTTAGTTCAGAAAATCCAGTAGTGGTTCAAAAAAATCCTGAATTTCTGCAAGCCATAGATATGGATAGTGATGGTGATAAGGATATACTATCTTATCATAATTCAACTGCTGATTTTCCATTAGGTTGGTATGAGAATGTAGGGCAAGGTGTATTTGGAAAATATAGGGGGTTTGATGAGAGTAACACTTCAGTTTATATTTCACATATGGAGGTTGCAGACATAGATGGAGATGGAATTGATGATTTAGTATATGGAAGTTCAAGTGTTTTTTGGAAAAAAGGACTAGGAAATAAAAAATTTGGCGAAGAGTTTCAGATAGCTAATGATGCTCAATCTGGACGAAAAATAATTGTTCAGGATTTTGATGATGATAATGATTTTGATGTTTTTTATTTCAATAATGATGAAGCACATTTATTAGTGAATGATGGTAGCGGAAATTTTATCAATCAAATTATCATTGATGATCCATTGAATTCTAGTAATATTATTGCGGGAGATTTGGACGATGATGGCGATATTGACCTTATTAAAACTCAAGAGAATGTATTAGGATGGTATCAAAATGATGGTAATAGTTTTGATACTTTTGTAGAAATAGATACCAATCAAGACAATGTGTATTTCATTTTTGTAGAAGATTTGAATCAAGATGGAAGTCTGGACATACTTACGATCGACATGGTATTTGGTTTGGGTTTTCGTTGGTATAAGAATGAAGATGGACTAGGAAGTTTTTCTTCACCGATAATTGTTGGATCAGGTACAACAGGTAAATTGTTATCCATAACCGATTATGATGGAGATTCAGATTTAGATATTCTATATGATACTAATACTGGAGATGATGTAGCTTGGATTGAAAACTTAGGAGACTTTGAAAACTTCAATCCTTTAGAAACCGTCTTTTATGGAAATTTAGATGTTATAGACTCTAAAGCCATTGCTGATGATTTAGATGGAGATGGTTTAGTTGATCTTGTGTCAAGATTTAATAGTTATTCTATTTATTGGCATAAAAAAGAGCCAGGACTAGGAGGATTTGAATCATCACATGTTATTCAAAACTATGTACAGGCGAGTTTTATTTCCACGGGAGATATAGACGGTGATGGTGATACAGATATAGTGGCTAGTAGTAGTTATGGAAATTTATATTGGTTTAGAAATTTGGATGGATTAGGTACATATGATGGAGGAGTAAAAATTCTCAATGATAATTCCTCATATGCAGGAGAGACACATATTGCAGATATCGATGGTGATGGTGATAATGATCTATTTGTAAAATGGGCTGGTGCTGGACAATACTGGCATGAGAACTTAGATGGAAATGGCAATTTTGGAGACCCAATTCTTCTTGGAGTTGTAGGTTTAACTAATAACCAAATTTATGTAGATTTTGATTCAGATGGAGATACAGATATTCTTTATAAGGAGCCAGGTACGGGTATTGTAAAATGGAAGGAAAATGCAAATGGAACATTTGATAATAATATAGAAGTCGCTGATCCAGTTGACGATAGTGTTTTGGGGATTTTCTATGAGGATCTAGATAATGACTTAGATAAAGATGTTATTTTATATTTAAGTCCTCCAAATGGAGGTCCTGATTTTGTAGGATGGTGTGAAAATATAAATAGTGCTTTCGAACCAATTGTCGAAATAGATGAAATTGGAGATGTACAAAAATTATTTGGGGTTGCAGACATGGATACAGATGGACTTAAAGATTTAGTATTTTATAAATCTTCCGAAAAAAAGATTTATTGGAGAAAACAAATAGCAGGAAGTTTATCTTTTGAAGATGAAAGCTTAATAGCAGATCTTTCTTTTGGGTCATCGACTAATGGAAAAAATTTACATTATGTAGATGACATGGATGATGATGGAGATATGGATATAGTATCAGCAACAGCAAGTTCAGCAGAAATATTCTATATCAGAAATGATATAGATTCATTTGCAATGCCTAATAATCTTGCCTCACCTTCGCTCAATTCATATACAGAGGTTGTTACTTCAGCCAATATAAATAATAATGGAGGGAAAGATGTTGTAGTAGGAGCATTGTTTAGTAACCAATTGGTTTGGTTTGATAATATTGCGAATAGTCTTCAGGCAAAAGGAACTACGTTTTATGATACGAATGAAAATGGGGTATTTGATAGTAATGAATATGGACTACATCAACAAAAAGTAACTGTTCAACCAAGTTCAGTTGCTACATGGTCGAATGATGTGGGGAATTATAATTTTTCTTTAGCTATAGGTAGTTATAATTTGACGTGTGAAACATCATCAGCTGATACATGGGCATTTACTACAGCTGAGAATGTGGCTATTGATATTGTAGATGAATCTGTTGTTCATAATTTTGGTCTAACTGCATTAACTGATATTTATCAAACTGAAATAGATTTGAGTTCTGGCCCAACTCGTTGTGGTTTTACTGTTCCATTTTGGATACATTATAATAATACCGGAAATAAAATTGCCAATGGAACGATCACCCTTCAATTAGATACTTTGACTACCTATGTGACTGCAAGTCCATTACCAACCATAATTACAGACAGTACTTTAATTTGGGATGTAGAAAATTTAATTCCTACCTATTCCAATCAAATAAATTTAGAGTTAGAAATAGCTGGAGTAGATTTTATAGGAGACACTATAGCACTTCAAAATATAATTGACCTGCAAAATTTAGATGGGAATAATGTATATTCAGATACCACCAATTTTTTCTCAGAAATTAATTGTGCTTACGATCCGAATGATAAATTAGTAGAACCTAATTATTCTATTAATTTTGAAAATTATGCTTTGTTTGGAGAAACATTGGAGTATACTATTCGATTTCAAAATACAGGAACAGATACTGCTTTTACAGTTAGACTAGAAGATCAACTTGATCCAAATTTAGACTTGACAACTTTTGAAGTAATTGCTGCTAGCCATACATATGAAGTTTATATAACGGAAACTGGATTGGTTAATTTTCACTTTAATAATATTTTATTGCCTGATGTGAATACGAATGAAATTCTTAGTCAAGGTTTTGTGAAGTATAGAATTAAACCATTAGTTGGCCTTTCAGAAAATACAGTTATCGAAAATGTCGCTAATATTTATTTCGACTTTAATCCTCCAATTGAAACAAATACAGTTTCAAATATTTTAGTACAGGAATTACCAACGAGTAATGGAGAAATTATTTTTGTTCCAAAATTAGATTTCAATGTAATTCCAAATCCTTTTCAAGACAATTTTATGATAGATTTTGGAGAACCACTTGAAGATGATTTGGATTTGGTAGTTAGAGATTTTTTAGGAAGAGTTTTGTTTCAAAAAATAATTACTAAAGGATCTTATCAATCTCAAATAAGAATTAATAATCTTATTTCTGGATTGTATTATTTAGAATTGAAAGATGGAAAAACAATTGTGGGGATCCGAAAATTGGTTAAGCAATAATCTAAGAGTTTTTAAAGTAAAATATTAAGTGTCGGATCGAAAATATGTATAAATGAAATTGATTTCCTGAGCGAGGGGAGGAGGAATAAGAGAGGTTGGCATGGTGGGCGAAGAGGGAATTATTATTTGATTTAGAAAGTAGAAATCCTTGTTCTATATTTAAAAAATGAAATATAGAACAAGGATTTAAGAAATATGATTTGGGAAAATAATGCTAGCCCAAATATTTCTTTTTCAAAGCAGCCAACTCTTCCTCCAAAGCAGTTTTAACTTCTTTCTCTGCCATGTAATTAGTTTCAGCTGTGGCAACTCTCGAACGCAAAGTAGCTTTATCAGATTCTAACGTTTGGACTTCGTAAGTCTTAGTATTAAGATCAGATTTCAAATCTAAAATTTTAGTATTGAGTCCTGCAACTTTAGCTTCCAAATCTGAAATTTGTGATCTAAGTGGATTTCCTTTTGCGAGATTCCAATACCAAGAACCTAAAAGCCAAGAAATAATGAGTAGTGGTAACATCCACCAACTGCAAATTGAAAAGAAGCTATCTAAAATTGAAAGTAACATATGTTGTTTGTTTAATGATTTTTAAATTTTGTTTGAATAAAAATATTCACCTAATTATTTTACTCGTTGGATAACGGTACGTCTATTCGCAGCCATTCCAGCTTCTGTATCATTAGTCGAAGCAGGTTCAGTTTCTCCTTTGGAGGTTATTGTTATTTTTTCAGCAGGAACACCGCGTTTCAATAAGATTCTTTGAATAGCCTTAGCTCGATTAAGGCCTAATTGATAATTGATATCAGGCTCTCCTTTGCTATCGGTATGACCAGTTATACTAACTGTCTCATTGGTAGTTTTTAGAATTTCAGCCAATTTAGCGAGGTATTCTTCTACCTTAGGATCAATTTTTCCAACCGTGGAATTAAGGTCAAAATAAATCAATGCTTGATTACCAATTTCAACAACAGGTGCTAATTTTTCAGGAGCAGCAACCCATTTAAAACTTGCATTGGAGAAGGGATTAGATTCCATTCCATCTACATCATCAGCGAGAGCAGATTTGAGTCGGATTCGTTCGTTGGGAAGTTCAGGAAATAATTTCCTAATCTCTTCGGCACGAGCTGCACCCATATTGGCAAACCCTTCAGGAGCTGATTCTCCTTTGAAATATTTACCTGTAATTTCAAAAATATTATCTTCGGATTTCCCTAAGAGTAATTTGTTTTTAAGTTCCTCAAAAGAAGAATTGGTAGTCACTTTTGGACTAGACCAATCAGATGTAACAGGTTCTTTTGGAGGATCTACATGAGGAGTTTCAATCTCAGCCTTAAGTTGGCAAGCTGGATTTATTTGATTATAAAGCCAAGTGCCAAAGAAAAAGTATAGAACGGATAATATTAAAACGAGAGTTGATTTTGAGGGCATAGTAGTTTATTTAGAGTTAAAAAATCTAAAGATGATTTTAACAAATGTAATGATGTTTACTGTTATTGCAAAATAAAATATTATAAAATAGGATTAATAAAGAATAGAATATCGCAAATAGGTTTTGTGAAAAGGAGGGTAAGATTGTTGTACATATCTAAATTCATTAAACTATTATTTTTTAGATAGTATGTGATTAAATCTTAAAACAACTTTATTTACTAATTCTTACAATCATACCATTTGATTGCTTAAGGTGATTTCGTTCAATCAATGCGATTATATCTCCGCTTGGCAATTGCTTAATTGTTCGTACTCTTCTGGTGATATTCAGCCCAAAAGTTTCATCGGTTTTCCGATTATATTTCATCAGTCTTCTAAACGCTAATGAACCAAAAACAAAATAATTATTCCAGTCAGCAATATTACTTCCATCAACTTTTAATAAGCAGGCAGGGGCAACGGCTTGACCACCGTCATAAGTTGGAACTGTCCAAAAGTGTTCTGGAAAAACCGTAAAAGTAGCAGCAGAATCTTCAGAGATAGTAGAAACCCATGCACCATCATAATTTATTCCATAAGAGAAAAGAGGCCAACCATAATTTTTTCCCTTTTCTATTATATTGAATTCATCTCCACCTTTGGGGCCATGTTCAATTCCAAAAAGTGTATTCGTTTTTTTATCTAAAAAAAGACCTTGCACATCTCTATGTCCATAACTCCATATTGAAGTAGGTGAGGTGAAATTATCAAAAATTGGATTGTCAGCAGGAATGCTACCATCCTCCATTAATCGGTGCATTTTTCCTGCATCTGAATTGAAGTCTTGCGCAAATAAGATTGGATTTTCTTTAGTTGAAAGGTCAGCATTTCCAACCCCTAGGAAAAAATGAGCGTCATCTTCCCACACTATTCTCATTCCATTTCCAGTATAGCTTTGATGTCTTGTTGAAAAAATAGTCTCCATTTGAGTAGCAGTATTGTTCTGGATTTTTAATCGAGATACCTTTGCTAAACCATCAGAAGCTAAGTAGGAAATATATATCCAAGAGTTGGTGGAATAGTTGGGGTGCAGACTGACATCCATTAATCCACCATGCAAAATGGCACGAATTCCAGGAACTCCAAAAGTTACCACCTCAGGCATTCCATTTATCTCAGTTAGACTACCATCTTTAAAGTGGAACATTTTTCCAATTCTATCTGTGATAAAATATTCATTGTCTTTCAAAATGGCGATTCCATACGGAATGGTAAAACCTTGTGCGATTGTATCTACCGAAAAAGAATCATTGCTAATAGGGTAGGGCGAATCTGGAACTTTTATAACATTACTATTACAACTAACTAAACAGCCAAAAAAAAGTATTACAAATATGACTTCAATTAACTTCACAGTTGTTTTCATTTTTGATTAGTAGTATTTTTTTATTTTAAAATCATAAGTTTTTTAGAATCAGAAAACTCAGCATTTTTCATTTTTATAAAATACATTCCAGAAGGAAAAGCTGAAGTATTCAATTGAAATTTGTGTTTTCCAGAATTAAGATTTCCTTGGTGTAAGGTCCTGATCTCTTTCCCGTTTTGATCGATCAATTGAATGGTAATAAAATCCGACGTTGGATTTTGGATAGAAACTTCTGTTAATCCTTGGGAAGGATTTGGATAAACTTGTAATATTCCAAAACCCTGTTTTGCAATAGGATCTTTCAATGTAGTAAGATTTTTTAATTCAAAATCTGCAACTATCGGTAAATGATCAGAAGCATTTACTGCATCATTTTGTAAAAGATTATAGGTGTTGAGACTATCTTGCGGAAGGCTTGGAGTAAACAAAGAATAGCTATTATGCAGGGTTAGGTTAGATCCACTATAAATGATGTAATCTAATTTTCCTGGACTAAAGCTGCTACCCTCATCATACCAAGTAAAAGACATTGGCAAACCAGTAACATAAGGTTGGCTGTCTAACAAATTATTGCCATCCCAGTCAGGAGTAAAATCTACCCCATAGGAAGATTCATCAAAAATATTTCCAGTAAGCATGGTTTCCAATTGTTGTTTAAAACCAACCAAATTCATATCGCCAAGGATAACTATCGGTGTATTCGCTTCCAGAGGAATCGGACCATTACCTGCCTTAGCTTCCCTCAAAAATTCCATCATCAAATCTATTTCAATTTGTCTTTCAACATTATTTGCGCAGCAGGGCGGATGTGCCACAATCAAAAATAAATCTGTTTCATTATCAGGTAAATCAATTAAGAAAGCACCATTACCTGAGCCTTGTATCTCAGCACTTTCCAAAATGGGATACCTGCTAATGGCATGGCAATCTGGTCCTGCTTTGGCATGATACCATTCTTCACCCGTGGAGGAAGGTAATATTGATTCTACTTGATTGGCCACCTGTGCTGAAGAAAAAGAATAAATCTCCTGAAATCCAATGATGTCAGGCTGTATAGCTTGGAGTAACCTAGTAAAAGAAGGAAGTCTATTAGACTCAAAAAGCCCATTAGACAATACATTATATGAGATTATCCTTAGATCTGACTCAACACTTTTTTGGATAGAATATTCAGGAAGTGGTTCTATAGCATCATTGGAAAAAGTATAAGAAACCCCTCCGTTGGTAGAAGGTAAAACATCTCCATTGGCAGAATTATCTAGGAAAACAACTTTTAGATTATCACCTTGAAAAACTGATGTTCCTAAAACCGTAGCATCCCTTTTGATCGCAATTTCAAATTGGTCAGACGAAACGGTTGGAGCACTCACCAAACCAATATCGTTGTGATATATTTCTGGGGAACCACTTGGATCGTAAAAGTATCCAGAACGATTTCCAAATGAATAAACTAATTCTGCTCCTATTCCATTTACTGGGAATCCTGTATTTGTATTATCATCTGTATCCAAATAAATGGAGATTTCATTCATGTCTTGCAGATTAATTTCACTCCCTGTTTCTAATAAAAAAAAGAGGTACTCATCGTCATTACTAATTTGTACTTGTCCAAAATCAATTCCTAAAAATCCACCATCTCCAGTAGCATCAGAATATGTGATCGGAAGATCAGACCATTCATCGAAGGTGCCATCGATAAGAATGCGGTTTTGAGAATGGCTAACTAAGGAAAAAAATAGTAGTGCTAAAATGGAAAGATATTTCATAAGTTTTGATTTGTTCTAAATCTAAATGATAAGAGGTAGAAGTCTTTTTTTTAAATAAAAAAACTTCTACCTCTTTAAGTGAATCGCAAGTTATTAATTCACAAATTAAAAAAAAGCCTAAAGTGCTATGATTATTTTTTAGATAGGAAGATAGATATTACCGATTAAAAATTATACATATGGAGACTATCAGAAAAAGAAATACAATGTAGAAGTATTTAAGGCTCAATTTCGTCTGGTATTATTTTAATATAAATCTAACTACCACCAAAATTGAATATCCTTTTTGATAATTGGTCTTGTTTTTCTATTGCATTGGCAAATGCTCTTGCCATATCTTATTGGCTAATAATTTCTAAGGAATTTTTTAGGGAATTATAGATTATCATTTCACCAGCTATACCCCAAACTAACACCAACAAGTGGGAGGAAGGCCCAATTAACTCGATAGAATGGAGTTACCCCTGCTCTAAAAAAGAAATGATTAGGTACCTGATATCGATACCCCAAACAACCATGTAAGGATAATGCTGAATCATTTTCGCTAAATGTCTTCCATGGAACGGGAGAAATGCTTAAACCTAATCCTGCCTCGAAATAATGCCGTTTCTTGCCAAACAAATGCAGATACATTACACTCGGAGTAGGAAGAGTTAGGGTAGGGTAATTTTCGTCACTTTCATCTTCCTTTTCAAACTCATGATCCAGCATTGTCAATCCCAAAGTAAGCCTACTCTTAGAACCAATTGAAAAATCTACATTTGCTGAAATAAATCCTTTACCTATCAATTCGACATACACAGCAGTTCCCAGAGAATCAGTTTTTTGTGCGAAAGATCCTACATAGGTCAGTATTAGGGTGAGTATGATTATTATAGTTTTATTTTGCATGCTGTAAAATAGTTTCAATTTTGATAGAAAATTATGAGATATGTCATATTAGTTCATGATATTTCTCACTTTCAGATCATACATAGATTATAAATTATAAAATCCTTTTGATGCTCTCTTCCTATCATCAAATACATGCTTAGTAGAATTTATTTATTCCCATTAAATGATATTCCCTTTATCATCAAATTTCATGTATTGTACTCCCCAATTATGCATAGATTCTATAATTGGAAAAATAGAATTCCCTTTTTCAGTAATAAAGTATTCAACTCTAGGGGGAATTTCTGCATAAATTTTACGGGTTATTAGACCATCAGCTTCGAGTTCTCTAAGCTGCTTGGTAAGCATTTGTTTACTAATACCAAAAACGCCTTTTCTTAATAGACCGAAACGATTTATATCTACAGAGATGAGGAACAGAATACTTGGTTTCCATTTCCCACCAATGGTTCGCATGGTATAATCTATAGGCGATGCTGATCGTATTCGAAATTTTTCCATAAAATTTTGTTTTATAACTTTTTGATAATCAACTATAGTCTTATAATAATGACTAGGTAAGTTTAATATAACTACTTTCAAAAGTAAGACTAATTACTAATATTTGCAGAACAAAATTTAATAATTATGGTACAAGAAATAACTGATCTAAACTTTGAAGAATTTATACTTAATAACTCCCAACCTATCGTTCTTGATTTCTGGGCAAGATGGTGCGGGCCTTGTAAATCAGTAACTGCAGCTATTGAAGTTATGGCTAAGGAATATGAAGGGGAAGTTGTCATAGGAAAAGTAGATGTTGATACTAATCCCGAATTGACTTTAAAATTTGGGGTTCGAAGTATGCCCACGATATTATACGTGAAAGATGGAGAAGTAATGGACAAGCAAGTCGGTTCAACATCCAAGATGGTATTGGAAGAGAAGCTGAAAACAATTTTGTAAAAACGTGAATTTCACGGTTCTATGATTTCGGAAGTTGCGCTCTGATTTGCTATTTATAACAATACATTTACTTATGTAGATGTATTGTTATAAATGTTTGATTTTTGGATGTCTTTCCAGTTGATTAGCTTCAAATTATTTTCAATGATTTTGGAATTAGCCTTTTCGGAAGTACAAAATGAAAAATCTATTTGCCTCCATTTGGAACCAAAATTTGGATGATTTATGGTAATCTCTTTCATTTCCTTATCATCAAATGCGGGGTGGAGTAGTAGGATATTTATTCCCGATTTTAAATTATCTAAAGTGTCGAAATAGTACTCTTGCAAACGTCCATTTTTAAAGTCCGCAAAATTACCCATGAACAAATGCTCGATTAGGAAATCATTTTGGTTAATATAATTCTCGTCTGTCACCATGGATAAAACCTCTTTATTCATAAATACGGGTAATCCATATTTGATTCCTAATTCTTTGTAGATACTGAATACTTCTGCTGATATCGCCACACTATACATATGTGAGTCAAGATGAGATGGAGTTAAGCCAAACGCTAAAGATTTTTTTATTTGTGCTTCAAGTTCTTTTTTGATATCATTAACTGAAGCTTTACTTTTCAACTCATTTCTTGTTTTGAAAAAGTGTCCATTTTCATCTACCAATGTAGGCACTTCAGAAATTGGCAGAACCGGCCCAAATCGATGACTTTCCCATTCACAAGTAAGTGTTAGGTGAACTCCATAATCAAATTGAGGGTTATTCTTTGCGAAATGTGCTATTTCATCAAAACCTGAACACGGTGCCATTATACTGTAAGAACTAACTATTCCACCCTTTAAAGCTTGAATAGTTGCCATGTTTTCAGAGTGACATAATCCCGCATCATCTGCATGTACTATTAAATATTTTGTTTTATCAAGTAAGTCCAATTTGTTTTTATTTTAAATGGTAGATCACCTGTCGTTGTTTAAATTACGATCGTTAGGATGATCTTTTTGAATCGAACCGAGCATTAAATCTGGTTCTGATAAATATTGATTTTCATTTTAAGCCTGAATATATTAATCTAACTTTTAGATAAGAAATATAAAAATAAATTGAATTAATGTGTAAAAAGAATTGTTCTAACCCATTTTAAAACAACTTCAAAAAATAAATTTTTCAACTAATAAATAATTATCAGCACTTTTAAAATGGGAGAAAAAATAGAAAAAATAAATAAGTCAGATTACCAGGAAATTGTTGAAGTGTGGGAAGCTTCTGTAAGAGCTACTCATCACTTCTTAAAAGAAGAAGATATAGAATATTTTAAACCTCTAATTTTAAATACTTACTTGGATGCAGTTCGTTTGCGTTGCATTCGAGATGGCAAAAAAATTATAGGTTTTATAGGTGTCTCCGGACAAAATTTAGAAATGCTTTTTATACACCCAGAATTCAGAGGTAGGAGAATTGGGAAAACTTTGTTAGAATACGCAATTGAAAATATGGATGTAAAAAAAGTTGATGTAAATGAACAAAATGAACAAGCAGTTGGATTTTATCAACATTGTGGTTTTAAGACGATTGATCGTTCAAAAATGGATGCCTCTGGGAAACCTTATCCGATTTTACATATGAGATTAAAAGATTGTTAACAGATATAAGTATCTTGAAAGAAATACTTTATACTTTAGATCAATTAACTGTTATCTCAATAGATTTAGAAATATCAATTCCATTTTATTAAAATGGAAATTATTTCTTTCCTACTGGAAACAATCTCGGAAAGGTTTCGCCAGCGAGAATTCAAATTATTTAAATTTATAGTAGGACATACCTGTTTAGCCGTCGCTCCTTTTAGAGAGTAACGATTTCTAAAAAAAGACTCTTTGATTTTTTACGCGCTCCTAGCCTTCTTAATAATAAGGGCGATAATCCGTTCGTGGTGATGTTACTTGATATTCCGATTGAAGAAAAGTAACTATATCTATGAGTTCTTGGACAGTCATAACTTCATTGTAATTCTTCATCTTTGAAAGGCCTTCTACGGTAGCGGTTTCATTTTTGTATCTCCCCGCGATTTTGTGAGTAGGATTGAAAACTGAAGTGACTAATTCTCCATAGGATTTCAGAGTCGATACATTACCGCCAAGATTTATGTTAAGACTATCACTTCCTCCTATCCACTCGACCCCTGAAATACTATGACATTCATTACAGGCTAATCTTTTATAGGTCGCTTTTCCTACTTCAATATCGCCATCAGGAAATGCAAATCCACGAGCTTGCTCGTTGCAACTAAATAAAAATAGACCTCCACATAATAAGAGGAATACTAGTAAAGAATTCGGCAGGTTGCCCAAAGTTTTATATTTATTTTGAAAAGACATAAGTGGTTGTTTTAAATTAAAGAATTGACTTAACATCATAATTGATGTAAAGAAAGTTAGAGATTATGAAAAAGAAAGGAAATGATTTTTATCAAACTTGGTATTGATTTTTATCAGAGGGGCATCACAAATTGCAGCGAACTATTTTTGAGAGAGAATACTTCACCGCGACTAAGTAAATTTAGATCGATTTTATTGGAGTAATATTTAGTGCTATCTGTCGATACTTAAGATCTTTTGGCAGGCACTAAATTCAAGAATAAATAAATTGAGATGGCGTAACAAAAAATAAAGTCTGGAGCATAATATAGAAAAGGAAGCTTAATGAGGTATCCTGTAATTGCCATTGTAGTTCCAACTATCATTAAACCCCATTTCATTATATTTAGAACATTAATATTCTTTTCAATATTTTTGGAAATAGAAAAAAATAGTAAACCTGTAAGAATGACAAATGCTCCTAATACTCTATAGATATAAATGAAATATTTATCATTGATCCACAAATCTCCCATTTTAAATATTTCAAAAGTGGCTTCATTCGCAAACAATCTAACTGTTCCTCCAAGGACAAATGCTGTCGCAATGATTTGTAATACTATTGTTATATTTTTCATCAATTACTCGGCTTATTAAACAAAGCATTAAAATAAACGATTGGCAAAACAACTTCTATATAGATATTTTGTGGTTACATTTTTTACAGGATAGAATTTTTTCTACACCAACCACCATTTCAATATCGATAATTTCATCATTGTTACCTGTTTCAGTTTCTTTTGCGGTTGAAAAATTCCAGTTCTTTTTAAGACCTCCTCTTTTATTACAATTTGGACATTTTAGGATTAAAAACTGAAGTCCATATTTTGGAATGATTAATAATAGAAAATTTATCAAGTTAAATATTATAACAGCTATTAGAACTAAAATTAATATTCCCATGATTCCAAAAATTGCCATTTTGAATATTCTTTAAATTAAAAATTTAAAACTCATTTTGATCTAAGCACTTGGACAGTTATTTTTTATAGATGTTGTTATGCTTTCATTATTCTTTTCGTTCCATTTATTTTAAAGGATACAAACCATGAAAAATCCTAAATAGGTACCTAATGCATTTCCTAAAGTCCCAACCAATATTGCCGGCAATATCAGTTCTTTTCGGTTAAAGGATTCTGCCAATGCGATAGCTGTAGTACCACCCCCAACATTGGCCTGACTAACGATGGCTATCATTTCCCAATCACGATATATTAGTCCTCCCAGTAAGATTACAATTATACCATGCAACAAAACGGCTAAGCCTGCAAAAAGCAATAGGGTAAGGCCAAGGTCTTTAAGTTTAACCACAGCAGAAAGCTCACAATAAGCACCAATAACAGCTAGAAATATAAACACTAAATACAAACCTAAATTATGACTGCCTTTTAAGTTGGAGACAAATTTAGTTTGAGCTAGTAGGATCCCAATGGTAGATAAAGTCAAGATGGAAGGAATTTCTGGAACAAGTTCCTTAAAAACATCAGATACATAATATGCAGCAACACCTAAAAAAAGTAACCACATGAGTGAATTTAAATCCATACTTTCATCTTCTGGATGTGCTTTATTTTCTGTGGGCGTGTATGGTTTTAAATTTGTTTTGTCTTTCCAAAAACGCCTTAAAGTAATAGGTAAAGCTAAAGTTGCAATAATCCAAATTGTGGTAATCACATTATCGACTGCAATGGTTCCAGCATACAAAACTCCCTTTTCTTGAAAGTCATATTCCAAGGCTACCGCATTAAAATTGACGCTTCCTCCTGTGTATGTACCTGTGAGCATGCCAGCTATAACTTTTCCGTCTTCACCCAAAACATTTTCTGGTGATAGCAAAATCCATGAAATAAAAATCCCTAAAGTGGTAGCTAGAGAACCAATTAAAAACAAACCAATCATTGGTAATCCTGCCTGCTTAATTGAAGTTAAATTGACATTGAGCAATAAGTAAAAAATAGAAATGGGAGCAACATATTTAAAAATGCCGCTATATAATGGAATGCTGTTGGAGGCAGAAGGAATAATTTTTAGATTCGCTAATACTGCCGTGAAAAGAATAACTAATAGGGCTGCACCTAACTGTTTACCAAGTTTGGTTTTTCCGGCATACACCGCTAAAATAACCATTAAACATAATATCGCTAAAACGTAAATTGGATTTGTTATAAAGTTCATTGGTTATTAATTGATTATAAGGAGGTACAAAATTTTTGTATTACTGCTGAATATTTGGCACAACCTCGAAGAGATATCGATAACGGGATAGTTCCTTTTTCTACTTGTGTCTCATGGTCTCGTATATGCATAGTGCGACTGCATAGGATGCATTATTACATAAACTTTATAGTAGCCAATTTTTCTCTATATTTTTTCTCCAGTAAAATTGCAAAAGCAGTTTTGTCATTTCTAAGTAATTCGATTCCTTCTCCATTCAGGATGGTCGGATGAATATCTCTAAGATGATTGTCACTCCAATTTGCGAGTTCTACAAGTATAGGAGTTAAAGCTAGCCCTTTATCAGTTAAGAGATAAAGGTTGGTCTTCTTATTATCTGGTCGTTTTGTTTTTATAATAATACCAAATTCCTCCAGCAGTTTAAGTTTGGTTGAAAGGATATTAGTGGCAATTGCTTCGTCACTTTCAATAAAGTCTTTAAAGGTTTCCTTGCCTTCTGTTAGCATCAGCTTTACAATCACTAGCATCCATTTGTCACCCACGACATCCAAGGCTGAAGTAAAGGGACAATCACATCGAAATTTATGTTTCATGTTAAGGAGTTGTTAATTTTTACTTGCAAAATGCAATTAAATTATTTTTTACTTGCAAAATGAAAGTTATTTATTTAGTTTTACTTGCAAATCAAAAGTAATAAATTTTCAATTATGAGACAAGTATTTTCAATTCTATTGTTTGCAGGATTATTCGCAGCCTGTAATTCAACGATAACAAAAAGCGATGATATTCAACAATCTAAAATTTCCACAATGAGTAAGAAAGAAACTGTAGGCACTTTTTTAGGTGCTGTTTTAAAAGGAGACACTACCACAATGCGTGAACTGGCTAATGCCAATTACATTCAGCACAATCCATTCATCCCGACAGGCTTAGAGCCTTTTATCCAAATGCAACCCATTCTACAAGAAAACGGAACGACTGCTGAAAATATCAGGATGTTTCAAGATGGCAATTATGTATTCATGCATAATATCTGGAGAAATGCCAAACCCTTCGGTGCAGATGAGATGGTGTCGTTTGATATTATTCGTTTAGATGAAAACGGTAAGGTGGCAGAGCATTGGGATGCGATGACTGCTCTGGTAAAAGAAACTGCGAGTGGAAGGACGCAGACCGACGGACCAACTTCCTCAACAGATTTGGACAAAACCACCGACAACAAAGCAATGGCAAAGGCGATGGTAGAAGATGTTTTGATGGGTAAAAATCCTGATAAGATCACCGATTATATTAGTACCGAACAATACGACCAACATAATCCAGATATCAAGGATGGGTTGAATGGCATAGCAGAGGCAGTACAATATCTTACCTCTAAGAACAACATGTTCAAATACACTAAAATTCACAAAGTATTAGGGGAAGGAAACTTCGTGCTTACAGTAAGTGAAGGAGAATGGAATGGAACAAACAATGTTTTTTACGATTTATTACGATTCGAAAATGGAAAAGCCGTAGAGCATTGGGATGTCATTCAAGAAATTCCAACTGAAAACTTAGCGAATGAAAACGGAATGTTTGGCTTTTTATAATAAATCATATGCTCTCTTTGACTTTTAATGTACCGAAGGAAGCATTTAATGATGAGAGTGAGTTTCTCTTCGAAGGTAAATCTGTTGACGACTTGTACTTTCCTCAACATATGAATTTTAAATTTTTTGGGATGAAACCGCTTCCTACTTTTGCATGTTTTGATGTGATGAAAAATGCAAGTATTGAAAGCGATTTCCAAAGACTAAAAAATCACCTTTCGGAAGTTTTCGGAGAAAAGCAATTGCTTAAATAAAATTGTCTTTTCAAATTTTAAAAATCACAAAAGTCTGAAATGACTTTTGTGATTTTTTATGTCTGAATATCGTTTGCTGCATTAGTTAAGCGGTTTCTGATAATTGGCTATAATGATTTGCATAAGTTGCGTGTGCCCTCGTAGGTATCTTTGATGTCTGCAGTATTTTAATTACTGTGTATCCATAAAAGTATCTTCAAAGATTTTTGTCCATTCCCCGTTGATCAATTGTTCCCCATATTCTTGAAAGCCTCCCTCTGGAGTTTGTCCGAAAAAAAATCTAGTAGTTTCATCTCTCCACACGATGAGTTGTCCATCTTTGTATTCCGCAGGATATCTAGCTGCACCTCCTTTAGAAAATCGGTGGTAGTAATATTTTTGGTCTTTTTCATCGTAATTGATTATCGTATGGAGTTGCAAAAACTCGGTATTCAACTCAATTACCAAAATGCTTTTGTCTAGGTCATAAGAGATGTTTTCGTATGCTGAACCTTGTTTGGTAACAATCCCATTTTCATAAATTTTTGATGTGCCGACCCATTCTCCAACCAAGAAGTTGAGTTGTTCCATCTTTTCTTGCTTTAGATTTTGGGCGAAAACTGAATTACATAGAAAAATTAGAACAATAAAATAAAAGTATTTAGAAGCTTTTCGATATAACATATTTGTTCGTTTAATATTAAGCACAATGTCTTCGCATACACGTAGGAGAGGCGTGTAGACTCTATGAATAAAAAATGAGCTTTATTTTAAAGTTGAAAATATCATTAATCACTTTAAAAATATAACTCATTATGATCGATACGCAAAATAGGAAAAAAAATGATTACCATATGAGCCGATATTGACATAAGCAAATTGTTCTGCAAAGCTTTCGGAATTGCTTCAGATGTCTTGTCCTGAAATATGTTTACACTTTTCAGGTGATTAAAATTAATAAATTAGTTTTTGGGAAATTGAAATTAAAGAAATATTCAAAATTTCAATTTCCCAAATTCATGAACTTGATTTGGTGTCAAAAAATGACAAGACTAATGTGAGTTTTTTTTGATTATAAGTTTTGAAAGTATGGTTCACATTTCTTCTCCCTAGTGGAACATTATGTACATGTATCATATCGATTTTTTGCTCGATATGATACATGTACTTTGTTCAGCACTATTTTCTTTTCTAATGTTGGCTTTTGTTGGTTATAGATTAGGTCGCATATTAAATAATATCAATGCTTTATGATTAATTTACTTATTCCTTCATTTTTCCGAACAAAGTAAGTCCCCGCTGGAAGATGATTTATTGGTATCTCCGTATTGGTGTGTTGGAAGTTAAATTCCATAACAACTTGCCCAGTCAAGTTTATTATTTGCACGATTTCACCTTCATTTATCCCTTCAATTCTAATATAACGAGATGCTGGGTTTGGAATAATATTGATTTTCGGTTTGGTTAAGTTTTCCACCCGTACCCCAATGATATTCGAGTACTCGTATTGATTATCAAAATCAACTTGGCGTAATCTATAATAGTTCTGACCATCCGAGGGGGATTCATGTAGAAACTGGTAAAACTGTCTTTCCACAGTTGTTCCTTTCCCTTGTACCTCGCCGATTTTTTCAAAATCCAAACCAGTTTCGCTCCATTCTACGTCAAAGTGAGCATTATTCAATTCTGTAGCCGTTTCCCAAAGTAACTTAACTCGATCATCATCGATAGTAAAGGCACGAAAACCAATCAATTCAACCGGCAACGAACAATTAAGACCTCCATCCGTTATAATCCAACTGTGAGTATTTATCAAATTAGTTCTGGGATTTTCGCCATTGCAATATAAACTGTTTCCACCATCAAACGTGATTCCAGTTGGGATCTGCGTTTCTCCTGCATCAAGTGTATTCCAACCAATCAGGGTATTATCATAATTAGTAATAGACAAATCGGTACCTGAGAACATTAAAGTCATATTAGTCACATTTGAAATATCCCAGCCGCCTAGGTCTTGATCAAATGCTGTTGCATTTCGAAACATATTACGCATATTTGTTGCACTACTTGTATTCCAGGCACTAATATCCCGGTTGAAAGAAGAAGCACCATCAAACATATAATCCATATCCTCTGCATTACTCACGTTCCAGTTACTGATATTTCCGTTAAAAGCTGTAGCGTTATAAAAAAGGGAACTCATTTCTGTTGCATTGCTCACATCCCAATTCGTAAGATCTCTGTTGAATGCTACTGCATCAGTAAACATCCCATACATGTTTTGTACATTGCTCATGTTCCAGTTACTGATATCCCCGTTGAATGAAGAGCACTCATAAAACACTTCGGTCATATCCTGTATGTTGCTTACATCCCAGTTTTCAAGTCCACCATTCAGGTTATAGCAATAGTGAAACATACCGTACAGGCTAGTTACATTACTTAAATCTGGAACGTCGACGGCAGGGGCTAAATCGAGGTTTTCACAATCTTCAAATGCATATGTAAAGTCCGTCCAGGGGTTGGTTCCCCATTGTTCTACCGTTAGAATCTTTTTCTCGTCTTTTACTCCGCTGAAGTGAATTCTAGGGAATAAACCAAATATTTTAACGGTGTAAGTTCCCGGACTGGAATAGGTATGTGTTATATCTCCGGTAACTCCAGTATCAAATGTACCATCACCCCAATCCACAGAATAATTATAAGTCGCCCCTGAATTAGTGGGAATGATAATTTGGTTATCATTAGATGCTCCTGGGTTATCTGTTTTCCAAGTTGTAATGAAGTAATCAGTTGGTACAGAACCACTATAAACAAGCGCTACTTCTCCGGCAACCGAATAATCCACCGTCCAAAAGATAGGTAGTGCGGGATTAACATTTGAAAATGTACCAGAGATACTTGTTGCTGATAGGATTACTATACGGTCAGCATTAGTAGGTGTATACCCGATGGTTGCATTTAAAGTCCCCCCAATAGTGGCCGTACCAGAAACGACGATTTGGTCGTGCTGTGTACCAGGTGTAGTACCATTGACCTCGACTTCGATAGTGCTTGCTGCAGAAAAAGTCTGGCTGACCGGATAGGTCATTGTCCCTGGTGAGGTACCAGGAATGATCGTTCCTCCTAAATCATTGCCCGCCATGTCGAAAGTGCCAGTCCCTTGAAGTGTGCCTGTATTAGAAAAAGTGTAAGTATAACCATTGTCATCAAAATCAAATGCATAACCTGAAGTACCCGAAATAGTAATTGAACCC
>CAZMBP010000096.1:0-30699 GCA_964564545.1 uncultured Saprospiraceae bacterium
CTTCTAGTGCCTTATATTTATGCTCTTTAGAAGAAAATACCTTTTCATCTAAACTCATTTTGTCGGCACTTAATTTATCCAATAGGGAATATTTAATTCTCTCTAATAAATTAACCGCATCTTGAGGTAGTTCGTTTTCTACAAATAATACTATCCATTTTTTCGCATCTGCCAAAGGTGTTACAAATAAATAGTAAATGTCATTATCTATTTTGTTTTTTAACTCGTCATTCATTGTCCCAAATTTTAGATTGCCTTTAAAATATTCTCACCTTTGAAAAATCTACTTTGAGCCATTAAGACTGCATTTTCGTCCTCAGATATTTTAATATATTTCATGAATGACTTTTCCGTTTTGTGTCCTGTAATTTTCATAATAGATATTGAAGGAATACCACTTTTAAAGGCATTGGTAGCAAATGAACGTCGGGCGGTATGAGTGGAAACGAGGTCTGATTTCTTTTTTACAACTTTGATTGGTTTACCCCCTTTTGATTTTATGAGTGGAACTAAATCATTCAATTCAGCTTCTTGACCAACCGTTTTTAAATAATCATTCATTTTCTGATTGCTCAATGGTTTGGGAATGTTGGTATCATATTTTTTTAAAATACTTGACACAAACGGATGCAAAGGAATAACCACCTTGTCATCAGTTTTTTGAGTGGTGAGACTAATTACCTCGACGGAATTGCCTGAGACGTCATAAATGAGTTTAATATTCTCAGGGTTAATTTGAATAAAATCTGAAAACCTTAATCCAGTAAAACACCCTAAAATAAATAGGTCACGTACACGATCTAGTTTTGGATTTTTGGAAAAATCTAAATTAAATATGTTGGTAATTTCTTGAAGGTTGAGATATATCGAATCAGTATCTTGAGTAGGTTTTTTAAAATACTTACTTCTAAAAGTTAAGTTTGTATTGATGCCTCTCTCAGTTGCATCGTTTAAAATTGTCTTAAGAACTTTAATAATATTCCCGGCATAATTAATAGAAAACTCATTAGGTTTACTATAAAGGAATTCTAAAAAGTCATTGTAAAAATCAAGGGTAATATCTTCAAAGTCTAAACTGCGTTTTTTCTTTTGTGTGTATCTCTCTAAAATACCTTGGATCACTTTATAAATATCAATAGTTCGTTTATTATATCTAGGTAGTTTTTCCCTTTCTTTAATAAAGTGATCAATGAAGGTAGAAAGGGTTTTTGGGTGAGTGGTTTCTTGTGATCTGAGGGTGACAAGGTTCAACTCGTTTTTGAATTCCTGAGTGGATGGAATCTTACCGTCGTTTTTAAATTTCCTATAAATATTTTTGGTGAAGTTCTCGAGGTTGTCGAGGTGAGTATTTAATTCAAAAGACCGGGGATGATCTTCTTTTACTCTTTGATTCCTAATAATCCAAAAATTAGGATTTATCTTTTCTTGTGTCGAATACTTTAGACGTTTTCCATCATATCTATAAAAAAGATATATTAAAGTTTCATCTTGGGTATTGGGGTCTTTGAGGTTAAATTTAACATTAGCCATTATTTAGTCATTTGTGATTAGTATTAAAAAAAATTCGTCATCACAAATATACGTAAAAAATACTAGGGGTCGTCTCAGGGGTCGAATAAATGAGGATAAAACTAAAAAACGTAAGACTAATAATTTGGAGTGTAATTATAAAACCTTTGTTTTCAATGATTTATAGACTAATGGAAAACATATGTGTCCTAATAGAAAACGGTTAGTATTGTCCTAGTGGGTCAACAAAAAAAGCCACTTCAGTTTTGAGGTGGCTTTTTTGTTTTTATGATCTCAACTAATTTAAACCGTTATATTTCGTCTAAAATTTAACAAAACTTTCTCCCCTAGCTCACTTTAACACATATTAACAATCAATTTTAACTTTGCGAAAAAGATTTTGAGCGAGGTTTTTTCTATTTTTACAATGCTTTGACAAAAACCTATTTAGTAAATTTAGTAAAACAACTTAAGGTTATGAAAAACTTAAACAGCCTCTTTTTCTTTTTGATGGCGCTATTTATCTTTTCGTCTTGTAAAAAAGATAAGATAGATATTACCTATGAAAGATATACTTCAGAAGATTATGCCGTTCTAAGTCAAACATTGAATATCGATAATGACTTAGAAGATTATACTTTCGTTTTCCCACAATATTATCAGTCTCGTTCGATTTCATTTGATAGTGACTTAGCTACACTTGGTCGTGTAATGTTTTATGATAAAAACTTGTCGGATGATCGAACTATTTCATGTGCCTCTTGCCATAAACAAGAATTAGCATTTGCTGATGATTTAGCATTTAGTGAAGGAGTTTCGAATCGAATTACTAGTCGAAATTCATTGGCCTTAGGATCTGTATTTAATTTTGCAGAATACTATGGAGATATTTCGCAAGGTCGAATTCCTTTTTTCTGGGATAACCGAGCAGCTTCTGTTCAAGAGCAATCAAGACAAACTTTTGCGAACGAACGAGAAATGAATATGCCTATGCATAAAGTGATGCAAAGAGTTGAAGAAGCGGATTATTATGAAATTCTTTTCAAAGAAACTTTTGGAGACAGTAAAGTAACAGAAGATCGAATCTTAGATGCAGTAAGTGAATTTGTAAATAGTATGAGTTCTTACCGATCTAAATATGATGAAGAATTAGATAAGCACTATGTAAATACATATAATGTAACTAATATTGAAGGAGTTGATTTCCCTGGGTTTACAACTGCTGAAAATTTAGGAAAAGATTTATATGTATCTAAGTGTGGAAACTGTCATGGCCGAATCAATGGTTTCCCTGCAGAAGTTCAATCTAATAATGGTTTGCAAATGGATTATGATGATGAAGGAATTGGTGAAATTAGTGGTTCGTCTCTAAACGGAGTTTTCAAAGTTCCTACTTTGAGAAATATTGCTTTAACAGGACCATATATGCATGATGGTCGATTTGTAACTTTGGAAGAGGTGGTTGATCACTACAGTAATGGTGTACAAAATCATCCTAACTTGGGCAGCCAATTGAAGCAAGGTGGACAAGCAAAAGCATTCAATTTTACTCAAACAGAAAAGGATGCTTTGATTGCCTTCTTGAATACATTTACTGATGAATTTATGCTAAATGATGAAAAATATAAAGATCCATTTAAATAATGGATGAATAAAAATTAAATAAAAAGTCTTCCATGGTCAAGCTATGGAGGACTTTTTTTTACAAAAACTAAAACGAACTCAGTCTTATGAAATTAATAAAATTCAACTTATATCTTTTTGTAAGTGTATTGTTTTTTTCTTCATGTGGTAGTGCAAGTCATCATTTTTATGCAACGGACGAAGGGAATCTTTTGGCACTTCGAGAAGAAAAAGATTTAAAAGTATCTGCGGGATATACTCCCCACATAAATAGTTTACCTGGAAATAATTTGAATGCTCAAGTAGGTTATAGTCCTTTCAAAAACCTTGGGATTCATGGTAGTTATTTTCGTATTCGAAATTCATTCACGGGAGCTGAAGACATCGATAAGAATGTTTATCAATATAATTTTAGTGGAGCAATAGGAGGATATTATTTTATACCTGCAAAAGCTAAGGAAGTTTTTGATGGTGAAGAATTAACTTCATACAAATCTCCACCAGAAGGGAAAGGTTTACTTTTTGATGCCTATTTAGGATTCAGTCAAGGATCAGTAAATAATTTCTATTTTGGAGAAACGGGTAAAATAGAATTAGATTTTCAAAAGGTCTATGTGCAAGGAGGGTTTCATATTTTTTTAGATAAAGTGGGAGCTAGTTTTACGCTACGAGGAGCACAATTAAGTTACTTAGATAGTTCTACTGCGACTGGAAAATTAACGGCTTCTCAATTACGAAAAGTAGAAATTATAGAGGAAAATAATCCTTTCTTCTTTTTGGAGTCTGCTTTGAAAATATCTGTAGGAAAACCAGCATCACCTATTCGTGGATATTTGACATTGGCTGGAGTGTATGATTTTGGAGATGTTTTTTTGGAAGTGCAGCCTAGCACGATGCAGTTTGGAGTGACTGCTGATATAGATTATTTTTTTTCCAAAAAGAAATCTAAAAAGAGAAAATGAAAATACTCTCGCAATAATTTCTAGAGGTTAAAAATTAAAAGGAGTTGCAAAATTAATTGCAACTCCTTTTTTATAGAATATTTATTAACAGTTAATCATTAACCGTTAACAATTATTTACCATGACATTGTTTATATTTCTTGCCGCTACCACAAGGACACTTTTCATTTCGTCCTACCTTTGGTACATCTCGTTTAAATGTTTCAGGTTTTGCTCTTCTTCGACCAGCACCTGCGGCGGCAGCTTTTGCAGCTTCTGCGTTAGCATCTTTGTTAGTAGAAGTTTTACTCAAATCTGTTTTTTGAGTTTGAGCTTCTTCAATTCTAGTGCCATCTCGGAAGACAACCGAACCTTTTACAAGGTAAGAAGTAACTTGCTCATTTACTCTATAAATCAATTGTTCAAACAAGTTGAAGGCTTCCATTTTATAAACCACCAATGGATCTTTTTGCTCGAATGAGGCAGCTTGAGAAGAGTCTTTCAATTCATCCATTGAACGTAAGTGTTCTTTCCATTCTTCATCAATAATCGAAAGTGCCACAACCTTTTCAATATCCCGCATGATAGTTTTTCCTTCAGATTTTACAGCTGACTCTAAATCAGCCGCTGCAGGAAGAACTCTCGAAACACCATCTGTAAATGGCAAAGAAATTCTTTTGTATTTGTGACTTTCCGTTTCGTAAACATGTTTGATTTGAGGAAGAACTAGATCAGAAAGAATCTGTCCTTTACGTTCATACATTTCCATAAATTGATGATACATCTTGGTAATAATATCATCTTCATCTCCTTCTTGGAAATCAATGGCATCCATTTTTGGATCAATCCCCATTACTTCAATTGCACCTCTTCGGAAAGTTTCGAAGTTGCCATCTTTACGATGAGCTAAAACTAAACTTTCAATTAAGGAAATAAACATGGTATTCAAATCCAAAGAAAGTCTTTCCCCTGAAAGTGCGTTAAAACGTTTTTTATAAATCGCTTCCCGCTGAATATTCATTACATCATCATACTCCAATAATCTTTTTCGAATACCGAAGTTGTTCTCTTCCACTTTTTTCTGTGCTCGCTCGATAGATTTAGAAACCATTGAATGTTGAATTACTTCACCATCCTGATGCCCCATTTTATCCATCAATTTTGCAATTCGTTCAGACTTGAATAATCGCATCAAGTTATCTTCCAACGAAACATAAAATTGTGAACTACCTGGATCTCCTTGACGACCTGCCCGACCTCTTAACTGTCTATCAACTCGTCGAGAATCATGTCGCTCAGTACCGATGATCGCCAAACCACCCGCAGCTTTTACTTCGTCAGATAATTTAATATCCGTTCCACGACCAGCCATATTGGTTGCCAAAGTTACTTTTCCAGCCTTACCAGCTTCAGCAACAATATCAGCTTCTCGTTGATGTTGTTTTGCATTCAAGACATTATGATCGATCCCTCGCATCTGGAGTAATCGACTTAGTTTTTCAGAAATCTCTACCGAAGTCGTACCGACCAAAACAGGACGACCTGCATTACTCAATCTGACAACTTCTTCGATTACTGCATTGTATTTTTCACGTGCAGTTTTATAAACTAAATCTTCTTTATCATCTCTTTGGATTGGACGATTGGTTGGAATCACAACTACATCTAATTTGTAGATTTCCCAAAACTCTCCTGCTTCCGTTTCGGCAGTACCAGTCATACCAGCTAACTTGTGATACATCCGGAAGTAATTCTGCAAAGTAACCGTTGCGTAAGTTTGAGTTAAGTCTCCAACTTTCACATTTTCTTTTGCTTCAAGCGCTTGGTGCAATCCATCAGAATATCGACGACCTTCCATCATCCGACCAGTCTGCTCATCAACGATTTTTACTTGACCATCCATCACGACATATTCCTCATCTCGCTCAAACATGGTGTATGCTTTCAACAACTGATTGATCGAGTGCAAACGTCTTGACTTGATAGAGAAATCAGAAACCAATTTATTCTTAGCTTCCATTTTCTCTTCCTCGTTCCATTCCTCATTTTGCTCAATCATCATCATCTCCGTAGCGATGTCAGGCATGATGAAAAAGTTAGGATCTTCATTTCCTTTCGCTAAATATTCAGCTCCTTTTTCAGTTAACTCAACGCTTCGAGTTTTTTCAATAATTGTAAACAACAAAGGATCATCTACCAAGTGCATTCTTTTCGATTGTTCCTGCATGTAGTGGTTTTCTGTTTTTTGCAAAACAACTTCCACCCCTTCTTGACTGATGAATTTGATCAATGGAGAAGATTTTGGTAATGCTCTTTGCGCTCTCAATAAGCACATTCCTCCTTCACCTTCTTCCACTCCAATATTACCCGCTTTGAATTGTTTTTTCGCTTCCGCTAAATATGATGAAGCGATTTTTTTCTGTGCATTTAATAATGCTTCTACTCTAGGTTTCAACGCAATATATTCTTGCTCTTCGGCTCCTTGTGGAATTGGTCCAGAAATAATCAATGGTGTTCTCGCATCATCAACTAAAACTGAATCCACCTCATCCACCATACAATAATGATGTTTTCGTTGAACCATTTCGTCTTGCGAACGCACCATGTTATCTCTCAAATAATCAAAACCAAATTCATTATTAGTTCCGTAAGTGATATCACAATTATAAGCTGCTACACGACCTTCAGAGTGAGGTTTATATTTATCAATACAATCAATAGTCAATAACAAAAATTCAAAAATTGGTCCTACCCATTCACAGTCACGACGAGCCAAATAATCATTCACGGTAATTACGTGAACACCTTGACCACTCAATCCATTCAAATATGCAGGAAGCGTTGCCACTAAAGTTTTACCTTCCCCAGTTTGCATCTCCGCAATTTTTCCATCATGTAAAACCATTCCACCAATCAATTGCACATCATAGTGTACCATATTCCAAGTCACTTCTCCTCCTGCTGCAATCCAAGAGTTAGCATAAATTGCTTTATCTCCTTGAATGGTTACATGAGCTTTTTTAGCAGCGATTTCTCGGTCATGATCTGTAGCCGTAACAGTTATTGTTTCGTTGCTAGAAAATCGACGAGCAGTTTCTCGAACTACCGCAAAAGCCTCTGGTAAAATTTCTTTTAAAATTTCTTCCAAATGCTTATCTCTTTCCTTGATCAATTCGTCAGATTCTTTGAACAACTCTTCTTTTCTATGGAAATCAGCAGTTGAGTCAGCTTCTTCTTTGATGGCTTTGATATCAGCATCAATTCCAGCCAAATGCTCAGCAATTCGAGCTCGAAAATCATTGGTTCGATTTCTCAAACCATCATGACTCAAATTGGTCAGTTTCTTTTCCGCTTCATGAACTTGCTCAACGATCGGTTGATACAAAGATTTATCTTTGTCATACTTAGTTCCAAAAAGCTTTTTAATAAAATTTATCATGTTATTTTTTTCGTAAAACGACTTTTTAAGTCGTTGAATGAGTAATATTTTTTTCAAAAAAAACGACATCAATGGTCGTAAGGATTTGGGGGCAAATATAAAGGATAAATAAGGAACGACGAAAGATTAACTTGTCCATTTAGAAGAGTTGATCTTTCGTCGTTTCTTCGTGTTCTTTGATAAGATTTGAACATTATTCATCACATTTTATTCCATTGTAAATTAAACGATACTTTTGTGCCATTATGGCGCAAATCTATCACTTAGCATGAAATAAATTCCACTATTTTTGCATTTTTAAACCAATACGTCAGGAATATGATTTTTTTTATAAAAAAAAATAAGAGAACACATTTTACGTGGATATTAGGGATTTTGATACTATTTATTTCTTCTTGTCAGATTGATAGTAAGAATTATCTCCCAGAATATTTTTATCCAATGGAGAAATGGGATGAAGGAATGGTTTATGAGTATCATCCAGTAAATAATGATCAACTTCCTGTGGAGTATTGGTATTTTAGAAAAATGAGAAAAGAACAGAGTACCATTTTGACAGGACAATATTATGATAATACCTACACCCCTCGTCAAATATTTAATGCTGAAGTTAGGAATGAAGGAGTTTTTGTAAAAGACTATATTTTATATGATTATGATTCTTTGGGCAATGTCAATCAAAACTCAGCGGAGATTTTATCAAATATCAATTTCCCTTTTCAGATAAATGATACGAGTCAAATTTTTCAAAACAAATTAAAATGGAACATGCCTACCGAGGAATATCCCGATGGTCATCTAGAATTGACTCGCAATCGAAAATTTAAAGGAGATGCAGCATATTCGTTTAATAATAAATCATATGATTGTATTGAGTTTCAAATAGACGAATTGATGAGTGATTTTAACGATGGACATTTAGAAAAAGAATATCAAGGAACGGAACTCTACGCAAAAAAATTAGGATTGATTTATTATAAAAAAGAAATTGATGAAAATTTCGTTCTAGAGTATGAGTTAAGAGATACTTTTTCGATGACGAAATTTGAAAAGAAATTTAAACAATATATTGGTGAGTAAATTTAGAATAATAGAATATTGGAAATTAATATTGAAGGTGAGTTCGCTTGTCGTTGTTTTATTTTTTTCAAATAAAACAGCAGCTCAAGTTTTCTCTCCTGATTTTTTATGTGTTCGAAGCGATACACTTTTTTGGAATATTCCAACAAATCCTTGTGGCACATTTAATAACTACGAAATTTTTTTTAGTGCAAATCCAAATGGCCCATTTAATCCTTTAGGAACAGTTTCTAATCAAGGGCAGAATTTTTTCCATCACCCAAATCCTACGGCAGATACTTGGTACTATTATTTGCAAAGTGATTTTAATTGTCCAGGTGAAATGGTTTTACAATCTGACACCTTGGATAATCAACAACCAGAAATTGCGGTTCTCGCCAAAGCCTCAGTCAATGGAAATTCTATCGAACTCGAATGGCAAGAAAGCCCTTCACCAGAAGTTTCAGCTTATATTATTTTAAGAAATACTCCGATGGGAACGATTGCCATCGATACTGTTCCGAGCGGGACTACGAGTTTCATAGATACTAATGCATTTCCAGATGATCAATCAGAAACCTATTTTATTTTAGCCATAGATGAGTGTGGAAATGCGAGTCTTTTTAATGATCCACATACAACCGTTTTTTTAACAGAATCAGTTATCGGATGTGAGCAAAAAATAGTTTTAGATTGGAATTTATATGAAGGTTGGACGAATGGAATTGCGAGTCAAGAAGTTTGGGTGGATGTTGATGGAGGTGGAGCAGTTTTGCAAGCAACTATTTCAGGAAGTGATACAAGTTATGTTTTTGAAGATGCGAGCAGTTCTGAGAATTATTGTTTTTTTATAAAATCAATAGAGAACGGAACCGGAGTAGAATCATTATCAAATGTAATTTGTTTGACTCCAGATTTGGTTGAACCGATGAGAGATTTGGTTTTGAGAAATGTAAATGTACTTATGGATAACTCAGTTGAACTCACATGGAATTGGAGTTCGGTCGCTGAAATTCAATCTTTTGAAATTTTGCAAAGTTCTGATAACAGTACATTTACAACTTTAAATTCAACACCTGCACCAGTTCCTTTGGGCAATGATAATAGCTCAGTTGATTTAATCTCAGATCCTTCAGCCAGCAAGATATTTTATAAAATTCAAACAACAGATGATTGCGATCTTTTAGTTGAATCCAATTACGGAAGTACAATTCATTTAGTTGGGAATCCTCAACCTGGGTATTCTAATTTTTTAACTTGGACTCCTTTTGATATCGAAAATGCTGAAGTAGTTGATTATTCCATTTATCGAATAGTGAATGGTTCGTCGAATTTTGTGGATGTGGTTCCCGCAGGGACAACTTCCTTTTCTGATGTCGTAGATCCAAGCGATCAGGCAGAAAGTAACGTTTGTTATTTTATCATAGCTAATGCCAACGTCACGCTTCCAAATGGAGCAATACTTCCAATCGAATCTTCTTCGAATACAACTTGCGTCGAACAAATAACGAGCATCGTTGTACCCAACGCATTTGCTCCGCAAGGGATAAATCAAATTTTCAAACCATACGTCACCTTTGGCGAAACAGTAGATTATCAATTTACCGTTTACAATCGTTGGGGAGAATTATTATTTGAAACTAAAGATATTGACCAAGGTTGGAATGGAAAATACAAAGGTGTTATTCAACCAATGGGTGCATATGTTTTTCAAGTAAAAATTACACAGACGAATGGAAGAGTCGTAGAAGAGGGAGGTGTTTTTACTTTGCTGCGATAATTTTAGGTTCGATGTTTTGAGTAAAAAAGCTATTAAATAATGTCTAGCGAAAAACAACCTTTACGAATTGAAACAGGCTGGAAAGTGACTTGGAACACCTTTGATGAAGTTGATCCAACAGAAGACACGATGCATTATTTTTCGGGGTCAAGCTTGCTAACATTGCATAATGAAAATGCGAATAGACTCATAGATCTTTCTTGGAGACCTGAAGAATCGATAGATGGAAATTTTATTTTGCTCGTATTAAATACCATTGAAATATTTAATCCTAGAACAAATACTTTGGATACTGATGTAGACTGGGAAAATCCTCATTTGCGATTTGAAAGTAAAAATAGACTTGAGGTTGTAGCCAAACTAGAACAGTTAATGTTACAATTACCACCTTTCGAAGATCCTAGAATTTTAAAAAACAGAGGTGTCCTTGATGAGCCTTCCGAAACGTATCGATTAGAATTAATAGAAAAGGGATTAAGTGAGGAGATCGTTGCTAAAATTATGTCCAACGGAAATCGTAAAATTCAAACTTTGTTGATTGATCATCCAGATATGACCAAGAACATTTTGCAAAACTTAGCAGAAAATGGCTGTAGCAATAAAGTAAAAAACAAAGCTAAGGCTAAGTTGAATAGTAAAAAGTATAGAGATTAAGATTAAAAAAGCTTAAAAAGCAAAACTCCAACCCATTGATAATCAATCAATTTTACCCTTCTCCCAATTTTCTTCCTTATTTTTAAAAAAACTTTGTAACCATTCCTGATTCTTAAAGTAACCACGTCAGAACACACAACAAAACAAGTATAACGAACGAAAAAATGACCGACGAACAGCTAATGATAAAAGTCCGAAATGGAGACATTGCGAAAGCAGCTGTCTTATTTGAGCGATATAGTGGTCGGTTGTATAGCTTTTTTGTTCGATTAACTTTTGATGAATCGTTGAGTGAAGATTTGACGCAAAATGTTTTTGAAAGAATTATTCGCTACAAGCACAGCTTTAATGAAAATCACCAATTCAAATCTTGGATTTTTCAAATCGCAAGAAACGTGCGGATGGATTTTTATAAAAAAAATAAAGTCAAAGTAGCGGGCGAAGTTGATGTTTCAAATGTGATGATGATGTCTAACTCTATTTCCGATAAAATGGAAAAACAAGACGACTTGAAAAACTTAGAAAAAGCCATGTCGCATCTCAGTTCATCACAAAGAGAAATATTAATACTCACTCGTTTTCAAAAATTAAAATATGCTCAGGTTGCCGAAATGATGAATACCTCGGAAGGTGCTGTAAAAGTAAAAGTACACCGAGCCATCAAAGAACTACGCAACGCTTTTTTTAAAATAGATAAACTGTAAAACTATTATCCGTTCGCGGATGATTCCAAAAATAATTCTCATGGAATTTCAAGAACTAGAAAATAAATTAATTGATTACCTCGACGATGCACTTACTCCTGAGCAAAGAGTAGAAGTGGAGGAGCAATTGGAAAGTTCAGCAGAACTCCGCCAAACTTTGGAGGAGTTGAAAACGGTCATGAATGGAATGGAAACCGCTGAAGAGTTTCAACCTTCTGCAAATTTGAAAAATAATTTCGATCAATTTTTACAAAATGAAATCAATAAGCAAGGTGGAGGAAGTGCAAATGTTGTCGATTTTAGAAAATCTAATTCAGGCCGAAATAGATTTCTTTTTCAAATAGCTGCTGCGGCTGCCCTTTTAATTATGGGAGTTTTTATTGGGAAAAATTTAGGTGGAGGAGAACCTCCTGCAACAATAGTTGATATTGAAAATTTAGAAAAAAAGATGAGAACAGAAATGTTAGCCCTTTTAGAAGATAATTCAACTAGCGGAAGAATCAAAGCAGTCAACATCAGTTATGAACTTCAACCTGATGATGAAATAGTCGAAGCATTGATTCAATCAATGAATATTGATAAAAGCACAAATGTTCGAATTGCAGCTATGGAAGCGTTATCTCATTTTGGAAATGATCCAAAAGTTAGAACTGCTCTTTGTAAATCATTAGGAATTCAAACTAATCCAATGATTCAATTATCGTTGATTAAAATTTTGGTCAATATGAAAGAGACGCAAGCTGTGGAGTATTTCGAAAAAATAATTGAAAAAGAATCGACTTCTCCTGAAGTCAAAGACGAAGCCCAAATGGGAATTTTTAAAATGATGTAATTTCAACCGGTTAACCACTTAATTATAATTTTAGACAACAGTAATTTTTAATAAAAAAGAAAAGATGAAAAATTTAATAAAAGAAATATCAGGTATAGGTTTGATCCTATTTTTAGCCTTCTCAGTTTCAGCTCAAGACTACAAAGTAAAAATGAGTGCAGGAGGAAAAGTTATCATCAACAAAGTCAATGAAGTTGATATTGTTGGACATAATGGAACAGAAGTAATTGTCATGGGCGTGTCTCGCAAAGAGAATGAAGATGAACGAGCGACTGGACTTCGAGTAATTAATGGTTCAGGAAAAGAGGACAACACAGGGCTCGGCCTTTCAGCAATAAAGGAGGGAAATGAATTAACTATCGAACAAATTTCAAAAAATACGGAAGGTAGATTTACTATTAAAATCCCTCAAGGAGTTTCTGTTTTATATGAACACAATAGACATGAAGGTGATGATTTGAACATCAAAGATATCAGTGGAGAAATAGAAGTGACGGCACATTTTAATGATGTAAAATTAGAAAACGTTACAGGCCCGATGTCTATCAATACTATTCATGGTGATATTGAAGCAGTATTTACAAAAGTAAATCAAAGTAATCCAAGTACCATTCGATCATCACATGGACTTATCGATGTGACATTACCTTCCTCCACCAAAGCGAATTTAAAGTTAAGATCATCACATGGAGATATGATGACAGACTTTAATATTGATAGAAATGTAAAAACTGCAAAAACTGTAGGGAAAAAAGATAATGATTGTGGAGGCTGTGATCACCATAACAATTCTAAAATGACGGGAACTATAAATGGTGGCGGAGTTTTGATCGATTTATACACTTCACACTCGAATATTTATTTACGGAAAAAGAAATAAAAAATTATTGTAAATGACGTTTAAGGTTGGGCCGTAAAACGTCTAACGTTCAACGTCAAACAACTACACTCTCACACTATCAAATTTTTCACCCACTACGATTCTTCGTAGATCTAAAATCCTTAATCATGAGAACAATTTTGATTGCCGTAAGTATATTGTTATTCGCTTCCTCTAGCTACGCTCAAAAATCAGTTAAGAAAACGATCAATACAAAATCAGGTCAAGAAGTAAATTTCAAATTTGATCGAGCTGATGTAAAAATTACCCCTTGGAATAAAAATGAAATTTCAATTACTGGAACTGCCAAAATTAATAATGGAGAAAATGATGATGCGTTTACAGTTAAAGTTGAGGAAATAAATGGCGAGTGGAATATCTGCACTTTTTTAAAAAACGAATCTGATATTCCAAGAATGATTTCCATGACGAAGGATGGAGTGACGACTTATAGGAAAGTGGATAAGAAAAAAAATATGTGGGATGGCTGGAATAATTTATCTGAACAAGGAGATAAATATGACTATGTAAATATTGGAATTATTACAGAAATAGAATTAGAAGTAAAAGTTCCTCAAAATATTACTATGAAAGTTATGTCCAAATTTGGAGATATTGATATCAAAAATTTTGAAGGAGAACTCCATGCAAAAAATACTCACGGACATATTAATGCTGTTTTTGTAAAAGCAATTCGCAACAATATTTCATTAGCTTCAACTCATAATTTTGTTGATGTAAGTGTACCAGGCAATTCAAAATTAAATGTTGACCTTAAGTCATCGCATGGAGAAATGTTAACTGATTTAGACTTGGATTTTAATACAGTTGGTAGAGATGAGAATAAATGTTCTCATAAAAATAGAATCATGGCAAGTTTAAATGGAGGAGGAGCTAACTTATACCTCAAAGCAACTCATAACAATGTTTACCTCCGAGAATATAAAATGAATAACTAAAAAAGAAATCCGATTTAATTTAGTTTGAAATGTTTAGACCTCGTAATGCAGATGATAGAAATGTCATCTGCATTTTATTTTTTAGAAAAAGCGGGGGAACCTAACTTTTTAACTTTTTGTGATTCAATAGATTCAACAAATGACTTAGTGGCTGAAAATACTTTCCATCGAAAAATTCCATCACCCAAAATCAAAAGGAACCATCCACTCAGAAAAACAATATTTCTAGCTACCTCTATAATCATTCCCATCTCAGTTTGCGATTTTCCAAATCCAAAATAAGCCATTTCAAAGCAAATCACCATTGCTGTAAAAAGAAATAACAATAAACTTACATGACGAGTATTTTGGACATAACTAGGTGGTCGATGCAATTGACACTTTTGATAAAAACGAATGGCATGCCGATCCTTCGGATTCATTTTTATTAATTCTTGTAAAATAAATTCTGCTTTGTGATACTCTAATAAATTATAATGAGCTGCAGATTTGCGTAGCAATAATTTTCGATAAATATCTTCGCCTTGGTAATATTGAATATTATTTTGAATGACTGCTTCAATCGTTTCATCGCAAACTTTTAAAAGATTTTGATAAAGTCCTGTTTCCAGAAGTGCTTCGATGTAAGCTAAATGCAGTTCAAAATATTCATGAAATTTTAATCGCTGAATATCTTCTTCATACTTTGCATAAAAATCCACAATCAATTGATAGGCGTGTATATCAATCTCTTTGAAATCATTATAAGTTTTAGAATGTAGGGATGAAAAATCGGACATAACAAAATCAATTAAACCAATGTAATAGTGCTGTTAGCTTCTAAGGGCTAACACCGCTCGTGAAAAAATAAAAATATGGATTGTTATATTCGATGTGTGGGAGCCACAAAGCAGATTATGAAGATAAAAAGAAAACGCCAACATCGCAATGTTTTTTATAGAAAATATAAATGAGTATTTTCATTTTGTTTACTTTTGTTTTTTGTGAAAAAACACTTTTTGATAACTCGATGAGGAAAACTTATGGCAATACTTGGTGGGGAAAGCAATGGTTGAATTCCCTTAACGAAATCGATTTTTCGAATCGGTTGCCTCGTGGAAGAACTTATGCAAATAAAGGTTTAGCTCAAGAGATTGAGTTCAATGAAAATGTAATTTCTGCCGAAGTTCAAGGTTCCGTTTTTAAACCTTATCAAGTTCAATTTACCATTCCTAAATTCACAACTAATGAAAAATCAGTTATCCTTAGTTTGATAACGGACAATCCTTTTTTTCTCTCCAAATTACTTAATCGAGAATTACCACCAAACTTAAATCGCCTTTTCCAAGTTCAGGGCATTAATATCTTTCCTGAAAAATGGGATGATCTGCAAGGTCATTGTTCTTGTCCCGATCATGCAGTTCCATGTAAACACATGGCAGCAGTTCTATATTTAGTTGCGAATGAAATTGACAAAAATCCTTTTGTTGTTTTTCAATTACATGATTTTGATTTGTTCAAAGAATTGGAAAAAGCAGGGTTTGCTTCAGACGAAAAAGTGGATGTTGATATTTTTTCAATGGATGATTTACAGCAACCTTTTTCTCTTGAAAAAAATAGGAAGAAGTGGGGTGACAAAATTTTTAATGAACTAGATTTTTCTATTCTTCCTGATTGTCGAGAAAGTTTGTTGACGATTCTGGGAGAACAACCTGTCTTCTATAATCAAGGTGATTTTAAAACTGTTTTGGGAAAAGTTTATACTAAAATCAGTAAAGGTTTTTTCAAAAAAAACAAAACTGAAATTGAAAAAACAATTACTCCGGAAATCGATGCAGTCGAAGAAATCGAAATCATTTTGGATGACAAAATAAATTTTGTAACAATCAATTTACGGGATATAAAAGAACAACCAGTTTTAGTTTTTAATCAAGAAAAAAATTTGATCGATTGGTTGGAAGAAATTCCTACAAATAAATTAACGCAACTTTCGCATTCGCTTCGTGGACTTGTTTTGACATTTCTTTTTTCTAAAAAAATCCTTCAACAGAGTGCGTATCATCCTCAATTATTACGAATAGGAAAAGAGCAGTTTAAAGTACGATGGATCCCTGCGAACTTGAATAAAGAAGTGAAAAATGTTTTGGAAAAAGTAGTATCATTGACTCCAGATGATTTGATCTTTTATAAAAAAGGAAATAAAGTTTTTGAACCAATTCCTGAAGATAATTTCACCACGCTAGTTTCTTTTTTCCTAAATCATTTTGTAAAAACAACCCATGGCATAAATCTCAGGCAACAACTTCACCCAGCAGTCAATTTATTTTTTAATGGTTCGGTGGAGCGGTTTGTGGATTTCGAAAATAAGGAATTCCCAAAGTCAATTCAGTTGTGGTTGAACAAATTTTATATTTCAAAAAAAGAATTTTCGCCAGTAATAATTATTGATGATCAACAGGAAGAAGGAAGTTTTGAAGTGAAAGTTGTTGTCGAAGATAAAGCTAAACCATTGGAGGCGCCGATTGAATTAAATAGGATTTTAGAAGAGAAAAAATTTAGTCAAATCAGAATTGAAGTATTGCGAAATTTAGCCATGCTGGGAGATTATTTTCCTCAAATTAATTTCTTACTCTCATCAAAAGGAAAGGAACAATTATTTTTTGACTCGGATGAGTTTGTTGATATTCTATTTAAAATTTTACCAACGATTCGATTGTTTGGAATCAAAGTATTGTTGCCGAAAGCCTTGCGAAAATTGATGCGTCCAAAACCATCGATAAAAATAAATTTAGAAAAAGAGGAAAGCGAAAGTGGCGAGACAGGCGGAAAATCTTTACTCAATTTAGGAGCGATGTTAAACTTTGATTGGCAAGTTGCTCTAGGAAATAAATTAATAGGACAAGACGAATTTTCCAAGATGGTAGATCAGTTTTCGGGAATTGTAAAAATCAATGAGGAATATGTTTTCTTTGATGAAAATGAAATACAAGCTTTGTTGGAACGATTAAAAAATCCACCTGACCTTAAGCCAAATGTATTATTTCAAACCGCGCTCAAAGAGGAATATAATGGAGCAAAAATTGGCTTCGATAAAAAGGCAAAGGCGCTCATGAAATCTTTGTTGGAAGGCGAGGAGACAAATGTTCCAAAAGGATTACAAGCAACGCTAAGACCTTACCAATTAAGTGGTTTCGAGTGGATGTATAAAAACTATAGACTTGGTTTTGGAAGTGTAATTGCTGATGACATGGGCTTGGGGAAGACCCTTCAAGTCATCACAATTTTACTCAAACTAAAAGAGGAGGGACGTTTTGATCAACAAAAAGCACTCGTCATAGTTCCAACCACTTTGTTGACAAATTGGGAGAATGAAATTCGAAAATTCGCGCCAGATTTGAAAGCACATATTTATCATGGAGCGAATCGAACAATTGAACCTTTGCAAGAAGCAGATATATTATTGACGACTTACGGAGTTGCTCGAACTGAGACGACAAGGCTGCAAAAATACAATTGGACTCTCCTTGCCATCGACGAAGCACAGAACATTAAAAATCCATCAACTGCTCAAACTAAAGCAATCAAAAAAATAAAAGCAGAAGTTAAAATAGCAATGAGCGGAACACCTGTTGAAAATCGTTTGAGTGAATATTGGAGTATTTTTGATTTTACGAACAAAGGATATTTGGGAACTCTGGCTAGCTTTAAAAGTGACTTTGCGAAGCCAATAGAAATAGATCGAGATCAAAATCAGTTGGATGCTTTCAAAAAAATAACTGAACCATTTATCATGCGTCGATTAAAATCTGACAAAAGTGTCATCAAAGATTTGCCAGAAAAAATCGAGAAAGATCAATTCTGTAAATTGACGCCACAGCAAACGGCAATTTATCAAAATGTGTTGGAGACAACTATGCAGGCTGTTGAAACAGCAGAAGGAGTTGCTCGAAAAGGAATAGTCTTAAAACTGATCACAACACTCAAGCAAGTTTGTAATCATCCCAAACAATTTTTGAAAAAAGGAAATGCCGATCCAGCACTTTCTGGAAAAACACAATTGCTTTTTGACTTGATGAAACAGATTTTAGACAAAGGAGAAAAGACTTTGATTTTTACGCAGTATCAAGAAATGGGGAATATGTTGAAGGAAATGTTGGAGAAAGAATTTGGTTTAGAAATCTCATTTTTGCATGGAGGTGAAAGTCGAAAAAAACGAGATGAGATGGTGGAAGATTTTCAAAATAATCGAA
Organism: uncultured Saprospiraceae bacterium; assembly: GCA_964564545.1. Classification (GTDB taxonomy): domain Bacteria; phylum Bacteroidota; class Bacteroidia; order Chitinophagales; family Saprospiraceae; genus CAJQQY01. The sequence continues at coordinate 18,610 of CAZMBP010000096.1, forward strand.
GGACGAGAATTTTGATTTTGTCATTAAAAGCTGGAGGAACAGGTTTGAATTTGACCCAAGCGAATAATGTGATTCATTATGATTTGTGGTGGAATCCTGCGGTAGAAGCGCAAGCGACAGATCGTGCATATCGAATTGGTCAACAAAAAAATGTGATGGTTCATCGGTTCATTACGCAAGGAACTTTTGAAGAAAAAATAAATCAATTGTTGATGACGAAAAAAGAATTAGCAGAAATGACAGTTTCGACGGGAGAGAAATGGATTGGGGAGTATTCAAATGAGGAGTTGCGGGAGTTGGTTTCGTTGGGTTAATTTTTTTTGAAAATTAAGAACTCCCAGAGTAACAAAATCTAGAAGTTCTTTTAAAAACTAATATTTTACTTCTTTCGATAAATCCTCCCCTCCCATGGTAATATCTTCACATTTTCTAAATCACCTCCATCCAAAATTCCATAATTTGAAATACACAATTCTAACTCTCCATAATATTCGGGTAATTTAAAATCAACATTTTCCGAAGAGAAATTTAGTACAACTACAAAAGTTTCATTTTCATCAGACCGTCGATATGCATAAATTTTTTCATGCGAAGGATCGAGGTCTTTGTATTTTCCATAAACAAAAGTCAAATGTTCTTTTCTGAACTCCAACATTTTTTTATAAAAATAGAAAATAGAATTGGGGTCAGCTAGTGCCTCTTTTACATTGATTTTGGGATAATTTGGATTGAGTTTTATCCAAGGAGTTCCGGTGGAGAAACCTGCATTTTCAGAGTCATCCCAATGCATTGGTGTACGAACATTATCTCTGCCTTTTTCATGAATCGCTTTCATAAATGCTTCCATATCTTCACCATTTTCCATTGCTTCTTTATAAAGATTTAAGGTTTCCACATCGCGATAATCTTCGATGGAATTAAAAGCAACATTTGTCATTCCTAATTCAGAACCTTGATAAATGCAGGGCGTTCCCCGTAGAGTAAGCAACAACATACTCAACATTTTAGCAGAAGTTTTTCGATACTCCTTATCATTTCCAAATCGCGAAACGATTCTTGCAAAATCGTGATTGTCTAAAAAAATACTAACCCAACCTTCTTCCCCAGTTGCTTCATCCCAATCATTGAAAATCTTTTTGATATTCGGAAGTGTGATTGGTTTTGGATAAAATTTTCCTTTGTCGCTATAGTCCATGAACATATGATCAAGATGGAAAATCATGCTCAATTCTTTTCGATTTTCGCCCACGTAAAGGTTCCCCAATTCCTTGGTGATTCCTGGCCCTTCGCCTACTGTCATGATATTATAATGTTGTAAAACCTCTTCATACATCTCTTGGATAAACTCATGAACACGCGGTCCATTCGAGTAGGTATTAGAAATGAGATTAGTAAAATTACTTACATCCCCATCTGCAAAATCCAAACGTTTTGAAATCAACGGAATCACATCCATTCTGAAACCATCAATCCCTTTGTCCAACCAAAACTTCATTAAGTTATAAACTTCCTCACGAACTTTCGGATTTTCCCAATTCAAGTCAGGTTGTTTTTTAGTGAAAAGGTGTAGGTAATATTCACCAGTCATTTCATCGTACTGCCAAGCACTTCCTGCAAAAAATGAAATCCAATTATTCGGAGGTCCCCCGTCAGCAGCAGGTGGTTTCCAATAATAGTATTCTCGATAAGGATTATCTTTTGACTTGCGAGATTCTTCAAACCAATTATGTTCGTCTGAGGTATGATTCACTACTAAGTCCATCAATAACTTCATGCCTCGTGAGTGCAAGCCCTCAAGCAGTTCATCAAAATCCGCCATTGTTCCGAACTCATCCATAATGTCATAATAATCACTAATATCATAACCATTATCATCATTTGGAGATTTGAAGCAAGGCCCCAGCCAAATAATATCTATACCTAAATCTTTAATGTAATCTAACTTTTCGATGATGCCTTGAAGGTCTCCGATTCCATCACCATTACTATCTTTAAAACTTCGAGGATAGATTTGATAAATGACATTTTCCTTCCACCAGATTTTTTTCATGATTTTGATTTTTATGAAAAACAATTGAACGCAGAGAGACAGACTCACAGATTTTTTTTCAAAGAAAAAAATACTCTGTGTCTCCTGTCTCTGCGTTCAAAAAAGAAACGTAATAATACAAAAAAAAGCCCTTTGCGAATGATCGCAAAGAGCTTTTTCAAAAAGTCAAAAACGAGTCTGACCTATAGACTGTAGTCGTTAGCTTCAATTAACTTGGAAGCAACTAATCGTCTTGCTGCTTTTACATTAATTGGCTGATATTTTGTAAAACGCTTTAAACCTAATAACATCGTTTTCAACAAGTCGCCTTCGGCAAAACCTGTCAATGCATCAGTTGCGTTTTTATTCATTCTTGCAGTTGCATCTGTGATAAAAGTTTTCAAAATCGCATCGTAAACATCTTGAGATTGTTTCTTGTTTTCCATACCTGCTAATTTTTCAACTCTTAGTAAAGTTGATTCAGCATTGAAAACATCAATCATCATGTCAGCTACATTCATTAAAATTTCTTGCTCACTTTTCAAGTCCAATTTTCCTTCCATTTGCAATTTTGCAGCAGCACCAGCTACCATTAAAACTACTTTTTTGAAATCCTTAACTGCTTTTTTCTCCTCAGCATAAGCTCCTTCAAGAGGAGTCAAGGAAGGCATAGAAGTTAATTCTTTTTGAACTGCCCAAGCTGGCCCAACGATATCTAATTTTCCTTTCATGGCACTTTTCAACAAACGATTTACCATCAACATTCGATTGATCTCATTTGTCCCTTCGTAGATTCTACTGATTCGTGCATCTCGGTAACCTGCAGCTGCTGGGTACTCTTCTGAGAAACCATTTCCTCCATGAATTTGTACACATTCATCTACAATATAGTCTGTAACTTCAGAACCGTAAACTTTCATAATTGCACACTCGATTGCATATTCATCGGCAGCTTCTAACAATGCATCTACATAACTTGCACCACCTTCCAACAACTGAGTTTTTTTCGCATGCATCAATTCTGAAGTTCTATAAATTGAAGATTCCAAAGCAAAGTTTTGAATTACTTGCTCTCCAATTTTATGTTGAATTGCTCCAAAAGAAGAAATTGGTTGTTTGAATTGAATTCTTTCATTAGCGTAGTTTACGCCCATCTTAATAGCTTTTTTATTTCCACCCAAACACATCGCACCTAATTTGTAACGACCTACATTTAAGATGTTAAAAGCAATTACGTGACCTCTTCCTAATTCTCCTAAAAGGTTTTCAACTGGAATTGTTACATTTTCAAAAAATACTTGACGAGTCGAAGATCCTTTGATTCCTAATTTTTCTTCCTCTGCTCCAAATGTCAATCCTGGTGTTCCTCGCTCTACAATAAACCCTGTAAATTTATCTCCATCCACTTGGGCAAAAACGATAAATACATCTGCAAAACCAGCATTAGTAATCCACATTTTTTGTCCATTCAAAATGTAAGACTTTCCATCTTCACTTAAATCAGCTCGAGTTTTTGCAGCCAATGCATCAGATCCTGAACTTGGTTCAGTCAAGCAATAAGATGCTTTTAATTCGCCACTTCCAAGTCCTGGTAAATATTTTTTCTTTTGTTCCTCTGTTCCAAAATATAAAATTGGTAAAGTTCCTATTCCTGTATGCGCTGCATAAGTTGTGGTGAATCCTCCACCTGATTTTCCCATTTCTTCCAAAATCACCGTGTTGGTATGAGTATCCATCGGCATCCCATCAAACTCTTCAGGAATATGTGAACTCAACAATCCAAGTTCTCCAGCTTTCTCCAAAAGCTCAGCTTGAAATTCTAATTTTTGACCTTTTTTATTTGGAGCTACTTCGTTGTCAACGAAGTCTTGACACATTTGACGAACCATTTCTTGTTCCTCATTTAATTCTTCTGGAATAAACATTCCTTCTGCGTGAGAATCTTTAATGATAAATTCTCCTCCTTTGAGCGTTTCGTTCTCTATGAAATTACCTGGATTTTGAGTCATGATATAAGTGATTTTTTGATTTTAATATAGTTTACAATGCAATAATTGTGCGAATATTCGCTCAATATATATATTTAACAAACGAAAGGAAAGCAATGTTCTATTAATTCCTGCGAATATTCGCAAAAGTTAAACGTGTTTAACCAATCTTTATATTGCTATTATTTTTAATAGAAAAAGTCTTGCCATTTCAGCGACAAATAGAAAAGCTCAAATAGCAAAATGCTATTTGAGCTTTTAAAGAAAACTAGGATTTACTTTTTGTTATTTTAAAAGGGAACTATATCCAAATAGTCTCGCTCTAATTTTGTCAATTAATGAAATAGAGAATTTTTTAGGAATCAGGTTGGCATCTTTCAAGTTAGCATAAGTATTCACTCTAACTTTGAAGGCACTATCTTTTAACAAATTTTGTAATTCCAAAATTTGTTCTGTGCTTAACTCTACCTCATATTCAGCATGAATATCAGTAATTGCTTGCACACAGTTTTCTCTTACTTCTGGAATTTTTGAACGCAATTTTTGAGTTAAAAACTCAACTGATTTAGTATAAAATTCAGCATTCATATCTTCCAAATAAGTCAAATAAATCATTGCACTTAAGCTATCAACTGCATCTTTATTTCCTCCTTCCGCTTTAGCTATTAACTGCGCTAATTCTGCGTGGAAAAAGTCTTCCCAGCCTTGTGGATAATTCCAAATGGCTTCATAAAAAATTTCTCGATGAGAAAATGTTCCGTAATCTACTTTAGAGAGGTAATCTTGAAAGACTTCTTTTTGGCTTGATGCACGCAAATGAATTTCTTTCAGAAGTGATTGTTGAGTTTCATAATCTAAATCACGAAACGTTTTAAGCTTGTTTTGTAAGTCAGTAAACATGTATTAATAAGGGATTAAAATTTCAAGTTCATTTTGAACTTAGATGTTGATAGGAATTAAATTATAATTTGAAAGTTGTTCTTCAGTTTTCATAAAATCAAAAGTCATACCCAACAAGAATCCGCCACCGCCTGCACCACATAATTTTAATTTATAAAGACCATTGGCTAAACCATCTAGCCAAATCGTTCTAAAATCATTTGGAATCATTTCGAGAAAATACTTGAATTGAAAATGTCCAATTTCATGGATTCTTTCAAACAATGCTTCTCTTTCATGATTCAAAAAATGAGTAATCGCTTCGTCGACCAATGGGTTCAATTCAGATTGGATGCGAGCGAAGTAGTAATTGTCTTCACATTTTTCTAAAAAAATATTGACAAACGGACTAGTCTCACGTGGCATTTTCGTATCCAACAAAAAGAATTGACCTTGATTCCCTTCTTCTATTGCTATTCCTTCGTGGATATTAATCTGCTCAATTTTCTCAGCTGATTCTAATAAAATGACTTGTTCCAAAAAACAAATCAATGGATCAGTTCCTGAACTTGAACCATGGAAAAAACTCTCTAGCTGTGCGAATATTTTTTTTAAAGCTAAAAAACTGGATGCTTCCTTTTCTAACTTTTCATCACAAAAAGTATCATAAACCGCTGCACACAAAGCTCCCGAACTTCCTACTCCATAACCAGTCGGAATATTAGAATTAAAAAACAAACCTTTACTCAATTCACTTTTGAATCGTTCCACATTTAGATCACAAAGCAATTCATTTACACTTTTCAGCTTTTCTAAGTGGGCGGCAAAAGTAGGTAAATTCATTTGTTTTTCCTTAATATTCTCGGATGCATATTCCCATCTTCCTGAAAAATTAAACAAGGGCAACGCCAAAGCTTGCGATCCTTTGATGATCGAATGTTCCCCGAATAATAATAATTTGGAAGTGTATTTTTTCATATCATAACACGACTTTCCGAGTCGTCAAGTTTTGAAAATAGAAGAACGAATTAAGAACCCATTTTGTGAAGTAATAAATCGCTATAAGAATTATCAATCAAATCATCCTCTTGAATTCCAAGCAAATCTAAATAGAAATAACATTGCTCTAATAGTTTTTTTTCATCAAGGGAACCATCAGTATCTATTGCCTCGATTTCCATAAAATTTCCCAAATCTTTCACTTCATCCACATGAAATTTTACATTATCAATAAAATAAATTGACCGTAATTTATCCACAATTACTAGAACTCCATTTGCTTGAATTAGTAATTGTTTTAAAGAGGAATCTGGCTTTGGGTGATATAAGGTATAATTTGATTTCTTCGGTCCAGCTTGATTTGGTCGATCATAATAGATCAAGGAATTTTCTATATTTCCTTCTCGAAATTTCATTCGTCCATTTGGTACTTTAAAATAAGTATCAATCTGATGATCTACACCTTTAAAATCTACTTGCCGAGATTTTAGAATTCCTTTAATCGAATCAGGATTTTTACACCTTGCTTTTATTTCTACATTAAGTGCCATATTGTATAACGTCAAATTGAAACGACTTGGAGAGTCATTTTTTTAATATAAATATACTTTTTTCACTCGCCCTGAAATGGTTGGAAAAATCTCATAAGGAATCGTTCCCATCACATTTGCCAATTCTTCTACGGAAGGATTTTTTCCAAAAATAATTACCTCATCACCAGTTGCCGCTTCAGGAATATTCGTCACATCAACCATGCACATATCCATACAAACATTTCCTACAATATCTGCACGTTTGCCTTGAATCAAAACACTAAAATTTCCATTGCCAACCGACCGCATCAAACCATCAGCATAGCCAATACTTATTGTTGCAATTCGCATTGCTTTTTTAGCTTTGCCTTTTCGGCCATAGCCAATCGTTTCTCCTTTGTGGATATTTTTAATTTGAGAAATAGTCGCCTTTAAAGTATGTACTTTTTGTAATTGATTTTGAATCGATTGGCTTCCATCGATTCCATACAAGCCTATTCCTAAGCGAACCATTTCCATTTGATATTGAGGAAACCGATTAATCCCACTTGAATTTAAAATATGTCGCATCGGACGAATTTTTAAACCAGCGCAAATTTTATCATACATTTTTTGAAATCGAGCAACCTGTTTTTTTGTAAAATGATCATGCTCATTTGCTTCACTTCCTACTAGATGAGAAAAGATAGATTGAACTTTGATCTGTTTATTTTTTTTCAAAATGGAAATCAAATTATCCAAATCCTTTTCCTCAAAACCTAGCCGCCGCATGCCTGTATCCAATTTTAAATGAATTAAAATATTTGATATTTTGTTAGAAAAATGTTGAACAAATTTTTCTAACAAATCTAAACTATAAATCTCTGCCTCCAAGTTTTGTTTTTCTAAAACTTCAAAAACAGCTTCCTCAGGATTCAAAACTAAAATGGGTAATTGAATTCCAGCTTTGCGTAATTCCACACCTTCATCTGCATAGGCAACAGCGAAGTAATCTACTTTTTGAAACTCCAAAAGTTTTGCTACTTCCACACTCCCGCTTCCGTAAGCAGAAGCTTTAACCATAGCCATGAGTTTCGTTTTGGGTTTCAAAAAACCGTTATAAACGTTGAGATTCAAAACCAAAGCGTTCAAGTCAATTTCTAAAACAGTATTGTGATTTTTCTTCGAAAGTCGTTCCGCAATTTTTTCAAATTCAAAAGGACGTGCACCTTTCAGAAGTATATTTTCATTTTGGAAATCAGCCTGTTGTGCCTTTTTCAAAAAGTCTAGAGTTGTTTTGAAAAACTGTGTTGTTATCTTTTTATCTAAATATTTTTTTAGGGAAAAAACGTGTTGTCCTATTCCAATCACCTTTGAGATATTTTTATCTTCGATGAGTTGTGCGATTGTTTGGTACAAATCTTTTGTACTCATATCCACTTGCAAAATATCAGAAAGGATAATTGTTCGTTCCCTTAATTTGCCTTGTTGTTCGAGATGATTAAGCGCGATTTTTAATGCTGTCAAATCAGCATTGTAACTATCATTGACGATGATACAATTATTGACACCTTCTTTGATTTCGAGGCGCATCGGTACAGGTCGAAGTAGTTGGATTTTTTTGGCAATCCAAGGATTTTTTTTCTTTAGAAAAAGTAAGACTGCCCAGCATTGAATTGCATTCTCTATAGATGCTTCATCGGTGAATGGAATGGTAATCGAGATTTTCTTTTTATTAAAAATCCCATCTATTTTAGTTTGTTGTTTTTGTTTGGAAGTAGAAGTTATTTGAAGTTTTGCTTTTCCTTTTTTTGACCAAGCAAATAATTGCTTTTCTCCAAATTGTTGCATTCGTTCGTTGACTAAATCATTGTCTTTGCAAAAAATAATTGTTTTACAGTTTTTAAATAGTTTTAATTTTTCATCAAGTTTTTCTTCGATACTTTTAAAACCTTCGCTGTGCGCATCTCCAATATTTGTAAAAATTCCAATCTCAGGTTGAATTATTTTTTCAGAGAATTCCATTTCGTTTATTGTGGAAATTCCTGCTTCAAAGATTCCGAGAGTATGTTCTTTTTTAATTAAAAAAACAGACATGGGAACACCTATTTGAGAATTATAACTTTTGGGACTTGCGACAACTTGATGATCATTCTGCAAAAATTGCAGAAGCCATTCTTTTACAATAGTCTTTCCATTGCTACCGGTGATCCCGATTGATTTTAAGGAAAATTGGTTGCGGTGAAAAAGTGCAAGTTGTTGGAGTGCGGAGACGGATTTTTTTACAAGGATGAAGTTTGCTTTTGGAAATGGGCGAGTGGCTATTTTCCTCTCAACAATAAAATTATAGACACCTTTATCATAAAGCTGTTTGATAAAATCATGTCCATCTCGGCGGTCACCTTGTATAGCAAAAAATAAAGATGTGTTAGGAAAACTAACTTGACGACTGTCAAATAATAAGTGTTCAATGGAAGCATCCAAGATCTTTTTTTTCAAAAAAATCCCACTCGTCACTTCTGCTATCTTCCGAATATCATACATCTAAAAAAAATTAATCAGGTAATTTGGGAGTTGAGAAAAGGAAATTGAAAAGCTAATAAGTAGCAAATAGCCTGATTACCTAATTCCCAAAAAATTACTCCATTTCGATAAGGAGTTGGCCTTTCTCTACAGCTTTCCCTTGGTCAACGTGAATTGATTTAACTACTCCTTCTCCGGCAGATTTAATTACATTTTCCATCTTCATGGCTTCTAAGATAAGTAAGGCATCTCCCTTTTGAACTTCTTGTCCAACTTCAACTGAAACTTCTAAAACCAATCCTGGCATTGGTGCCTTTACATCAGAAACTTTTTGGCTAGTCACTACAGAAAGGCCTAATTGGTTTACAAGTTGATCGAATCGATCTGCGATATTAATTGTATAAGGATTTCCATTTACTTTAATTGTAAATGTCTTGTTAGAATAATTAGCATCAACTACTTCCGCGCGAAAAGCTTTATTATTTTTTAAAATATGGAAATGTCCATCTTGTTCTTTTACAAAATCAAAATCATTCATTTGGGGAGCTTCGAATTCAAATTCTGACTGCTCATCCACTTTTACTTTATAGCTATTTTTTTCCATGAAGTTAGTTTTTTACTTTGCTCAATTTCATCATAAAATAAGTCTCAAAAATAGTAAATATCAGGTAAACTACCAGAAATGGAATTGCATACATTTTGGAAGATGGTTCGGCTAATTTGAAATACCCAACGATAACAAAAATACATAATGCCATTTTCAAGGAAGTAGTTAATAATACTTGTTGCAAAAAGAGATTTTTGTCAGAGCTTACAGCAGCTCGTGATGCTAAAAAATACATAATTGCACTAAATACTATAAAAGCAAAACAACTGATATATGAGAATGTTTGAAAAGAAGAAAATTGAGGTAACTTATTGAGAAAGAAAAGAATGAGGAATGAAACTAGCGAAATAATGGAAAGTTGAATGAAGAAGGTACGATGTTTCATTATTTATTTTATGTTTTGAAGTTTGAATGAATGAATTTTAAGGTATTTTATAAAATTCATTCATTCGAAACCCAAAACTACAAATCTTTTAAGGCAATATATAAACCTGCTAAGGTAAAAAGTATAGCAAATAATGCCGTTAAATATTGTTTTTCAAAATTAGCCCATTCATCTAATTTATATCCGATAAAAGCACCTACTCCTATGGTAGCTGCTAATTGAAATGCTAATCCCGAATATTTTAGATAAGCATTAGCCGACTTTTTGCGTTGCTTTTTGTCCAAATGATTGTTTATTTTGGTTTCCTTGATTCATTGTTTTCACGGGTGCAGCTCCATTCTTATTTTTGCCAGCTCCCATTCGGCAGGTTACATTAAATGTAGCGCCAGACTGAACCAATAATTTATTTGTATTTACATCACCATGTACTTCAGCTGAATCTTTTACAGTAAGTAATTGGTTAACTTTCAGATTTCCTTCAAATCGACCTTCAATAACCGCATTTTCACATTGTACATCTCCTTCAACTGCTCCTGTTGGCCCAATGATTACTTTTGCTTTGCAAATTAATGTTCCGACGATGATTCCGTCAATTCGAATGTCACTTTCTGAAGAAACAGTACCTTCTACTTTTGTTCCCTTTACTAAACTGTTTAACGCATTAGAGGTACTTGATGGAGCCGAACCTTTATGGTTCGATGCAGGAGTTGCTTCATTTTTTTTACTACCAAACATGTCTTATTTTTTTTGGAATGATTGAATAGAAAAGTCAAAATGAGTATTTATGTTACTTAGTATGTCTTTAATTTTTCCCAATAACCATACTTAAATTGATAAATTAAAATACTAGCATTTGACTCGCCTTTTTACTCTTTCAGACTGTTTGTCTTCTCAAAGCAGACTGAAAGTTAATATTTTATTCTGATGAAAATAGAAAAAAAGAATACAATTTCCTTTTAAATAGTCATCATTTTGCTTCTTTTAATTGAAAAAATGTACCGTTTATACCAAAATAAAAAGAGATGTCCCCTATAAAGTGTTAGTTAAGGAGACATCTCTTTGAGACGTAAAAATAAAACTTTTCTGTAATATTTCAGTAAAAAAACTGTAATATTTATCTTTAAACGATCCTAGAAATTAGGACAGTAAACATTTCTTACTTCTGGTCCACAGATTTTGTAAGTCATTGCAAATTCAAATGCTCCATTTGAATTACTTGCAGGTCGTAAGCTAGATACGTTTACATCGTAACTAAATCCGATAGAAAATTGCTCGTAATCAAATCGAGTTGAAAGAATGAATGCATCAGATGTGATAGCATCATTAAAGTGGTTAGCAATTCTGTACCAAGCTCCAATTTGGAAAGCTTGTTGTAATTTTTTGCTTTTTCCTAAAAGGAATTTTAAACTTGTTCCTGTATTTAATTGGAATGATGGCCCTTGAAAGAAAGTTACAACTCCAGGAACTAATCCTACTCGGTCAGATACCATGAATTCACCACCTGCATGGATAGTAAACTTGCTGTATAATTCTTCAAATCGATCTTTATTAAAAGATTGATTAGCTCTATTTAAGTGACTAAAAGCACCTCCTACGTAGAAATTATTGTCTTCGTCAAAAACTGAAAACCATAATAAACCTGCAGAGATGTCAGCAAAAATAAAGTTATCATTATCAAAAACTTCATTTGTTGGCAAACTCGCATCGAATCCTCCTTCTCCATCATGTTGAGATCCATATCGAAGGTTTAAAAAATCAATACTTCTTTGAGAAGCCCCTGCATCAGCACCTACAACTAAGTAGTTACCTGATTTTCGACCTCCACTCATTTTCTTACTATAAGAAAGAGATAATCGACCTTGAAGTGTTGCGAAGTTAGATTCTCCAGCTTTATCACCCCAAAATGTTCCACCTATTCCAAAGAAATCATTTCTCCCAACAGGAATCCGTTGATCGTATGATACAGAATAAGTAGAGAAAGCATTTGCTTTTAATACACTTGCCCATTGGTTACGGTAATTTCCTGACAAACGAACGTTACAGTTCATCACACCTGTTAAAGCTGGATTAAGATTTAAAGGAGAAGAATAAAACTGTGAGAAGTGAATGTCTTGAGCCGTTAAGGTTGCTGTTCCCATCACAGCAAATAAAATAATAAAAAAATGTTT
>CAZMBP010000097.1:0-47670 GCA_964564545.1 uncultured Saprospiraceae bacterium
TTTACGGCCCACAATCTTCAACGTAAAACGTAAAACGTCTAACGTCTAACGTCTAACGTCTAACGTCTAACATAAAACACTTTTCTATAATTAAAACATACTTATCATGGGAACATTTAAAGATTTAAGAGTTTGGGAAGAAGCTGTTGAATTAGCAGCTAACATTTATCACATTACTCGGAAAACACCTTTTTCAAATGATTATGGTTTATCTAATCAAATTCAAAGATCAGGTGTATCTGTATCTTCCAATATTGCTGAAGGAGAAGAAAGAGATTCAATAAAAGATACTATTCGTTTTTTGAATATTGCCAAAGGTTCTTCCGCAGAAGTAATTACTCAATTATTGATTGCTTATAAAATTGGCTACATCAATAAAACCACATTTACCAAATTAGAAAACCAAACTGATAAAATCCGAGCACAAATAAAGAACTTGATAAAATCGAAAAAAAATAATATAGTATAAATCGTTTTACGTTAGACGTTTTACGGTTCCCATTGTGGGCCGTAAAACGTAAAACGTCCAACGTCCAACGAAAAAAAATGAGCCTACGAATAAAGTATTTCCTTTTCATAACAATCATTCATATCACAATTGCATATTTATGCTTTTTGGTTTTGCGTGAACAGAAATTATATTTTTTACTTTCTGAGTTTGGAATTTTATTTTCTCTTTTACTTTCCTATTTAATGTATCGATCATTTATTCGTCCTTTGGAATTTATGTATTCGGGGACGGACGCAATTACAGATAAAGATTTTACCATCAAATTTGTCAAGACTGGTTCGAAGGAAATGGATAAGTTGATTGATGTTTATAACAGTATGATTGACAATATTCGCGAGGAAAGAATTCAAGTGGAGGAACAGCATTTCTTTCTAAAAAAATTAGTTAATGCCTCTCCCAATGGAATCATCATTTTGGATTATGATGAAAAAATTACCGATATCAATCCGCGAGCAATGAAACTTTTAGAGTTAAATCATAATGCTATTCAACAATCTATTTCTAATTTCGACAATCCTGTTTTAAAACAAATTGCTCAACTCGAAGTAGGTAAAGCAAATATTATTTCTGCCGAAGGTTTTGATAAGTATAAATGTGAAGTTTCCCATTTTATCCATCGAGGTTTTAAGCGGAAATTTATTTTGATTCAAGAATTATCGAAGGAAATATTGGAAGCAGAAAAAAGAGCTTATGGAAAAATAATTCGGATGATGGCTCATGAAGTGAACAACTCAATTGGCGCAATTAATTCTATTTTGCAAACTCATGTTGAATACAATACAGAAGAGAATTCAGATGAAAGAGAGTCTTTAGAAATTGCCATTGAGCGAAATAACTCTATGAGTTTGTTTATGAAAAACTTTGCAAAAGTCGTTCGATTGCCGCAACCTCATTTAGAAAAAATTGAAGTCAATGAACTATTGCAAAACATTGGCAAACTGATGGAGTCACAAGCTAAAACGAAAAATATTTCCATTGAATATGACTTAGCAAAAAATAACCTCTTTGCTTCGTTTGATGCGAAACAAATAGAACAAGTTTTGGTCAACATTATTAAAAACTCCATTGAAGCAATTGATTATCAAGGAGTTATACAAATAATCTCAAATGAACATCCCAAGACCATTATAATTCGAGACAATGGTTCGGGTATTTCAGATGAAAATGCTGAAAAATTATTCACTCCTTTTTTCAGTACAAAAATGGATGGTCAAGGAGTTGGGTTAACATTGATTCGCGAGATACTTTCGAACCACGAAGCACAGTTTAGTTTAAAGACAAATGAGGATGGATGGACAGAATTCCGAATAGTTTTTAAATCGTAAATCATGCGAATACTTGCCTTCACTTTTTCAAAAAAAACAATACTCTTACATCTTTTCTTTCTCTCTTTTTTGACTTTGGCCTCTGGTCAAATAGATTCTACTTTTTTCAAAAAACCAGATACAAGATATTATTCTATTGCCAAAAATACCTGGTGGTATGAAGGAAGGTCGCTTCATCTTTCTCCAGAAATTCATTACTTTAAATATTTAACGCTAGGTCTTAATCTAGTAGAAATGAAAACTATCTCAGGAGAAGGCAATCAAGATGCAAAAGCATATCAACTCGGTCTAGAATACATTCCTTCCAATAATATTTTTGCTCCCAAAGTTGCTTTTTGGAAAGGAGGATATGTCTATGGCTTAGGAGGAAAAATTGGAATTAATAGTTTGTACTATTTTAAGAAGGATGCTTCAAGTTTTGCCATTCGACCAATGGTTGGATTTGGGATAGCTTATTTTCACTTTAATTATGGCTATACTTTTTTTGCTAATAAAAAATTTGAGGAGTTGAGTCACCATAATTTTTCATTGTCATGGCATCATTGGATTTTGCCAAAGGATTGAAATTTAAAAAAATAAAGAAGAAGTTAAACACAGGGGGACTTTGAGACATCTTGTGTTTAACTTCCTCTCTATTTTTAATTTTTCACAAACTTCCTCACCTCCTGCCCTACTTGAATAAAATACATTCCAGCATTTAAATCATCAATGGAAATCGTTTCATTTTCAAAATTCAATTCCCCTCTTTTCATTTCTTTTCCAGAAAGATCAAAAATGTAAAAGTCTTGTTTTTCAAAATTTTCCATTTCCAAAAATAAATTATCATTTGCTGGATTTGGAAATATTTTAAAACCAACTTCTTCTTTTTCTAAATTTCCTACAGGACTAATTACATCAAAATGGTTAGACAATTTTTCAAAGGCAGCTAATTCGGTTGCATCCAACATATTAACAGGTAATAAATTATTTGTCTCATAAGGATCATTTATCAGGTTATAAAATCGTTGCCCACCATTATCTAAACTAATATATTTGAACGTTTCATCGCGAGCTGCCCACCCGTCAGAATTTCCTCCAGAAGAAACTTCTGTGTACATGCAATCTCTTTGCCCATCTCCTTGAGCAGTCAATAAGGGTGCAAAACTATAACTGTCATGGATCTGAGAAAGAGACGTTCCAGTCAATTCTACAATTGTTGAAAACAAATCAGAAAAAGAAATTAAAGCATCCTCTCGTTCATTAGCTCGATTGACTCCCGCTCCTGAAATAACCATTGGAACATGAACACCACCTTGGTATAAAGTTCCCTTTGCTCGATTAGATTGATACGGAGATTCCACAACCGCCCCAGGTGATCCATTATCACCTACAAAAATAATAACCGTATTTTCTAACTCATCTGCAGGAATATTATCGAACAATCTTCCCATTTCGAAATCCAAACTTTCTATCATTGCTAAAAAATATGGCAATGGGTTGTCGGCAATCGAAGCAGAATCAGTCGGAAGATTTCCCTGCGTGTGCATATTGTTAGGAGGCAAATGAAAAGGAGTATGTGCAGCATTATAAGCTAACCAACAAAACCAAGGTTGATCCTGGTCATTAATCCAATCGATTGCTAAATCTGTAAATTTGGTTGTGATATAATCTGTCGTGGTAGTTGCTTGTCCATTAATGACTAAAGTATAATCATTATAATCTTGAACAGTACCACCCATAATTCCTCCAAAATATTCAATCCCTGATTCATTCGGATAATCATAGTTTGCATTAGGGCCATTACCTCCTCCTAGATGCCATTTCCCAATCAAACTATTGCTATAAGTTCCATTGGATGATTGGTCAATATATTCATGCAAAGTGGTTTCATCTTGTGAAAGTATCGCCAAATCATTCGCATTCAATACATTGGTTCTGAATCCATGTTTACCTGTCAGAATATTAGCACGACTTGGAGCACAAACTGGGTTTGACCACACATTATCGAAAGTAATTCCTTCGTTCATCATCGCTTGTAAATGAGGCATATTTGCCTTTGTCGTATTGGGTTCATAATTTGGAATTGGCCCAACTCCAATATCATCGACGATGATAAATAAAACATTAGGTTGCTGTGAGAAAAGAGAACTTGCAAAAAATAAAAAAGCAAAAATCGGTAATAGGAATTTAGTTGAAAATTTCATTTTGTGTTTTAATTTTTTCGTAATAAAGAAGAAAGAAGTTAGACTCAAGAAAATCGAGAAAGTTTAATTTCTTTTATAAAAACACAAACCCTGTATTACAACATAGAAATACAGGGCTTGTGTTTTCCTCAAAATATAACTGTTTAAATATATTGATTGATAATATTTTCAAACATTTCTTGCTTCCCACTTCGCATTTCAGGTTCTCCATTTTTAGTTGCGATTCTCGACAAATCTTCTAAACCTAATTTCCCTTTAGCAAATTTTGCACCGTTTCCTCTTGAAAAAGAAGCATATCGATTTTTCATTAGTTCAGTATATTTTGACTCTTTTAAAACATCATTTGCAATTAACAATGCTCTGGCAAAAACATCCATTCCTCCAATATGAGCATGAAAAATATCATCCAAATCAGTTGAGTTTCGACGAGTCTTTGCATCAAAATTAATTCCTCCTCCTTTCAATCCTCCTGCTTGTAAAAAGATCAACATGCATTCGGTCAATTCATATAAATCATTTGGAAACTGATCGGTGTCCCAACCATTTTGATTATCACCTCGATTAGCATCCACACTTCCTAGCAAACCTGCATTAGCAGCAACTTGCATTTCATGAGCCATAGTATGGCCAGCCAAAGTCGCATGATTAAATTCTAAATTCAATTTAAAATCATTCATCAAATCATACTCTCGAAGAAAAGCAATTACAGTTGCAGCGTCATAATCATATTGATGTTTCGAAGGTTCGCAAGGTTTAGGTTCTATAAAAAATGTTCCTTTGAATCCTTGACCTCGTGCATAATCTTTAGCAGCATGAAGGAAGCGAGCAAAGTTGTCTATTTCCTTTTTCATATTGGTATTGAGTAAGGATAGATATCCTTCACGACCTCCCCAGAAAACATAATTTTCTCCTCCTAACTTGATCGTTGCATCCAAAGCATTTTTCACTTGACCACCTGCATAAGCTACGACATTAAAATCAGGATTGGTAGCAGCACCATTCATATATCTTGGATGAGAAAAAAGATTAGCAGTTCCCCACAGTAGTTTTACGCCAGACTTTTTTTGTTTTTCCAAAGCATAATCCGTCATAATTTCTAACCGCTTTTCCGACTCGGCTAAAGTCGTCCCTTCGTCAACCATATCTACATCATGGAAGCAATAATAAGGAGCTCCAATTTTAGTGATAAATTCAAACGCAGCATCCATTTTATCTTTAGCTCTTTCAATTGGATCTGCGTTTTCATTCCATGGAAATTTTTTAGTGGGTGCTCCGAATGGATCTCCACCTGTTCCACAGAAGGTATGCCAATAAGCAATAGCAAATCGGAAATGATCTTTCATTGACTTGCCTCCTACTTTTTGTTTTTCATTATACCATTTGAATGAAAAAGGATTATCAGACTTTCGGCCTTCAAATTTAATTTTACCAATGCCTTTGAAGTATTCTTTTTTTCCTTTGACGAGTTTGATTCTTTGTTTGTCGAGACTTTTCATAGAGTTTTGATATTTGATTTTATATTGTTTCTTTTTTAAGTGTTTAATTCACACTAACATTAAGGTATTTAATTTTTTTTGAGTAAAAAAATAATTTCATTTCTTGATTCAAGTGATTTCAAATATTGTTGCAGATAGTAAGGAGCGGGTTGGGATTGGCGAAAAACGTGGGCGAGGGTGCCAGCATTGTGAGTTGGCGTTTTTTTCGCCTTGATTTTTGGTTACTTTTCATCTAAGGAAAAGTAACAAACTCTGCTTTTTGAAGGGGGAATTTTCCTTAATTCACATAAGTTCATTTATAACCATTTTTTAATTTTCTAAATAAAATAAATTGATAATTAATTTTTAAAGCATTACTGAAAAAACCTATTTTTACAAAAAAATAAAAAACGATGGCAGAAGATTTCTTCAAAAAAACAGGACAATTTTTAAAAAAAGGAACTCAATATATTTCTGATAAATTCAATCTTGAAATTCATGACTTAATTAATGCGGTGAATAAAAACGATACTGAAATGGTGGCTCGTTGCATTTATGCAGGCATCGATCCAAACCTACAAGATGGCATCCAACGACGAGCCTTGCCTATCGCAATTGACAATAATAATACTGACATTATCGAAATTCTTTTGGAAGGAAAAGCTGACCCAAACCTTGTAGGTAAGGATGGAGAGTCTGCTATTTTCAAAGCCGTTTCATGGAGAAATGCGGAGTATGTTCAACTACTCATGGAGGCAGGTGCTAATATTTATAAAAAAGAACCTAGTGGAAATAGTCCCATCGAAGAAGCAAAACGAAAAGGTTTTGTGGAATTACTTAATCAGATGGAAGGTTTTAAAGAAGGCAAGCGATTGGAAAAAGTAGAAAAGGACAAATCAACTCATGAGGAAATCAAAGCAAAAGCTGAAGAGGCCAAAAAATTAAGAGAACAAAAGGAGGCCTTCGAAGCGAAACAAAAAGAACTCAAAGAAAAAGCTACTGCCGATGCTGCCATTTCTCGTTTGGAAAAAACTTATGACGTACAAAATAAAAGTATAGCGAATGCACTTATCTCAGCCATTCAAAAAGGTGACGATGCTGCTGTAGATTTCTTTTTGGGGAAAATAGAAATCATGGATGAAGTAGATGCTGAATTTAAAACCACTCCCCTCCTGTCTGCTATTTCTTATAAAAATACAAAAGCAGTAATTGAGTTAGTTGAAAAGGGGGCGAATGTTGGAAAAGTTGTTTTGGAACAACATCACTCACCAATTACTCTTGCCGTGAGCATGGGAGCACACAAGTTGGTGAAATTTATTTTGGATAAAAATCCAGGTGAAGATGCAAACCTTTTAAATGATGAAAATCAATTATTGAGTCCTGCATTTTTAGCTTATAAAGATCCTAAAATGTTACACTTGCTTTTGACAGCTGGGGCTGATCCTTACTATGGTGGCAAGGATGGAACTTCGCCAATTGTGAAGGCGATTGAAAAATCATCAGTTGGAACACTTCCTGTTTTGGCTATTCATAATGTTGATTTGAATAGAGTAACTGAAGGGAAAACGCCAATCGAATGGGCGATGCATTTTAATCGAAGAGATTGGGTAAATGGGTTGTTGGAAGAAGGGGTAGAATCTGAGGAAGGAGTTGCATTTGTGAAAAATGGTTCAAGCCAAGAGGAAGAATAAAATTAGCCACAAACTTACGCTGACTTAACTGACTTCCCCATCTTGTATTATTTTATTATTCACAATTGAGGGAAGTCAGTTAAGTCAGCGTAAGTCTGTGGCTAAAAGATTAATTCATATTTTTCAAATCACCACTACCAGTAATATCCACATTAATAATCGGATTACCTTTATAATATACATCCCCACTTCCTTCAATTTTCACATTTAACTCATCATAAACAGTCACTTCAGCATCACCTGAACCAACAATTTTTATATCCCCAGTATTGGCTTCTAGATCGTAAGCTTCTAAATCTCCGCTACCACTAATTTTTGCTCCTAGGTGATTTGTTGTTCCTTCTAATTTTATTTTTCCTGAACCAGCAATTCTTGCATACACATCGGTCGCATTATCTAGTGCTACATCAATACTTCCTGATCCATCAACTTTCAAATCTATATCGTCAACTACAAAAGCATCTTGTCCAAACATATCTCCTGACCCAGAAACTTCTAAACTTTTTATAACTGGCATCGTGATATAAATTTTCAACTTTGTAAAATTTCTTTGGCAATCCTCAAATTCAATTTCCCATTCACCATCTTGAATATCCGTTTCAATATTGTCAATGATGTTTTGTTGGCCTTCCACTTCTACTTTAAAATCATTGCCTTGGGTAATATAAACTTGTGAGGTTCCTCTGGATTTTACACTTGTAAATTCATTGATTAATAATTCTTGAGTGACGACATCGCCTTCTCCATCAATACAATTAAACAATCCATTATTGCCTCGATCTTGGCAACTTGTCATTAATATAATAGTCAATAAAATGACGGAATACATCTTTAGATTTTTCATAATCTTAGTTGTTATTTATTAATAGTTTTTTTAAAATTCAATTCTATAATTAAAAGTTGGGAACAATCCCGTTTGAGTTACATTGACAATTTTATCAGCACCTGAACTGTAATAATGGTAATCTACATTTTCGTGATCCAGTTGGGGAAGTAATGATGATATTTGCTTCGATTAATGGCATTTCAGAATCCTTGTCAATGACTGTGCATTTGATGGTTTGGGTTAGAGTGGTTTGTGCATTCGCAGAAATTGTAATTAGCAAAAGAACTAAAACATAAATTGCAAGAAATAGATTTTTTAATGTGATTTTCATATTGAATATGGTTTCCTAAAAAAATGTGATTGTTTTTATTTTTGATTTTTTCCGAAAAAAAATAGGCGTGGCTAGTAGAAAAAAGTCAGCACCTATTTTCTGAAATCGGATTATCTTAAAATTCTAAATTGATTACGATTAAGTTTTTGTGCGAAAAAACATGTAGTTTTTTTCTTTGTTTGATGTCTTTGCTCTTATGACGAAAGGAAGAAAGGTGTACCCCTATTTTAGTTTTTTTCTTTTATGTTAAAAATATGTTATGAAAACTCATTCGACTAAAGTCGTTTTTTTCTTTTCTGACGCTGACTTTTTTATGACTCATTATGAGTCATAAAAAAGTTAGTGTCAAACACTTAAAATCTTATCTAAAAAAAGAGCCTGTCTCACTCTCAAAAGACAGGCTCCATATTGAAACACTATTTATTTTCCCTTGCCTCGTCTAATCAAACCATCCAAATCGGAAAGTCAATGCTCCTGTCACTCCACTAAAATCTGAATTGGAATGTGTCTCAATTTCGTTAACTCCACTCACCGCTCGATAACCAACTGTTCCAACTAATTTGAACCATCGAAATAAATTTACTTCAAGTCCTGCCTCTGGCTGCACCACAAAAATGTTATCACTTGGCCGAGCTCCTGGCCCATTAAATTTGACATCAATATCTCCCCAACCTAATTTGGCACTTCCATAAAAGTGTATCACCTTATCTTTATTATGATTGTAGCCCAACCAAAATCCTCCATGGCTAAGTTTCATTCTATAATTATCCAAATCAACAGAAGGATCTCTAAAGTCAAGCCCACCTAATCCATATCCGCCAATAAAAAAATCATCTAAAAAAATTCCACCACCTCCACCAACTGCAGGAATCACTTCTCCATTGAAGCCACTAAATTCCACGATCGGCCCTCCAAAACCTACCACCTGATCTACATCAGAAAAAAGAGTTTCCGATTGTCCAAATCCTTGAAAAGC
Organism: uncultured Saprospiraceae bacterium; assembly: GCA_964564545.1. Lineage (GTDB taxonomy): Bacteria > Bacteroidota > Bacteroidia > Chitinophagales > Saprospiraceae > CAJQQY01. The sequence continues at coordinate 9,319 of CAZMBP010000097.1, forward strand.
AAATAAGCAAAAAATTAAAAGGGTAAGGTTATTTTTCATTTTAGTTTTATTTTGATTAAAAAAAAATTGAGGTTAATAACTATTGAGAATGTAGGGGTTGGTATATTTAGAAAAACCATTCATAAATAAAGTTTAATGCTCACCCCTACAAACCCAATAGCTATTAATTTTTAGTCATCATATCGATCTCTTCTATTTCGATCTCTTCTGCTACGTTTCCAATCTCCAAATCCTCCCAATCTGAAAGTTAATGTTCCAGTCAATCCACTAAAATCTTTATTGCTTTGACCTGTGGTTTCATTCACCCCTGAAACTGATCTGTAGCCAGCTGTACCTGCTATTTTAAACCAACGGAAAACATTCAACTCTATCCCAACCTCAGGAGTCACCACGAAAATATTATCATTAGTTTTAAAACCCGTTTCATCAATTTCAATATCAATTCCTCCCCACCCTAATTTTGTACTAGCGAAAACATGAACCAATTTGTAGGATCGATAAGTATATCCTAACCAAAACCCACCATGCCCCATTTCCATCTCAATCTTTTCATTATCCTCAACAAATTCGTTAACATCAACTGTTCCCATTCCATATCCACCAATGAAAAAATCATCGATAATTAATCCACCACCTCCACCAGAAGAAACAATATAATCTCCTTTGAATTGGCTGAATTCTGTAATTGGAGCACCAAATGCACCTACCACTCTTGCTCTATTAAAAAGTGTTTCTGTCTGTCCAAAACCTTGAAGTGCTAAAAAACTGAGCACTATTAACATTAAGTTCTTTTTCATGTTCGATAAATTTTTAATTTAAAATGGATCATAGATAAATCCTTTGTTTTAAGTCAATACAAAATAAAAACCAACACTTCTTTTAGTCATTTTTGATTTCCATTTTCATTGACCAAAGGATTTATCTACGAATAAAAAATTATGTTCAAAATTGTTAATTATTCATTTATTAAAATTTGACTAAGTACTGAACCATAATTATGTTTAAGTGAAATTTAGAATTATGTTTTTCTCTGACTAGGCAAAAAACGCAGTCATAGCCTTAGTTACGACGAGTATTTTTAACGAAGTCAGAAAGAAAAATAAACTCAATTCGCTTGAAGATAATTTTGGTTCGGTACTTAAATAGCTCCGACCTTTCGGCAATACACCCTAAGCAACATAATTTCGGATCGCCGAAATGTAGGCCGGAGCAACATTAAAAGTCAACTAATCAAAAGCTCTTTGTTTGTTTGGCTAGATGAAGTTGATATGAAATTTACTTTTAAATTTCCATCAACTCCATAGAAAAACCTAGCGAAACTATGTCATTTCGTTTTTCAAAAAGTAATTCGAAAAAGTATTTTATTTAAAAAATATTGAGTTGTCCGTTTATTATTTCCTCACAATTTCTCCATTCACGTTCCCCTTTAGGGGACAGGGGTTAAAATCTTATCCCTGCATTAAATCCAACCCAACCTGCTAAATATACTGGATCCGCCCCTGTTGTTACCTCATCAAAAAATGTATAAGGCAAAATATCTAAATCATATTCATTCGTCGCTGGATCAATTAGCTTTGAGACCATCAGGTTGAACGTTGGTCCAACAAACAAACTCGTTCTTCTGCCTATTCGATAATCAATAGTCCATCGAAATTGGTTGAGCAAGTTTAATTTTTTCATACTCTGACCTCCTGCATCTGCTGGCCTTTTGATATTATTAATTTGAGTTACCAAAATTTCTAGATTGTGCGAAAGTCTTTTCTTTTTAGTTCTGATAAAAGTTCCAAAACCATAACCGAAAGCATAATGACCTTCATCTTGATTTAATGGTCTATAACCTGCGTGAAAAATATTATAAAATCCTTTTGATCCTAATTTCAATTCCGCATTAAAATAAAGCACTTCTGATCCTGAAAACTCCACTCGATTATATCCATTTCTGACAATATTGATTAATCCAATCGAAGCTCCACCAATCGTATCTGCAATATTGATTAACCCAATTTGGCAACCTTTTACATTTTTTCCAACATTCAAAATTGGCGCAACTTGAAGGTTTGCTTTCCCTCCATTGATATTGAAAATTCCAGCTACTTGCATTCCTCCTTTCGATTCTCTTCCAGCAACATTCCCAATACCTGCTGCCTGAATTCCTGATGATCCCTTTCTCGCCACATTCAAAATCCCAGCTGCTTGAACTCCTGCAGATTTTTGCCAAGCTACATTTAAAATTCCTGATGCTTGAACTCCTTTTATCTCACTCCCAATATTGGTGATTCCTGCTGCTTGAATCCCTTTCGTCGTTCCTTGGTTCACATTAAAAATTCCTCCTACCTGTGTTCCTTCTACTTCTCCTCCGACTACATTCCCAACCCCTGCAACTTGAATTCCTTTGACATCATTGACAACTGAATTTACAATTCCCCCAACTTCAGTTCCATTCACTCCACCATTATGTCCCCAAAGAATATTTGCAGAAACTCGATTTGTGGTTGTAGAATTATTATTCATGTTCGTTCCCACATTTCCAAACAACGTAACTTGCGCCACCTTCTCTCCATCCGCAGTTTCGTCAAAAATTTCATCTACAAAAAATTCTATTTCCTCTTCTAATGTGACGTTATAAAAAAATGGATCCCAAACTGGATAAATATTCATCTCATATTCTGGCTCTTCTATGTAAGTTGTTGGGCTATGGTAACTAGCAATTTCTAAAGGCATGGTTACATTTTGCTTCACCCACTTTGGAGATTCTGGTTTTGGAACTGCCTTCTTTTGCGCTCTTCTTTCCGCCAACAATTTTCTTTTTTCTAGGTCAACTTTCAAAACTACTTGGTCGCCAATATTCGCATAAGTGATATCTGTTTCTTCTAATAATTCTTCCAAAGCAAAAGACAACGGTGCATTTTCCACATCAGCACTTACAATTTGATCTACTGAAATTCGATCGATACTATATGTAAAATTAACATCATAATCATTGCTAATTCCTTCCAACGCTTCTTCTAACTCTACATTAAAATATTGAATCGTCACCCTTTTCTCCATTACAGCGACCTGTGCGAACAAGGCATTTGCCGCAAATAGTAAACATGTAATAAAAATCCAATGATGGCTTTTCATAGTTGTTGCTTAAGGGGTTTATAGCTGCTGAATTTATTCGACAGTCTGGTTTCTTTTATTTATTCAACCTAATAAATTAGGCAAATTTTATTAGTTGCTTTGAGGACATCCTGTCCCTGAAACTTTATATACAGTTCCATTATTTTTTACTTTCAGCCCAAGTGCCGAATCCATTAATTGAAATAGCATCTCAAGTTTAGGATTTTCATATGGCTTTGTTCCGCTCAATCTACAGTTTAAAATAGTTGGATCTTCGACTTCAATTTTCACTTCATAAAATCGTTCTAATGTTTCAAAAACTTTTCTTAGTTCAACATTATTACAATCAATTCTCATCGTTCTCCAAGCATCTACATTTGCATTTCCTCTAACTGCTTTCTTGATTTCTGTTTTTTCTTTTTTGGAAAAAACACCTTCTGTCCCTGCTTCTAACTCCTTTTTATTTGCTTCATTTTCTTTTTCAAAAAACGCTACTTTCCCACGCTCGACTGAAACTTCAATGATATCCTCTTGCGGATAAGCTCGCACATTAAATGCAGTTCCGAGCACTACCGTTTTCGCCTCACCACTTTCTATTTCAAAAGGAATTGCATCCATATGCTTTACATCAAACCAAGCTTCCCCTTCTAAAGTCACGATTCTTTTTCCTTCTAAATTTTGATAAGTCAAATAACTATTTTCATTCATCACGACTCGACTCGAATCTGGCAAAAAGAAATCTAAAGTCTGTTCATCGTTAGTATTGACTGCAAATAATTCAGGTTCTTGGTTTTGGAAAAAGAAAAATAATCCAACTGCACCAAGTAAAAGTACCGCAGCTATTTGTAAAAATCCTTTAAAGTTGGATAGACGGATTATTTTTGATGACGAATCTTTAGAGTCATTTGTTACGTCTATTTTTTGCTCGACTTTTTTCCAAGCCTCATTTACATTCGTGTCAAAAGGGGAATCATACTCTTCCGAAATTTCCCATAACTGCGTCGTTTCTTTTAACAACGCTTGGTTTTTGGCATCGGAATTTACCCATTCCATGAGGTCTTTTCGATCACTCTCTGAAATTTCTCCCGACAGATGCTGGGCAATTAGTTCGATGTATTTATTCTCCTTCATAATCTTTTCGTGCCTTGCGATAATATGACGACATGAATTGGGGAATACCCCTATTTTGTTTTTATTTTTTTTTAAATATTTATTTTTCCCTAAAAAAACATACTCAAATACCCACGCAACTTCCCTCTCAAAACCCGCAGCGCTTTCCCCATTTGGTTCTCCACCGTTTTGACGGAGATATCTAATTTCACAGCAATTTCCTTATAAGTTAATTCTTCATAACGACTGAGTTGGAAAATAGCGCGACACTTGGGAGGGAGGGAATTAATGGCTTCAGTAACATTTTCTTGCAATTCGGATTGCAGCATTTCTGATTCACCTGATTCTATATTATTCGGAACGGAATATTCGATAACTTCTTCGGATTCAAAATGTTTTTGTCTTCGTAAATAAGAAATAGCTTCATTTGTTCCCATCCGATGCAAATAAGCTGCAACTGATGAAGTGATATTTAGTTTTTTTCTTTTTTCCCAAAACTTAATAAAAACATCCTGAGCAATGTCTTCCGTAGTCGATTTGTCTTTGACAAATCGATAGATACTTTTACAAACAGATAAATAGTGTTCTTGAAATAAAGATTTCAATACAGCATGGTCATCCGATTGTAGTTTTTCTAAGATTTCAGAAAGATTTTCTTTCGACATTACAGTTGGTTAGGTAAATCCGTTTTTTTCTTTGGTTACATAAATTATTCTACAAAGTTACAATGATAAAAATTATCAAGGAATAATTTCGACGAAGGGCTTAATTTATGATTGTAATAACTTTTTATTTCTAAAAAATTTTGAGTGAAAATTAAACCAAGAAACAGGAAGTCCCATAGAATTATTCTTTGAAAAATTTAATAGCTCTATCTCTCGTATGTTTAGATTTTAATAAAAGTTCATTAAAAAAAATCATGTCGATTGCTTTTTCCGAAATCGTCCAATTAACCAAATGAAAAACGAACCAATCAAAAGAAAAATCCCCGTCGTCCCCCACATCACTTTTGTGGCATTTGAGTACATTAAAATTGGGCTCCAACTTGCCGCTTCAATTTGACGCACTTCTCCTTCTTTGTAAAATTCTGGGAAATCTGGAAAGCCATTTCCATTCACATCTGGAAAACTTTGGGACAATTCAAATAACGAACTCCACTCTTTTACCTCTTGAATTCCAGGTTCTGTTTTGGAAAAATCTAACAAGGCATCATTGATATTTTCAATGGGTGTTCCATCCACATGTTTTGGAACTACACTCAAAAGACCCTTACTAATATCGCCGATCAAATTAATGGACTCATAAATATAGGAGTTAGCGCCGATGGCAATTAGTCCTTCATCAGATGAAATATCTAGCAAAGTGTAACCATCTTTTTCGTTGCCAATTTCGACTTCATAAACTTGATCTAATAACATTCGATTTGGGTTATATTTAAATCTCATTCCAGAAAAATATGGAAAATGACTATTCCCTTTTATTGAAGGAGCGATGAGCAAGATTTCCAAAACACTTTTTAATTCAGCTGGCGTAATAAATCCTTTTGCCAATGGATAACCTGGATCATCATCCAACACTCCCCTACCCAATGGCATGATTCGATAAAGATCAGAAACCTGCTGCATACCTTTTTCTCCAGCCAAAAGATTATCTCGAATTAAACCTGCGGTAGTAAAACCAACAACTGGAATTTCAGGGTTGCCCGAAAATTTTTCTACTCCAAATCTAACCGCATCCGCAGCAAATGCACCTAAATTACTTTCCACTAAACTCTTCCTCGAAATAGTCAAATCAAAGTCTGTCTCAGCTAAAACATCGGTAAAACTCACTTCATATTTTTCCAAAATCTTATTGTCAATAGTCATTTGAAAACTATCCACCATGGAATTAATATCTGCCTCTGTGGCAAATGAATCATCCACCTTAACTAACTGATAATCAGCCATTCGTATTTCACCATCCTGATATTGCATTTCCAAAACTCCAACATACTCACCCTCCGATCCAGCCTGAACTACTGGCGTCCCATTTACCATAATTGGCTCTGGAAGTGGAGTGTGAGAATGTCCACTTATCACCACATCTATCTCTGGAACTGCTCTCGCCAAATCTACATCTTCTCCTCCCCATAATCCATCTTCCACATACCAGACCCCTGAATGTGTCATGCAAATAATCACATCAACCTTTTCTTCGTTTCTCAAAAAAGCAGTCATTTTTTTGGCCGATTCGATGGGATCATCAAAAGTCATAGGTTTGGAATAAGGCGCAACACTTACTGCCTCTTTTCCTAACAAACCAAACATCCCAATTCGAATATCATTTTTTTCCATAATAAAATGAGGAAGAATTTTTCCTTTTTTAAAAAGTGCCTCGAGTCGATCATCTCCACTTTCTTCCGCACTAAAGTTTCCATTGGATAAAACCAGTTTTGGAATTTCTCCATGCTCCAAAGCTGACTCAATGATGTCCGCTAATCCATCACAATGAAAATCAAATTCATGATTTCCGATCACCGCAGCATCATAACCAATAGCTTGCATCAACCTCAATTCTGCTCCTTCGAAAGTACTAATGGTTTGAAATAAAGTTCCCATCATCCAATCTCCACCATCTAAAACTAGTGTTCGTTCAGGTGCTTTTGCTCGCTGATTTCGAATTACATTGGCAACTCTTGCAATACCTCCAACCGTTTCATCATCGTTGGTGGTAAGTGGCGTAAAATCTGAATTTGGGGCAAAACCTAGGAGTCGCGATTGCAAATCATTGGTATGAATGATGGTCAATCTTTTTCCTTGAGTTTGAGAAAAAAGAGAAGGAAAAGAAAAAATGGAAATGCAAAAAGTTAAAAGGATCATCTTTTTGCAAAAATGGAACTGGCTAAGGTTTAGATTTTTCATACTGTAAATTTAAAAATAAAATTTGGTGAGAATTCCGAAATGCTTTAATTTTTAATATGCCACATATTATTCAGGAAATGACAGTTTTGTAAAAAAACCTTTAATAATATTGGTCAATCTCAATCTTCGATTACCTTTGCGTTTTTTTTAACCAAAGAGAAATTTTATGAGAAAAATAATGCTACCAATCTTGATGTTGTTTTTAACCATTGCAGCATCAGCACAAATGAATGGAGATTCTACTCCAATCAAAATCGATGAAATTATCATTCAAGCCAATCGACTTCAATTACCAGTTTCTGAAAGTTCTAATACCGTTAACATTATTACTCGCCAACAATTGGAAAACACCCCAGTTCATAGTGTGGCAGAAGCACTTCAAAATGTGGCTGGTCTTGACATTCGTCAGCGAGGTATCCATGGAGTTCAAGCAGATGTAAGTTTGCGTGGCGGAACTTTTGATCAAGTTTTGATTTTGATTAATGGAGTAAAAATGGCCGATCCACAAACTGGGCACCATGCCTTAAACATTCCATTGAACATGGATAATATCGAACGCATCGAAATTTTAAAAGGACCCGCAGCTCGAATTTATGGAGCCAATGCATTTGCTGGAGCGATCAATATCGTTACCAGAACACCTGACAAAGCTTTTGTCAATATCAATTTAGAAGGTGGACAAAACAGTTTAGGCGGTGTTTCCATTTCTGCAGCTTTACCAAAAGGAGATTTCAATCAATACTTTTCTGTAGGTCGTCAATTCTCTGATGGCTATCGATTTAATACGGATTATGACATTTCTAATTACCTCTACCAAGCGGAATATAAAATTGATGCTACCCAAAAATTAGAGTTGATGGGAACGTTTACTGATCGTGAATTTGGAGCAAATCGTTTTTATGGAGGTACTTCTGAATTTTGGCAAGATCAATATGAAGAGATTCAAACTAGCCTCTTTAATGTCGGTCATCAAAAAGTAACTGACAAATTTGCTATCAAAACTAGATTCAATTGGAGACGGAATCAAGATGAATATTTATTAAAAAGAAATGAACCAACGTTCTATCGTAATTTGCATATTAGCAATGTCTTGACGGTAGAAAGTCATGCTGATTTTTACAGTAAAGCAGGTACGACAGGAGTTGGAGTTGAGTTGAGTTCTGTTTATTTGCGAAGTAATAATTTAGGAAAAAGAGAGCGTCAAATTGCTACATTATTTTTGGAGCACAGGGCTAGTTTTTTGAATGATAAAATAGATGTAACTCCTGGAATTGCGATTAGTCAATACTCTGATTTTGGGACACATATTTTCCCAGGAATTGATGTGGGATATAAAATCAACAAGGATATGAAACTATTTGGTAACGTAGGTTACACATGGAGAATCCCAACTTTTACTGATTTATTTTATGAAGATGCTGGAAACTTAGGAAATGAGGATTTAGAACCTGAATCTGCACTTTCTTATGAATTTGGAGTAAAATATGATGTGGCAGGAGTCCGTGCTAATTTGAGTTGGTTTTTGCGAGATGGAACGGATTTGATTGATTGGACAAGAGCTGCAGATACCCTTCAATGGCAACCAAGTAATATTGCCAATTTGGCTATGATGGGAGTTGATGTAAGTTTAAACATCAACCCAAAAACTTATTTCGGTAAAGATTTTTTCATCAAAAATTTCCGATTGGGGTACACTTATATTGATGCAGAAGTTCCTCAAAATTTTGAAGGTATTTCGCGATACGTTTTAGAAAATTTAAATCATCAATTTACTGCAGGGATTGATTATCGAATTGTAGGAAATCTATTTCATAACATTTCCTACCGATTTGTAGATCGAGAAACGATGGATGATTATAGTTTAATCGACACCAAACTTTATTGGCAAGCAAAAAATTATTCGATCTATTTGGCTGCCAATAACTTATTGGATGTGGAATATTTTGAAACGAATTTAGTGCAGATGCCAGGTACTTGGATTTATGGTGGAGTGAAGATTCGATTGGATTATTCGAAATAACCTTAACTAAATAAAATATAAAAGCCCTTCCTAAATTCTAAAATTCAGGAAGGGTTTTTATATTTATCCTAAATCGGCAACACATGATTATTCTTAACCTCAGTCATCACAAATGAACTTTGCACCCTTCCAATATTTGGAAGCGAAGCTAATTTTTGAGTAATGAAATTTTGGTAATCCACCATGTCCTTCACATAAATTTTCAGTAAGTAATCAAACATCCCTGCGATGTGATAGCACTCTGCCACTTCAGGTATATTTTCCACATCTTTTACAAATTGGTTTAGGTATTCCTTGTGATGACTTTCCAAACTTACTGTACAAAAAGCGACTAAGTTAAAGCCTAATTTTTCTTTGTTCACAATAGTTGAATATCCCTCAATAAATCCTTCCTTTTCCAATCTTTTTATTCGATCAAAAATAGGCGTCGTTGTCATTTTCAAAGCATGAGCCACTTCTTTGATTTTCATTTTTCCATCCTGCTGAAGTAATTGAATAATTCTTTTATCGATTGCGTCAATTTTGTAATCCATCACAAAGATTTTTTTTCTTTTTTATAAAAAACCAAAAACATCATTAAGCATTATTTTCTTTTAAAAACTCATTTCAAGGAAATTTAACACTCCATAACTCAAAATTAAAGAAACTTAATCTAACAACGGCTATTTTTGTAAAATATAATTCACAAACCAAATATAATCAAAATGGCTAATCACAAATATTCTCCAGAAAGTTTAATGATGTCTTATGGCTACAAACCTGAATTGTCAGAAGGTGCTGTTAAGCCACCAATCTTCCAAACATCGACCTTCGTTTTTAAAACAGCGGAAGAAGGAAAAGCATTTTTTGAAATTGCTTATGGGCTAAGAGAAAAAGATCAAAATGAAGAGTTAGGATTGATTTATAGTCGTATCAATAATCCAAATTTAGAGATCCTCGAAAATCGACTTTGCCTTTGGGACAAAGCAGATGATTGTGCAGTTTTTGAAAGTGGAATGTCTGCAATTAGTACAGTTCTTTTGGAGTTTCTAAAACCCGGAGATGTATTGTTATATAGTTCTCCAGTTTATGGTGGAACGGATCACTTCATTCATCATTTTTTACCAAAAATTGGAGTTGATGCAATTGGTTTTTCTCCAGATCAAAGTGAAGAAGAAATTATAAAGATGCTAATTGACTCTGGAAAATCAGATAAGCTAGCTATGATTTATATCGAAACTCCAGCGAATCCAACAAATGCAATTATTGATATTAGTTGTTGTCAAAAAATAGCTTCTCATTTTAGTTCGAAGGAAAAGAGAGTTCAGGTTGCTGTCGATAATACTTACATGGGCCCACTTTGGTCTCATCCTTTGCAGCTCGGTGCAGATATTGTCATTTACTCCGCTACAAAATATATTGGAGGCCATAGTGATTTGATTGCAGGGGCAGTTTTGGGAAATCAAGAGATTATGACTCGAGTAAAAACGCTTCGAACTTTTTTGGGAAATATGGCCAGCCCTCACACTTGTTGGTTGCTTCTTAGAAGTCTTGAAACACTAAAAGTAAGGATGGAGCAACAAATGGAAAATGCAAAAGTAGTTGCTGAGTATTTAAATAATCATAAAAAAGTAGAAAAGGTATTTTACTTAGGATTACTCAAACCTGGAACGAAGGAATATCAATTATACACCAAACAATATTCTTCTCCAGGAGCAATGATTTCATTCGAAGTGAAAGGAGGTGAAAAAGAAGCGTTCCAATTTCTCAATCATCTTAAACTATTCAAATTAGCGGTAAGCCTTGGAAGTACGGAAGGTCTAGCACAACATCCAGCTTCTATGACTCATTGTGGAATTGCACCTGAAAATAGAAAGGAAATGGGGATCACAGATAGTTTAGTTCGACTCTCTATTGGTTTAGAAAATGTAAATGATATTCTTTGGGATATTCAACAAGGATTAGAAAAAGTAAGTCAGTTGGAAGAGATTTGCTAAAAAAGAAAACCCTTTCCTCGTTTTTGCGGGAAGGGTTTTCTCTATTTTGAGAAAATATGAAATGATTTTAATCCTATTATTTTGAGTTTCCCAAATTTCTGATTCCTTTCCAGATAATCTCAAAATCATCAGACACCTCGTAATCTTTTGCATATAAAAAATTAAGTCGATCAATAGTGGGATCATTAAGTTGATCTATCTTCAATCCGTCCAAAGGAGATAAAACTCCGGGTCTAATATTGGGTAAATTTTCGACTGCCTTTTGCTTGTTGGCATTATTGTTATTTAGGATATATCCTACCCAACTTTTGTTACCAAAAAGTACATGGTAGATATTCCCAGCGAAACCAATTCTGTTTTTTACAATAATAAAAAACGGTAAAAAAAGAAGGATAAAAAGAACACTTAATAAAAAGTCCAACATTCGTTTATTTCGACGACTCATATAATCAGCTATACGGAAACGAATATCAATTGTGTACAATTCTCCTGCTGTATTTTTGGAGCTACTTCCAATGATGCTGAGGCTTTTTTCTGGAACAATTTTGTAATCTAAATCCGAACCCAGTTTAGTCATCCATTGCATAATGTTTTGCGCAGGAATATCTTTTGAGCAAAAAATAATTTCATGGATTTTATAAATATGAACAACCTCATCTAATTGTTCTAGACTACTCAAATAGGTTTTCGAATCTTCAATACCTTGAGGAGAAACTGTACCTATTAAATTGGTATCTACCCGCGCTTGAACCAGTAAATTCATTACTCGATCACTTTCTTTTTTACTCCCAACAATGACTAAATTGGATTGTTCTTTTTTCCCTACATTGAAATTTTTATATTGAAAAAAATGCAAGAGCATTCGTGCACTAGTAGTCGAAAACAAAGTCCAAACTGCTCCCATAACAATCAATGCACGCGATGGCCGATATTGTAAATCCAAGAATCCATAAACTGCTGCCAACAATAACGACCCCATCAAAACTCCTCGAACTAATCGACGGATATTATATTTTTCATCATAGCCCCCATTAAAGTAAATCGCTGATAACCAAATAGTTATGTACAAAGGGAAATTAAACCATAGATAAGCAGATTGGTAATAATCTGGTTCATCATAATAGATCGTCGCCCAAAAATCTTTTAATATAAAAAGTCCTCCCAACATCAACACAGCATCAATCAAGGGCAAATATATTCGTTTGAAAAAACTTCCTGCCAATGTGATAAATGCTCGAAAGTAAATAGCTGCATGAAGCATCAAAATAAACAACTTTGCTTTTTCACCAACAAAGTGTTTACGGGCAAAAATGATCATGGCATTGTAAAATACTTTGACATAATTAAGACTGCCTTTTTTGGTACTTTCACCTTTGTAATGAATGATAGTCGTATCTGCGTAGTAGTAGTTTTTAAATCCAGCTTTAACAATACGATAGGACAAATCAATATCTTCCCCATACATGAAAAATGATTCGTCGAGCAAACCTATTTTATCCAAAACTGATTTCCGCAACATCATAAAAGCGCCAGCGAGAACATCAACTTCATGAGTTTTATTTTTATCTAAAAACCCTAAATGGTACCGGCCAAATATTTTTGATTTTGGAAAAATTCGAGATAGTCCGAACGTTTTGCAAAAGGCAACAAATGGAGAAGGGAAACCTCTTTTTGACTCAGGTAAAAATTGACCAGAACCATCAATCATTTTCACTCCTAAACCACCTGCATCAGGATGAGCGTCCATGAAGGAAATACATTTTTCAAAAGTATCTTCTTCGACAACTGTATCTGGATTGAGGAGTAAAACATACTCCCCTTTCGACTGTTGAATAGCTTGATTATTAGCAATAGAAAACCCTGGATTGGATTTATTTTGGATAAGTTTTACTTCAGGAAATTTTTGCAAAACCATCTGGCAGGAATCATCAACCGAATTATTATCCACGACAAAAACCTCGGCATCGACATGCTTGATTGCGTTTCGAACAGAGAGCAATGCTTGTTCGAGAAAGTACTTAACGTTATAATTGACGATGATGATGGAAAGCTTCATTGGCTAACCTTATTCTCCTTTGATTCGATAAGGTACTCTTGCTACGATAGAACGACCTAAGGTAATTTCATCAGCATATTCCAACTCTCCACCAAAAGAAACACCTCGTGCGATGGTACTCACTTTTACATTCATATCTTTTAATCTTTTTGAAATATAAAATATAGTGGTGTCTCCTTCGATTGTCGGACTGACAGCCATGATAACTTCTTTAGTTTCTTCTTTTTGCAAACGATCTTCCAAAGAAGTAATATTCAAATCGGCTGGGCCAATACCTTCGATTGGGGAAATAACTCCACCAAGCACATGATACATTCCTCTAAATTGTCCTGTATCTTCTATTGCCATCACATCTCGAATATTTTCAACTACACAAATAACTGATCGATCTCTTCTGGCATCTGAACAAACACCACAGATTTCAGTATCTGAAATATTATGGCAATTAGAGCAGGTTTTTATGTTTTCACGCATATTAATCAATGCCGCAGTAAAGTCGTGTGTAGTCTCCTTCGACTGGTTCATTAAATATAAAACTAAGCGTAAAGCAGACTTTTTCCCAATGCCTGGAAGGCTCGAAAATGCTTCGACAGATTCTTGTACAAGTTTGGAAGTAAAATTCATAAAACAAAGGTAAGTACTTGAATACAAATAAATTGAGTTTTTAAGGGCAGATTTTTATGCTATTTCAAAAACCTTATCAATTTTAAAATGTTAAATTTTCAATATTTTTCTTAACAAAATATCAGGAATTCCTATTAAAATATTGCATTTTTGCAATTCCTATTTTTATCAATTCAAAACTTAAATTTAAAATATTATGGCTGAAGTAATTCGAATGCCTCGAATGAGTGATACAATGACCGAAGGTAACATCGTTGGTTGGTTAAAAGAAGAAGGTGAAGAAGTGGAACCAGGTGATACTCTTGCAGAAGTGGAAACAGATAAAGCAACTATGGAATTAGATAGTTATTCTGAAGGTGTGCTTTTACATATTGCGGTGAAAGAAGGAACTGTGCCAATTAATGGTGTAATTGCTGTTGTAGGAGAAGAAGGAGAAGATTGGAAAGCTGCAATTGCAGCAGATGAAAATGGTGGAACTGCTCCTGCTGAGTCTGCTTCAACTTCAACTCCTGAACCAGAAACAAAAGTAGAATCAGCTAATGTTGATATAGTAGAGTCTCCAAGTGCAGCTAAACCTGAATCTAGAATAAAAGCTTCTCCTTTGGCAAAAAGTATGGCTGCTGAAGCGGGAATTGATATTTCTCAAATCAAAGGATCAGGTGATAATGGTAGAATTGTAAAGAAAGATGTGGAAGCATTTTTGGGCGGATCTGGATCTGCTCCAGCAAGTGCACCTGCTGCACAACCTCAAGCTGATATTCAAACTCCACCAGCTGTACAACCATTTGTTCATGCAGGAGGTGAAGGTCATGAAGATGTGCCGATGAGCATGATGCGGAAAGCGATTTCTAGAAATGTAAGTGCCAATAAATTTACAGCTCCTCATTTTTACTTGACCATTGAAATGGATATGGAGAAAGCGATTGAGTCGCGTACGAAGATGAATGAAATTTCTCCTACTAAGATTTCTTATAATGATTTAGTCTTAAAAGCTGCGGCAGTTGCTTTGAGACAACATAGAATTATCAATGCTTCTTGGTTAGATGAAAATACTATTCGGTATAATCAAAGTATCAATATTGGAGTTGCAGTAGCAACACCAGATGGATTATTACTTCCAGTTATTCGACATGCGGATATGAAATCTTTATCTCAAATTAATGCTGAAGTTCGATCTATGGCTGGTTTGGCGAGAGATAAAAAATTACCTCCTGAGGAAATGCAAGGAAGTACATTTATGGTTTCGAACCTAGGAAATTATGGAATTGAAGAATTCACAGCAATTGTAAACCGTCCTAATGCTTGCTCGCTTGCAGTTGGTGCGATCGTAGACAAACCTGTTGTTAAAGATGGTGAAGTAGTTCCAGGCAAACGAATGAAAGTGACTATGTCATGTGATCATAGAGTTGTAGATGGAGCAACCGGTGCAGAATTTTTACAAACATTTAAATCTGTGATGGAAGATCCAATTCGAATGTTGGTTTAATTTTTTACTAAAAAAAATAAAAGTCGAAATGAGTAGAAAACCTTATTTCGACTTTTTTGTTTAAATTATTATGAAAAAAACATTAGTTCTAGGCGCCTCAACAAAACCTCATCGGTATGGGAATATTACTACTCGAAGGTTAAAATTATACAATCATGAAGTTGTCCCTGTGGGAAGTCGAGCAGGAGAAATAGATGGTGTTGATATTCTTTTAGGGAAACCAGATGTTGATGGTATTGATACCATTACTTTATACCTTAATCCGAAACGGCAAGTAGAATTTTATGATTACATTATTGGACTAAAACCAAATCGAATCATTTTTAACCCTGGAACTGAGAATCCTGAACTAGTGAAATTAGCCAAGGAGAATGGAATTGAATCTGAAATTGCTTGTACCTTAGTTTTACTATCCGTAGGTCAGTATTAATTTTCAATCAACTATATATAATGAAAAACGGGCTATCAAATTAATGATAGCCCGTTTTTTTATCTGTAAAAGATAGGTCTTAGTAACCTGCTTCTTTATTTCCTTGGAAATTAGTTCCACCTGCTCCAGAGCCAGCATTTGCTCGGCAATCAGGTCGTCCCATTTCAGTTTCGCCATTAGCTACGCTAAACTCAACACGACGGTTCATCATGTTTCTTGCGTTTGTAGCTACAAGGTTATTTTCTTCTCCTCCGTATCTTAATACTAATCGATCTCTAGAGATTCCATACTTACTTACTAAGTAGTTAATCGCAGTTTCTGCACGATTATAAGAAAGTACCTCATTATAGCAGTTACTTGAAGTTCTATCTGTGTGACCAGCTACAACTACTTTAACTTCTGGATTTTGCTTCATTACTGTTGCTACGTGGTGTAAAGAACCAAATGAAGAGTTTTTCAAGCTATACTTGTTGAAGTCAAAGTGAATCATTGGTAAGAACCAATCTGAATATGAAGGTACTGGAGTTGCAGCAGCATTTGCAGCAATTTTAGCATCTACAATTCGGTTTACATCCTCTTCACTAGTGTAGTTTGGATTAGGAATAGCAGCGATACCATCAGCATCTACAGTATTCTTATAACCAGCTGGAGTATAAGGTTCCTTATCCATACCATCAACAACACCGTCTCCATCACTATCTAGAGCAATTCCTCTAGTGTCAACAGGATATCCTGCCACAGAGTTTTTCTCTTGATCAATCATATCGATAACACCATCTCCATCAGTATCAGTCATATCAATTTTTGGACGAGCTTTTACTTCAGCAATATCATCAGCTAATAAATCCATAGGACTTACCCACCAAAGTGGCTCAGAAGCTTTTTCAGAATCTCCAATGTTGAAGTTCAATCGGATATTAGTATAGTTGATAAGGTCTCTGTACTGTGTTTTAACACCTGTAGAGTTCCATCTGTATCCATCTACAAGGTCTGCTTCGTTTCCGAAAATCGCTTTTACTTGATGCTCGATACCTATATTGATTTTTTCGTTGATTCGGTAAGAAACACCTGTTCCAAATGTTGCATGAACATTCACCTGACGAGAATCCCCACCATCTCCACTTCTTCTTCCTGAAGCGGTTTCAGCACGAGTTTCGTAATCTCCATCAAGGATGTCTTTGACATTTGATGCAGCATCCTTTCGGTCATCTCGACTATTTTCTGTATCTAATCCAGCATCTACAGAATTAAAGTTATGAATGTTTCCACTACCATCAGTAGCATCATGATAAGCTTTATAGGTATTAATACCAGGACCTCCTAATACATACCAGTTAAACTTACGAGTTTGGTTTTTGAAATTAAAACTGTTCAAACTAAACACACCTTGAACATCAACTGAGAAGAATTCAGTTTTGAAATTATGGTACCAAGCATTTGATCCTCCATATCCTAAACCAGATAATACAGGATTAGCAGGAACATGGCTACCTGCAGAATTTCTAGGTTCTAAACCTAGTGCGCGACCATACATCGCGTCTAATCGCAATGACCAAGCATAGTCTAATGCTCTTCTTACGTGAAACCCAGCCCCAAAACTTGGTCTAGGCAATACATCTCCAACTACCATGAAGTGTCCAGCGTGAACGCCGACTTCCCACATGTGTTTGGGTTGTGCATTAAATTTGAGATTAGCTCGAGCGTCTCCGCTATCTTGAGCTGTTGCTGTAGTGAGTAAGAAGAGACAAAAAATGCTTGTCAGCAGAGAATAAATCTTTCTTGTCATAGGGTAAATTACTTTGATGATTAACAAATAGATTTTTAACTAATATAAAATTAATCTATGAATAAGAGTACAAAAGTAATGCATTTCTTATATGTCACAAATTAAATTTTATTTTATTTTAATAAAGTCGTTATAATTTAATAAAAATTTGCTCTTATATCAAGGGCAACTATATTAGTATTAACGGCTTTGATAAATGTATACAGATTTATCTTGATATAGGTGAAAATATCTAACCTTGGATTGTATTAAATTGATAAAGTTAAATGTTCCCGTGTTTTTTCATATTTAAATAATTGGAACACTTTTGTTAGATATTAATAAAGCGTGATATGGCAGATAGTGTGAAGAAGGTATTAAGATCAAAGAAAAGAAAAATATTCATCAAAAAGATGATTTTTAAGATTTTTTTCAAATGACAATGACTTAGCCAACTTATATTCAGTACTACTCAGATATCAAAAAAGAATAATATTATTCTTTTAAATTTAACTCCTCAATCGAATTAGAATTTAAGTTGTTCTAAGTCCTATTTAGGGGGGTTAAATTGGGCTTTATTTATTTGAAAAAAGTTCTTTTACCTTTTCAAGATTATGTTTAAATAAAATCGGATGATCTTGCTGAGTCGAACAATTTGTATGCTTATTTTACTGAATATTCTAAATATTGTTTCAATAAAAGTAATTCATATACTTCTCTGACAAATTCACATCCTAAATAGTGACGTTCAATAACTGTTCCACTTATTACGATTTATTGTTATTTGTAAAAATAAAATATAAAATAGATCGTTTTTGCTTGATATTTAAACATTCTCTTTCCTTCAAATAGCATTAAATCCCTACTTTTGGCAAAATTTTAAAACATGATAAATAATTGGTTTTCTCCTGTTGACACTAAAACTCTAACTAATTTTAGTAAGCTTAAGAATCATCAGTTTGGAAAAAAGATAACGATACACGACAACTCTTCACTTGACCTTTCTAGTACTCACATTGCTCTAATTGGAGTGGGAAGTAAGGAAGCTAATGCTATTCGGGAAGTTTTATACACGATAAGTTTTCCATTCAAAAAATTAAATATCGTTGATCTTGGAAATGCTAGGAAAACAGAAGGAACTTTTTTGACTCCAATTTTAAAAGAACTTCTTCAAAGTAATATTTTCCCAATTATACTTGGCCAACAAGATGAATATGCACTTTCTCAATATCATGCATATCAATATCGAAAGCAACTCATCAATATGGTTTTAGTTGATGAAAAAATAAACTATAATAACCCAAGAAACAAACGGCAAACTTATTTGAATAAAATAATAGATAGTCGAACTTCTCATTTATTTAATTTGAGTGCATTAGGTTACCAATCTCACTTTATTGCTCCTGAAGTGGTAAGAGTTTTAAATAAAAATAATTACGAAGGCGTACGTTTAGGAAAATTGAAGAGTAACATTGAATTAGCCGAACCAATTATTCGAGATGCTGATATGATGTGTTTTAATTTAAATGCAATCCGCTATTCTGAATGTCCTGGAGTAAATTCTCCTACTCCAAGTGGCTTTTTCACAGAGGAAGCATGTCAAATAGCACGGTATGCTGGAATTTGTGAAAAAATTTCATCTGTAGGTTTTTATGGTTATCAATCAGCTTTAGACATCAATCAACAATCAGCACATGTGGTTGCCCAATTAGTTTGGTATTGCATTGATGGGTTTTACAATAGAAAAAATGACTATCCAAAATCCACAGATGGACTTATCGAATACATTGTTGATACTAAAAAAACGGCTTACTCGCTTACTTTTTGGAAAAGTGAAAAGACAGGTCGATGGTGGATGCAAGTCCCAATAAAAACTAAAAAGAAATTAGAGCGACATAAACTTATTCCTTGTTCTTATTTAGATTACCAGATGGCATGTAGGGAGGAACTAGCAGAACGTTTACTCAATGCTTTTAGGCGTTTTTCGTAGATCCTACTCACAAACAAACTTAATCATTTAAGAGAGTAGTTCTTCTAACTTAATTCCTCTGGATCCTTTTAGTAAAAAATGAGTTTCCTGGAAATCTTTCTTAGTAAACCATTCTTTTAAATCATCAACACTTTCGAAATATAGGATATCATCCATTTTAATTTTTGCAAATTCATTTCCAACCAAAATGACTTGATCAAGATTCAAGTCAATTGCTTGTTGAGCGATTTTTGTATGTTCATCTTCACTAAATTCTCCTAATTCCAGCATATCACCTAAAATGGCAACTTTTTTATTTGAAACCACTCGCTCAAAATTTGTTAATGCATTTTTCATACTTGTTGGATTAGCATTATAAGCATCTAGAATGAATGTGTTTTTTCCCTTTTCTACCAATTGAGATCGATTATTAGAGGGAATATAATTTTCTATTGCATCTTTGATTCGGTTTGGTTTGACCCTAAAATACCTTCCTATCGATATTGCAGTCATGATATTATTAAAGTTATAATGACCGATTAATTGACTCTGGACTGTGATGAGTTCTTTTTCATTATTCAAAAAGCCAACTTTTACAAACGGAGACTCTTGGAGAAGTTTAGTTTCGTAAGGTGCTTCTAATGGGCTAGGATTTTCACTTTTTTTATAAAAAACCCTCTTAGATATACCCTCTGAAAGTTCGGATAAAAATGGTTCATCCATATTTACGAAAGCAACTCCATTTTGCCATTGAATGAATTTGTATAATTCTGATTTCCCTTTTTTAACCCCCTCCACTCCTCCAAAACCTTCTAAGTGGGCTTTCCCTATATTGGTAATAATCCCATGAGTTGGCTCAGCGATTTTGCACAAGAGATTAATTTCTCCTATGTGATTAGCCCCCATTTCAATAATTGCAACCTCATGTTCCGAGGTTAATTCAAGCAACGTTAATGGAACGCCTATATGATTATTGAAATTTCCTTTAGTAAAATGACAATTGTATTGACTATTTAAAACAGCAGAGATCAATTCCTTCGTAGTTGTTTTTCCATTAGATCCTGTAATTCCAATTATAGGAATAAGCATTCTTCTTCTGTGAAAAGTAGCTAGTTTTTGTAATGTCGAAAGTACATCATCAACTAAAACTGTTTTATCATCTTTCTGATATTTTTCCTCGTCAATGATTGCATAAGCAGCTCCTTTTTGAATTGCCTCATCAGCATATTCATTACCATTAAATCGATCCCCTTTTAATGCAAAAAATAAACATCCCTTTTCAATTTTCCGGCTGTCTGTTATTACTTTCGGATGTTTTTGAAAAAGAGTATATATAAATTCTATTTCATCCATTTTAAATATCGTTTACGCTTTTATTACTTGCACAATAAATAAAAAAAGTCTCTACATTCCTTGAATGTAGAGACTTTTTTTTAAAGTTATAAAAAAAACTATTTATATTTTCTTTTCACTTTTTTACGCTTAATTTTGAATTTATTCCCACCAGTATCTTCATTTCCTTCTGGCCCACCTGTTCTAGTCATAGCACATCGGAAACCAATTGTTCGATCTGATTTATCTTCTTCTTTAAACCTTCGTGCTCCAGGAGCCAACCAATAAGCTCTATCAGCCCAAGATCCTCCTTTGATTACACGTGCTTTATCACTAATCAAGGTTGTAACTCCATAATTATAACTTGCTTCAGATTCCTCATCACCATCAAGGTAGTTATAAACTTGACCTCTTTTATAATTCTCACGACCTGCAGCTTCATCATCTTCAACATATCTGTATCTGATTCGACCTAAACTATCTTTTTCAACTGGAGCTCCATTTTCATCCAAAACTCTTGTTTCAAATTTATTTCCACGGAAAGGATTCAATTCCTGATTCTCAGAATCTCGAAGTGTTCCATTTGTCATTGGACGATATAAATCCATTGTCCACTCATTTACATTTCCAGCCATGTTATATAAACCAAAATCATTTGGTAAAAATGCTCTTACTGGAGAAGTAATATGTGCTTTATCATTCAATTTTCCAGCCATCCCCATGTAATCACCTCTTCCTCTCTTGAAGTTAGCTAAGATAGCTCCTTGTGACTTATCTCTTCTTTCATATCGAACTGTATTTCCTTTCCAAGGGTAAATTCGACGATCAGTAATCAATTCATCTTTAGAAGATGCTTGATTTCCAACTAATGCAAGTGCTGCATATTCCCACTCAGCTTCTGTTGGTAATCGGTAAGAAGGTAAAAGGATTCCATCTTCGAATCTAACTTTACGTTCTCCACCAGTTTTGTGATCTTTCAAGTTTTTACGAACACTTCCCTCGTATTGATTAGAAAGATATGCTTCAGTATTGAAGTTATCTTCATCTCTTTGTTCAGGATTAGTTTCTAGAATTCCTTTTTCGATCAAAATCATCTCATTCACACGATCAGTTCTCCATTTACAGTATTCATTGGCTTGTAACCAACTTACACCTACTACTGGATAATCATTATAAGATGGGTGACGGAAATATGTTTCAACAAATGGTTCGTTGAAAGATAATTCTTCTCGCCATACTAATGTATCAGGTAACGCATTGATACGAACCTCTGGATAAGATTCTCCAAATACTCTGTCTAACCAGTACAAGTATTCTTTATAATCAATGTTACTTACTTCAGTTTCATCCATATAAAATGAAGAAACGGTAACTCTTCTTGGAACTGCATCCCAATCAAAAGTTACATCTTGTTCAACTGTTCCCATGGAGAATGTTCCACCCTCAATCAAAACTAGGTTTGGACCAGTAACTTGACCTTGATAATCTTGTTTCTCAAATCCACCCCATTTTTGGTCGTTATAATTCCAACCAGTTGTGGATGATTTTTCTTTTTTCCCGCAGGAAGCTAGTACTAATAATGACAGGATAAATAGAAATCGGTACTGCAACACTTTTCTCATTTTTGGATTTTACTTTAGATAGTTAAAAAAATGACTGACAAATATAGTTAATTTTTTAAATAGCTAACTTTTGTTGCTATTCAATTTTAAATTATTCTGAATTAATTCAAGGGTTTTGATAAATTTCTTACTATTTGGCTCATATTATTTGTTTTTGAACGAAGAAAAATTGAAAACGCTTCATTTTTTACGATCAAAAAAAATTTATTAAAACACAAATATTTTAGGAAGTTAGGAAGAATGGTAATACTGTTGTTTAAAATCCATTCAGCAATTTTCCTTTCCTTTTTTTATTATGAATTTGATTTTTTATCTAAATAATCCAAAACAGTCATTATAATCGACTTTTTCTGGTTTATCAAAATTCATAATTAATGAAATTTCGTGGCTTCCACCCGAACGGCCTAATGATAATCTCGAAATAGTTATATCATAACTGTATCCGATTTTGTAGCCGCCAGCTTGAAATCCAACTAAAGCTATTGCTGCGTCAGGATTCGCAAAACCTTGACGATACCAGAGTCCTCCAAAAATAGCACCTAAATTTCCATAGGCTCCAATATTGAGTTGTCCAAAATCGCCTTGCTTTACAAACATTACGTTTGGTGATATAAACGAGGCTTGTCTTTTTTTATTGCCTTCACTTATTTTGAATTCATATCCTGCATGTAAACCTAGTCGAAGTGGTAATCCTCCATCTAAATTTTCATTTATTTCTAAAAAAGTTTCATTAGGTGTATTTAAATGTTTGGTCGTAACTCCTGCATAAAAATTGGAACTATATAATAGGAGTCCTGCTGAAGCATCAAAATAATTATTAGAAAGATTTTCAGGTTGTATTTCTTGAGTTGGAAAAGGTGTTCCTCCTGGGCTAACAGATCCTAAAATCGGGTCAACTTGATCTCCAAATATTAGTTTCTCCCAATTCAAATTTATTCGCACTAAACTTCCTTCCAATCCTAATTTTAAATTCAAATTATCATTGATTTGTAACTTATAGGAATAAACACCACTTACTTTAGTCGTTTTATATAAACCTTGTCCTGCATCATCTGTTAAGATCATTAGACCAATTCCACTATTAAAATCTTTGAAGAATTGAGAATAAGCTACAGAGTAGGTCACATATGCTTGATTTAACGCTGGCCATTGATTCCGATAGTTTAAAGAAATATGTGGAGAATAAGTGTTTCCAGCAAACGCAGGATTCAATTGCAACGGCGCCGCATAGTATTGACTATAAATAGGATCTTGAGCCTGTGTGGAAAAACTCCACATCATAGCTGATAAAATTAAGATAAGAAAGTTATGTCTTTGCATTGACTAAAAATGTTATGGTCCAAAATTTAAAATAGGTATTTTTGCTAAATATACATTGGTAATTGGAACGATTTTTTTTTATCCTTTCAATATGTTTTTTAACTAAAAAAGGCTGAAACTAAATTCTTAACAAAGCAATACTCAAATCGCGTTAACGTTTCTATAACAATTATTTGCAACAGCTTATTTTATTCAAAAAAAAATTGGATAAATAAAAATTATACAAAAGATGAAAAGTATTCTTCTCCCCTTGTTTTTGATCGCAAGTTTTTCTTTTTCATTTGGGCAATCGACACATAATATAGTAGATCGATTTGATTGGTCAGAAGATCCAATTATTCATAATCCTTTTGAATTAAATGATCCACTCGAAATTCTTTCATTTGATGGAGCCATTTATCAGAATGCTCACCCTTCTCTTCCAATTTCATCTCATCGATTCCAGGTGAATTCTAAAGGTAATCTTTCTGTAGAAATTATCAAGGTTGAATATCAACCTCTTGATAAAGAGCCGACACAAGATGATGCATTTATTCAAGATCAATTAGTTTTTCAAACAGAAATCACTCAAAATAGACAACAATACTTCGGAAATGTTTCATTTATTCCAATAATAAATTCACCTTCTGGTGGTTTCCAGAAAGTAGTTAGCATCGAATTAAATGTATATTTTAATCCTTCCTCTTCCACTCTCGCCTTTCGAGGTCCCCCAACTTATACTTCTAAATTGACAGATGGCGATATCTATAAAATAAAAGTAAATAAGGATGGAATATATAAACTCACTTATGATTTTTTAAAAACACAATTAGGAATCGACAATCTTGATAACCTTGATCCTAGAAGAATCCAAGTGCTTGGCAATGGAGGTGGTATGCTTCCTGAATTAAATGATACTGATCGGATTGACGATTTAGAAGAAAATGCAGTATATATCAGAGGTGAAAATGATGGTTCCTTTGATAGTGACGATTATATTCTTTTCTATGGGGAAGGTCCAGGGGAATGGAGTTTTAGCTCTACTACAAATTCCTTCTCCTATAAAAAAAATATTTACACAGACCATAAATTCTATTTTATAAAAATAGGAACAGAGAATGGAAAAAGGGTTGAAAACCAAGCTTCTGTAACTAGTACATCCTATACCTCAACTAGTTTTGATGCTTTTAATCACTTTGAAGATGATCAAAGAAATTTGTTACATGATTGGTCTGGAGCACAGGGTTCTGGTAAATTATTTACGGGTGATCTTTTTTCATTAGTTACCGAACGGACATATAGCAATCTTTTCTCTTTTGATAATCTTGAAGCAGGTGAAGAAGCAATTTTGTATGGGAACTTTGTTGCTCGAAGTAGTACAAGTACTACTTTTAGAGTAAATACTTCAGGTCAGGAGTTCACGTCTAGCTCTATTGGAAGCGTTCAACTTGACCAAGGGGAAAATACTTTTGCTAGAACTGGTTCATTTCTCGAATCATTCCAACCCACCAATGGAGATTTTAGTTTTACCGTAAAATATACAGGAACAGGTGAAAGCGAAGGCTGGCTAGATTATCTAGGTTTGAATGTTAGACAAAAACTTCAAATGACTGGTAGCCAACTTAAATTTACTGATAAAAAAACTTTAGATTATCCTTCCTCAACTTTTGAATTAAGTAATGCGGAAGGCGTAACTATTTGGGACGTTACGAATCCTCTTAATCCTTTTGCCCAAGAAGCAACTGAAGGAAGCCTTAAAAGTTTTGGTGCAGAAACTGATACACTCAAAAAATTTATCGCTTTCAAAAGCTCTGATGATTTGTTTACAGCAGAAGCAATTGGAAAAGTTGAAAACCAAAATTTACATGGTTTAGATAATATCGATATGGTGATCGTTTATCATCAAGACTTCGAAGACATTGCAGAACAAATGAGAGAACATAGGGCGACTTTTAGTAATCTTGTCGTTGAAAAAGTGCGATTAGATCAAATCTATAATGAGTTCTCAGGAGGTGCACAAGATATATGTGCCATTCGGGATTTCTCCAAAATGCTACATGACCGATCTAATCAATTTAATTATCTATTACTTTTCGGAGATGGATCTTTTGATTATCGAAATATCACAGGTTTAAACACTAGCACAGATGAAGATATTTCCCATAATTTAATTCCTCCTTACGAAAGCAACCAGTCACTTCATCCTATTAACTCTTATCCTTCTGATGATTTCTTTGGTTTACTGAGTTCAGGCGAAGGGACTTCAACTTTAACCGGCGATTTAGATATTTCAGTTGGTCGATTACCTTTCAAAAATAATGAGGAAGCACAAGCCGTAGTAAATAAAATTATTAATTACGATACTAATCCAGAAACTTTAGGTGATTGGAGAATTCGATTAACTTTTGTTGGAGATGACGAAGATAGTAGTGTTCATACTAAACAAGCAGATCAAGTTTCTCAACTAACAGTAGGTGAAAATAATGTTTTTAATCATGATAAAATTTTCTTTGATGCTTATCAGCAAGTTTCGACTTCTGGTGGTCAACGTTTCCCCTCCGCAACGGAAGCTATCAATCAAAATATGTTTAAAGGAAACCTAGTCATGAATTACCTTGGACATGGCGGTGGCGGTGGTTGGGCGCAAGAGAGAGTTTTGCGAACTCAACATATTGTAGATTGGGAAAACTTTGATAAACTACCTCTTTTAGTTACTGCAACTTGTTCGTTCACAGGTTATGATGAACCGAATTATGTAACTGCGGGCGAGCATTCTATGATTAATGCAAATGGTGGTGTCATTGGATTATTCACTACAGTTAGAGCAGTTTATTCTTCTCAAAACAAACAACTAACTGATGCTGTTTTTAGGAATTTATTTGATCGAATTGATGGAAAAACTTTTACGATTGGAGAAGTGGCTAGATTAGCTAAAAATGAATTAGGTAATACTCAAAACAAACGAAAATTTGCTTTAATTGGCGATCCTTCGCAAAAATTAGCAATTCCTGAATATAATATTGTGACAACCAAAATTAATGGAAGCGTAGTTGATACCACAAGTCAAGATACCATTCAAGCATTACAAAAAGTTACTATTGAAGGGCAGATTGAAGATTTCAACGGAAATCTATTAAGCGATTTTAATGGAAAAGTTTTCCCAACTATTTTTGATAAACCAATTAGAGTTTCCACTTTGGGACAAGATCCAGGAAGTCCTATTTATGAATTCGAATTACAAAAAAACGTTATTTTTAAAGGGATAGCGAGTGTAACTAATGGTACTTTCACTTTTACATTCGTAGTTCCAAAAGATATTAATTACTCCTATGACTATGGTAAAATCAGTTATTACGCACATGATGGTGTTAGTACTGATGCCTCAGGTTATTATGATAAAATTATCATCGGAGGTACTGATCCAAATGCC
The DNA here is from genome assembly GCA_964564545.1 of uncultured Saprospiraceae bacterium. Lineage (GTDB taxonomy): Bacteria > Bacteroidota > Bacteroidia > Chitinophagales > Saprospiraceae > CAJQQY01. The sequence goes on from CAZMBP010000097.1 coordinate 36,440, forward strand.
ATAGCTGATGACCAACCACCACTTATCGAAGTATATATGAATAGTGAAGAATTCGTTTTTGGAGGAATTACCGACCAAAATCCAGTTCTATTAGCTAAACTTTCTGACGACAATGGTATTAATGTTGTAGGTAATAGTATTGGACATGATCTCACAGGAGTTTTAGATGAAAATACTCAAAACACATACGTTCTTAATGATTTTTACGAATCAGAATTGGATGATTATACTAAAGGTACTGTCCGTTACCCTCTATTTAATTTGGAAGAAGGATTGCACAAAATCAAGGTGCGTGCTTGGGATGTTTCCAATAATTCCGCAGAAGGCTATACCGAATTTGTAGTAGCAAGTTCTGCAGAAGCTGCACTTGATCATGTTTTGAATTATCCAAATCCATTTATGGACAATACTTCTTTCCAATTCGAACATAACCTACCAAATCAAATTGTCGATGTACAAATTAGAGTTTTTTCTGTTTCAGGAAGGCTCGTTAAAACCATCGATGAGCAAATCATGACCGAAGGTACACGCGTAACTGGTATCCAATGGGATGGAACTGATGAATATGGAGATCAACTAGGTCGAGGTATTTATTTGTACAAAGTGAAGATTGGTGGAACTGGTGCAACAGGTGATGAAATTAATACTGAAAGTGATTTTGAAAAGTTAGTGATTTTGAAATAAATTTTTCAGGAATGAAAAATAGAAAAGTGCTTTTTGCGTTCAATAGTTTTGGAAAAACTACTCTTCAAAATTATTATCTCCCGAAGCTGTTTTCAATTTCATTTTTTATACAATTTAAATACCTGATTTCATTTTAAAAGAAAAATAATCTGGATCTTTAAAACCATATTTTTTAAGTCTTCATATTAAAGAATTTAAAAACTTAAAAATTCCCCTATATTTGCATCTTCAATTTTTGAAATTTAATAATATTATGAAAAAAATACTGTTTTGTTTTCTCTTTATTACTTGCTTCTTAGCAATTACAGACACTCAAGCACAAGGATTTACAAATTGTGTTTATAATATTGAGAAACAACGTTGGGAAAAACCAGGTGGACTTGGTGAACCTTGTACCAACACGATTATCACTTCCGTACCATTTTTGAGAATTACTCCTGATGCGAGATCAGGTGCTATGGGGGATGCAGGACTTGCAATTTCTCCTGATGCCAATTCTATTCACTTCAACTCTTCCAAGTTAGCTTTCGTCGATAAAGATTTATCCTTATCAGCAACTTATACTCCTTGGCTAAGAGCATTAGGTTTGAATGATGTTTACATGGCATACCTTTCTGGATACAAACAAGTTGATAAATTATCAGCGATCGGATTCGGATTGCGTTATTTTTCATTAGGTCAAATCAGTTACACAACTGATACTGGTCAAGAAAACGGAACTGGAAAACCTAACGAATTTGAAATTTCTGCTGCTTACGCTCGAAAATTATCTGATAACTTCAGTCTTTCCTTAGGAGGTAAATTCATTTTCTCTAATCTTGCTGCTGGTCAGCGAGTAGGTGCCGTTGAAATTAATCCAGGAACTGCAGGAGCTGTTGATTTTGGTTTAACTTATAAAAAAGACATTGAACTTTCTGGTAATCAAACTGACTTAACTATTGGTGCTGCAATTACTAATCTAGGTACCAAAATATCATATACCAATTCGGCTAACAAAGACTTCATTCCTACTAACTTAGGAGTCGGAGCAGCTTGGGAATTTCAATTTGATGAATATAATTCATTTACTGTTACTGCTGATTTGAATAAATTATTAGTTCCAACGCCTTGTATTAGTTCAAGTGATCCAAGTGTTCCTAGTTGTGATGAAGATCAAGACGGTATTTTGGATTATAAACAAAAATCAGTTGTAGGTGGACTTCTTGGTTCTTTTAGTGATGCGCAAGGTGGTGCAGGTGAAGAGTTTAGAGAAATTAATTATTCTATCGGAATGGAATATTGGTATGACAAACAATTCGCAGTTCGAGCTGGTTATTATACAGAAGCTCAAACTAAAGGAAATCGTCAATATTTCACCGTTGGGTTAGGGTTAAAGTATAATGTATTTGGTTTGAATTTCTCTTACTTAGTTCCAACTACAAGCCAAAGAAATCCATTAGATAATACTTTAAGATTCTCTTTAATCTTTGATTTCGAAGCATTTGAAGATGAAGAATAATTACTTCCTTTTTTAGGAAAAAGAAACCGCAATTAGATTAAATTCTAATTGCGGTTTCTTTATTTTTGCAAAATACTCACTACATCTATCGTCAAAATTAACCTTTAAAAAACATGGATTTAAAACAACTCCCTCACCTAGCCAAAGAGCAAAAAAAATCCACCAAGAAGTTTTTCCAAAAACTGGCAAAGCAAAAACCAAAAAATCTAGATTCGACTGTCCATCAACTACATGATGAAACTTTTGAAAAAATAGACTGCCTCGAATGTGCGAACTGCTGTAAAACCACTAGTCCCATTTTTACAGACCGAGACATCAATCGAATTTCCGCTCATTTTAAAATGCGTCCTGCCAATTTTGTAGATAAATATTTACACCTTGATGAAGATGAGGATTATGTTTTGAATGAAGCACCTTGTCCATTTTTAGGACATGATAATTATTGCAGCATTTATGATGTAGCTCCAAGAGCATGCCGAGAATACCCACATACCGATCGAAAGCAATTCCATAAGATCTTAAATTTGACGGTGAAAAATATGGCAATTTGCCCCGCTGTTTTTGAAATTGTTCAAAAGCTAAAGGTAGTGATGAACGATAAGTAACTATTTCCTACTTTTACACCGTAAGACGACTCTCCAAGTCGTTGCAATCTAAACGACTCGGAGAGTCGTCTTACGAAACAAAGCATTTATGAAAAAACAAGAACTCGCCAGACTTTTCTATCAAGAGATTTCTAAGATCAATACCAACGAATCTCTAATCGATTTGGGAAAAATCAACGGACTCTACAAATTGTTAAATCAACTTTTTGTGGAAGTGACTCGCGATGAAAAAATGCAATTCACCACCATGTTTGCGAGAATTTCATTTGCTTGTCAAAAATTTTCTTTGGAAAAACAAACGCAGTTCTACATTCATACTTTCCGAAGAGTAGCAAAAAAAATCAACTTAGATCCAGCCGCTTCACCTGACCACAGCAAAGAGTTAGAACTTGGATTTAAAGTAGTCGCAGATTGTGTCATTGCCTTTTTTCATCAAATTCCACCGCAAGAATTAGCGGAGCAATTGCCTCTAAAAATTGATTATAAAACTTCCCCAGTCGAAGTAAAAGATTTCAAATCAACCGCTCGAATTGTTGCCGTTGGTATCGATGAAAAAACAGAACAGCTCTTGGCTCGGGACGAAGATGATCCAACTCGTGAAATCAGAATTCAATATAATATTGCAGAACGAAATCAAAATTTCAATCCTTCGATTCGAGTTATCGAAGATGCTTTTAAATTCCCTTTGACCATTAATTTACTCGACGTAGAAATTGACCAAGAAGGAATTTATCGGCCTCGAGCGTTTGTTTTGGAACCTGATTATTTAGTGGATGTTTCTGCTGTTTCAGAATGCTTCAAGGATTTTGGAGCACTTCCAATTTATAATCTTTTAAAAAAATATTTGCCGTTCACCTACAGCAAACATTTGATGATTGGAAATATTGCCAACTTCTTTTTGGATGAGTTGATGACTAATTCTGAAGCAACTTTTAAAGAGACTTTTCCGAAGGTCTTTCAACTCAACCCGCTAGCTTTTGCGACTTTTGAAAATTCAGAATTGAGAGAAATTATGCAGTCTTCTCAAAAGCATTTTCTCAATCTAAAACAGATGGTTTTAACTGGTTTTGCAAAGAGCAATATCACCCCCGAAGATTGTTTTTTAGAGCCTACTTTTTATTCCCAAAAACATGGTTTGCAAGGTCGTTTGGATGTTTTTTATATTAAAAAAACTACTGACGAAAACGATGATAATCACTCTGCTATCGTCGAGTTAAAAAGTGGAAAAACCTTCAAACCAAACAAATATGGCATCAATCATAATCATTACGTGCAGACATTGTTATATGATTTGATTATTAAATCTGTTTTTGGAAAAAAAATCCAACCAGCCAATTTTATTCTATATTCTGGCATTGACATTAACCATTTAAAATTTGCGCCTACGAGTAGCACTCAACAAATGGAAGCATTAAATATTCGAAATCAAATCCTTGCTTTTGAATATCAATTATCAAACATACGCGAGAACAATATTGATAATCCACTCATTTTCAGCAGATTAACTTCAGGACGATATCCAAAACTAACTGGCTTCCTTGCTAAAGACATGCAGCTTTTTGAAAAAGTATATCAAAGCATGACTCATTTGGAGAAAAAATATTTTAATGCTTTTTCTGGGTTTATTGCTCGTGAACATCTTTTGGCAAAAACTGGAATTCAAGGAATCGAAAGGATAAATGGGTTGGCTTCGCTTTGGTTAAAAGACTTTCAAGAAAAAGAAGAGAGTTTCGAAATCGTCAGTTTTTTAAAAATAAAAGAAAATCATTCCGAGGATGAAACTCCAATTATCATTTTTGAAAAAACAGAAAAAACGAATCCATTAGCGAATTTTAGAAAGGGAGATATTTCCGTTTTGTATCCTTTCCAAATTAAAAAAGATACAGTCTTAAACAACCAAATTTTCAAATGTACCATCATCGAAATCACAAAAGATGAAGTGCATGTAAAATTGAGAAGTAGACAGTTTAATACTTCAATTTTCGAACAAGACTTTCATTGGAATTTAGAGCATGACATGTTAGATAGCAGCTTCAATGGAATGTATCGAAGTCTTTTTCAATTTGCTCAATTTCCTAGTTTCAAAAAAGAATTATTACTCACAACTTCGCCTCCTCAGCAACCTGAAGAATTGGAAATAAAATTGCCAAAGGAATTGACCGAAGAGCAAAAATCAATTTTCCAACAAGCCATTTCTGCTAAAGATTACTTCCTACTTTGGGGACCTCCTGGAACAGGAAAAACGAGCATGATGCTCAAAAATATCGTCAGTTATTTACTCAACGAAACGGATGAAAACATTTTGCTTTTAGCATACACTAACCGAGCAGTAGATGAAATTTGCGAAGCAATTGTAAGCATTGATAAATATGCAAAAGATGAATATCTACGATTAGGTTCTGCACATTCTTGCGGAGTAGATTATCAGGATCAATTATTTAATTCTAAAATCGCCAACATTTCCAATCGAAAAGAATTGCGAGGAATTATCGACAATCATCGAATTTTCGTTTCAACTGTCGCAGGTATTGCTGGCAAGCGAGAGATCCTGCAATTGAAAACTTTTGATCGGGTTATTATTGATGAGGCTTCTCAAATTCCTGAACCAATGCTAGTTGGTTTGTTACCACATTTTAAACGATTCTTACTCATTGGTGATCACAAGCAATTACCTGCGGTGGTGGTTCAATCATCTGAGGATTCAAAAGTGGCAGATGAAGAATTAAATAAAATTGGATTAAAAAACTTGCGTGATTCTCTCTTCGAACGCATGTACAAAAGATGTGTAGAAAATAATTGGACATGGGCTTTTGCCCGATTGAGTCATCAAGGGAGGATGCATCAAGACATCATGAATTTTCCAAGTCAAGAATTTTACGAAGGTTATTTGAAAATTCTTCCGAACGATTTAAATAATGAATATCAAACCAACTCCATTGAATATAAATTAGAAGAAACTTCTGATGGTTTGGAAAAAATACTTTGTGAAAATAGAATGGTTTTCCTTCCTTCTGAACCGGATTTAAAAAGTCCTACAGGGAAAACCAATCTCCACGAAGCGCATTTAATCGGAAATGTAGTAGAAATTTTTCAAAAAATATATCAGCATAACGAATTAGAATTTACCAAAAAAAGTCTTGGCGTCATCACACCTTATCGAGCACAGATTGCTCAAATTCGCCAAGCTTTGCAAGAGAAAAATATTGAAACAGAATCTTTGAGTATTGATACAGTTGAAAGATACCAAGGCGGGGCTAGAGATATAATTATTATTTCTTTGTGCACTAATTCAGTTAATCAGTTAACTTCTTTGATTTCTGTTTCAGATGAGGGAGTTGATCGGAAACTAAATGTTGCCTTGACTAGAGCTAGAAAACATTTAGTAATCATAGGGAATCCAAAAATATTACAAACTAACTCAATATATGATTCTCTGATTCAAAAACATCAAAAAAGTATTTAAGTAAACTAACTTTCAGAAAGAATTAATATACTTATCTGTAATCTGTTTCTAACGACTTTATACCGCTAAATCAAATTTACCTACCGTTTATTCATTCTTCTTTAATAGGAAAAAAATCCGCCTTATATTAGAGTTATAATTAATACAATACCTACCCTTATCTTCATTTCATTTGCTCACCCTTTTTTCAAAAATCATAGAAGATTCGCTAATACGTGAACCTCCTAGATTTTATTTTTGCAAACAAATAGTTAAACCTTTTTTATCAAAAAGGTTTATAGCACATTCACATTATATTGGCAATCTTTGGTCTATACCACAGATAAGCTAATTACCCCTTGCTCAGAAACACTATTCTAAAACCGAGAAAATCGTCTCCAAATTTGGAGGCGATTTTTTATGGAATATTGATCATTTTATGAGTTTGTAAACTCAATCTCCACTTTGGATTTTGGAGACAATATTTGATTGCGAGTTGAATATTTTTTTCAGTATTTGGACCGTCCATTGGTTGAAGATAGAAATGTTCAAAATCCAAATCTTCAAATAATTCTGGCTCTGCACCAAGTTGTGGAAACACAAGTTTCAATTCATTTCCTTTTTTCAAAATCAAATCCGCACCAGCTTTTGGACTCATGCAAATCCAATCAATTCCTTTGGGAGGAAGTTTCGTTCCGTTAGTTTCGATGGCTACTTCAATTCCTTTTTCATGAAATGCTTTGACCATTTTTTCATCCAATTGAAGCAATGGCTCTCCTCCCGTACAAACCACATATGGTTTACCTTGATTCATCCCAGCTTCCCATTGTTCAGCTACTTTTTCAGCAAGTTCTTTGGCTGTATATTTTCCTCCATTTGGACCATCCGTTCCTCGAAAATCAGTATCACAAAATTGACAAATTGCATTGCTTCTATCCTTTTCTCTACCACTCCACAGGTTGCAACCTGTGAATCTACAAAAGACCGCTGGTCGTCCTGTGTGCGCACCTTCTCCTTGTAAGGTGTAATATATTTCTTTGACTTTGTATTTCATTATTATAATATTACGTAGTGGTCTGCTTTAGCTGACCTAAAAAAGAGCAAAGCGATTTCTTCTAAAAAAGTTGGTTGGTTTTAGGAAAAAATCGTTGCACTCTTTTTTTCAGGTCAGCTAAAGCAGACCACTACGTTATTCACTAATTATTGCAGATACTTCGATCTCTATCAATATTTTTTCATCAATAAATCGACTTACTTCAAGCATAGTAGATGCAGGTTTTATTGCTCTAAAAAATTCACCATGTGCTCGTCCGATCTCTTCCCAATCATCCATATTGGTAACAAACATTCGAGTTCGAACCACATCTTTTATCGATGCTCCAGCTTCAATTAATGCTTTTTCTATTTTTTGAAAAATGAATTTTGTCTGTTCATATGGATTTCCAACTCCGATTATTTCCCCTCCATCAACCGCAGTTGTTCCCGCTACTTCAATAATATTCCCTACTCGAACTGCTCTAGAGTAACCTACAATGTCTTCCCATTTTGTATTGGATGAAATATTTTTCCTAGTCATAATTTTCATGTTGGAGATTGACTTCGAGCCAGCCTCCAGTTTTTTTATTTCTTAAAAACCAAAATGTAATAATTGAAGAAAAACTCTTCTTTATATAAAATTGATTGCTCCAATTTACAACCTCGATCCGTCATCATTTTTTGGTATTCTTGTAAATCAAATTGATGAGGATGCAAAATATCCCCAGGCAGCAATCGAAAGATTTTTTTGAAAAAAGAATAATTATGTGCGTCTATCGAAACGACTAATGTTCCTCCTTCTTCGGTGAAATCAACCAATCTATCAAAACATAAATCCAAATCCGCCACGTGATTAATCGCATTCAAACAAAAAACTTTATTGTATTTTTCATTAGGAGAAAAAGTCTCCAAAGGTTCGCTAAAAAATCGAATATTGGGATATTGGCTCCTAGAAAAGTGTTCTAATTTCTTTGCATAATCATCTAACAACGGATCCATCGCATCGGTTTGATATTTTTCCAAAATCATAAAAATTCCTGCTGGGCCACACCCTGCATCTAGAACTTTTTCTCCTTCGGAAAAATTCAAATTCAGTTTAGACAAAAGTGTTTCCCAATACTCTTTTTTCCAAACTAGATAATCGGTTTTAGGCTTTTTCTTCAAATAGTTTTGCCACCATCGAATCTCTGCTGCCTGAGCTATTTTCCAACGTAAACTCATATTATTATTTTATGAAAACAAAGGTATTGAATTTAATGTTTCTAGTTCAATCTTCTTTGTTTAGAGTTTTCATTAATATTGCATTAATGCAGCGTGATTCTCCCAAGTTCAGTAATATTAAACGGGACTCGGGAGGATTCCGGTACGGAAAAAATAATTATCTATGTTATTTACTGAAGGAACAAAAGTACGGTTTAAAAATACTGGTGACGAAGGTGTCATCGTAGTTATTTTGGATGATGAAATGGTCAACGTTGAGTTGGATGAAGATGGAATGGTGATTCCTGCATTTATCGAAAATTTGGAACGAATTGAAGATAAGCCAAAACCAAATCGTAATCCAATCAAAGCCAAATATGTTCAATCAAAACAAGTCCCGCCACCACCAACTCCTCCTTTTCAAGACAATGATTCACAATATCATATCCTAAAAAGTCTAGGTATCCAATTGGCCTTTGATCCTCAGATTCAGCCAGATGGGATTACTTCGAGCTATGATATTTACTTGATAAATGATACCAGATATGATGCCCTTTTCACTTTTACCATTGATATTATTGGTGAATTACCAAGGACTATTAATGGTAAAATCAGTAGTGTATCTTATCATCATCTAGGTGAAATGAAATTTAGCCAACTCAATGAAGCACCAATTATTGAAGTCGATATTTGGCAAGTTACAACTATCGGTACTGGCTATAAAATGTCCAAAGATTTTAAAATAAAACCTAAGCAATTTTTTAAAAATGTACGAACTGCTCCTTTGTTAAATAAACAGGTGCATTGGTATCAATTATTTGAAAATTTTGATAAAGAAAAAAAATCAACAGGTGAAGATTTAAAAACATACACTCAACGAAATGCTAAAAAACCTAAAAAACCATCTACTGGTTATCGTCGAATGAATACGAATGACCCAATGGAATTAGCTCATTTCGAAAATGAAATTGATCTTCATATTGAGAACTTGGTAAGTGATAATAGAAAAAGAAATAATGCTGAAATTTTAAGAATTCAGTTGACTCATTTTGATCAATTTTTAGAAAAAGCGATTCGATTAGGAGTAAAGAGTACTTTCGTGATTCATGGTGTTGGGAAAGGAAAATTGAAAAATGAAATTGCAACTCGATTGATGCAACATCCTCAGGTGAAAACTTTTAAAAATGAGTTCCATCCAAAATATGGATTTGGGGCAACGGAGATTATTTTTTGATTAGCCACAGACTTGCGCTGACTTGAATGACTTTCCCAAAAGTGTTTTTAACGTAAAAATGACCAACTTAAAATTAACAAGTTGGTCATTTTTATTTATCTAATTTGGAGTATTTGTTATTTTACTTCTGGCATATCAGGCATTTTGCACTCTTCATCTGCTTTCTTTCCGCAAACTGTACAGTCTCCAATTTGATTCTTCAACATTGGATTATTCGTCGCACAAGTTCCTCGAAATTCATTTCCAGTTACAATATGACGAATATTAATTAAGGCAAAACAAATCCCAAATGTCACGAAAACTATGGCCAAAATATACAAGAATTCCATGTTCTATTATTTTAAAGTGATTCAAATTTAAATCTGCTGCAAAGGTAAATACTTTGATTATAAAAACAATGATTTTATTCAATTGTTCATAAGTATTGAAGTCTAATAAAACAGGGATTTTTAGGGCTAAGATTTTTTTGTTAGGCTTCTTAAAAAAATAATTGCATCCTTCTGGATGGAAATCTTTTTTTAAGAAGTCTGGCAAAAAAAGATAGTTCTAAAAAACCTGTTTTATTAGGCTTCGATACTTAACTTTGCACCTTAATTTTAAATAAATATTTATCATGGATAAAAAATTAAAAGCCTTTGAACGCCTTCTTATCATCATGGATGAACTCCGTGAACAATGCCCGTGGGATCGGAAACAAACTTTCCAAACCTTACGAAATTTGACCATTGAAGAAACTTATGAATTGGCTGATGCTATTTTAGTAGAAGACCTTGATGAAATCAAAGAAGAGTTGGGAGATATCATGCTCCATATGGTTTTTTATGCAAAAATTGCCGAAGAAAAGAAGGCATTTGACATTGCGGATGCGATCAATGCTTGCTGTGATAAATTAGTCCATCGGCACCCTCACATTTATGGTGATGTAAAAGTAAATGGTGAAGATGATGTGATGAAAAATTGGGAACAATTGAAATTGGCTGAGGGAAAAAAATCGGTTTTATCAGGTGTTCCAAAATCTTTGCCTGCCATGGTAAAGGCTTATCGAATGCAAGAGAAAACGGCACAAGTTGGTTTTGAATGGGAAAATGCGGAACAAGTTTGGGAAAAAGTAGAAGAGGAAATGGCAGAGATGAAAGAGACTTTGGATCAAGATTTATCACAAGAAAGAAAGGAGGAGGAATTTGGTGATGTGATTTTTTCATTAATCAATTATGCTCGATTTAAAGGGATTGATCCTGAAACTGCGTTGGAGAGAATTAATTTGAAATTTAAAAATCGCTTTGAATATATTGAAGAGAATGCTGATCGGGATTTGACTGATATGAGTTTGGAAGAGATGGATAAATTGTGGAATGAGGCGAAGGGGAAGTGATGTTTTTTTCCGTAGATTGGGCTGATTATTATGATTTTAGAAGATTGACAATATTACTCAGAGAGCTTTCGTCAATCTTCGAAAATCATAATTACAATCATTCTTAAGTCTATAGTTGTTATTCCGAGAGCCTAATGAATTCGGGCATTTAGCTCCTAACT
>CAZMBP010000098.1:0-29191 GCA_964564545.1 uncultured Saprospiraceae bacterium
GTGATTTACACATTGATGAGCACCATACTATTGAAGATACAGCCCTTGCATTAGGAGAAGCTTTTGCCAAAGCTCTAGGTAACAAAATGGGAATTGAACGCTATGGATTTACATTACCAATGGATGATTGTTTGGCGCAAGTGGCGATTGATTTTGGTGGAAGAAGTTGGTTAGTTTGGGACGCAGAATTTAAACGTGAAATGATTGGACAAATGCCAACGGAAATGTTTTACCACTTTTTCAAATCATTTACAGATACCGCAAAATGTAATTTGAATATAAAAGTGGAAGGCACGAATGAACATCACAAGATCGAAGCAATTTTTAAAGCTTGGGCAAAATCAATAAAAATGGCCAAGAAGCGAGACTTAGAAAATCAACAATTGCCGAGCACAAAAGGGGTATTGTAAAACCCCCGACCCCTAAAGGGGAGTTTTCGTTGTGCTAGATTTTGAATTTAGTTTTTACTGGTATTTTTTTTACAACAAAACATTTACATTTTTTTGAAATGAAAATAGCTATTATAGATTACAATGCTGGAAATGTTCAATCTGTAAAATTTGCTTTAGAGCGATTGGGCGCAAATGGATTTCTGACAAGCGACTCAGAGGAAATTTTGAGTGCGGATAAAGTTATTTTTCCAGGAGTTGGTGAAGCGAATTCAACCATGAATCATTTACGAAAATTAGGTTTGGAAAAAGTAATTCCAAATTTAAAACAACCTGTTCTCGGGGTTTGTCTTGGCATGCAATTGATGTGTAGCCATTCTGAGGAGAACGATACAGACTGCTTGAATATCATTCCACAAAAAGTAGTTCGATTTCGACCTACCTCTACAGAAACGAAAGTACCACATGTTGGTTGGAACAAAATTTTAGTCAAAAATGATTCATGGATTTCTGAGCAAATATCAGAAAAGTATGTCTATTTCGTTCACAGTTATTTTGTGGAAGAAGGAGAGTACACAATTGCAACGACAGATTATGTACAACCATTTTCGGCGGCTTTGCAAAAAGATAATTTTTATGCTACCCAATTTCATCCTGAAAAATCGGGAAGTGTTGGAGAGCAAATTTTAAAAGATTTTTTGAAAAAAATTAACTCATGAAAATAATTCCAGCAATCGATATCATCGATGGAAAATGTGTTCGTCTCACTCAAGGTGATTATGCACAGAAGAAAGTATACAATGAAAATCCGCTTGAAATCGCTAAAGAATTTGAAGCTGCAGGAATCACTAATTTACACTTGGTAGATTTAGATGGGGCAAAAGCGAGTCGAATTATTAATTATAAAACTTTAGAAAAAATTGCTTCGCAAACTAATTTAAAAATTGACTTTGGAGGAGGATTGAAATCTAATGAAGATTTAAAAATCGCTTTCAACTCAGGAGCAAATCAAATCACAGGAGGCACCATTGCCGTCAAAAATCAAGAACTCTTTTTGAGTTGGTTAGAAAAATATGGAAGCGAAAAAATCATTCTTGGAGCCGATGTGAAAAATGAAAAAATCGCTACCAATGGTTGGCAAGAAGAAAGCGACATCGAGTTGTTTGATTTTTTGAAAAAATACTTGGAGGCAGGAATTGAATATGTGATTTGCACCGATATTTCGAAGGATGGATTGCTCCAAGGAAGTTCAGTTGACTTGTATGAAAAAATCAAAACTCAATTTCCCAATATTAAATTAATTGCAAGTGGAGGAGTGGTCAGTATTCAAGAATTAGAAAAACTAAAGGAGTTAAAAATGCACGGAGCAATTATTGGAAAAGCGATTTATGAGGGGAGGATTGATATTAATGTAGCTGCTGACTTTAGTCGGCAGTAAAAAAGAAAAATTATTTTTTAATCAAAAAAATTACTGCCGACTAAAGTCAGCAGCTACGATATGCTAGCAAAAAGAATCATCCCTTGCCTCGACATCAAAGACGGACGAACTGTCAAAGGCATTAACTTCGTTGGTCTCCGTGATGCAGGCGACCCGGTGGAACTCGGAAAACTCTACAGCGAACAAGGCGCTGACGAGCTCGTTTTCCTCGATATCACAGCAACTGTTGACAAGCGAAAAACACTAGCCGAACTTGTCAAAAAAATTGCCAAGAACATCAACATTCCTTTCACAGTAGGTGGCGGAATTCGATCAGTCGAAGATGCAAATGTATTGTTAGAATCTGGTGCAGATAAAATTTCAGTCAACTCTGCTGCTGTTCGGAATCCACAATTGATTAATGATTTGGCGGATAATTTTGGAAGTCAATTTGTCGTCGTAGCGATTGATGCAAAAGATATCAATGGAGAATGGAAAGTACATTTGAATGGGGGACGTCTTCCTACTGATTTAAATTTGTTGGAGTGGGCAAAGGAATGTGAAGACCGTGGTGCTGGAGAAATTCTGTTCACTTCGATGAATCATGATGGAACCAAACAAGGATTCGAAAATAAGATGCTGGCAAAAATGTCAACCGAACTTTCAATACCAATTATCGCATCGGGAGGTGCTGGTTCGATGGAACATTTTTATGATGTATTTACCGAAGGAAAAGCGGATGCAGGTTTAGCGGCAAGTATTTTCCATTTTAAGGAAATAGAGATTTCAGATTTGAAAAAATATTTAAACGAGAAAAAGATTTCAGTAAGGATGTGATAGAACGCGGATTGGGCAGATTGAGCGGATTTGACGATTAGATATTCTAAAGTTTTATCTAAATAATAATAACGACTCTAATTGTCAAATCCGTTCGATTCGCTCGATCTGCCCAATCCGAGTTCCATCAAAAAAAATAAAACAATGATAAATAATTTAGACTTCAAAAAAGTAAATGGCTTAATGCCTTGCATTATCCAAGATGAAGCCACTCGAAAGGTACTCATGCTAGGATACATGAATGAAGAAGCGTTGGAAAAAACTCAAACCGAAAATCGAGTTACTTTTTTTTCCAGAACAAAAAACAGACTCTGGACAAAAGGTGAAACTTCAGGTAATTTTTTAAATGTGAAAAGCATTACAGCTGATTGCGACAATGATACACTTTTAATCAAAGTCAATCCTGTTGGAGAAGTTTGCCATACAGGGGCTGATACTTGTTTTGATGAAAAAAATGAAGGTGATGCATTTTTATTTCACCTCGAAAAAGTAATTCAAAACCGAAAAAATAATCCTTCTGAAAAATCTTACACTTCTTCACTTTTCCAAAAAGGAATCAACAAAATCGCTCAAAAAGTAGGTGAGGAAGCAGTCGAAATTGTCATCGAAGCAAAGGATGAAAATGATGATTTATTTTTGGGCGAAGCTGCAGATTTGATGTATCACTATTTGGTTTTATTAGCTGCAAAAAATAAAAACTTGGAAGATGTAATTGAAGTTTTGCGAAGTCGACATAGCTAAAAAATTTGTCTTGTATTTTTTTTAAGAAGAAAGGTTGACAGAAAGCCCCTGCAAAAATAAAATTTGGCAGGGGCTTTTATTGTCCTATCAAATTAAAATCAGTCTCTAGAACCCCCGTAAATATTAGGGTTGTACCTGTTTTGGGAAAAGGAAAAAATAAACTATTATTGTATCATACGAATAGTTAATTTTCACCATATCATTGGCTTTGTTTTTGTAAATATTTTACATTAAAACGGAATAAATATCCTTAAGGAAAACATTATGACATTAGGAGAATTTTTTACTTTACTTGGAGAGAACTCATTTTATGTAGTTTTATACTTTGCTCTCATACCCATAACTGCCTTACTGGCTGGTTTTATGGGCAAAAACGAAGGTCATCTTTCTCCTTGGAAATACCTTTATTCCACATTGATTTACTTGGTTTGTGTACCAGGTATTTTTGCGATCACGCTCAATGTTTATAAATTTTTATTTGAGCGAGGAAGTATTTTAGATCTCAATATCTTCACCCAAATTCTTCCAATCATATCCATGATTGCAACATTATTACTTATTCGCAGCTCAGTAAGCTTAGATCGAATTCCAGGGTTTGGAAAACTCTCAGGAATGGCAACGATGATTTTAGTTTTATTTACAGCCATGTGGTTTTTGGAAAAGACTAGAATCATTATTTTCTCTTACATGCCGATTGGGTATTTCTTTTTATTGCTGATAGTCCTCCTGATTATTTTCCGATACGGTTGGTCAAAAATGATGAGAGCTTAATAGCTCTTTTGACTTAATTTTATTTTTTGAAAAAGATGGATACGAACTTGTTTAATCATATTATATATGAATTTTTAAGATAAGATTTTTTAAGTTTTAAAGAATCACAACGAATTTTTTTAGGAAAATTCAAAGACCGAACTTTTGTTTAGAAAACTGATTATAACAATAACCCTACTATTGCTCGTGATGGTAAATACCATTTATGGACAAGATCGGTCTATCTCTCCACTAAAGATTTCAACTCCAATCCAACTTGATGGTATTCTTAATGAAGCAATTTGGTCGACTGTACCAACTACTTCAGATTTTCAAATGCATTATCCATATGATTCTCTTCCCGCGTCTTCTTCGACTGAGGTAAAAATGCTTTTTGATGCAGATAATTTATACATCGGAGCAATTTGTCATAATGCTTTAAAGACTGAATATATCATTCAATCTTTAAAACGAGATTTTGATTTTAGGGAAAATGATGCTTTTGTTGTTTTCCTAGATTTATTTAATGACGCAGCAAGCGGAATGACCTTTGGCGTAAACCCAAAAGGTGTTCAACGTGATGGAATTATTCCACGAGGAGGAACGAAAAGTATTCAACTTAATTGGGATGGGTTATGGCAAGCAGAAGTTTTTCAAAGTCCTGACGGAATGTTTTGGTCAGTTGAAATGGAAATCCCACTAAAAACGTTGAGGTTTTCAAACAATAATCATACTTGGGGAATTAATTTTGCTCGAAATGACTTAAGTCAAAATGAGGTCTCGACTTGGTCACCCGTTACTCGTGGATTTGAAGTAGGCACTTTATCCCAAGCTGGAAAAATCAATTGGACGACTTTACCCACGCCACAAAATTCTAAAATCACCGTCATTCCATATTCCGCAATTAGTACAGAAAAAGATAATAAATCTGAAACTCCAGTAAATCTAAAACCCAAGATTGGGTTAGATGCGAAAATTGCATTGACTTCATCTTTGAGTTTTGACTTTACAATTAATCCTGATTTTTCGCAAGTCGAAGTTGATCAACAGGTAATTGATCTGAATCGGTTTGAATTATTTTTTCCAGAGAAAAGATTATTATTTTTGGAAAATAGTGATTTGTTTTCAGGTATAGGAAATAGCCGAGTTCGGCCATATTTTTCACGACGAATCGGAAGTGCAGGAGCCAATCCTGTTCCTATCCATTTTGGAGCAAGGCTGAGTGGAAAACTAAATAAAGATTGGCAGGTTGGGTTGATGACCGTGCAAACTGGAGGTGTCGAACCAATCGAAAAAGAATCTCAAAACTATTCTATCGCAGCTATCCAAAAAACAATTTTAGGTGGTTCAAGTGTAACGGCTTTCCTCGCCAATCGGCAAGGCATTGATGGATATTATGTCAAAAAAAATAACTTCAACCGAGTTGGGGGATTAGAATTTGATTTCCGTTCTAGAAATTCACTTTGGACTGGAAAAGCATTTTTACACTATTCAAATTCGGAAGGAGAAAATTCCGACGACCTTGCCTACAGCGGAAAAATAAGATATCGAACCAAAAAGGCATCTCTTTTTTTCGGTCTTGATGCAGTTGGGCAAAACTACCTAACCGACATGGGATATGTCCCGCGATTATTTCATGAATTTAGAGATACCACTTATCGAATTGCTTACAATCAATTTCGAAGCAATGGTTACTATCGTTTTTTCTCAAATAATAAAAACAGCAATATTGATTTTTGGGCTTTGAAGTTTGATGTAAATATTTTTGCCGACAAAAAGAATTACTCCTACCAAGAACATGATGCCGACTTAAATTTAATTCTTCGCTTTTTAAATTCAAGTGAATTAAAACTGACTGCTTTTCACTACTCGCCAAGGTTATTTTTTCCATTTATGCTAGATGGTTTAGATTTTCCTTTTTTGGCAGGTAATTACCCAAATCAAAAATTTACTTTATCCTATGATTCAGGAAAATTGAAAAGATTATATTGGTCAAGCAAAATTGGTTTTGGAGGGGAATATATGGGAAATCGGTTTGACTTTCGAAGTGAAGTGAATTATCGTTTTAAAAACTTCATTACAGGAGGAATCAATTTTTCTCAACAAAACCTCTCTGGGTTTCCTGAAGAATACGGCGATGCTAAATTTTCCTTAATCGGTTCTAAATTTGAAATATCATTTCATCGAAATTTATTTTTCACCACCTTTTTACAATACAATACACAAACAGATAATTTCAATGTTAACAGTCGATTCAATTGGAGATTCAAACCGATGTCTGATTTATATATCGTTTATACAGAAAATTATCGAGCGGATAATTTGAATGTGAAGAATCGAGCGCTAGTTTTAAAACTTAATTATTGGTTGAACCTGTAGTGGTGAGTATTAATCTGATCGTAATCAAAATCTATAATTCTTATATTCTCCAATTCTCCACCTAAAAACATCTTCAACCTTTTTCAAAAAATAATTCTTCCAACTCATTTTTTTCTTTGTTGGATCAAATGAAAAATCCCAATTAACTTTCTCAATTCTTTCTTGCATCACCTTTGGATGAGTACCATCGAATTTCTTTAAGGCATCAATTTGGGAATAATCAAAAGCATCGACATCAGGAACCTTTTCTGCGACCCATTCATCAGAGTGCCACAATTTATTAAAGTTCTTTTGCTTGAGTTGTTGATGCTTCGGATGCTTGACCCAACCGTAATGAAAAACTTCTGCATCAATTAATTTTACTCTTAATTTCTTCCCATTTTTTCGAAAACCTTGGGCATCTTTCCAAGAAGAAATATTTTTATCATTTCGAATAATTCTCACTTCTCGTCGATACCATTTTCGAGAATCACCAACATAATCATACGAACCATAAAAATGTTGATAGCGAAATAACAATGCTTCTACATTTTTATTTTCCAAATGAAATTGCATTTGTTTTTTGATTTCACCATGGTATTTTTCATGAATCACTTCGTCACCTTGAATATAAAAACACCAATCAAATTCACTTCCAATTGCTGTAAATGCTTTGTTCGTTTCTTCTGCCAAAACAGCTCCTCCTTCTCGCAAACTTTCATCCCAGACAGTTTCGATAATTTTTATTTTATCAGAATCAATTCCTTGAATTAATTCTAAAGTTTCATCTTCCGATTTTCCAACCGCAACCACTACTTGATCACAAACGGGCAAAATAGACTGAACCGCTTCCACGATTGGATAGTCATATTTTATCGCATTTTTAACAAACGTAAAACCGCACACTTTCATTTCGGAATAATTTTTTTATTAAAATAAATAATATGTGGTTTTTTTATAAAAAAATAAACTCGAATCAAATTGATTTAATTTACTTTTGCAAAAAAACGAAACACTCTTTTCTAAAAAAAACAGCAATGAGAAAACTCAAAAGATTATTACGACGACTCTTCCTAACTGTCCTTTTAGTAATTATTGCAATTATTATCATCAATACAGTTAGCTACTCTTCCAAACAAATTGATGTTTCCCCTGTTGAAAAAATCAAAGTAAGTAACGATGTTGTCCAACGTCTTTCCGACGTAACAAAATTTGTCACAGTTTCCTATTCTACTCATATTGATACAGCTGCATTTATTGAATATCATTCTTATGTTGATTCGATTTTTCCATTAGTAGATTCTCTTTTGGAAAAAACAACGATCAATCAATTCAGTCGAATTTACAAATGGCAAGGTCGGAATCCAAATTTGAAACCTTATCTTTTAATGGCACATTTGGATGTCGTTCCTGTGGAAAAAGAAAGCCAAGCTCGGTGGACTGAACCTCCTTTCAGCGGGAAGGTCAAAGATAATTTTATTTGGGGAAGAGGCACACTCGATGACAAAGTAAGTGCGATGGGAGTCCTCGAAACAGCGGAAATTTTATTGAAAGAAAATTATGAACCACAGCGAACTATTTACTTTGCTTTTGGGCATGATGAAGAAGTTGGAGGAAAAAATGGAGCACAAGCTATCGTTAAATATTTTCAAGAGAAAAACATCAATTTCGAATATGTTTTAGATGAAGGTTCAATGATTATTGAGAATGCGATACCTGGATTGAATCCACCTTTAGCGTTGATTGGAACTGCGGAAAAAGGATATTGTACTTTGAAATTGGAAGTAGATTTAGAGCACGGTGGTCACTCTTCGATGCCTCCGGCTGAGACTGCCATTGGCATTTTAAGTCAAGCTTTGGCAACGTTGCAAGACAATCCTTTTCCTGCAACGATTTCCCAAAATGCACAAGAATTATTCGATAATATTGGCCCTGAAATGACTTTACTTAACAAAGCTGTTTTTGCTAATCTTTGGTTATTTGAAGGAGTTTTAAAATCTCAATTTGAAAAATCTGCGCCTTCGAATGCGATGATTCGAACGACAATTGCGCCAACGATAATTAAAGGTGGTGTGAAAGACAATGTGTTACCAACTAATGTTTCAGCAAAGATAAATTTTAGAATTATTCCAGGTCAAACTAGTGAAACAGTTATCGAATATTTGAATGAAACTATTGATGATGACAGAGTAAAAGTATCTCGGATTGGTGCTTCTTTTTCAAGTGAGCCTTCGAAGGTTTCTAGTTCATCTTCTTTTGGTTTTAATGCTTTGCAAAAAACAACGAAGGAGATTTTTCCTCAAAGTGTAGTTGCTCCAAGTTTGGTGATTGCAGGTACGGATAGTCGATTTTATGAACCGGTGAGCGAAAATATTTATCGTTTTATGCCTATTCAATTGGCTAATGATGACCTAAAAAGAATCCATGGAATTGATGAGCGGATCAGTATCGAAAGTTATAAAACTATGATTGCTTTTTATTATCAATTGATATTGAATAGTAGTATTTGACATAAAAAAAGGATGAAAATAAATTTCCATCCTTTTTTTGATTTGAAAAATGTGATTCGTGCTTTTGACTAAAACAAAAGGCGAAATTCATTTTCTTCGGAATTGCATTAAGTTATGATGCTTTTTTTAATTCCGTTTGGGTGAATTTTTTTCCATCCCACTTCCCTAACCATTCTATTTCCTTTTTCTGATTTACATAGTTTCCGTATGCATATTTCGCTTCTTCTTCTGTTTTTCGAGAAATCAAAATGGTGTTGTTATGTCCCATTTTAATACTGAAGTAATACTTTCCGACTGCTTTTGTAAAATGCTTATTTCTAGCCATTATTTAAATTTATATGAAAAAATAAACTTCAAACAACATAATATTTTATTGCTGAAGTGCTAAAATCGATAAAGATTTTAGTGTTATATCTTAGTAAAATTGGTGTAGATTCGTATTTGGTGAGGATAATTTGCAATATCTGGTTATGATTTATAGTATTTACAACGTTGTAAGTTACGAAATAGTTTTATAAAATTATAATTGGTGTGGATTATTGTAAAGTAAGGAGAAGGAAAGCATTGCAGCGAGGTACCTTATTTTAGATATTTTCCCTCATAAATTTTCCCTCAAAATTTATAATTCAAATTTAAACTCACATTTATCCCATTCTCGTCTGCAAAGTATCTTAATCTATTTAAATAATCTCGATAAGTTGTGTTCAATAAGTTTTCTGCCCGAAGAGAAATTTTCAAACTAGATTCCTTCCATTCATAATTCGTCCCAACTTGTAGCCCAAGTAAAAAATAATCATCAGGCGGTGACAAAAAATCTTGAGTTGGTACTTCGATTCTTTTTTGTTGAAAAACGTAACGACCATTGATCGTAAAAAAGTTATTTTTCCATTTTTCCTTATCCTTAAATGTGTAAGTCATCGAGGAAAAAATATTATCAGAAGGAATATTGACCAAGCCAAGATCATTCGTCAAATCATAGCCACGAACTAACGCATACTTCGTTAAAAAATTTAAATTTTGTTTCGGTTCATATTTTAATAATAGATCTACTCCCGCAATGTTTGCATTTGTTTGTTTGTATAAAAAAACTGGAAATGCACCCCGAATTGTCAAACGAAATTCTTCTTGTGGTTCGAGGAAAATATAATCTTGAACATTTTGAAAGTAACCTAAGGTTTGGATAAATAATTTATTTTGAATCCTAAAGTCTAATGATAATAATGCCTTGAGTGATTTTTCGACATCCATATTTTCATTTCCTTCCTCAATTCCACTCACTCCTTGATGTAATCCAAAACTGTACAACTCATTTACTTCTGGAGCTCTCAGCAAATATCCAATGTTAAAGTTTGTTTTAAAAAAATCATTTTTCTTCCATCGAAAACCTGTGGACAACGCATAGTTTTGAAATAGATGATCTATAACCTCAAGCTGTTTAGGAAGTGTCTGAGTGAATCTTTTTACAGTCAATTGCTTCAGACTAAATCGTCCTCCAAATTCAAACAACCACTCATCTGCTTGATCATTTTGTACAATCCAATAAGTTGAGGTTTGATAACTTCGATAGTTAGGTATCAATGGAGAAACACCTGTTCCTGGGTTGTTTCCATTATCAACCATATCGAATTGAACACCAGCTTTTAAGAATATTTTCTCTCCCACCAATCCATTATAAGCAGCTTCAGTATGGTGAGAAAAAAGTGACAAACTCAAAGAAGGTCGAGTTCTAGCTTCTCCTCTTCTAATATCAAATTCTTCTCTATTATTTAGCTGTCCACCATATTTAAACTTGATGATTTTTTCATCATCCATTAAATATTTAGTTTCCATTTTCACTAAGTGGTGAGTTACTTTTTGTTTTGGAGCGGCAATGTTATAAGAAAAATTATCCTCAATAGAAAAAGGTTCGCTTCTTCCAATAGCCGTTTCTAAATCTGTCAAATTCCCAATATGTGAACCTCGTAAAATACCAATCTCTGTATTAAAAAGACTATAATAAAAATCAGTTTTCCATTTTGGATGAAACTCCTTTTCAATTTGCAAGGCTACATTATTTTCTCGTTTTCCGGTGTTGGTCAAAAAATAATTAGGAGTGCGATTATCACCTTGCCGCTTAAGCGTACCGGTGAGTCGCCAAGCTGCCCATTTGCCATTTTTTTCTATGGTAGAATTTAAAGTGTGTCCCCATCCATTTGATTGTAAGGTATAATTAACCTCTCCATGTAAATGTGGATCTTCTTGAATATTGTCTGTTTCGACTAGCACCACACTTCCTAAAGAATTACCTCCATAGGCTAATGCACTTGCACCTTTTACAACTGAAAGATGGTCTGCCACGAAGGGATCTATCTCTGGAGCATGGTCATTTCCCCATTGCTGCCCTGACTGAGCAATCCCATTATTTAAGATAGCTACTCGATTTCCAAAGAGTCCATGTACAACAGGTTTTGAAATACCTGAGCCATTTTTTAAAACACTTACTCCTGAGATATTTTCTAAAATATCAGAAAGATTTTTATTGCTTTCACTCGTTATATTAGCGCGACTTATTGTCTGACTTGACTCTGTAGAATTATCTTCATGACTTCCATGAATGACTACTTCATCCAACAGTTCAGAATGATGGCTTAAGTAAATTTTTAATAAGGTATCTTTTTCTATTTTAACAAAATACTCTTCGCTATGACACCCAACATGACTTACTTGAATATGATATTCTCCTGGACATATACTTTTTATCTCAAAAAAACCATCCTCATCTGAAGTGGTTCCTTCTCCAGTATTTTCCAAAAAAATTGTTGAGTACTCCAATGGAATATTGGTTCCTTTATCTAAAACTATTCCTGTAAGTGTTATGTTACAGTTTTGTGCTATAAGGAATTGTGGGAAAAATAAAACCGAGAGAAAAAAGAATTTTATTTTCATCATCGAGTTTTGAATGGTATTTTTAATTAAACGCAGAGTCTGAAAGACAAAGAGATTTTTTTCATTTAAAAAATTAATTCTCCGTATCCAATCTGACCCTGCGTTCAAAATAAAAATTATTGAATAGTAATATCAAATGTTACTTCTATATCAGTCTCTCCACCTGCATTAGTGATATCTCCTGTTGAAACACCGCTAGCAGATTTATCTGGTTCATGACGAAGAACTACTGTTAAGGTTCCAGTAGATGCATCACCTGTAGCTAAGTTTGTTGCTAAGCCTAGAGGATTTCCACTAGCATCTTGGTCATCATAATCTACGGTTAAATTAGCTCCAGTAACTGTAAAGAAGAATTGATGTTCTAAATCTTCTTCCTCAATCTCTGCAGTTATACTTTCCGCAGGAGTTTCCGCTTCATTTTTTAAATCAAGAGCTCCAGTATAATTCATATTAGCTTGAAGAGTACCTCCTGTAATTATAGGGTCATTTCCTCCATCTCCATCCAAATCAGAAAAGGAAAGAGTTACAACATCTCCAGAAGTTGGAGTAAGTGTATAAGTTAAGGTGGTAATTACCTCTTCGTCATTTTCTTCTACTGGATCGTCATCTTTACAAGAATTTAAGAATAGAACTGCGAATAGGATATTGATAATAAAAATAAATTTAAGATTTTTCATGATTTAATTTTTTAAAAATGTAAAAAATAGGATAGTGGCTATAAACGATTAGTTATCTTTCACAGATTCGGAAAGATGATATATCGATTTACCACAATTTAAAATTTGAACTAAAAAAATTAAATCAGAGTCGGGGGCGCACGAAGCATTGGGTAGGGTTCTACTGTTCGAAATGCTATATTCTCTTTATAAAAATATTGCATTTCAGTAGTCGGAATAACAACTAAGTGAGGGTGAACACTAGTTAGTTTTTCTGAAGGGGAGAAGTTAAAATCACAAATCGAACACTCCAAATCCCCATGCTCTATCTCATGCATGTGAGTCGAATGATTACAAATATCATTATGCTCTATTTCTGGCTGATGATGATGGTCATGCAAAAAAAATGCGTGTATCTCTTTGAATACAGACGCATTCAGTAGCAAGACAGCTATGAATATTGATACAATTGATCGATATGTGGTTAAGGTATTGATCTTAATTTTTTCTTTATTAGAAAAATGAGTCCGCAAAACTAACGAAAAAATATGGAAACGTGCTGTCTCCTGAAAGATGTTTTTTTGTGTAAGTGGAATGAAATAACATTATCCTCAAACTCCAACTTCAATACTTTCCTTCATCTTATCCAAAACCATCCGCGCCTGCTTCAATGTTTTGATATTATCCCTCACGACAATAATATGCTTACGTGATTTTTTGATGTGCAAACCAAACCTGATTCCATCCTTCGCTAAGAAATTCATCAACTGACTAAACAATTCAGACTCATAAAATCTAGACTGCGGATCTTCAATAAAATAGCAACGTAGTTTTCTATTTTTTAAAATGACTCTTTCAAAACCTAATTTTTTACAAGCCCAACGCAAGCGTAAACCATCTGATAACTCTCGCACTTGACGAGGTATTTTTCCAAAGCGATCTTTTAGTTGTCGTCCGAATTTTTGTAATTCCAATTCATCTTTTAATGAATCCATTTGCGTATAGAGACTTAATCGTTCTTGTGTATTTTTGACATAATTATCTGGAATCAACATCTCGATGTCCGTATCAATTTGCACATCACGAACGTATATTTTTTCTTTATTCAAATCTTCTTTGAATAATTCTTTAAAGTCAGTTTCCTTCAATTCTTGAATCGCTTCTTCCAAAATTTTCTGATAAGTTTCGTAACCGATATCAGAAATAAAACCACTTTGCTCGCCGCCTAATAAATTTCCAGCACCTCGAATATCCAAATCTTTCATCGCAATATTAAATCCACTTCCCAAATCAGAAAACTCTTCAATCGTTCGCAATCGCTTCCGTGCATCACTTGTTAACGTTGACATCGGAGGACTAAACAAATAGCAAAATGCTCGTTTGTTACTTCGTCCAACTCTTCCACGCAATTGATGTAAATCACTCATTCCAAATTGATTCGCATTATTAATGATAATCGTATTGGCATTTGGAATATCCAATCCAGTTTCGATAATATTTGTAGATACCAACACATCATATTGTCGATCGATAAAATCTAACAATGTCTTTTCAAGTTGCTTTGATTCCATCTGACCATGTGCTGAAGCGATATCAATGTCTGGCAAAACTTTACGTAACATAGCCGTAATTTCGGGTAATGATTTCACTCGATTATGCACAAAGAAAACTTGACCTCCTCGATTGATTTCATATTCAATCGCGTCTCGAATCAGTTCTAAGTTAAACACTCGAATCTCTGTATGAATCGGTTGACGGTTTGGTGGCGCAGTTCTAATAACACTCAAATCACGAGCTGCCATCAATGAAAATTGCATCGTCCGAGGAATCGGAGTTGCGGTCAAAGTCAAAGTATCAACGTTGACTTTTAAGTTTCGTAATTTTTCTTTTGCGGCTACGCCAAATTTTTGTTCTTCATCAATGACGAGTAAACCTAAATCTTTAAAACCAATATCTTTACTTAAAATTCCATGCGTCCCGATGACGATGTCGATTTTTCCTTCTTTTAATTTCTCAAAAATCTGCTTCTTTTCTTTCGTTGTTCGGAAGCGATTCACATAGTCAACCGTTACTCCAAATTCTTTTAGTCGACTACCAAAAGTTTTAAAATGTTGCAAAGCTAAAATTGTCGTCGGCACTAAAATCGCTACCTGTCGTCCTCCCAAAACACATTTAAATGCAGCACGAACTGCCACCTCCGTTTTCCCAAAACCAACATCTCCACAAATCAATCGATCCATCGGATATGCTTTTTGCATATCTTCTTTGACCGCTGTAACAGCCTTCGCTTGGTCAGGCGTATCCTCAAACATAAAACTCGATTCCAACTCAATTTGTAAATAATCATCTTCAGGATGTTCGATCCCTTTCGCAGCTTTTCGTTGCGCGTAAAGTTTGATGAGTTCCTTGGCGATGTCTTTGACTTTTCGCTTGGTGGTATTTTTCAATCGCTTCCATGTGTCGGAACCGATCTTACTTAGCTTAGGCGGTTTGCCTTCTTTACCAACGTATTTGGAAATCTTATGAAGCGAGTTGATACTCACATATAGTACGTCATCATTTTTATAAAATAATCGAACGGACTCTTGCGTCTGCCCATTGATATTTAATTTTTCTAAACCAGAATACCGCCCAACTCCATGATCGATATGCGTTACAAAATCTCCTGGTACCAGCTCTCGAAGCATTCGCAAATTGATCGCTTTGTCTTTGGTAAATCCTCGACGCAAACGATATTTATGAAAACGATGGAAAATTTGATGATCGGTGTAGCAAGCAATTTTTAAATCCAAATCTAAAAAACCTGAACTCAAAGCTTTGGTCACAGGATGAAAATGAATATCCGCATTGAGGTCTTCAAAGATGGAATAGAATCGATTAATCTGTTTTGGATTATCAGTAAAAATATAATTCTCCAATTTAGCATCTTGATTCTCGTGTAGATTATCAATGAGTAATTTGAAGTTTTTATTAAAGTTAGGTTGTGGTTTACTATTGAAAGTTATTTTTTCATTTGGCTCGAAATGAAGATTTTTATTGAGAAAAAACAATGCGAATTTTTCGATATCTTGAATCACCTCTTGAGGTTTGATAAAAGCTCGATCTCGAAAAATTTCTGCTAAATCTCCTTCATCTAATGACGAAACTGTTTTCCCAAATTTCTCTGCTTCTTCTAAACACATTTCTAATCTTCCAATCAACATGTCTAGGTCTTTTATCCAGATCACCGTGTTCTCAGGCAAGACATTGAACAAAGAAGTTTTTTGTTTTTGAGAAAATTTTGTGTTGATATTTGGGATGATGGAGACGCGAGCAATTTTCTTTACACTCAGTTGCGTCAAGGGATCGAAGGTTCGAATACTTTCAATTTCATCATCAAATAATTCTACTCGATAAGGATATTCATTTCCATAAGAAAAAATATCAACAATACCTCCACGAATGGAAAACTGTCCAGGCTCATAAACAAAATCTACTCGTTCAAAACCATATTCTACGAAGACTTCGATTAAAAAATCAACATCTAGTTTTTCATCTTTGACAATTGAGATTTGTTTTTCGTTGAGCACTTTGGGTGAAACAACTTTTTCAAAAAGTGCTTCGGGATAAGTGACAATAATTTCTCCGATGGATTTTACATTGGATATCTTATTGATCGTTTCCGTTCGTTGCAAAACATTTGAGGAATTCAAATGTGCAAAATCCATTGGTCGTTTAAAAGAATCAGGGAAGAAGTGTGCTCCCTTTTTTTCTAATAATGCGGCAATATTATTTTGCAAATATGCAGCTTCTTCTTTGTCGGCTGCGATGTAAAGATGATGTTGAGGATTGGCGAGGTACGTTCCTGACAGGACAAAGGAATCCTGCGCTCCAGTCATACCTACGATTTGTAAGCGTGTCGGAGTCGGAGTTTGCAGCGCATTCACAATTTGTTGTGTCCGCGCACTATCTCGATACAAGTCTAATAGACGCTGCAAGTTGGACATGGGTGCAAAAGTAATTAAAATGTATTAATGTGTATAAGTATATATGTGTTAATGTTTTGAATAACAAAAAAAGAAGCGAAAGGTTATGTTTTTATTTATTTAAAAAGTTGCAAAATGCTAGAGCATTCCTGCCGATCAATCATGATACATTTTATCTTACCCAGTCTTCTGTTTTGGGTTTACGTAATTTTCTAGTGAAATGATTTTTCTTTTTTATCAAAATAAAAAAAGCGACTAGAAATTATTCTAGTCGCTTTGGTATTTTATATTTTTTGGGTCAGCAAAAGTAGACCACCACGTTAGTTAAGTGAGAACCTTACGGTGACTCCTCCGGCAGTATTTGTAATTGGATATGCTGCTGAAGTCTTTGGAATTGTTTTTCTGAAATCAAAAAACAATCGAAGATTCAATCTTTTGTTCACTTGATAATCAACAGAAGGATTGATAGAAATATCTCGTGTTCCTCTCGTTGGTTCTGCAAGATCTTGATCTAAATAATGATTGATCGTGATATTATCTCTGAAAGAAAAATCAAACTTGAAATTCAAATCATTTCCTTTTGGAACATTAGAGTTTGCTCCACGTCCACCAGGTTTATTAGAAGGGGTCTTAGTATTCTTTTTAGAACCTTTCTTTTTCTTCTTCTTACCTGTCAAGAATGGAATGATTACATCTTTCATTCGATATCCAAATCCTGCTACATATTCAGTTGTTCTATTTTCAGTAAGAACATTGGTTTGAAAATCAGCATCTAAATTTCTCGATTTTTTGAAATCAAGTCGGAAAGTCATATCATTTATTGTCTTGATATCGATTCCAATAAGTGGTGAAAATTGTTCAGAAATCGTCAATGCTGGAATATCAAATCGAGTATAATAATTTCCAAAAGTATTCAAGTTTTCATTACTGAAAGGATCTTCATCTACAAATTGTTGGTTCGTCTCGAATGAGTTTACTGTCAATGTTGACTTATATCCATGAGTTATACTGACACTTTTGAATATGTCTTTGAACCACGGTAGTTTTGACAAACCATTATAAGTTAATCTCCAATTTGGTCTAGGAATAGTTTTAAAAATATCACCTTCTCTACTATTCAAAAATTCAACTGGATCTCGATCAGTATAGGCAGAAAGGAATGCTGGTATCAGTACCTCTCTTTGAGCTTCTCCAAAACCATTTGTGTATTCTTCTTGCCCTTCCTTTATGTGTATTCCAGTTCCTAATTCTTGAGAAATAGTTACACGATTGTTTTCGTATCGATCAAATAAGGCTACCATATTATTAAATCCATCTTGGAAAAGCGTTTGCATCGCAAAATAGGAAACGGTATATGAACCAATTTGTCGCTGGTTGGCTTGACCATAACTGATGTAATTATCTCGATCTAAAGGATCAGCAGTTGCATAAAGTGTATCTAAATTTTTGAATAAAGAAGATTCGTTTTCAGTAAATGAATAATTCGCTTCAACATCAACTTTGAAATCAGTAAAAGGTTCTATGGTTACTCTAGCGTCATAATTTCTCGTAAATGTCCTTATTGTTTCTTGATTTAAAAAGAAACTTTTAGTAATCCACCGATCTTCCGAATCAGCAACTGCTTTGTCAAACCAAGCATCGTTAGGTTGGAAACCTGCTACGAAATCCCATCCAGGACGAGTGAAGTCATTGGCTTGACCAAAGAAATCTACCGCAGGAGTATATCCAGGAATAACTGTCGAAAAGTCTTCGGAGTAATTAAATCTAGCTTTTCTAACTAGCATCAGCGGTCTAATCAGAGTTCTTGCTATTTTACTTGGTTCATTATCCTTCTTTTTTTTCTTCTTCTTATCCTTTTTGTCATTAGGATCATCCTTGGTAGAAGATCTTGTTCTTCTAGGGTTTTGAGAAGTTCTTCTGGAAGCAGACTTCTTTTTATTTATTTTTTTCAAAAACTTAGACTTGTCATAAAGTTTATCAAAGTTAAGTGTTCCTTTGATCGAACGTGATTGTCCATTTTGAATTACGTTACCTAAATGGACAGAATCCTTAAGGTTGAAATTATTTAATGCACCTGCATCCCAGTTAAAACTACCACGATATTTTATATCTGTTGATATCCAGTCTAAAACAGGAATCGATTTGAATGGTAGTTTATATGTAACATTTATAGACTGTTGAAATCTCTTATCTCGCCCTAAATTTCTAATGTTATCTTTGATAAATGCATTTAACTCAGCTTCACTTCGTCTTTGTTTTGTGTCATCATTGAACTCTGGTAGTTCATCAATTACAGATTGACTTGATGCAGAATAATCAATTTTGATTCCTTTGGATAAATCCCATCTCATGTCATAATTCCGCAACCATGTAAATTGCTTATTGACGTAAGTATTGAAATAAGGATCTTTACTAGCAAATCGATATTTCGTTTCTGCCTTTTGACGCTGCGCAATAGTGTTAAAGGAAAAAGTATTTGGAAATGGGTTAAAATTAAAACCAGTTATTAATCCAAGATGCTTTTTCAGTTTTGGCTTTTTCGTCAACTTTTTAAATGGAGTAATGTAATTCGCTTTCTTAGAATAGGTATAATCTATTTGTCCTTTTTTCTGATCTATGACATCTGATTCAATGATTGGATCACTATGTTCGGTTTGAGTTTGAGCATAGGTAAAGGTAAAGTTTGAAATATCCCAAGGCATTGGGGTTTTATCCTTATTCGTTCTTTCTTTTCTAACATTCGTAAAATTAAAGCCTCGAATCGTAGTCCTATCTATCGCCTGATTCCGTATCGAATCTCTATCTTTTTGGGAATCTTGGAGATCTAATTTTTCTTCAAGGGTAATATCTAAATCATAAGGGTCAAACTCTGGAATCCGATCCATATTGGAATATTGAGCAAATGCTGGAATCTTGATTCCCCATTTTTCTGGGAAAAACTTACCTAATTCAAAATCAACATCAACTGCATATTCTTGAATTTTTTCCCTTTGACGATCTTGAACTCTTTGATCTAGCGCTCCCCAGCCAATGGAACTGAAACTTCCTGAAGCGGCAATATTTCCAAAGTCTGCTAACTGTATATCTAACCTTGCCAGTCCTGCCAAACCTCCTCGCTCATCAAATCCATTTACTCGTAACTCATTTACCCAAACTTCTCCACAGATCTCTCCTTCGTCTCCACCATCCGGATTTCTAACTCCAATCATGATCCCCTTAATCTCTCCTAAATTAGGATTACCCACTACTCTAACTATATTGTTTGGTTTATCAGGATCAGGTAACTCAAATGGTTTTCCAATATTACTCGGAGAGGTTCCTCCTTCATTCCGCTGAACTTTGACTTCTTTCAGTAATTCTAATGGAAAATCAAACTCATTTTCTTCTTTCCAAACCTCAAGTTTATATTCATTATCGGTACTGTTAAAAGCTGAAGTTATACTCTCATCAGAGTAAGACAATGGTATTTCGTACTCGTAATAATTTTTTTCAAAATCACTTCCCATCCTCATAAAAATACTCATCGTACCATTATCGACGGGTTCGGGGGCTTCTGCGTGCACAAACATTTGCATGCGTTCATAGACCCTCAAATCTAGATTGACATTTTTGAAAACAGCCTTCGATTCTTCATCCCTTAAACCACAAACACTCATGGCTAATGACTGCTCATTCTGTAAAGCATTAGGAAATGCTCCGAGCGATTGCTCTCTTTCGATTCCCAATGGCAATACATAATTAAATGGAAGCCGACTACTATTTTCTTCTACATTTACAGCATTAACATCAAATAGTGCTTCAGATGGAATTGCAGGTAAATTAATATTCGGATCCACAATATCTCTTCGGTAACGTCTCCATTGATTTCGTACTAATTGTAATCTTGCAAAACGCAAAATAACTTTTTGATCAAATCCTTCCATGTACATTCTAATAAATCGGATAGATCTAAAATCTTGGATACTTCCTACTTTTCCTGTGAACTGATCAATTGGAATTTTGAATCGATACCAAGTTCTTCCGCTAGGGCCATCTGTGATTTGATCAGTAACGAACGGAGTATTTGGATCAATATCCTCTCCTTGAGGTACTAATGGAATTTTATATTGGAAATATGCTTCAGTCTCACTTAAGGTATTATCATTATTAAGATCTTCAGAGTCAGGAAGATTAGTTCCGATGATTTCACTTACACTCCCAATTGTTCGTGCATTTCCTTGTGATTTATTAAATCTTGCATAACGATCTGGAACACTAAAATTATCAGGGGCTAGAGATGGATCACTTGGTGTGACGAAATCATCATTGGATACATCATCTAAATTAATTCCGATAGCGTTAATGGAATTAAAATAATCATTAAAAAGTTGTTGCTCCCCAGCATTATCTAATCCATCAAAACCAACATCCTGTTTCGCTCTATTAGCTTCATCATTATCAAAAGCCGTAGTTACCAAAGGTCCAAGAGGAACTCTCGCTAGATTAGTTTCTGTGGTTGGACGATTACTATTATTGGTTTCACCCGGAAGTCCATTTTCAAAAAACAATCGAGAATCTCGTAAAATGTCCTCTGATATATTCCCTAAATTAATATGTAAATTTCCTGCACCAGAAGTAGCAGATCCATCTGCTTTATCCATAAAAGGATTCAGCATCCAAAATTCTATAAACTCAATATTCGCTGCTTGAAAATCATTCGTGTTTAATGATCGCATGATTCCCGCCCATCGAGTTTCTGGACTATTTAATTTCAGTTGACCTCCTACATTACTAACTCCTTCTGAGTAAGGTGTTCCTCCTGGCTCATCAAAATTATAAGGACCTCTTTCATCTGGACAGTATGCTAAGTCAAAAGTAAAAATCGTAGGATTATCCGAAGGGGTTAATTGCCGATTAGTAAAAACTTCTTCTTGAGGAATCGCTGCAGCATAGTTGTCTTCATTATCATTGGCATCTCTTACACTTGGATCTATTCGGTACCAACTCAATGCAGCTCTATTTACACCCGAAAGATTATTGTCGATCAATGCTGACTCAGGGAAGAGTGGATTATTGTTTTGTGCATCATTTTGAGGTACACTCGCTGGAACCCATTCTGTATAAGGTGTTCTCAAATCAAAGCTACTTGTACTTCCTTCAAAGTCATCTAAATAAACTGAACCTCCATTGTTATTAATAGAACTACCGGTAGAATCTACTTGAGATTGATTAATTGCCTTTGAGTGACCAGGACGTAAAGCAGCCATCTCTGCAACTAGGCTAATTTTAGAAGGAGCCTTAGTGTCAATCAATGGAATTCGATCTACCGCTTTAGTCAACCATGGAGACTCAGAACTATAGTTCATGTCTAAACCATAAATTTTATTATTGATTGGATCATCTCCAATATTTACCTTTTGAGTAAAAGGTCTTTCAAATAAATTTAAGAAAGTACCTCCTAAAGATAGTTTATCATTCAACTCATAATCTGCTCGCAATCCTACTAGCGTTTTAGTCTGAAAACCGAAAAGTGAATTATCCTCAAAGGATACTTTAATTGGACTACCTGATGCTAGAATGGCATCATTCAATATTTTGATTCGACCGATATTATAATCAATTTCATAATCTTGCCCTTCAATCAAAACTTGTGCACCGGAAGTTACGGTTACCGAACCTTGAGGTAAGTTAAATGCACCTAAAGATATTTCATTAGAAATAGCAGACTTGTAGGAACCTTTGATCGTGAATCGATTGAACTCTGGAAACTCCCTCGCAAATACAACTGTTGAATCATATAACATTTGAAAGGAGAATTTTTCCTTATCTGCAGCTCCTTCAATTTGATTGACTAAGGATGATCCAAATGGTTCCAAAACCGGAAACATAATTCGACCATTCCTTGTATTAATGGTTACATTCTCAACAAAATCAAAAACCCCATCAGGCACAGGATCACCTTGAACATTCAAATTATCTAAATTGAAAATTCGAAGTAAAGGCACATTTACTAAATTAGTTTCAGGTAAAAACCGCTTTAATCCCGCTCCTGGATCATCATAATAAATGTCCAATCTAAAGTCGTCCCGGTTTACTTGATATGCTCCAATCGAATAAACATTTTTCATCATCAAGTCCCATGATGGAAGATCTGTTCGCTGAGTTGTACTTTTCAACATTTTAGTGAAAATTACATTCTGCGTAATAGAATCCTCAGTTGCTGGAACATCTTCTGCTAGCTCTCCTACTTTAAATACACGATCTTTCCCTGCATAATTATATTCATAAGAAACAGCTAATACTTGGTCTGCTCTTAGGTTTACATTTACGGAAATAAATCCTAACTCTGCGTTGTAAGTATATTCACTTGGATTAAGTAATCGTGCTCTTACTTTCTCAAAATCTTTAGTTTGCTCAAAGTTAAATTGACCAGTAATTACTCCAACTGATTTGTCAGCAAAACGTGCTTGAGGATGTTCCGCCAAATCTCGATAAACATCATTTGAACTATTTTCAGGTAATTCATCTTCTCCAAATACATCTAAATTTCGAGGAGTGACTGGTTGACCATAAAACATGTTGTTGTTAGTAATTTGATCATACTCTCCTAAATCGGCAAGTGCTACGATATCACGAATTCCTTCTGTTTCATTTCGATCATTAGTTACCCAAACTTCAAGTCTTGTAATCCTGTTCAAACTATTAATCGTTGGCATATTTTCTAATGCCTCTTCAAAGTGATCTCTATGATAATGAGAAAGGAAGAAGTGTCGATTCTCATCATATTCTTCTGCTGTTACTTCAAACTCTTGGACTTGCGCTCCTCCTTGAATTTCAATTGCTTCTCTTCTCGATTTTTGTTGCGAAGCAATTGCAGTTAGTCGCAAGTGCCCAAATTGTAACTCTGTTTTTAATCCAAATAAACTCTGCGCTCCTTGGATCAAATTACTTCGAAGTGGTAAGCTTACATTTCCAGCTTCGATTTTCTTAATGATTTCATCCTCGCTAAATGCATCCGCATCATATTCTAATTTCAATTGATTATCAAAATCAAAAGTTGCTTGAGTATTGTAATTGGTAGAAAGTTTTAATTTTTCACCTATCGAACCTTGAACGTTCAATTGAATATTCATGTCGAAATCAAATCCACCTTGTTTCTGTTGCCTTTTCGTCAAAATCGGATTTTCGATATTTTGAAAATCGACTCCAAAAGTCAAATCAATATTTCCCTGTGGCTGAATATTTACTTCTGTCCCACCAAATAATCGATTAATTAAATCTTTATCCAAATCCATTTTAGATAATGGATCTACTTTTCCATTGACACTTGTATTGCTACTCAGTCCTGAGAGTTGCCTAAAGTATTGTTTCTCTTCCTCTTTTGCACGCCAATCCATATATTCATTAAACGTCATGTAGGTAGGCATTCTGAAATAATCGTCTCCAATTTTTTCAGAAATAATATATAATCCAGATGCTGGATCATACTCTACAGTTTGTTCAATGACACTTGGGTCGGAAAGATCAAAAGGGTTGGTGTTTGGATTATTAATGAAATCGTCATATCGTTCATTGAACGGAATCGTATCATTATTGATTATAATCTCTGGAGCAAATGGATCATCCAAGTTGGAACCTCCTCCAAAATTAGCAAGTGAGGCAGAAATAAATCCAAGTACAAATAAAAAACTAAGTAGTAAGTTTACGTTTTTCATAATTTCTTCATGGGAGATTTTTGGCCTGTCCCAAATTGCTGCCCATGTGCAACTAAAATGGAAGGAAAGGAAAAAATTGAAATGTAATTGCTTCGTTTATTTAGAAAGGCGATTCAATCACAAAAAGACAATAATTACCTCGTTAGGTTGTCAGAATATATTTTCGAATTGTAGCTGATCAAAAAACTTACGAATTTAACAAACACTCAGTTTTTCTAAACAACTGCATTGATAACGCAACTTTATTGTGTTGCTGTTTTATTAAAGTTTTTTTAACAAAAACTAGATTCTAAACCCAAATCAGGTTTTTCTAATTTTCGTACAAAATATTTACGTTGTGATATTGACTAAGTTTAATTTTTCTAATGTGTTTTTAGGAAAAAAATAAACTCGTAGATGTCAATTTTAACCAAAATTAAAATGGCAATCAAAATCAAAAATGACTATTACAATTTTGTTTTCTGATTTTGATTGAGTCTTTAGATTTGATTTTTTGACTATCAGGATAGGTTTTTCAATGCTAGTTTAATCATCTCTTCTACGTTATTAATATTAGGTTGTTGCTGTAGAATTTTATTAAGCACTTTTTGAACCTTAATTTTTGGGAATTGTAAAGCTACCAATGCAGATAACGCTTCTTCTCTTATTGTATTGTTGACTGGAGAAATTGACATTGGAGTATCCCCCGATTCTTTGATTACTTTGTCTTTTAAGTCCAAAATAATTCGTTTCGCCGTCTTTGGCCCAATTCCCTTCACTTTGTTAAATGCGGCCACATTTTCACTTACAATTGCCATTCTCGCTTCTTCTACTTTCATGGATGATAGTAAAACCCTAGCTGTATTTGGCCCGATGCCCGAAACAGAAATCAATAATACAAACATACTTCGCTCTGCTTCTTCCGCAAAACCATAAAGTGTATGACTATCTTCTTTGACCTGTAAATGAGTCAAAATTTTGACTTTTTCCAACTTCTCAATCTGAGCATAAGTGTTCAAACTGATATTCACATGGTAGCCAATTCCACCAGTTTCTACAAGTATATAAGTTGGACTTTTGTAGGTGATCTCACCTTTGATATATGCAATCATTTTTTTATTTGAAAATTGGTTGCGAAGGTACAAAAAAAATGGTTTTACGAGGTGTTTTTGAGGCGACATGAAAATGGAGGAATTGAATAATGAATCTGGAAGAAAAAACAAGAATTTATGAGGTCGTCTTCACACCAAGTGAATCAAACTTCTCAAATCCTTCTTCCTTCTTCCAGATTCATTATTCAATTCTTATCTTTGTGCAAAATTTTAATAAAAAATGAAAGTAAAAGTTATCAATCGTTCAGTCAATACTTTGCCCCAATATGAAACTTCAGGTAGCGCAGGGATGGATTTAAGAGCAAATATCGAAACGCCAATTCAATTAGGATCTCTCGAAAGAACAATTATCCCAACAGGCTTATTCATAGAATTGCCTGAAGGATATGAGGCTCAAATTCGCCCAAGAAGTGGTTTATCTATTAAAAAAGGGTTAAGTTTAGTCAATTCTCCAGGCACAATCGATAGTGACTATCGAGGTGAGATTGGGGTCATAATGATAAATCTTTCCAAAGAAACTCAAACTATTGAACCTTCTGAACGCATTGCTCAAATGGTAATCGCTCGTTACGAACAAGCTATTTGGGATGAAGTTGTCGAACTTTCAGATTCTGAAAGAGGAGCAGGAGGGTTTGGTAGTACAGGCAAGAAGTAACTGTTAACGGGGAAAGGTTAACTTTTAATAAAACATTACTTTATAAATTCTCGTTTAAAACCTTGACCATTAAGTCAATTGCCGAATGCTTGACTATAAAGGTAGATTTACTGTTAACCGTTATGCATTCTCAGTTAAAAAAATATGATATGAAATTGGTTTTTAAGACATATACTTTTCTCTTTTTGCTGCTTAGCGGAATGTTTCTTTCATTCAATGTTCAAGCTCAAAAAACTTATACTGAGGAGGAAGTGAATACTGAAAAAATATTCATCGAAGCTAGCCGAGAGAAAATTTTAGGAAATTACGAGAATGCAGTTGTCCTC
The DNA here is from genome assembly GCA_964564545.1 of uncultured Saprospiraceae bacterium. Classification (GTDB taxonomy): domain Bacteria; phylum Bacteroidota; class Bacteroidia; order Chitinophagales; family Saprospiraceae; genus CAJQQY01. The sequence goes on from CAZMBP010000098.1 coordinate 26,315, forward strand.
TACAAAGAAGTTTTAAAAAGAGATAAAGACAATCATGCCGCAGCCTACGAGTTAGCGAGAATGTATGATGTACTCGATAAAAATGACAAAGCTGAGAAGGCAATTAAAATGGCTATCACACTCGATAAGTCAAATGAATGGTATCAATCTTTCCTTGCAGATCTTTATCAAAAAATGAGAAAAGATAAAGAAGCTGCAAATGTTTTTGGCGACCTAGCAAAACAATATCCTGACAATGAATACTTTTATCAAAAGCAAGCTTACTTTCTTGTTCGTTCAAAAAATAATGCTCAAGCGATAAAAGTCTATGATAAAATTGAATCTAGATTTGGTTTGACTGAAGAGTTAATTGGAAAAAAACATAGTCTTTATCTAGGTTTAGGAAAACAGAAAAAAGCAACTAAAGAGTTACAAAAATTGACCAAAGCTTTTCCTTCAAATCTTGAATACCAACACATGTTAGCAAGTCATTTCCAAAGAATTGGGGAAGATGAAAAAGCAAAAGCAATTTTCCGCAAAATATTGAAGATAGATCCTTCCGATGCTCAAGCCAATATAGCTTTGGCAAATAAAGGAGGAGGAAATGAAGCTAATTTTTTAAGCGCACTAAAACCTATTTTTCTACAAGAAGATGTGGACATCGATTTGAAAATAAAAGAAATGATTCCACACATTCAAAAAGTAGCCAATACAGGTGATAAAGAATTAGCAGATGCTGCAATTGAGTTAGCTCAAATATTGACTGAAGTTCATCCGAACGAAGCAAAAAGTTTTTCTGTTTATGGCGATTTACTCAATCACTCTGAACGACCAAAAGAGGCTTTGGAAAAATATATGCAAACTTTAAAATTAGACAATACTGTTTTTACCGTTTGGGAACAAGTGATGTATTTGAATTTTGAATTAAAAGATTTTGACGCCCTACTCAAAACTTCAAATGATGCACTTGACCTTTTTCCAAACAAAGCAAAAGCATATTACCTCAACGGAATTGCCAACTCTGAAAAAGGAAATCACAACGATGCAATTGATGGTTTTCAGCAAGCATTAATGATGAGTGCGAAAAATAAAAGAATGCAAGCTGACATTCACGGACGACTCGGAGAAGTTTATCACAACTCAAAAAAATATGATAAGTCTGATAAGAGTTTTCAAAAAGCTTTAAAGCTAAATCCAGATGCTTACACTATTTTGGATAGCTATAGTTTTCACCTAGCTTTGCGAGGAGACAAATTAGAAGAAGCTCAAAAAATGTCAAAACGTTCCATTGAACTTAAACCTAACGAACCTCGATTACAAGATACTTATGGTTGGATTTTATATAAAATGAAAGACTATAATGGCGCAAAAGAATGGTTGGATAAAGCCTTGCAAAATGGAGGGGAATCAATGCCTACAGTCCTTGAACACTATGGAGATATTTTATTTCAATTGAATGATAAAGAGCAAGCATTATTGTATTGGCAAAAAGCGCAAGAGAAAGGTTCTCTTTCAGAGTTATTAGAGAAAAAAATTACAGATAAGCAATTATATGAATAACGTAGTGGTCTGCTTTAGCTGACTTAAAAAAGAAAACCAACCAAAACAGATTAAGAATAAAACTTCTTAGTCTGTTTTTTTTTGCAGTTCAATTTAAATTTTAGATTTCCTATTTTTGCAAATAACAATTCTTTTTCATTTTGTAAAATCATCACCTTGCTGATAAAAACTAAAGGCATCATTTTTCGTTCCATCAAATACTCCGAAACGAGTATCATCACGGATATTTTTACGGAGAAAAAAGGATTGCGAACTTATATCATTAGCGGAGTTCGTAAAAAAAATGCTCGCGTAAGTGCGAGTCTTTTGCAAGTGATGTCATTGGTAGATTTAGTTGTTTATCATCGTGATGATAAAGACATGACTCGGATCAAAGAGATCAAGGCTGCTCATATTTATCAATCTTTACCTTTTGAAATTGCAAAAAGTTCGGTGGGACAATTTATGTTAGAATTGACTCGAAAGGCAGTTCGTGAGCCTGAGGAAAATTTACCGATGTTCGAATTCGTTTATGAAATTTTTCAATTTTTGGATGAGACAAAACAATCGTTTTCGAATTTGCATCTTTATTTTATGTTGCGGTTATCGGGTTATTTAGGATTTATGCCTGAAGATAACTTTTCCAAAAATCATCCTTTTTTCGATTTGAGAGAAGGAATGTTTGTAGCAGAAAAAGAGTTACATGGATATTTTTTGCAAGAGGAACTTAGTCAATTAGTCCATGAAATTTTAGTCACCAACTTGCATGAAATACATAAAATAAAAATGAGTCGCAACACTCGAAAAGAACTATTGAAACAACTAATTATTTTCTATCGATTGCATATTGAAAACTTCCCAGATTTGAACTCTCACCAGATTTTGGAGGAAGTTTTGGAGTGAAAATCGCCTATCGTCTACCAAATGCACAAATAGCGAATAATCATCCAACCCTTGCAAATACTCAAAAAAGATAGCAAAACACACCCAATCCTTTTATTTTTGAATAAAAAAGCGAAACGAATTTCCAAACGTAAAGAATAGTTACAAATTAGATTGTTGAACGTCTAATGTAAAACGTCTAACGAATCATCAATTTTTATACTTTATCAATATTGAAATTCGTTTCACCTTTTGGTAATTTTAGATTATAAAAAGAAAACCCTTAATGGATAACGAAAATCAAGATACCAACACTTCAAATACATCGTCAGAACAAAAAAAACAGCCTTCCAACGTTCAGGCATTTTTTCAAAAATACTTTGTGAAAAATGCGCTAGTTGTGCGGGATCGATTTATGGCTTGGGTGGCGGCAAATCCTCGAGGACGATGGGCTTTCAAATTGGCAGGTGGCTTTTT
>CAZMBP010000099.1:0-32802 GCA_964564545.1 uncultured Saprospiraceae bacterium
TAAATATAAAATTATATCATGGCAAATCAGGACGATCTATTTAAAAGACTAGTTTCACATTGTAAAGAGTATGGTTTCATTTTTCAGTCAAGTGAAGTGTATGATGGCTTGGCGGCTGTTTATGATTACGGTCCATACGGAGTTGAACTAAAAAATAATATCAAAAAATATTGGTGGATGGCAATGGTGCAAATGCACGAAAACATTGTTGGGTTAGATGCTGCCATTTTTATGCACCCAAAAACATGGAAAGCTTCTGGTCACGTTGATGCATTCAACGATCCGATGATTGACAATAAAGATTCGAAGAAAAGATATCGGGCAGATCAGTTAGTGGAAGAATACGTGGAGAAAAAGGTGATGAAAAAAGCGGAAAAGGAAATCGCAAAGGCACGTAAACGTTTTGGAGATTCATTTGACGAAGAGCAATACAAAACAACTAATCCACGAGTGATGGGTTATTTGGAAAAATCAAAAACGATTTTGACTCGATTGAATACTTCATTGACCAATGAAGATTTGGAAGATGTCAAAAACTTGATTGAAGAATTAGAAATTGCTTGCCCTGAAAGTGGTTCTCGAAACTGGACTGAAGTACGTCAATTTAATTTGATGTTCAACACTCAGCTAGGAACAATTGCAGGTGAAGCTGGAAAATTATACTTGCGACCAGAAACGGCTCAAGGTATTTTTGTCAACTTCTTAAACGTTCAAAAAACAACTCGTCAAAAAATTCCTTTTGGTATTGCACAGATTGGTAAAGCATTTAGAAATGAAATCGTTGCTCGACAATTCATTTTTAGAATGAGAGAATTTGAACAAATGGAAATGCAATTTTTCGTTCGTCCAGGGGAAGAAGACAAATGGTATGAGTACTGGAAAGAATTTAGAATGAAATGGCATCAAGCGATTCATCCTGCGGAAAGTTTGAAATTTCATGACCATGAAAAATTAGCACATTATGCTAAAGCAGCATTGGATATTGAATTTAAATTTCCATTTGGTTTCCGTGAGTTGGAAGGAATTCACTCTCGTGGAGATTTTGATTTGACGCAACATCAAGATCTTTCTGGTAGAAAATTACAATACTTCGATCCTGAATTAGGAGAGAGCTACGTGCCAAATGTTGTGGAAACTTCAATTGGTTGTGACCGAATGTTTTTAGGAACAATGGCTCATGCATTGATCGAAGAAACTGTTCCTAATGCAGATGGAAAAGATTCTACTCGAACAGTATTAAAAGTTCATCCTGCATTGGCACCTGTGAAATGTGCTGTTTTACCATTGGTAAAAAACAATGAAGAGTTCACAAGCAAAGCAAGAGAGATTTTTAATCATATTAAATTCTCTTTCGAATGTCAGTATGATGAAAAGGATTCTCCAGGAAAAAGATACCGAAGACAAGATGCCATTGGTACACCTTATTGTATCACTATTGATGGTCAAACTTTGGAAGACAATACAGTTACTATTCGAGATCGAGATACGATGGAGCAAACTCGAATTGCAATTGATAACATCGAAAAAGTAGTTTTAGAAAAAATTGATATGCGACACTTGTTGAAGTAATTTTTGATAAAACTTGAATTTAAAAAAGACTTGCTGATTTTGATTGGCAAGTCTTTTTTTTTGTTAATATTTAGGTATCGGATTCCTTGAAGGGATCCGATACCTATCTTAGGTTTTTTATTTAAATTTGAGAAAAAAAGTCATGAATAAAATATTTGTAATTGTATTGTTATTTTTCTTACCAACTTTTGTTTTTTGTCAAATAGAAAATGACGAAACGGTCGAACAAGAGGTTAGTGGGCTTTTCTCCAAAAGAAATAATACTCAAATAGCATCAACTAATCGTCCTGATAAAAAATTAAAAGACCATTTTGAAGAAGCATATCAGGCATTTAATTCTGATAGAAATGTACGAGTAGGAAAAGGGATAAAACTTCATCCGCCTTTACCTATTGTTTATAAAGAAGGAGAATTGTCTGGTTTGAAATTAAAAAATGATATTCTTACTCCTCCTGAATTTGAACAAATCAAATACTTCGAAGCACAACGCTGGGTCGCAAAAAAAGAGGGGAAATATGGTGCATTGAATTTTGGTGGAGAGGTAGCAATTCCTTTTGTTTATTCCAGTCTACTTCATTTTAAAGAAGGAAGAATTTCTGACTATGAAGTTCGTCATCATAATCGAAATGAGAAAAAAGAAGTTTTGAGCTTGGTTGTTTCTAGATATGTTGCGCAAAATCCAGCTACTCAAAAAATTGGAATTATAGATGGATTTAATCGTTTGGTTCTTCCGTTCGAATATGATAAAATCGAAATTAATTATGGTTATAAACATTTGACTGTGGAGAAAAATGGGAAAGAGGGAATTCTCGATTTCAAAATGAATCCCATTGTTCCGATGGAATACGAACAAGTTAAAAAATCAAATAGAATCTTTTGGGCCGTAACTCAAAATGGAAAAACTGGCTTGTTACAAGATGGAAAAATCATCATGCCTTTGGAATATAAAAATATCAATCCATACATTTTACCTTGTCAAAAAGACCAAAACATCCCTACCTTTTTCATTGCTTCCAAAGGAGAAAATTCCATTGGTTTATTAGGTCAAAATGGTTTACCTATTTTACCTTTTGAATATCTGAACATTCGCCCAATGCTTCCTATTCGCGGATTTTCAAACCCAGGAGATGATTGTACTTACCTTTTCGCTGTTTTAAAAAATGAAGAATGGAAAGTTTTTGATAAAGAAGGAAAGGAACTTATCTCAAGTGGAAAGCACATGATGCGTGAATTTTTACCACTTAAAAATGGAAAAACCATCTACTTTGAATTTGCAACTGATCAAAAAATATTAATTGATCCAAATGGAAAAACTTGGAAATTTGAAAAGCACATGTTGATTTCTACAGGTTATGAATTTAAGGATCATAAAAAAAATCTAGAGCAAAAGCATCAAGGGAAAAAATTGCTTGCAATGATTTTTGACAAACCTAATCGAAAATATACGCACTACATTTTGGATGATGGTTCTATTTTAGAAATGGAGTAAACTGTTTTGCTTTTTAATTTTTTCAACTTAAAAAATGTTATGCTTAAAATATTAAATGAATTTAAAGAATTTGCTCTCAAGGGTAATATGATTGATATTGCCATTGGTGTTATCATCGGAACTTCATTCAACAAAGTAGTTGATGCTTTGGTTAAAAATGTTTTTTTGCCGCCGCTTTCTTTCCTGACAGATGGAGCAAGTTTTGAAGATAGTAAAGTGGTTTTGCGAGATGCTGTTGTTGAAAATGGAAATACAACCATTCCAGAAATTGCAATTGGTTATGGAAAATTCTTAGAAGCAACAATTGATTTTTTCATTATTGCGTTGACCGTTTTCATGGTAGTTAAAGTGATGAATCGACTCAAAAACAAAGCAGAAGATGTGAAAGATGAAACAGTAAAAACACCAAAGGACATTGAGCTATTGACTAAGATGACAGAGTTAATAGAGAAGCAGAATGAGATATTGTCAAATAAAAAGAGTTAAAATAATTTCCCTTGCTCTGCAAAACTCATTGGATTTTCTAATTGTAACAATGCTCGTTTGGTTTCTAATCCATAAAAATATCCTTGCAACTTTCCACTCTTTCCAATCACCCGATGGCAAGGAACGATGAAGGCAATTTGATTATTTCGATTGGCGAGACCGACTGCTCGAACAGCTTTTGGATTATTTATTTTTTCTGCAATTGCTCCATAGCTAGTAGTGTGTCCGTAAGGAATTTCTAATAATGCATTCCAAACTTGTTGATAAAATTCAGAGGCATTGTTGAAATCTAATTTTAAATCAAACTCTTTCCTTTTCCCTTGAAAATATTCTTCAAGTTGTTCTGCACAAGCTTTTGTATGTTCTGGAAATTCCTTTGAGGCTTCTGTTAACTCTGTTTTTAATTTGACTTGTTGGATGCCAAGTTCGCTGCCGATAATTTCGATAATTCCGAGGGGAGATTTGTAATAAGCTTTTTCGAGCATGTTTTAACTTTTTTATAAAAATAGGAAAATTTTATTGGTTTGTAGCTGCTAGCTTTAGCTGGCAGTCAAAAATGAGCAAAGCAACTTTTTGAAAATATTGCTAGGATTTGTTATTGTTCTTGAGAATGGTTTTGACAAAAATCGCTTTGGGTATTTTTGGCCCCCAGCTAAAGCTAGCAGCTACATTTTCAGTATATTGCATTTTTTTCTAAAAGAAATATTATGAAACAGTTATTCATCTTTACGCTATTTTTCTTTTTTTCATTTAATACTTTTAGCCAAATGACGGGCGAAGAACTTTTGGAAAAAAGTATCAAATATCATGATCCAAAAGGCAAATGGGAAAAGGCTAAATTAACTCTTAACCTCAAACAAGACACTCCAAATCGGCCTCAAAAATTGACTACTTTCAAAATCAATAATAAGAAGGGTAGCTTTTGGCAAAAAGATGTTTCAGGTGAAAATACAGTTATTCGAAGTTTGACAAAAGATTCTTGCGAATTGAGTTTAAATGGGAAAACAACTTTTACTCCTGAGGAAATTAAGAAACATCGGTTGTCTTGTAAGTTCACTCAATTTTGGAAAAATTACCAAACGTACCTTTATGGCTTACCAATGAAACTAAAAGATCCCGGAACAAAGGTTCATCGCAAAACGATCAAAACAAATTTTCAAGGTAAAGAATGTTGGCAAGCCAAAGTTACCTATGAAGAGCCTGTAGGTGAGGACACTTGGTATTTTTATTTTCATCCAGAAACTTATGCGTTGATTGGTTACCGTTTTTTTCATATTGAATCCAATAATGATGGAGAGTATATTATTTTAGAAGATGAAATCGAAATTAATGGAATGCGTTTTCCTCGTGATCGAAAATGGTATTTTAATATTGATGATAAATTTTTAGGAACGGATTATATTATGTCTGGTAAGTAAATCATCCCCCGTAAGACGACTTTCCAAGTAGTAAAATACCTACAACAACGACTTGGAAAGTCGTCTTACGAAAATCTAATATGCGAAGAAAAACAACAAAATACGTAAGCAAAGATGATGCGTTGAAAAAATTACAACGCTACTGTGCCTATCAAGAAAGGTGTCATCAAGAGGTTCGTCAGAAGCTTTTGGACTTGGGTATTTATGGTGATGATTTGGAAGATATTATCATTGAATTAATTAAGGATGACTTTTTGAATGAACTTCGTTTTGCACAAATTTACGCAGGTGGAAAATTTCGAATTAAGAAATGGGGAAGGTATCGAATCAAGCGTGAATTAAAACAAAGAAGGATTTCAGAGTACTGCATCAAAAAAGCAATGCTCGAAATTGACGAAGATGATTATATAAAAACGCTTCACGAAATTTTTGAAAAAAGATTAAAAATAATCAGCGAGCCGAATGAATTTATGACGAATGGAAATTTAGCGAAGTATGCCATTTCAAGAGGATTTGAATCGGAGATAGTTTGGCGGGAAGTTAAAAATCGTTAAACGTTCGTTTCACTTGACGTTGGACGTTTTACGGTCCGTTAAGCGAAGCGAACGTTTAACGTTTCCTAATCTTTCATATATTCCTCAAAAGTTTTAATCTTAATTGGTTCTGTTTCTTCTGCTTGTAACAATCTATTTACGGTTTCCATTTCAGATTTGAACGCAGCGAATTTTTGATGAACCTTTTTCATTTTCCCTTCTAGAATTTCCAACTTATCCATTTGCCTCGAAGAAGGTTTTCCAGGATATTGGCTAACTCCTAAAAACAAAGTTGAAATTTCTTCCCGTAATGCTTCACCTTCATCTACATAAAAATCACCTTCCAATGAAACTAGTGATGCTTTATATTTTTCCACATCTTCAGCCATTTCTTTGATACGTTTCTTCAGTTTCTTTTTTCTTACTTGATCAATCAAACCTTTGGCTTGTGTATGCATGTCCTGCATCGCGTAATACATATAACCTAATTCATTGGTCATGTCATATAGTTGGATACTAGCTTTGTGCTGCACTTCTCTTTCTGCAACTGAATAATTAGCATCAGGATCATAAGCTAACTTTACTTTAGTTTCAAAAACTTCTTTTCCTTTTTTAATTTTCACCGTGTAATCTCCAGCAGGCAATGCAGGTGGAAAAATAGATCCAAACAAGGCCATTCGATTATTCGTCGGAGCGGCTTTTGGGCTTTTGAGCCGAACTGGAAGAGGAACTAAATTCACACCTGCACTTTTTCCAGCAGGTAAACTCTTGATCATTTTTCCAGCCTTATCAAAAACCTCAAGAGTCATTTTTCCAAAGGTGTGTCGCTTTTTCATGTAGTACGTGATGTAAGCAACATTTCTTGGATTAGCTCCAACGAAGTTTCCAGCACCTCCAAATGGTGCTCCTCCTTTTGCCAATTTTAATAAAGTTGGTTTCGTTTCGAAAAAGTGTAATTTTGATTTTACCACATCTTTGGTGATTTGTCGAAGTGGAGTGATATCATCGATGATAAAAATACCACGACCATGGGTTCCTAAAATTACAGCATCTTCTCTTGGGTGAATTACAATTGCTCGCACTCCATTTTTCGGCATTTGATTTTCAAATCTTTTCCAACTCACACCTCCATCAACTGAAATATAAAAACCTCTTTCTGTCCCTAAAAACAATAAATTTTCAGATTTTAAATCTTCTCTTATCACATGAGCATAACCTTCAATTGTTTCCGTAGCCAAAGATTTCCATGTTCGACCAAGATCAGTTGTTTTGAAAATGTATTTTCCTTTGTCTCCACTTTTGTGTCCGTCGATAGTTACGTATGCTGTATTTTTGTCGAAGTGACTTGGCTCTACGGAAGTTACCCAAAGTCCTTTTGGTAGGCTCGGAATATTTTTAGAAACTTCTTCCCATTTAGTTCCTCCATTAGTAGTCACTTGAACTAATCCATCATCAGTTCCAACCCAAATTATTTTTTCATCCAAAGGAGACTCTCCTATTGCATAAATTGTGGTGTTATTTTCAGCCGTTGAATTATCTATGGAAAGTCCACCTGATTTTTTTTGACGTTGTCGTTGAGGATCATTAGTGGTTAAGTCTGGAGAAATTTTATCCCAGTCATCTCCTCTGCTTTCAGTTCTAAATAAAAACTGTGCTCCAAAATATAATCGCTCAGGATTGTTTGGACTGATGTGCATCGGTGCATTCCAATTGAAACGATAATCTGGGTCGCCTTCATTTGGAAGTGGTTTGATATCTTTTCTTTGCCCGTCAGATTTATTATATCTTACGATGTTACCACCTTGTGATTCAGAGTAAACAATGTTTTTATCCGTAGGATGTCGGAAAGAATAAAATCCATCTCCTCCGTTTGTAAATGACCAATCTTTGTTTTCAATTCCTCCTCCCGACTCTGAAGGCCCTACCCATGATCCATTATCTTGTAAGCCTCCATAAATATTATATGGCTTGTCATCATCCACACTAATATGATAAAATTGCGACAACGGTAAATCCATAAACATCTCAAAAGAATAAGCTCCATCCAATGAACGATAACCTCCTCCGTCAGTTCCAATGACAACATGTTTCGTATTATTTGGATTAATCCAAACTGCATGAATATCTGAGTGAATATTTCCAGGATCAGCAGTACGCCAAGAGTCACCACCTGTTTTACTGATCGTCAAATTCAGTCCACATTTATAAATAGTATTTTCATCCGTTGGATCAATTACCAATCTCGAAAAATAAAATGGTCGAACAGTTGTATTGAAGTCTTTTGAAACATGCTTCCATGTTGCACCTGCATCTTCTGATTTGTATAAACCTTTCTCCTCTTTTTTCTCACATTCTACTGTTGCATAAACTACATTAGAATTTGAGGGAGCTACCTCGACAGCCATTCTTCCAAGAATTCCTTTTGGTAAACCGTTATGAATTTTATTCCACGTTTTTCCCCCATCAGTTGATTTATACAACCCACTTCCTTTTCCTCCTGACACAAAAAAATCGGGCGAACGACGATGATCCCACATGGCTGCATAAATTACATCTGGGTTGTTTTTATCCAAAGACAAATCCGCACATCCTGTATTTTCATCTACGAATAAAACTTTCTCCCAAGTCTTCCCACTATCTGTTGTTTTATAAACACCTCGATCTGCGTGTGCATTCCAAAGGTGACCTTGAGCTGCTACATAAATGATATTTGAGTTAGTAGGATGAATTTGAATTTTGGAAATACGCTCCGTATTTTCCAATCCCATATTTTCCCAAGTACTCCCACCATTCGTTGATTTATAAATTCCATCTCCGTAGGAAATACTATTTCGAGTCCATGGCTCACCTGTTCCAACCCAAACTGTATCAGGAGAATTTTGATCAATGGCAATAGCTCCAATCGATTGAGTATGTTCATCAAATATAGGACGAAAAGTAGTTCCTGCACTATTCGATTTCCAAACTCCACCATTCGCAGCTCCAACATATAAAACTTGAGGATCACTTTCTACTGCATCCAAAGTAGTCAATCGACCACTCATCACAGCTGGCCCAATGCTTCGAGCACTCATACTTCCAAAAGAAACTTTGATAGCCTCATCTTGAGAAAAACTATTGTAGGAGAATGAAAATAAAAGAAGTGTAGTAAGAAGTGTGTAAAATATTGGTTTCATTATTGTTTGATATTTTGGATTTGACATGATTAAAAAATAAAATAATTTTCCTAAAAAAAAGACCCGTTGGAAACTTAGTTTCTAACAGGTCTTTGATGATCTGATTTGATCTTAATTTTTTTCATCGTCCTTTTTATACTCTCCCGGAAAAGCAAATACATCTGCTTCAATATCTTCATCGTTGAACATAACCTTTTCAGCAGTCATAGAGAAAACAGGATTACCTCCCATTTTTTGCTCAGTTGTAAATGCAACCATTAGTCCATCTACTTCTTGATAATCGCTCATAAATGTTTCTATAGATTGCCCTTTCATCGGTCCAGAATCCATCAATGAACGAATCATAATTGGAACATAATTTTCAGTTTCAAAAAAGTAGAAAACTACATCTCCATCTTTTTTAGTCATCTTAACTTTGTACGTTTCTGTTCCATCTACTTCCTCTGTTCCTGCTAATTCTATTTTATGTCCTTTCTTTTCATAATCAATAAACTCATCTTGGAATTTTTGTTTACTCATTGACTTTGTTCCTTCTTCATCCATTTTAGTTGGTTCACTTCCACCCATAAAAGGATTCAACATCCAAGCTGTTTCTCCGTCATATGCTTGAATGAATTTTTTACCTTGGAAATCCATTTCCATCTTAAAATATGCTGGGGTCATTGTTCGAATGGTAATTGGCATTGTCATTCCTTGAGCAGAAGATTTCCCTTTGATGGTCATGGATTTTATTTTTTTCCATTCATCTTCTCCTCCAATATTTTCAAAGTAATTTTTTAAAATGTCATCAAGTGAAACATCTTGAGCTTGAGCGGCAGTTACTGTTAAGAAGGAAAGCATTAAAATGCTAAAAAATTGCGTAAGCTTTTTCATATTAAATTTTGAATTTAGTTGATGTGATCAAAAAATATTAGATTTTCTATTAATCCAAAAATCTGTTACAAATGACGTTTTTTTAGAATAGATTATTTCATTTTTATTTACTAATTAATAAAAATAAACGACGAACGATTAGTAGTCTTCCTGACATAATCTTTTTTGTCCTTTGTCAATCTTTTTGATTTAACCTATCTTAGAATCAAATTGTTTTCCTAGATGGTTATCTAAAATTTAGTAATCTGACTTTTAAGCATTTTGTGGCTTCATTTGAACAATTTTTTAGTCTAACTTAAAGGAATCTATTTTGATTATTCATGCTCAAATTTATCTGTTATGTCAAAAAAAATTACACTCTCAGAATTAAAAGTAAAAAGCTCAGTAGTAGAAATTAATACCAATGGAAAGAAATCTACCAGAGGTGGACATATTCGTCATAGTCAATTAAATAATGATGGAAGAATAAAAATCTCTCCAAATGGTACTTGGATTGCTGATACTATTGTCGACATCAGGCTGACAACAACAAAAGATTGCAGTGATTTCAGACCTTAGCAATCTCTTTTAAATAATGATTTCTTACAGCTTCCGCAAATGTCTTATTTTCAATTTTACTTTCTAACCAAGCTGTAAAATTAAAATATCTTAACATCGCGTTTTCGGAAGGGTTTTGAGATAGGTTTTCGAACTCTTTTTTAAGGTCGACAAAAGCCTCTCTCAACTCCTTTGCCGTACGTAACTTTCCTGATTTTTGGATAAACGTTAAAACACTTTTTTCAAATCCATACAATCTATTTCGTTTACTCAAAAACCGGTAAGTAGATCTTAAAAGTGATTCCAACAATAAGTTATTTCCAATTTCAAAATGTATGATTAGATTCAATATTCGAGCAAGGCTTTGAATGTCTTCTCGCTCTGTTGTTTTGGGTAAATTCAATAATTGATTTAAATACTCAAGTGCTTTGTCATAATCTCCTGCACCAAAATAAATATAGAAATAACTCAAGTAAAATGAGTTTCGTTCAAAAGCATCCTGATCAAACTTCTCTACTTCTTTCAAGTGACTTTCCATAGCCTCAACTCCTTCCTCAAATGTTCCTGTTTTAATGCATACATTAAACTTATTTTGATAATATTGTCGATGTATTTTCAAATTATCATCATGCGTTAATGTTTTTATTTTCAAAAACTTATCTAAACATTCATTGACTTTATCGTATTTATTCAATATTGTACAACTATAGGTGAAATTACTCAAAGCAGAAATATATTCTGAAACATCTTCCTTCAACATATGTGGATACGCTTCCATTTCTTCAAGTAACTTTTCACCATAAAAATGGAAGTTTTCATAGTTTAAAATAGCATAATAATAGATGCTTTTGATACGATAAAAAACGACTCTACCTCGATGAGAATTAGCATGACTAATATCGGTCATCTGAGGATGCTTGACTAATTCATGCATCTCATTTATTTTTTCTTCACTTCGCAAAAGAGCATCTTGTTTGCTTCGGATAAGTACTTTAAAAAAAATATTTCGATAAGTAGAAAGTTCGGCGAGTTGCCCTAAACAGTTTTTTTCTTCTGCTTGAATTCGATCCAATTCTTTGTCCATAAAGTTGACATCGATCTTGGCGTAGGCAATCTTTTTTTCCCAAGCTAATAATTCCAAATTATGTTCGAACGCTTCATATTTAGCCGCCAATTTTTTTGCCTTATTCATCATTTCAATACAATCCTCAAAATGTGACCTTTTGAATAAAACTTTGATGTTGAGTAACATACCTTTTAGCTTATATTCAATGGAAATTTTCTCATCGAATCCTTGCAAACTTTTCAGAATCAGTTCGTATAAGTAATTTTTTAGCTCAGAAAATTTCCGACTTTGAATCTCTTGATTAGGATAAATTATTTTTCGTAATGCCTCATCATTCGAAATTTCTTGAGCATCAACTGCATCAAATAATAAAATATATTTATTATCCTTGCCCGTCTGATTCTTATTCACGAATAGTTTGAAGTAGCGCTTTTCAGAACCACTCAATGAATTGATAAGATTAAATAATTTATTTGATGGTGTTTTAGGCATTTCAATTTAAGCTTGTAAAAACTAAAAATAACAACTATGCCTCTAATATTAGATAAAAGTGGCTATAGATTTTTTAAAAATACAAAAATCAGAAATCTGACATAAGAACGAATAAAAGTGGCATTTTTAACTTTTTTCCTAAAAAAATGTTTCACTATATGGATTTAGACCTTAAACGAAAATTGAAAAATGGAATTGAATTATAAAGAATTTGGACAAGGAGATCCTGTAATTATTTTACATGGATTGTTTGGTACTTCTGATAATTGGCAAACACTTGCTAAGAAATTAGCTGAAAATTACTCTGTTTATATCCTAGATTTACGTAATCATGGACGTTCACCTCATGATGACGAATTCAATTATGAAGTGATGGCGGAAGATTTGAGAAATTTCATGGAAAGTAATTGGATGTATTCCGCACGAATTATTGGCCATTCGATGGGAGGTAAAGTAGCCATGCAATTTGCGCTGGATCATCCTGATATGATTGAAAAATTAGTGGTTGTAGATATTGCGAATGAAAATTACAAAGGCGGTCATGAAGTTATATTCAACGCCTTGCTGAGTTTAGACTTGGAAAAAACTGAAAGTCGAAAAGAAGCAGATGCATTTTTACAAACTCAAATTGAAGATTTTGGAGTCCGTCAATTTTTATTAAAAAACCTCACTAGAAATAAAGCAGGGAAATATGTTTGGAAAATGAATTTGCCCGTTATTTATCAAAATTACCAATCAATTTTATCAGAAATAGAAGGAGAAGATATTTTTGAAGGAGCAACCCTTTTTGCAAAAGGAGGTCTTTCGAAATATATAACTGAAACTAACTTTACAAAAACAAAGGATTTTTTTCCAAATGCTAGATTAGAAACAATAGAAAATGTAGGACATTGGGTTCATGCTGAAGCACCAAAAGAATTGCTTGAAATATTAGAAAAATTCCTTGAATAATCGTAGAATTTTCGATTCTACAACATATTATTATTTCCTTGGCATTGTTTTTATTATTATTTATAGTCATGTTTCCCCTCGACTTTCCTCCAATAAGTCAAATCACTATCTTTTTCCTATTGATTATAAGTGGTTTACATGTGATAAATTATTTACCTTTATTATTAAAGTTAATTAAGTCAAAATTTAAACGAACCTTTACACGTTCTTTTCTATACAATTCATTCATAAAATTTACGAATACTCAGCCATGAGACAAATCACAAAAGTAGCAGTAGTTTTTGCCATAGCTTTCCTTGGGATGGCAACGAAAGCAGATCATTCACGAAATGGCAAATATTTCGAAATTTCTAAAAACATAGAAATCTTCACCAATCTTTATAAAGAAATCAACACATATTACGTGGATGATTTGGATCCTGCCAAGTTGATGCGAACAGGTGTAGACGCGATGTTGGAATCTTTAGATCCTTATACAAACTATATTTCTGAATCTGAAATCGAAGGTTTCAGATATATTACTGAAGGAAAATATAACGGAATTGGAGCCGTCATCAAGCGAATAGGAGATTATATCACCATCACCGAACCTTATGATAACTGTCCTGCTCAAAAAGCTGGATTAAAGGCTGGAGATGTCATTAAAGCTATAGATGGAAAATCTGCCAAAGGAAAAACTTCAGATGATATCATGGATTTCCTTAAAGGTTTTCCTGGGACGGAAGTAGTTTTGACTATCGAACGACCTGGAACTGAGGGTGAAATGAAAATTTCATTGACTCGTGATGAAGTAAAAGTACCGAATGTACCTTACCACTCAATGGTTAGTGATGATATTGGATATTTGACGTTGACTACATTTACTAGAGATGCAGGGAAAAATGTAGGTAATGCTTTAAAAAAACTGAAAGAAGAAAATCCCAACTTGAAAGGAGTAATTTTTGACCTTCGAGGAAATGGAGGGGGATTATTAACTGAAGCAGTTAATGTTTCCAATGTATTTATTCCTAAAGGTGAAATGGTGGTTTCTACAAAAGGAAAAGTAGTTGATTGGGACAGAAGTTTTAAAACTTTGAATCGACCTGTAGATCCTGAAATTCCATTAGCTGTTTTGATTGACAAAGGTTCTGCTTCTGCTTCTGAAATCGTTTCAGGTGTCTTGCAAGATTTAGATCGAGGAGTCTTAGTTGGTCAGCGATCTTATGGAAAAGGGCTTGTTCAAAATACTCGTGACGTAGGTTACAACTCTAGAGTAAAAATGACTACTGCTAAATATTATATCCCAAGTGGAAGATGTATCCAAGGTGTTGAATATAAAAATGGCGAACCAGTTGATATTGCAGATTCACTTCGAGCAGAGTTTACTACTCGAAATGGAAGAAAAGTTCTTGATGGAGGAGGAGTAAAACCAGATTTAGCATTAGAAAGCCCAAGTGATGTGAGTATCATCAAGAGCTTATTGAAAGAAAATGCAATTTTCGATTTCGCTACTCAGTTTGCAATTGAGAATGAAAAAATTGGAACAGTTAAAGAATTTGAGTTTACAGATTTTGATGGTTTTGTGAAATTCCTTGCTGACACAAATTTTGAATACGAAACTCAAAGTGAGAAAATGATGAAAGCTTGGATCAAACAAGCAAAACAAGAAAAACTTTTGCCATCTATCCAAAGCGATATCAATAGTATGAAGGCTAAAATAAAAGAGGAGAAGAAGAATGATTTGGAGCAATACAAAGAAGCTATCATCAATGAAATTGAAAAAGAAATTGTAAGTCGTTACTATTTCCAAAAAGGAAAAATCCAAATGGGATTAAAAAACGATCAAGAGATCAAAGACGCAATTAGCATTTTAAGAGATCAGAAAAAGTACAATGATCTTTTGAAAAATAAATAAGCAAAAAAGGTTTTAAAAATCTTCAATAAAAAGCGGCTCAAAATTTATATTTTTGAGCCGCTTTTTATTTTTAGAAAATGGATAGGTCAAACTAATCAATAAATTCGTAACAATACATTTACAAATGACAAAAATACTTTGTATAGAAACTGCTACTGATATTTGCTCCGTGAGTTTAAGTCATGACGGAAAGACAATTGCTTTAGCAGAAACAGACAAAGGATTTAGTCACGCCTCCACTCTAACAATACTCATACAAAAGTGTTTGGATGAAACAAATCTTACTTTGAATGATCTCGATGCAATTGCTATTAGTCAAGGACCGGGTTCATACACAGGTCTTCGAATAGGAGTTTCTGTTGCAAAAGGAATTTGTTATGCACTAGACAAACCCATGATTGCCATTGACACATTAGAAGCACTCGCTTGGGCTTGTGCAGATGAAAAAAAGCAAAATGTTCACTACTGTCCAATGATTGATGCTCGACGCATGGAAGTATACACAGCTATGTATAATTTGCAGGGAAAAGAAGAACAATCTGTCAATGCTTTGATCGTAGAAGAAAACGCATTTGAAGACATTTTTTCAAAAGAAGAAACAATCATTTTTTGTGGAAATGGAGCTGAGAAATGCAAGCCTATTTTAACCTCTCCTTTCGCTAAATTCAGTCCGATAATTTGCTCCGCAAAACACCTTAGTTTCCTAGCAAAAAAATATTTTGATGAAAGTAATTTTTGCGATGTAGCCTACTTTTCTCCGCTTTATTATAAATCTCCAAACATCACAATCCCTAGAAAAATTTTATGATATTTAGCAAGCTAATTCCTTGATTTATAACCTGTTAAGACAAATGGTGAATTTTATTTATTCACTAAATTCCACTTTTATTTTTTGTTAATAATCAGATACTTTATATCTTACAAGATATACTCATATATTATTTTTGGCATTAAAATAGTATATAGATATATAACAGATTAATACTATGAATTTTACATTTTGATTTTATACTATGAGTAATATTTTTTAATCAAAAAAACATATTAATATGAGAAAGCAAAAGAATGAAACTGTCATTCTAAAAAAAGGGAAAAAAGACATCCAGCTAGACTATTCTGAATTACGTAAAGCTGTCTTAGTTTTACGAGCAGTTAACCACAAATTACGTCAAAAAATTATCGACTTATTAGAAGAGAATTCTAAGATGACTGTGACTGACATCTACATCAAATTAAGATTAGAACAATCAGTTGCATCTCAACATTTAGCTATCCTTAGAAGAGCAGGAGTTGTAGCTACAGACAGACAAGGAAAATTCATTTACTATTCTTTAGACGCTGATCGATTAAATCAGATTTCAAGATTGGTTGAAGAGTTAGCAGCTTAAGAATTCAACAAATCATATACTAATTTTTTCAATAGCATTCATTCGCTTCATATGAAAAAAAAATACATTTGATTACACTTAAGCTTATTATACCTTAAGAAAATTAAAAAGCGGCAAATCCTCGTATTTGCCGCTTTTTTTTGTCTTTTCTTTTGTAAAAAAGAATAAAAATCGCATATTTGCTTTGTATATTTTATTCTTTTCCACATACTAAAACCCATACCTATGAGAAAGGCGAAAGTAAATATCAACAATGAAAGGTTGAAAAACTCTGCCGAAATACTCAGGGCATTAGCCCATCCCCTTAGGTTGCAAATTTTAGAGTTTATTGATAATAATAAGACGATCAACGTCAACAAAATTTACAATACACTTAAACTTGAACAGTCTATTACTTCACAGCATCTCAGAATTTTGAGAGTAGCTGGTATTGTACTTACAAAACGAGAAGGGAAATTTATTCATTATAGTATCGACTACCCAAAAGTAGCTAGTGTCTTAAAAGCTGTTGATGCTTTTTTAGATGCTGAATAAAAAGGTAAATTACTCCCCTTAAAACCAACAGTAAAGAAAAAATAAAAAGGGTGATGTCAATGACATCACCCTTTTTATTTTTTCTTTACTCCTGAAGTTTAAGTTATTTCATTCTCACCTTTTTGTTCTACATCTTTTACTTCTAAATCTGTCTCTTGTATTTTTATTTCTGCTGTGGGTGATGAAGATTCTCCTTGTACAGTTATTGTTGTTGTTGTTGTTGAGTCTTGTGCAATTTCTGAACTCGCTTCTATTTTTTTTAAATTAGCTTCCGAGCTGAAAAAGCTTCTTTGAAATAATAAAATACTAATTACCCCCACACTAATAGCAACATCTGCCACATTGAAAATAGGTCTAAAAAATAAGAAGTCTTGACCTCCTACAAATGGCATCCAATCAGGAAAGAAACCATCGAACATTGGAAAGTAAAACATATCCACCACCTTCCCATGCAAGAATCCAGCATACCCTCCTCCTTCGGGAAGGAATTGAGCTATCGCCCCATGATAAGATGCAGAAAAAATTAATCCATAGAATGCACTATCTAAAATATTCCCAATTGCTCCAGCAAGTATCAATGAAAAGCTAATCAACAATCCTAAGGAAGCTTTAGACTTTAATAATGTTCGAATAAAATAAATCAAAAGACCAACTGCCACTATTCTAAATAAACTCAAAATTAACTTTCCATTGTCGCCCCAAATCTCAATTCCAAATGCCATCCCTGGATTTTCTATAAAATGGATTCTCGCCCACATTGGAGTCCAGCTCCAATCAATAAAGGAATCCTCTCCAATGTACATATTGGTCTTCACCCAAATTTTAAGTGACTGATCAATAATGAGCACTAGCAAAACAATTAGAACTAATATATGTGACTTCTTCAAATTCTTAAAATTTATGATTTGCCTAAATTGACTTAAAACAGACGCAAATATACGTAAGTAAGAGAGTAAATTATACAAAAATGAAAATAGTGATTACACTAATCAAAAGTGTAATCACTATCTGTTATAATTTACTTAGATATTATTTATTACCTCTTTTCTTTTGCCTCCATACTCAATGTCGCATGTGGAACAGCAACTAATCGTTCTTTAGCAATTAACTTTCCAGTAACTCTACAAATTCCATATACTTTATTCTGAATACGTAATTTAGCATTTTCTAAATGTTGAATATGCTTCTTCATTCTCAATGCCATTGTACTTAATCTCTCATTTTCTACAGTACTCATTCCATCATCCAATCCTTTTACTTTTGTATCTGGATTATCAGCCATATCTTTTAATTGATTTTTATAAAAGTCTAATTGCTTTTTAGCTTCCTCTAACTTCTCGTCAATTATCTTTTGGAATTCTGTTAACTCCGTATCGTTATAACGAGTCTTTACTCGATCTGTATTTTTACTCATAATATAAAGTAGTAATGTTTGTTAAAAAAATAATTCAATTCATTTATTAAAATAGACTGAACTTAATTTTTCTCAATTTTTGTTTTCATGCAGCAAAAATAACTTATTTTTTTAAAAATCTATAAAAATTCAAATAGTAAGTCTTTTGCAAAACAAAAATTCAAAAAAAAAGCCCTTGGCAAATATAAATTTGTTTCGAAATGTTTTGAAATTTATTTTCTTGGAAAAAATTCGGAGAGTAAATGTTGTATAAGATATATTTTGCAACTAATGTGCCACACCTTTTTGCCATGTGAAATTTGAAACATAGCAAGACTACATCCACCATATGTAACATTTTTTAAATAAATAGTTTCTCTTAAATACTTGCCTCTACAGAAATTTTATCACTTCCACAATTAAGTTTTTCATTTTCAGCTTAATACACATTAAAAAATATCACCCTTTGTTTTTTTGCTTTTTTTCTATAAAAAAATCGAATATTAAGCTTGTCACATTATTATTTTAAAATATTTAAAAAACTAACTATTTATGATTCTTTATCATGTGTTTGCCATGATTTTTGTATAAGAGATGGTATCACTAAACCAAAACTTTCAATTCCCTCCCAAAGAAAGATAACCTCCTACATCTAAAATGTCTTTTACTTTAGATGGATTCATAGTGATTTTTTTCAAACACTAAAAAGGTTATTTTATGTTCAAGTCAAAAATTATGTTATGGGGATTAGTTGCTTTGATGCTTTGCGGAATCTCAACAATTAGTTTTGCTCAGCCAACAAATTATATCGAAACCTATCAAAAAATTGCGATTCGTGAAATGCATCGTAGTGGAATTCCTGCGAGTATAACTTTGGCTCAGGGAATTTTGGAGTCTTCTTGGGGCAATGGATCTTTAGCACTTAATGCCAATAATCATTTTGGAATAAAATGTAAAAGCACTTGGAACGGTCCGACTTTTTATATCAAAGATGATGATTTCAAAAATGGCCGATTAATTAAATCATGTTTCCGATCATATGATAATGCAGAAGATTCTTATGTTGATCATACAGAGTTTCTAACGGATAATCCTCGATATGAGAGATTGTTTACCTACGAGCCAACTGATTATAAAAAATGGGCTCATGGCCTAAAAAAGTGTGGATACGCTACTGATAAGAAGTATGCTTATAAATTGATCAACACGATCAAAAAATATAAATTATACGAATTTGATTTGGTACCTGAAGAGCAACCTGCGATTATTGCAAGTGAAAATGCACCAGAGTTCGAAACGCTTTTTGCGCAAAACTCTTCAAACAATCATGAACCAAATCCGTCTCCGAATTCCATGCCTGTTCCTGAAGCTTTTGTTTTACCTGATGATTATCAACGGGGAGATGGTTTGAGAAAATTTGCTTCAAAAGGAAATAAAATACTCGATAATAGTTCTTCAATTTTATTGAATAAAAAATAATTAAAACATCAAACGAAACAACCAAAGTCTTTACTTTGATGATAATTTAAAAAGAGGTTTTCGGAATTCCGAAAGCCTCTTTCCTTTTTATCAAAAAACATAACAATATATTTACATCTTTACTTTTTATTCTTATCCTTTGCTTCTTTGATCAATTCATCCTTTCCTTGAGTATATTTTTTACTTCGACTAACTACCGGGTTTTCATGACTTTCATCGTAGTCATTTCTTTGCTTTGCTACATCAATTGCTAAAAACAATGCTTTTCTAAATGAACTTGGATCTGCCATATTCATTCCTGCAATACCAAAAGCAGTCCCATGATCTGGAGAAGTTCTAATCGCAGAAAGCCCTGCCGTAAAATTGACCCCTTCACCAAAGGAAAGCGCTTTAAAAGGCACCAAACCTTGGTCATGATACATTGCTAAAATCCCATCAAACTTTCGGTAATCTCCTGATCCAAAAAATCCATCAGCGGGAAATGGACCATTCGCAACATAGCCTTTCTTTTTACTTTCGATGATAATTGGTCGAATCAATTTTTCCTCTTCATCTCCCAACATTCCTCCGTCACCAGCATGTGGATTTAATCCAAGAACAGCAATTGAAGGTCGTTCAATTCCAAAATCTCGTTTTAATGTCTTATTTAAAATCTTTAACTTATTTGTGATTTTTTCCTTCGTAACTGCTGCTGCAACATCTTTAAGAGGAAGATGATTTGTTACTACTCCTACTCGCAAATCATCATTGACCATCAACATCAAACTTTCAATACCATTTAATTCCTTAGTCAAATATTCTGTATGACCAGTAAATTGAAACCCCGTATCCTGCATTCCTTTTTTATGAATTGGCGCAGTTACCAAAGCATCAATATGTCCTTCTTTTAATTCTTGTGTAGCTGCAGCCAAAGATTTGTAAGCATATTTACCGCCACTCTCAGAGGGAGCTCCAATGGTTATGTTTACTTCTTCATTCCAACAATTTACCACATTCACTTTTCCATGATATGGTTTCTGGCCTGAGCCCACAGATTGAAAATGAAAGTCTTCCAATCCAACCATGTTTTTATGATAAGAAACTACTTTTGATGAAGCGTAAATAATTGGTGTACAAAAATCCAAAATCTTTTTATCCGCAACTGTTTTAAGAATTACTTCCAATCCAATTCCATTAATATCTCCTATGCTAATTCCTATTTTTTTCTTTTCCATTTTCAAAGAATGTTTTTTTATTTCTTTTAAGAATTATATTTTTTCAAAAAGTCAAACATCAATCTCACGCCTACTCCTGTTCCCTCTTTTGTTCGATAACCATTGGCCGCTTTTAAATATGCCGGCCCTGCAATATCAAAATGAACCCAAGGGTATTTACCATCCGTAAAGTGTTCTAAAAATTTCCCTGCAGTAATCATACCTGCTGCCGGGCCTCCAAGGTTTTTGAGATCTGCAATATTTGATTTCATTTGCTCGCCATACTCTCTCCAAAGTGGAAGTTCAACTAATCTTTCATAAACTTCAAGTCCACTATCTTCCAAATCTCTCATTACCTTTTTATCAGCTGTCCCCATAAAACATACTCCATCTTCTCCTATTGCTCGAGCAGCAGCACCGGTCAAAGTTGCAAAATCCAATACCAATTCTGGTTTGAATTTTTTAGCATAATGCAACGCATCAGCCAGCACTAATCTTCCTTCTGCATCTGTATTCAACACCTCTACCGTTGTTCCATCATACATTGTAATCACATCTCCTGGAGCATAAGCATTCAAACCTGGACGATTGTCGGTGGATGGAACCAAAGCAATCACATGAAGTGGTAATTTAGCTTTTGCAATCGCACTCATTGATCCAACAACTGTCGCTGCTCCTCCCATATCACACTTCATGAAATCCATCGAATTTGCCGTAGGTTTCAAACTCAATCCACCGGTGTCATACACAATTCCTTTTCCAACCAAAACGATTGGTTTTTTATTTTTTGCATTCTTAGGCTTCCAAGTTAGAATATTAAATCGAGGTGGGTCGATACTTCCTAAATTAACAGCAAGGATGCCGCCCATTTTCATTTGTTCAATTTTCTTTTTGTCAAAAACTTGAACTGAAAAACCAGAAGCCTTTCCTATTTTTTGAATTTCTTTACTAAACTGTGGAGCAGTCAAAAATGAAAAAGGTTCATTCACCAAATCTCTCGCTTCGCAAGTTCCTTCCAACACCGCAACTAAATTATTCACCTCTTGTGTAGTTGCTGAAGATTTGTTGATTTTAATTTCTCGAAGTGAGTTTTCTTTTTCTTTTCGATCACTAAAATATTTTAAAAACTGATAGTTCCCCAAAGCCATTCCTTCCACATATTCCAATGTATTATTTTCTTCACATTGGTTAAGAACTTCAACTTTTGAGATTTTATAATTGGAAAGTGTTTGTAAAATTTCGTTGCCCGCTAATCGTACATCTTCCTTGTGATAAGATACATTTTCTGATTTTTTCAAAAACTGAACGACAACATTTCTGCTCACATTGGGTATAAATACAAAATTGATTTCTTTCTTTGCAGCAGATTTCAAAAATGCTTCTTCTGATTCTGATAAAAAATCGGTTGCCCAGTTTAAATTATTTTTATCAGTAAGAATGATGAGGTCATCCTTATATTTAATCGATCTTGATATCGAAATTTTAGTATTCATCCGATGAATTTAGATTTCAAAAAAAGTAACCCGTCGAAGATCAGTTGCTTAAAACTCAAACTCAATAACCGTTACTACTTTTTTGATTTTTATGATAAATTGGTTTTTTTAATAATTGGGCAAATATAAAGAATTAATACGAAAATTTGAGAGTCAACAAAATGATGTTCTTACAAAGAAAAAAACACACTTTTCCTTGAAAATCAAATTTTTAAGTATCTTAAAAAAAGTAATAAACGGGGAATTAAGATGATAGGTTTTGAGTATTGAAATTACTACGTTTTCACTAGCTCTCATTACTCAATACCAACTATCTCAAGTCTCACTAAAAAATAAATTTTGAAAGCAAAAAAATCGTTCGGACAACACTTTTTAAATAGTGAAATTATCACAGAAGATATTGCAAATGGATTGCAATTGACAGATTCATACAATCATGTTTTGGAAGTCGGTCCTGGAAAAGGAATGTTGACGAAATATCTTTTGCAAAAAGATTACAATTTAAAAGTTGTCGAAGCAGATCGCGATATGGTTAGTTTTCTGGAAAAAAACTTTCCCCAATTAGAAGATAAAATCATCTCTGGTGATTTTTTAAAATCAAACTTGAGTGAGATTTTTAATGGAGAAGAATTCGGTTTAATTGGAAATTTCCCTTACAATATCTCTTCTCAGATTATGTTCAAAATGCTTGACTACAAAGAATTGATTCCTGAAATGGTCGGCATGTTTCAAAAAGAAGTAGCCGAACGAATTGTAGCAAAACCAGGGTCTAAAGTTTATGGAGTGATTAGCGTTTTGATTCAAGCATTTTATGATGGGAAATATCTTTTTACCGTTGATCGAATGAATTTTGATCCACCACCAAAAGTTCAATCGGGAGTTATTCAAATGACTCGAAAAGAAAACTTAGATTTGGGTTGTGATTACAAAATGTTCCGAAGAGTGGTAAAACAGGCATTTGGGCAAAGACGAAAAATGTTAAGAAATACCATGAAACTTTTCTTCAAGGAAAATGAGGAGGCCAGAAATAAGTTATTTCAAAATGAAATATTTACACTTCGTCCTGAAAAACTTTCGGTAGATGATTTTGTAAAATTGACGATTATGATTCAAGATGCGCTTGCTGAAGAATAATGAACTTTTTCCATTGAAAAACCATTCTAAAAGAAGAATTTTTATTTATAATAACCATTCTAAAATAAATTATTTTTAGAATTCAAACAGGACAACATGAGTTTAGAAGTAAGAATTAATGATGACATCAAAACTGCGATGAAAGCAAAAGATGCAGTTTCGCTTCGAGGATTAAGAGCTATCAAGTCGGCTATTCTTTTAGCCAAAACAGATGGAAGTGGAAAGGAATTAGATGATGCTGGTGAAATCAAATTAGTTCAAAAATTAGTAAAGCAACGAAAAGATTCTTTGGATATTTTTGAAAAGCAAAATCGAGAAGATTTGGCTGTTAAAGAAAGAGAAGAAATCGAAGTACTTTCAAAATATTTACCAAAGCAAATGGATGCTGCAGAACTAGAAAGTTTCATCAAAGGAATTATCGAAAAAACTGGTGCGTCTTCAATGAAGGATATGGGAAAAGTCATGGGAATGGCTTCGCAACAATTAGCTGGAAAGGCTGATGGGAAAACTATTTCTGGAATTGTAAGATCATTGTTAGGATAATTCATCCGTAGGTCGACTCTCCGAGTCGACCTACGGTAATCAGTCTACACTAAGATTTCGAGTGCTTCGAAAATCTCATCTAACTCATCAAACGATTTCACACCTACTTTTTCTTCCTCTCCTCCTTTCACATTTAATGCATACAAATTAGGTATCGCTAAAATTTCATCCAAGGAATCTTGCGAAAGATTAATACTCAAAATGATTTTATATTTCGCACATAACTTTTCTAACAATGCATCTCCAATTTGAGATTCACCATTTTTTAGCATCTCCCAAGTCGTTCCACTTTTTTCAAAAGACAATAAGAAATACTCAACGTGAGGCGCACACTGCTCTAGATGATTTTCCAAACTTACTTCATCAACTTCTGGAGAAATAACCACTTCTTTAATAATTGGAGCTGCAGTTATTTTTTCCAAAACTGCCACATCTGTAAACATCCCAACTTGCACCGCATTCAATTCCAACAACTCAACTGCTTCATTAATATCTTCCGCAGAGGCAAAGGAAAACTCACCTACAACTTGAACTCCTTCGACCCATTCTTTGATCGCTTTCATATTTTGTGGCAAAATATAATGCTCGGAACCTTTATCAAAATTGAATCCTAACCACTCCACTTCCCATGCCGCAAAATATCGAGCATCTGTTAAATTTGTAATTTGACTTGCCTTAACCTTGATTTTTAACATTATTTATCTGATTTTGGTAAAAATGATTTTATTAAAATTTTATTTCGACATAAACTATTTTACATATCTCTCGTTATGCTATAAATATTTTATTCAAAATAAGACAAAAGGAATAATATTTGGTATTATCATAATATATTCCTTTCAGAGTAAATCGAGAAACCTTACCGAACATTACAATTTCAAAATTTCTCCCTCAGTTTAGAACCCTATTTTTTCCTAAAGAGAGGCAAAAGTAGTTATTTTAGAAATAGATTCCTGTTTATGTTTTTTCAAATTTTGATAAAACTATCTTAGCAGAACTATTTTCAAAAAAACGTACAAAGAAAAATATAACTTCAGCTCAATTATGGAAAAAAGAAATTATGTTCAAGACGTTTATGAAGTTACTCGTCTCATTCCTTTTGGCCGATTTAGCACCTATGGTGCAATTGCTAATTATTTAGAATTAGGTTCGGCAAGAATGGTGGGGTGGGCTTTGAATAAAAGTTTTACCGAAGGGAATGTTCCTGCTCATAGAGTTGTCAATCGAAAAGGCGAACTCAGCGGTCGGAATCATTTTCCAAGCCCAACTATGATGCAACAATTATTAGAGAACGAAGGTGTCGAAGTAAAAAATGATACTATCGTAAATTTCAAAAAACATTTTTGGGATCCTTCTCTAGAACTGTAATTTTTACCACAAGTCTCCAAATTCAAAAATTCATGAGGTGAATATTTACTTTTCTAAAAAACCAATGAAAATACTTACACGGTTTTCTGAAAACAATTTACAAACTCGAAAAAAGAATCTCATGAAAAAGAAAAAATTTGGTCTTCACCTCCTGCTCGGACTTTTTATCATCATCTTCGGAAGTAGCGCAGACTCTAACGATGTCATTTATTGGTCCTCTGATTATCGCCTCACTTGGGATGATTTTGCTGGCGAGCCTCGATTTGATTACGAAGCTATTTCCGCTTTAACTTCTTCTGGAATTGTTCATTACAAAGGTTGCAAGGATGGAAAAATTACTTTTAAAGTGCAAGCTTATTTTGAAAAAGATCAGTCTTGGGTGAAAGAAGAAGCCCTCACCGATCATCATTTAATACACGAACAAATTCATTTTGACATCACAGAATTAGCAGCGAGACGATTAAGAAAATCTTTGAAAAAACGAAAATTTAGATGTGGAGAAGAAGTAGAATTTGAAAACTTTGTTAGTTCATTTATTGACAATTGGCGAATGGAACAAAATGCTTTTGACTTGATGTCACGGCATAGTTTAGACAAAGAACAACAAGAAGAATGGTTTTATAAAGTAGCGATGGAATTGTCGCTGTTAGAGAATGAATAATTCTTAAAAAAATAAAATGTAAAAAGCCTAGTTGTTAATTCAGCTAGGCTTTTTGCATTTTACAAGGTACTCACATGTCGACTTCGAAACCACCTTGCGAGTAATTTTGGGAAATTTTAAAAACATTTTTCTATCAATATCAAAAATGAAACTTTTGACGTTAAATCAAAGGATATTTTTAATAAAACCTACCCGACAAAAATGCATTTTTCTAATGAAACATTAAACATGTATTATTGCCTTTTTGTACTTAGAATTGCTAATTTTGCGGTGTTTTTCTAAAACCATGGAAAGCTATATTTTTTCCTTGGAAAAATTCAATCACTCACAGTCTTATTTTTTTACAAAAAGCTAAAACTTTAAAAAGAAATTATAATGTCAAAGCGATTTTTTTTAGCACTTGTTGCTACTCTATTTTTTGGATTTCAAAATTCGTTTGCTCAAACGAATGACCCTGTTTTGTTTTCTGTAGAAGGCAATCCTGTTCACCTTTCTGAATTTGAATATATTTATACCAAAACGAATGGTGACAAAGCTGATTTTTCTAAAAAATCACTCGAAGAATACTTGGATTTATATGTAAAGTTTAAATTAAAAGTACAGCGGGCGAAGGATATGCAATTGGATACCATTCCAGTTTTGCAACAAGAGTTAGCAGGATACCGAAAACAATTGGCGAACTCTTATTTGGTAGATAAAGAAGTAACTGAACGATTAGTGAAAGAAGCCTATGATCGATCATTAAGAGATATCGACATTAGTCATATCATGGTTTTAGTTCCACCAACTGCTACGCCGAAAGACACCTTAGCTGCTTTCAATAAAATCAACAATTTAAAAGCTGCAATTGACGGAGGTTCTGATTTTGCAAAAGTAGCTGCCGAAAAATCTGATGATAAATCAGCAAAAAACAATGGCGGTAATCTCGGCTATATGACTGCCTTGTTACCTGATGGTTTTTATGATTTCGAGACAGCAGCTTATTCCTTGAAAGAAGGTGAATCAAAAGTAGTAAAATCTGCAGCTGGTTATCACATCATCAAAGTGAATGGAAGTCGACCAGCACGAGGTGAAGTTGAAGCTGCCCATATTTTGATCAGAAAAGATCCAAAAGATAATGGTGCTGCTGCTAAAGTGAGAATTGATAGTATTTATACAGCATTGCAAGCAGGAGCTGATTTTGAAGCATTAGCAAGAGCTCAGTCGCAAGATAATATTTCTGCAAGCAAAGGTGGAAATATTGGTTTTTTCGGAATCAATAAATACGAGCGATCTTTTGAGAATGCTGCATTCGGAATTACTACTGACGGAACTTATACTGGCCCAATCGAAACTCAAGCAGGATGGCATATCATCAAGCGATTGAGAAAAAAGCCAATGGAATCTTTCGATATCGCAAAAAGAAAATTACAACCTAAGGTTCAAAAAGATAGTCGCTACGAAATGGCTAAAACTTCTATGCTTAATCGAATTAAGAAAGAAGCGAATTTCACCGAAGATAAAAAAGCATACAATATGTTTGCATCATTGGTTGGAGATGAATACATGACTCACCGATGGAAACCTGGTTACAAAAAAGCAGATGATGTATTATTTACACTCGCTGGAGATCAAAAATATACTATTGCGAACTTCGAAACTTTTTCTCAAAAAAATTCCAGAGATCGATTGAGACTAGGAAGAAGCAAATCTAGATTGGAAGTAGTCAAATTTATATATGACAAATTTGTTTCACAAACATTAATGCAATATGAAGAACAACAATTGGATAAAAAATATCCTGAGTTCAAAGCATTAATGAGAGAATACGAAGAAGGAATTTTGCTTTTTGAAGCTACTAAAATTTTAGTTTGGGATAAAGCATCTCAAGATTCAGTTGGATTGGAACAATACTTTGCAAACTACAAAAAGAATCGAAAATATTTTTGGAATGAAAGAGCTGAAGTAAGTTTTTATTCTTTGAAAAAAGATGAAGTGAAATGCCTATCAAAAGTGAGAAAGTATTCTAGAAAAAAATCTCCTGCCAAGACTTTGAAAAAATTCAATAAGGGTGATAAAAAGATTTTATCACATCGAACTGAAATTATTGAACAAGGAAAAAACAAAGTCGTTAATAATTTGCCTTGGAAAAAAGGATCTACCTCTGCAACTGAAATCAACAAAAGAGATTTATCTCACAACTTTTTGAAAATTGAAAAAATCCTTCCAAAAAGTCCAAAAACTTTGAAAGAAGCTCGTGGATATGTCGTAGCAGATTATCAAGATCACCTAGAAAGAGAATGGGTTAAAGAATTGAAAAAAACTTACGATGTAAAAATCAACGACGAAGTTTTTCAAACACTCATCAAGTAACTGTTAATGATTAACGGTGAATGGTTAACCCACAAAGAGATTAACTATTCACCGTTAATAGCTTACCGTTAAAAAAATAAACATGCTAAGATTTCCCTCCTTCATTTTCATTTTCATTTTGACTATTTGCTTTTTGGCAAGCTGTACACCTGCGGAAGAAACTACGGAAGAGAATGATGTGGAATTAGCTAAAGTATTTTCCAAGAAATTATTTCTATCTGAATTAGAAGGAATGGTTCCCGAAGGAGCAACTTCTGAAGACAGCATAAAAATTATTAATGCAGAGGTGGAACGATGGACACGCGAAACACTTTTGATGCAAGAAGCCGAAAAAAATATTCCTGCAGATTTGAATATTGATGAGTTGGTGAGAGATTATCGGATGTCTTTAATTCGCCATAATTATGAACAGTTTTTAGTGGAAACACAATTGGACTCCGTCATTTCAGAACAAGAAATTGCTCAGTACTACGAAAAAAATAAAGAACAATACCAACTCCAATCAAGTATTCTTCGTTGTTTTCTCATAAAGGTGCCAAAGTCTGCTCCAAACATAAATCAATTACAAACTTGGTGGCCAGGCAATAAACCAGAGAACTTTAAAAAGATGAAAGATTATGCATCTCAAAATGCAGACTTTTATATGTTGGATCCAAAAGCTTGGTATCAACAAAGTGATCTGAAAGCACAAATCCCAAATGGAAATAACTTAAATCCGAATTTTGATTTGAATCAATCGGACGAAAACTACTTTTACTTTTTAAAAGTATTAGAAAAAAAATCAAGTAAAGAATTAGCACCTTTAGATTACATTCAAGATCAAATCAAAAAGGTGATTTTACATAAAAGAAAAATGGTTTTACTGGATCAACGAAAGGAAGAACTCTACGATAGAGAAACCAGTAAAAACAATGTTAAAATATTTACAAAATAAAAAACGGATAAGAGTTGTTTGGATTTGAGTATTGGGAAATCCCTCTACTCGAATCTCAAAACCTCACATCCAAAAAAACTTCTTATGAAAAAATTATTGTTACTCTCTTTTGTCGTTTTATTGGCTTCTAATTTCATGTTAGGACAAGACAAAAAAGTGATTGATAAGATCATTGCAAATGTGGGAAATGAATATGTTTTATTATCTGATTTGGAGCAAGTGTATGCTCAAATGTCAGAAGAGCGGGGATATATTCCTGAAGAAGCAAAATGCAACTTATTCGAAAATTTGATTGCTTCTAGTTTGATGTTGAATCAAGCTCGATTGGATAGTATCGAAGTAGGAGATGAAGAAGTGGAAGCTCAATTGGCTGCTCGGATTGATCAAATCTTAGGTTACATGGGTGGAGATGTTCAACAATTTGAAGATTTCTATGGGCAATCAACTGCAGAAGTAAAAAGTCGATTTAGAGAAGATTTGAAAAATAAATTACTCGTTGAAAGAATGCAAGCATCTGTGATGCAAGATGCAACAGTTACACCTTCGGAAGTAAAAGCTTTCTATAATCGAATTCCAAAAGACAGTTTACCTTACTTTAATTCAGAGGTAGAGTTAGGAGAAATCGTTTATAAACCTCAAGTCAACCAAGATGAAAAAGACAGAACTAAATCAGTCTTGGAAGACATTCGAAAAAGAATACTTGAAGATGGAGAAGACTTTGCGGAGTTAGCTAAAAAATATTCTGCAGATTTAGGTTCGGGACAACAAGGTGGAAACTTAGGTTGGGCAAAGAGAGGAAGTTATGTTCCTGAATTTGAAGCAACCGCTTACAACTTAGAAAAAGATGAATATTCAGAAATCATCGAAACTGACTTTGGATATCACTTTATGCAATTGCTAGATCGTCGTGGAAACTCAGTTAATGTTCGTCATATTTTATTACGACCTCAATTAACTGATGAAGATAAAACTCGAGCTTTAGGTATTTTGGACACCGTTAAAAATTTGATTACTGCGGACTCATTAAGTTTCTCTTATGCTGTCAAATTATACTCTGATAAAGATCAACAAAGTTTCAACAATGATGGTAGAATGGTAAATCCAAAAACTGGAAATACTTTTTTCGAAATCGCTGATTTAGATCCAGATATATATTTCACCATCGATACCATGCAGGTGGGTGAAGTTTCTCAACCGATCGAATTTGAAGAACGAGGAGATGTGATGTATCGATTAATTTATTTGCAATCTCGAACCGATCCTCATAGAGCTAACCTGAAACAGGATTATAGTAAAATTCGAACAGGTGCGATTGAAGAACGCAAAGCTCAATTTATGAGTACTTGGATTGAAGATAAAATCAATAGCACCTTCATTAAAATTGACAAAGCATATCGAGGGTGCC
The DNA here is from genome assembly GCA_964564545.1 of uncultured Saprospiraceae bacterium. GTDB lineage: Bacteria > Bacteroidota > Bacteroidia > Chitinophagales > Saprospiraceae > CAJQQY01. The sequence goes on from CAZMBP010000099.1 coordinate 30,362, forward strand.
CGAATCTAATCAAATGGCAAGAGGATAGTATCCGACCTTAAAATAATATTTACTCCAAAAAAAGGTGTATTGTTTTTTTCTAAAAACCAATACACCTTTTTTTCGTTAAAAGACTTTTGAAATAAAAATATTCCTCTGTGAAAAATACTATTCGCAATATCATCTTCATTCTCGTTTCATTTACAATTGGTTTTACCATTTTGTATTATATCTATAATAACTATAATGATGCATATCAAGCAGAATGTGCACTCAAGGGAATTGCTCCCGAGGATTGTGATTTTTTGCAAAAAATAAAAGATGATTTTTGGAGTGTTAAGCCATTGTGGGTCTTTGCTGCATTATTCGCCTTTTCATTAAGTAATGTCAGTAGAGCAATGCGTTGGAATTTAACTCTTGCACCACTAGGTTATCAACCCAAATTATACAATAGTGTTATTGCCGTTTTCATCACCTATTTTGTCAATTTATTTATTCCTCGAATGGGTGAAGTAGCGCGAGCAGCAGCATTACATCATTCAGAAAAAGTCCCTGTGGAAAAAGCAATGGGTACTATTGTTTTGGGAAGAATTATGGATGTAATTATGTTGTTATCATTTATCGGAATTTCGTTTTTATTAGAGTACGATACCTTGTGGACTTGGCTAAATGAAAACATGGAAACTGATAAAAAAGATGGCGGACTTTTTTCCAATCCATACGTTTTAGGTCTACTAGGACTTGGAGTTATTGGACTAATTATCTTTTTTATTTTTAGAAAAAAAATCATGCAAACAGCTTTTTATAAAAAAGTAGTTCAACTTGTTTTAGGTTTTTGGGAAGGAATTTTATCCATCCGGAAATTAGAATCACCTGGACAGTTCATCTTTCATACGGTATTTATTTGGGTGATGTATTTTTTAATGAATTACCTATTCTTCTTTTCATTTGAACCTACTTCCGATCTTTCTCCTGTGGTTGCTTTAATGGTTTTTGTTTTTGGAGCTTTTGGTATTGTGATTCCTTCTCCTGGTGGGATGGGAACTTATCATTGGTTAGTCATCGCAGCTTTGGGTATTTATGGAATCAATCAATACGATGCATTTTCATTCGCAAATATTGCTTTCTTTTCGGTTCAAATATTTTGCAATATTGGATTCGGTTTGATTTCGGTAGCATTGTTATTTATATTAAATAGAAATTATACCCCAAACCATTCTGCGTTTACAGAGAAATAAAAATATTCACTACTCGCAATCACCTTTTAAGTAGAGCTCTATAAAAGACAAACTCATGTTTAAAAAAATACAAGCCAAAATACAGTCATGGGAAACAATTCAAGAATCGGTTTCTAAATGGAAATCAGCTGGCGAAAAAATCGTCTTCACCAATGGATGTTTTGATATTTTACATTTTGGACATATTCATTACTTAGCAGAAGCGAGTGATTTGGGAGATCGATTAGTAATTGGTTTAAATTCTGCTGCATCCGTCAAAAGACTAAAAGGGAAACACCGACCAATCAATGATGAAGCAACTAGACAGCATTTATTAGCTGCTTTGGAATTTGTAGATGCAGTTGTGGTTTTTGAAGAAGACACACCTTTGGAGTTAATAAAAATTGTTTTACCAGATGTAATTGTCAAAGGTGGCGATTGGAAACCTGAGCAGATTGTTGGTTCTGATATTGTTTTAGCAAACGGCGGAGAGGTGAAAAGTTTAGCATTTAAAGAAGGCTATTCGACAACTTCGATAGAGGAGAAAATTAGGAATTACTAGTGTTCAAAAACTAAAAGAATGACTTTTGAATATTTACCCAGCATCGGTTTTAAGATAGATTCCATTTTATTTAAATGGGATGAAAAAAGAGAAGTCGTTAGAGAAAAACTTGAAGGCCAACACCAAGAAGATGATAGGATAATTGATATGGCTGAGTTTTTTGATGGAAATGAAAGTCAAAATATTGAGCAACGAAGAGATATTTACACGAACTTCAAAAGTGATCATAACTATTTCTTTTTAAGTTATGATGAAAATGATCAGATAGCCGAACTTGAAATCCATTGGGGAATCAAAATTGTAGTTGAAAAAATTGAATTGAATTTTGGTGTTGATATAGATCAGTTTTTAACTCAATTTAGTTCTATTGGAGAGAAATATTCTGAAATAGAAGAAGGCAGTTATCTTTTTCAAAATTTAAAAATGAATATTGCTAATTCTGAATCTTCCGGGGGAGAAGGAAATGGGCTTTCTTATTTCTATTCCGCACAGAATATGAATCATTTAATTGAATAACTAATCCTTTCTTTAGTCTCAACAAATCCCTTCATTTTTTACATGATTATTTTAGATAATGCTTACTTTAGTGTTTTATAAAAAAATCTAATTTGTACTCTAGTTGAGAAACCTTATTCCACATTATATTCAACAACAATTCAAGGCAGGTAATGAACATGGAAATT
>CAZMBP010000100.1:0-23117 GCA_964564545.1 uncultured Saprospiraceae bacterium
AAATATGGTTTCGACTACAACTACTGCTAACGGAGGATCTTACGAATTTACAAACCTTGCTCCTGGAAACTACAAAGTTAAATTCCCAGAAGATGCTGCTGATGGTTCCATCAATTATACTTTAACTCTTTCAGAAGTCGGATCAGATGATAATGTAGATAGTGATGCTGTTCCAATGAATGATGGTTCTGGAAATGCGATGACTCAAATTGTTTCTGTTCAAAATGGTGCTACTGTTGATAATTTAGATGCAGGTTACTATCCATTATCATCAATCGGAGATTGGGTTTTCATCGATGCTAATGCAAATGGAAAACAAGAAGCTGGTGAAACCGGAATTCCAGGGGTAACAGTAATGTTAATTAATACTGATGATAATTCTTCTCAAACTCTTATTACTAATCAAAATGGAAATTATAGATTCAACAATCTTCCGGTTGGAAACTACAAAGTAAAATTTCCTGAAATAGTTACTTCAAATAGTGTTACTTACAATTTAACTAGAGCAAGTCAAGGAGGTGATGAATACAAAGATAGTGATCCAGTTCCTATGAACGATGGCTCAGGAGATGCTATGACTGAAATTTTTGTAGTAAACGCTGGTGAAACTATCGATACTATTGATGCAGGTTATTTCCCATTAGCAAAAATTGGTGATAAAGTTTTCGAAGATGTAAATAAAAACGGAATTCAAGATGCTGGTGATTTGCCATACACAGATGTAAACATCATGTTATTAGGAAATGACATTCTTGGAAATACCATTAACGAATCAACTACTCCAGATGCAAATGGAATTTATGAATTTGCTAATGTTATTCCTGGAACATATGAATTGAAATTCACATCAAATCAACCCGCTTTTGTTCCAACGATTAAAGATGTGTCTGGAAATAGTTTTGACAATGACGATAGTGATATCTACATTGGTACTGGACGAACAGATGTAATCACAGTAAATGCTGGTGATAATAATAAAACCATAGATGCAGGTTTTATATTCGATTCAAGTTTACCTGTTGAGTTATTAAGCTTTGAAGCTCAATTAATAAATGGTAATCAAGTTTTACTTAAATGGGTGACAGCTACTGAAATTAATAATAGACACTTTGTTGTTGAACGATCAGTTGATGGAAATGACTTCCGACCAATCGGACTTGTGGAAGGACATGGAACTACTAACTTTGTTAATCATTATTCTTTAGAAGATTTAGATCCTTTCTATGGAGCTAATTATTACAGATTGAAGCAAGTTGATTTCAATGGAGATGCTGAATACTCAAATGTTGAAACTGTAATCGTTTCAGGAAATGATCTTCCAGATGTAATTGTTTATCCAAATCCAGTTATCAAAACAACAACTTTGCGAGTAGTTACTCCATTCGAAACAGATGCTCAAATCGAAATTATTAATCAAGCTGGACAAATAATTAAAACACTTACCATGGAAGCTGGATCGAACAGCAAGCAAATAGATCTATCTAATTACACAGCTGGAATCTACTTTGCATATATCAACTACAACGGACATAGAACCCTTGTTTATAATATCGTAAAAGTGGATGAGTAAGAAATTAGCCAGTATAAAATATTCAAGAATCATTAATTTTCAACGAACATTTTATACTAGTTTAGTTACTTAAATATTCATTTAGGATGACTTTTTTGAAAACGGTTGTCTCTAAAATTAGAGATGACCGTTTTTTTTCAAAAAAAAATACAAGAAATTTCAAAAGAACAACACATAACAATAAAATTACATATCACAAAAATCACTCAATCCCTCTTTAAATCTAAGTTTTAAGCTCAATCAATTACATTTTATTTTGCCAACACATAGAAACCCCATAACATATTATCAATTTATAATTTTACAACTAACTAACAATTAGTCACTTATATCAAACCCTACTGCATTTCACCTCTGAAACAAATTAGCATATTTTATAATGTCATTTTTAATCCTAGTGACCTATACCTAATTGGCTTGTCACAATTCCGAATTAAATTTGGCTTAAAATGGATTTAGTTTCATATTTTTTGCATTTAAGAATTGAACATATTTATTTCTACACCCTGCTTCAAAAAATAGAACATATTAACCAACTTTTTTGACAGGCAAACACTTAAAAATTTTATCCCATGAAGTATCTAAGCTTATTAGTGCTCTTCTCAAGCCTTTCCATTCAATTTGGATTTTCCCAAGTAAAAAAACAATATCTCGATAACACCAATACCAAAAGTACAGTCGTAGTCAAAGAAGACAACGCTAGCGATATGGATATTCTTAATTCTCAATTTGATATTAATTCAATTGGGTTAGGTCAAGAGATTAGAATTAAAACTGAAAAAGATCCACCTAAACCAACTCTAGCAGAAGTAACGGTAGCAGAAGTTCCTAATGATATCGTAACTCCAAAAGGTGGAACGGTCGTAAAAAAAACTACAACTAGAAAAGTAGTTAAAAAAGCTGCAACGAAAAAAACGAAAAAAGTAGCTAAGAAAAAAAGAATGCCAGCTAGAGCTGTTGCTGTTATGCCAAGAGTGAAGAAACAACCAACTGAAATTTATTACAAGGGAATTGGAAAATCTTCTACTAAAAAGTTGAAGATGAAAAAACGAAAATTGGTTAAAAGAAAAAAAATCAAAAAAAGAAAACGGCGAAAAGTTCGTTGCTATTCCTTCTAAAAAAAATCCCTTGTTCAATATTGAGCAAGGGATTTTTTTGAGGAATATCGATTTAAAAACGCTTCTCTAAGGATTTATGATTTGAGAAGTTTCGTCAAACTTCACAAATCATAAATCCTTGTTCGATATTCAATATTCCCAAAGTTTCTTAGTTTTGTCTCATGTCAAAAAATAAATTTCTCATCGTCATAGGAGGTGCAACTGCCACAGGCAAGACTGCAACCGCAATTCAGTTGGCTCAACATTTTGAGACTGAAATATTATCTTGTGATTCCCGACAATTCTATCGAGAAATGACAATTGGAACCGCCAAACCTACCGCTGAAGAATTAGCTGCTGCACCTCATCATTTTATCAATTTACTTTCGATTGAGGAGGATTATAATGTTGGCGATTTTGAAAGAGATGCTTTAAAAGTACTTGATGAATTATTTTTGAAAAAAGATGTAGCCATACTTGTTGGTGGTTCAGGTTTATTTATTCGCGCACTTTGCGATGGGTTAGATAAATTTCCTAAAATTCCAACTGAGATAAGAAATGAAGTGCAAAGTTTTTTTGATAATGAAGGACTAGAGGCACTTCAAAAGGCTGTAAAAAATGCTGATCCAGTTTACTATGAAAAAGTAGATAGGCAAAATCCAGTTCGATTAATGCGCGCATTAGAAGTTATCAAATCAAGTGGAAAACCATTCTCCTCCTTTCAAAATCAAAAAAAGAAACCTCGAAACTTCATTCCCATTTATATCAATGTAGTGATGGATCGAGAAAAACTTTACGAACGAATTAATCTAAGAGTGGACTTGATGATAGAAGCAGGATTACTTGAAGAAGCCAAAAGCCTTTTTCCCTATAAAGAAAAAAACAGCTTACAAACTGTTGGTTATCAGGAATTCATGGATTATTTCGATGGAAAAATCACCATAGAAGAAGCTATCGAGTTAGTCAAAAGAAATTCAAGAAGATACGCTAAAAGACAAATGACATGGTTTAGAAAAGATGATCATTGGGAAAGTTTCGAAGCAAAAGAGATCGGAAAGATGATTGAATATGTGGAGAAAAACATAACCAAACTAGGCTAAAGTTTAAACCACAAAAGGCACAAAAGCTTCACATAAGTTTTAGTTTGATCTAGTATACTTTTGTGATCCTTTTGTGATCCTTTTGTGATTCTTTTGTGCCTTTTGTGGTTAAAAAAAATGAAAGATAAAACTTACTTGATAAACTCCGCTTTCACCTCATCGAAGTTCGGCAACCGTTTATAATGCCATTTTTGCACCACTTTCCCATCTTTTAACAATACAATTCCGGGATTCGATCGTACGATAGTTTTCAATAAAATATCATCAGCCATATGAATTGGATATGAAGCATTGACCTCGTCACTAAAATCTCTAATTACCGACTCCCCTGCTCCACCAGCAATTGCATAAACTTTTACGCCAGCTTTTTGTGCAGCTTCCGCAAATGGATTTACAGTACCTTGGAAACGGTTTTTATATTCTGATTCAAATTTATAATCAACAACAGTTTCTTCATGTGAAGAAATTTCATCTACTTTTTTCACTAACTGAAAACCTTCTTCTCCAGGAGTTCCAATCGTATCCACCAACCATGAAGTATCAGCTACCATGATATTCTTTTCACCCTCAGTATAACCCAATTTATAACAAACATACATCAAGCTGTATCCTTCTTCATTAAGCAATTCTTCTGTTACATCATTCCCATTAATATCTTCCACCGCGAATTCACTAATTTTTGAATGTGGAATTTCAGGATCTTCGGTTACCTGTTTCATATCGAATTCCTCCTTAGGGAAATTCTTGTATTGCTTGATATATTCTGCTTCACTCAAACTTGTCACCTCACCTGATTCTTTATTCGTATAAACATAATTCGTAGGTGCATTCATCATTGATTCCTCTTCCAATGTTTTCTGATCTCGAATATTTACATCTACTCTAAATGGTCTAAAATCATTTCCAGGAATATCCCAAACGAAATTACTCAATCCATAAACCGTAAATATTCCAATACTTGCCAAAGTAATTATGTTTCGAGTTCTTGCTGTAAAAATCGAATGCATATCCTTTGTTCTTAAAAGGAAAATAATGGCTGGCACCATCAATACTACATCCTTTTTAAAAGAAAGAAACGGTTCTAATTTTATAAAATCTCCAAAGCAACCACAATCAGTTACCTTCATATTATTTTTGTCAAAAGCTCCCCAATCACCAAAACTAAAAAAGTTAACACCTTCTGGAACATAGCCTGTCAATGCTGTATAACCAGTCAAAAACAAAAAGAATAATACGATTCCAAAAAATAACCATGCAGACAATCGATTCTTTGCTCCAATAATTAACATAACTCCCAAAACGATCTCTAAAACTATAACTGCTAAAGAAACAGCAATAGAATGTTCAGAAAAGAATGGAAACATTGGGGCAATAAAGGATATCCATGTTTCAGAAAAAGTAGATTCAAATTCTGTAAAATAATCAACTAATTTGTAAGATGTTCCAAGCGGATCGGCTACTTTAACCAAGCCTGAAAAGATAAAAAATGCTCCACAAAAGTTTTGCAAATAACTGACCCAGAGGCTTTTGTTTTGTTTAAAAACTTGTGAAGTGATTCCCGTTAAAATTACAGAAATAGCTGCTACCCAAATTACTATTGTCGTTAAAGTCATTTTTGTATTTTTTTAAATCAAATTTTGATTTTATCAATATTTCGCAAATATAATAAGAATTTGTTTTTGGAGGTTAAAACCCAATTCTTCGTTTTTTCAACAAAAACACTAGTTGTTCTCTTTTTGTTGAGTAATTTCGCCCCGCTTTACAAATATCTAATTTATTATTTTTCTCTTTGTTAATGAGAATTCAACTTTTGTTAATCACTTGTTAAGCTCATAACAATAAACTTACATTTTATGCAAACATTGATAATCTGCATTTTGACCAATACCATAATTGGTTTCATTTTTAAAATGTTTCCAAAGTATGGCGTGAATACTTTGCAAGCTATCGTTGTCAATTATTTTGTTTGTGTAGCTATGGCTGGTTTGGTCCTGGGCGAATTCCCTATCGTATCTAACGTGCATAAAACGGAGTGGTTTCCTTATGCACTCTTTTTAGGATTTATTTTTATTACCGGTTTTAATATCACGGCACTAAGTTTTCAAAAATTTGGAGTTACGTTGACTACGATAATGCAAAAAATGTCTTTGCTTTTAACCGTACCTGTCGCCATCTGGATGTACAACGAAGATATCAATGCTTGGAAAATCTTTGGATTAATTTCGGGCTTAATTGCTATTTACTTGACGAATAAGCCTAAGAAATCTGAATTGAAAAATGCTCAGAATATGTCGAAATGGATGGTTGTTTTACCATTAGCGGTGTGGTTGATTGCGGTTTGTATTGAAACTGTTTTGCAATATGTGGAAACTAAAATTTTAGGAGGAATGGGTGGATTGAATTTCGTAGCTACGTTATTTGGAATTGCAGGTACACTTGGATTGATTTCGGTTATTGCTGGACTGATTTCAGGAAAATTAGTTTTTTCTTATAAAAATATTGTAGCAGGAATCGTGTTGGGAGTGCCTAACTTCTTTTCAATATATTTGATTATTGTGGCGATTTCTGAAGGATGGGAAGGATCAAAATTTTTCCCTTATAATAATATTTCTATCATTGCTTTGTCAGCGATCATTGCCTATTTATTTTTTAGTGAAAAATTATCTAAGGTAAATGTGGCGGGAGTTGTGTTGGCGATTTCGGCGATATGGATGATTTCGATGGGTTAATTTTTTTGCCGCAGATTGGGCTGATTTTTATGATTAATATGATTTCACTCGTTTGTATAAATTAGTTATGTAATTATGAGGACAATCATAAAAATCAGCCCAATCTGCGGCAAAAAAATCAAAATCCTCCAAACCTAGCATCTGCATTATTCTTCTGATAAGGCAACTCTATAAAATCTAACGACGATGGTTTTACCCTTAAAAAGAAACTATAAGTCGATCGTTCGGGCTGCCAACTCATTCCCATTTCCCAACAATGCAAATTTCTATAAAATGAAAAATCAGGGAATGTTACTTTTTTATCTCTAAAATTATAACCAATCCGCCCCACCGTCATTTTCCAATTATCAGTTAAATTAATATTCCCACGTGTCTCAATGGAATGGTTCGTAATAACTAAAGTATCTCTTCCGGTCAAAGTGGAAGGTTCTAATTCCAAATTAAAATTATAGCTGATCCTAAAATTTTCAAATAAATCTAAAATCCCTTCACCAGACTTCACACTTCCTTTTGGTGCTTTGACCGTACCTTGATCTTGATTATTTCCCAAAGGAGAATTATCTCTATCAGAATTTCCCCCTGGAAATGAAGTCTCACTTTGACCAGACTTGTTAGACGATTTTCCTTTTCCAAGTAATTGTCGAATTTGTTTTACCGAAATACTCGTACTCGTTCTCATCACCGCATTGACGAATCGCAATGGTTTTTTGTCTGAATCCCAATAAAAGGTATTTATTGTTTTTCTTCGATCAGCACTCAAAGCATATGGACTCCAAGTTGCTGACAAATTCACATTAGTCATTCCATCAAAAAATCGCGTACTTCCACTCGCTCGCACATCACTCCATTGCAGACTGTCTTTTGCCAAATTATAATTACCATTAATATTGATATCATTAAATAATTTGAACTTCTTAGCCGTCGAATCTTTTTTAGACCAATATTTTGCCTCAAAATTATTTCGCAATCCATAAGTCAACCTCATCTGCTTTCCACCTGATCCTGGACTTCCATAAATTCCATTGGCAAAAACATTATATGTCAACGTGTCTGCCATTTCAGTCAAAGGAGTTTCAGGCGAAATCACATTCTTATAATATCCAAATTCTGGATTGGTATAATCTGGGGTATAAGTAAATCCAATCGTTGGTTTTGCTACATGTCGAATTCCTCGAATTAATCCCTTTTTAAAATTTTTAGTGAAATATCGAGTTGTATTTAAATTCACTCCAGCATTCAATTGAAAATATCTCGTAAAACCATTGATCTTATTATCCACAATATCTCCATATGAAGTGGTATCATATTCTACTCCAAAAATAGTACTATCCGCATTGTATAAAATCGTGGTATCAATCGTTAATTCTGAAACATATTCTTTCCCTATTTCATTCCCATACCAAACATCTGTATAATTAATATTAGGTGAGACATTGATATATTTGAAAATTTTAAAATTCAAATCTGATGCAACTTTATGTCTCATTCCATATTGAGCACTTTCTAAAGTTTGTCTCGTAAATAAAGTAGTGTCTGTGGTGGTAAACCGATTTTGTGCGTTCATATCATACTTGAACGTAACTCTCTCGTACCATTTTTCTTTCCCTACTCTATTTTCTTTTTTAAATGGATAAATTCGATCCATGACCAATCCTACCGTTGGCAAATTAAAAGTTACCGCATTAGTTCTAGTATTTTGGGAGTGATTCATACTTGCCGTCAAATTAAATGGACTTCCTGGAAAGGCTTGCCGATAATTAATATTTGAACTTAAGGAGTTATCCAAAACACTATTCGCATCATTAAAATTTCGACTTTGGAAACCATTCGTTTGAATATTTACACTTGCACTAAATGAACGGTTAGGGTGAGCTGCTCGATCCTGAGAATGCGACCATCGAAGGCTCAAAGACTTATCTCTTGACTTACTGGCATCAGACAATTCTTGAACTCGGTCAGAAAATGATACATTAAAATTACCTGAACTTTTATATCGATATTTATAACGCGTATCTACTTTTAATCCCCACGTACCTCTAAAGTAAATATCTCCTGTTACCCTGGTATCCCAATTATCATTGATCGGAAAATACCATCCTACATTTCTCAAACCAAATCCCCACGTCTCAGAAAATTCATAATCCCTTGGAAAAATAAGTCCCGTTCGTGCCCCTTGTTTTAATGGAAAAAAACCAAACGGTAATGCCAAAGGAGTGGGAATTCCTCCCAACTCAATATTCGATGGTCCAACAACAGCTACTTTTCCTGAAACCATTTTTACTTTTCTCGCTCGAATACCAAAGTGAGGTTCAGGGTGATTACAAGTGGTAAAAATTGAATTTCGATTATAAGCAATATCATCACTTAAAGTGTCCGTAGGATCAGCTTTGACTCCTTGAAAAATTTTCGACTCACTTCCATGGATGTACAAATCTCCCTCCTGAGTTACCGCATCATAAATTTTCCCTTTCTTAGTTTTAAAATTGAATTTGATTTTCTTTGCTGAAAAATTTTGTTCGCCTTCATCAAAAACAGGATTTCCAATTCGATTTCCCAAAGAATCTGATAATCCCTCTGCGATGACGATGTTATTTCCAAAATCTATCGTAATTCGCTCAGCCGTCAATTTTAAAGTATTCTGAACAACTATTGCTTCTCCGTACAAATAGACTTTTTTATTTTTAATATCGTAATCCATCGAATCCCTACAATCATACTCAACAGGATCATCTGGAGAATCTGGAGAAATCTGAACTGTTAACTTATTTTGGCTAGGATTTGGAGGATTTAAGGACGAAGGAATTTGTTGATTGAGAGAATCTGAAAAAACAGGAATCGTATCAGATGCTGTTCTTGCTGTTCTTGCTGGTCTCACAGGACGATCCTGACCATTGGCATTTGTTGCCAACCCCAACATAAAAAGCAATATGACCGTATAAATATTTTTCAAACTCGAATGATTTAAGTGTCGGATACTTTATAAGGTCTACCGATACTTTAGTTTAGTTTAAATTTTATTTGTTATTTTTATAGTTTACCTAGAATTTTAAAATCTAGAGAAATCAAAATTCCTCCCAAAACCTAAGTAAACTCTTTTTTCTAAAAACATGTGCAACATTATGCGACACAACATACTATTCTCAACGTTAGTTTTGCTGTTAATGTCTGGTTCTTTTCTCAACTTTAACTATAGTTATTCACCACATTTAGCTATTGTTAATGAAATTAACACAACAAACTCTGCTAATTTCGGCAAAGATAACCAACTAGACCATTTCACAAAACTTGATTATCAACTTCGTACCGTTGTCATTGATGCTGGTCATGGTGGTCACGATCATGGTTGTTCTGGAACTCACTCCAAGGAAAAACATATTGCACTCAATATTTCAAAAAAATTAGGCAAATATATCAAAGGTCAATTTCCAAAAGTAAAAGTTATTTACACTCGGGATAAAGATGTTTTTGTTCCACTTCATACTCGTGCTGAGATTGCGAATAAAAATAAAGCTGACCTTTTTATTTCTATTCATTGTAATGCAATGGGGACTAAAAAACATCTCATACGAGGAACGGAAACTTACGTAATGGGGTTACACAATGCAGATGAAAACCTCGCAGTTGCCAAAAGAGAAAATGAAGCTATTTTACTCGAAAAAGATTATGAAAAGAACTACCATGGTTTTGATCCTGAATCTCCAGAAGGACATATCATTTTAGCCATGGTTCAAAATGCATTTTTGGAACAAAGTATTTCTTTTGCCGAAAAGGTAGAATACAATTTTGATCACCTTGTGGGTCGAAAAAGTCGTGGAGTAAAGCAAGCAGGTTTTTTGGTTTTAAGAGAAACGACCATGCCGAGTGTTTTGATCGAAACAGGTTATTTGACTCATAAATCTGAAGAAAAATATATGAGAACTAAACGAGGTCAAGATGAATTGGCTTTCGCAATCTTCAAAGCATTCCAATCTTATAAAAGAGAAATCGAAGTTGATAACGCCACATCTCCTGCAGCTCTACCGGCCAAAACGTTAAACTCTGTCAACTCACAAAGGGATTTACCAAAAGAGTATAATTCCAGTTCTACTAAAAATTCTAAGAAAATCTTTAAAGTCCAACTAGCCTCTTCTAGCAAATCTATTAAAACCAATACTTCAAAATGGAAAAAGGTCAAATTTCCTATCGAAATGAAACGAGAAAATGGAAATTTCAAGTACCTTGCGGGCAATTTTGAAACCCTTGCTCAAGCCAAAGCTGCTCGAAAAAAATTGAGGAGATTAGGTTTTAAAGGTGCATTTGTTGTAGCCTATCAAGCAGGGAAACGTGTGAAGACGAAATAGGTGGGAATATCGATTTAAGAACAAGGATTTATGATTTGAGAAATTTGACGAGAGCTCAATGAGTAATATTGTCAAACTTCTTAAATCCTTGTTCTTAAATCGATATTCGATATTCCCAAAACCATTTGGTCATTCATCCGTTAAAGAAAATGTTAATCATCTAAAAAATACCGATAGGTTATGTCTAGAGAATCAAGAATTGGAATTTTATCCGTTTTAGTAATTGCTGCTTCCATTTGGGGATACAAGTTTATCAAAGGTCAAAATATCTTATCCTCGCAACAGTTCTTTTATATTGAATATGAGGATGTTGGGCAAATGCAACAGTCAAGTCCTGTGTATAATCGAGGGTTGCAAATAGGAACAGTTACCGATATTTATAAAAAACCAGATGACTATAAAGTAGTTATCGTTGAAATTGAAGTTGTTAAAAAATTCAAAGTCCCAAAAGAAACAGTTGCCATTATCGAGCAAACTGCCATGGGTGATAAATCGATAAATCTTCATTTTGAAGAAATTTGTACTGAACCAAATTGTGCAAAAAGCGGAGACTTTTTAACTGGTCAATACAAATCAGTTTTAGGTTCGATGACTAGTCCTGAAGAAGTAAGAGTTTATTTGGACGAAGTAGTTAAAGGTCTAAAAAATGTAACTGAAAAATTAGATACCATGGTTAATGACCCAAATAATGTGATGGGAAAAACCATGAGCGATCTTCAATTGACGATGGCTAATATGAAAAACTTGACGGGTAACCTCAATCGAGAAATGGCTCGAAATGGAAAAGTCAATAAGATTCTCGAAAACGTACAAGAGCTTACAGCTAGTATCGAAGAGCAAAAAATGAAATCTATCCTTGCCAACGCAGATTCCATTTCAGCAAAGGTCAACTCAATTGATATGAAAGCCATCTCTGACAATACGAATAAGACGATGGAAGAAACTCAAGCTGCGATTGCTAAAATGAAAAAAACGATGGAAGAAGCAGACAAAGCAATTCTAGAATTTAATACTCTTTTGGCAGGTGTAAATAAGGGAGAAGGTTCTCTTGGAAAACTTGTGAAGGACGATGAATTATATGACGAACTGAAAGAAGCTGCCGAAAAAGCTAACGTATTGATGTTGGATATCCAACAAAGACCAGCTCGATATATTCCTTTTAAGTCAAGAAGAAAGGTGAGAAAAATTGATAAGAAGACTCCTTTAGTGTTACCTGAAGATGAAACGAAAGAAGGGAAAAAGAAAGATTAAATTATTTTATTTCTTTGAACCACAAAAGGCACAAAAGTTTTTTATAAATTGACTTTTGTGCCTTTTGTGGTTTAAAAGCGAATTAAAGTACATTCACCTCAGCAGTCAACTTTATCCCAAACTTCTTCTCCACCGAAGCAATTATTTTCATCGCCAATCGATAGACTTCTTTCCCTTTAGCATTTCCATAATTAACTAATACAAGGGCTTGCTTCGCATGGCTTCCGGTATTTCCAACTCGTTTTCCTTTCCAACCACATTGTTCTATTAACCAACCTGCTGGGACTTTAATTTTTCCATTGTCCAATGGATAAAAAACGATGTTGGGAAAAGACTTTTCTAATCGCTTAAATTGCCGTTTGGAGATTTCTGGATTTTTAAAAAAGCTACCCGAATTGCCTAACTTAGCTGGGTCTGGCAATTTGGAAGAACGAATTTCAATCACCGCTTTAGACACATCTTTTATCGTTGGGTTTTTAATATTTTTCGCCTCTAGCGTTTGCTTGATTGCTCCGTAGTTTAAGTTGAGTTTAGGATATTTGGATAACTTAAAATATACTTTGGTGATACAAAACTTGCCTTTTAGCTTTTTCTTAAAAACACTTTCTCGATAGCCAAAGTTGCAATCCTTTTTCCTAAAAACTTTCACTTCACCTGTAGTCAAATCAACCGCTTCTAGTTTGTGAAAAACATCTTTCAACTCTACGCCATAAGCTCCAATATTTTGAATTGGCGAAGCTCCTACTCTACCTGGGATCAATGATAAATTTTCAATTCCACCCAATCCTTTTTTGATCGTCCATAAAACAAACTGATGCCAATTTTCTCCTCCTCCTGCTGAAACATAAACGCTTTTTGGAAAATCACGTTCCACCTTTTTTCCTAAAATAGAATTATGAATAACGAGACCTTTTACGTTTTTTGTCAACAACAAATTACTCCCTCCACCAAGAATGAAAATTGGTTTTTTGTTTTCCAATAAAACCGATTTCAGCTCCTCTTCCGAATGGACATCAACAAAAGATTCAGCCTTGACATCGATGCCAAAGGTATTGAAAGGCTGAAGTGACTTGTCTTTTTCAAAATTCATGGCGGCGAAGTTACAAAAAATTGATACTTTTAATTTTTAAAATAAAACTTGCTCAATCAATGAAAAAAATTCTCTTTTTGACATTCATTTTTTCTACACTTTTAATGTCATGTGATAAATCTGTTTTGGATAAACCATTTAATCCAATTCTATACAAAACAGAATTTACACAGTTTTTCAAAGATGAAAACATTTCGAATCACGATGCATTTTTAATCAATTATGCTATCATTCGCCAACGTGATTATTTAGGTTATGAAGTGGAAGGAAAAACTTATAGAGAAATTTTACAAATGGCAAAAGGTTTTAACCAACTTGGTATTCCAGTAAAAGAAACTTACGATGAAGCAGAGACTCAGGATGCTCTTGAAGTAAGCATAAGTAATATCAAATCAACTTTTCTCAACAAATCTGAAACCTCAACAGCTAAGGTAAAG
Organism: uncultured Saprospiraceae bacterium; assembly: GCA_964564545.1. GTDB lineage: Bacteria > Bacteroidota > Bacteroidia > Chitinophagales > Saprospiraceae > CAJQQY01. The sequence continues at coordinate 13,615 of CAZMBP010000100.1, forward strand.
AATCTAAAATTTAAGGTCACCTACAAAAATGTTTCTGACAAAGATGTAGCATTAAACGTAGCTACGTTTGTGATAAATGGTCCTTTCAAACAACATTTAATGACTGCAGGTTATGAAACAAATTGCAAAATTGTAGCAGGAGAAACGATGGTGGTAAACTATGTAGTCAATTCTAAGAAGATTAGAAATAATTTATTTTATGGCAAAACAAATAAGATAAGAAGACTAATGATTGACGATATAATTGACAATATGCAAATCAAAGTTGGAGGATTGGTACTGGATGAAAGTACTAAACATTATGAAGAGTGCTTTATCGAAGACTTAGTAGTCGAGCCATTTCAATTAAGTAATTATCGTGAAATGTATCCTGATAAAAATTTCAATGCAAAAATGGTCAATGGTTTTCAGACCGTACATCGTGGTCCGAGATCATTCCAAAAAGAAGATACAGACAAGGCTATTAATTATAAATAAATTCATAATAATGAAAAATTCAATTTACGGCATTTTTATCATCATGTTGCTTGGTCTTTTAGTGCATCAATTTACGCCTTGGTGGAGTATTGCAATAGTTGCTGCATTCGTAGGTGCCATTTATAATGAACATGCAGGTTTAAGTTTTTTGTACGGATTTGTCGGAGTATTTCTTTTGTGGGGAATAGCTGCCTACCAAATGGATGCAGGAAATGAAAGTATTCTTTCCACCCGGATCGGAGAAATATTTGGCGCAAATATGATTTTAGCTACCGCCGTACTCGGTGGATTGATGGGCGGCATGGGAGCTTTAACAGGAACCCTCGGTCAACGAATTTTTAAGTAATTTTTCTTATTTTTGAAAAGAAAGCATTACCTACCAATCTCGATTAAGTAAAAAGCCAAAAATGACAGAAGAAGAGATTTACAAAAAAGCTAAAAAAAGAGTAAAAGCTAAAAAAGGTTTTTTCGTCCATTTTGGAGTTTACCTTGCAACGGTAGCTTTATTATTTACTATTAATTATATCACGTTTCATGAAAGCAGGATATGGTGGGCATTCATTCCTTCAGTCGCTTGGGGAATTGGTGTCGTTGCCCATTATATTATAGTTTTTGGAGTTGGGATCGTTTCCCAATTTATTGCTTCATTTGGATATGAAGTCTCCACTCCTGACAATTGGGAAGAACAAGAATTAGAAAAAGAAATGAAAAGGTTACGTGGTCAAGATATTGCTGCAGGAACAAAAAAAGACGATAATACTCTTTCTGATGAAAAGTTAGAACTTAAAGAAATTGAAAAATTACGTGACGAATTAAATGACAATGATTTTGTCTAAATTATAGAATTATGACTGAAGAAGAAATATATAGAAGAGCAAAGAAAAAGGTCAACGCCAAAAAAGGATTCTATGTACATTTTGGAACTTTTTGCGCAACCACTCTTTTTTTATTTACCATTAATTTCTTGACAAGTCCTGAATTTTGGTGGTTCTTAATTCCGACATTAGGTTGGGGAATTGGAGTCGTTTCACATTATATTGCGGTCTTTGGTCTATCTGGACCATCCGGAGAAAATTGGGAAGATAAAGAGTTAGAAAAGGAAATGAGAAAATTAAAACGGCAACATTACGAAGAACATGATGACCATGATATTACTGTTCCTGACGATGAATTAGAATTGAAAGAATTTAAAAAATTACGAGATGAGTGGGATGACCGTGATTTCGTTTAAAAAAATTGGAACTTCCTTTCTTTTTATAACGCTATCGCTAATATATTTTCAATCTTTATTCGCCCAAAATATTCCATTCACTTGTAATCACGATGCTTACTTTTCCTACCATGAATCAGGGGGAGATTTTTTTTACAAGTTCAATCCATCTTTTAATTTCACTTTAATCAAACAACTTGATTTTTCCATCAATGGATTGGGGTACAATCCAAATGATAATTTTATTTACGCCATCAATGAAAGTAATTCTCAAATTGTGCGGTTAGATAAAAACGGAGATCACCTCAACCTTGGATTCCCCCTTGGGTTACCAGGAGGAAATTATTGGGCAGGCACTTTTGATAAAAATGGACACATGATTATTTCAGGTGCAGGAGATGCTTGGGTCGTTGCATTAGATGTTTCGGTTTCGCCTCCAGTTATTGTTTCCGCTGTGGAAAAATATCATGCAGATGGCTCTTCGGGAAATCCTGTTTTTGGAGATATTGCGGTAGATCCAATTTCTGGAATTTGTTACTCTTTTGAAAATTCATCTGGGAAATTAGTAACCGTCGATTTAAACTCTGGAGCTGTGACAAAAATAGGTTCAGATCCAAATCCTTCCTCTCATATATTTGGCGGACTTTACTTTGATGCTAGCGGAGAGCTCACCGGAATTAGCTTAAAAGATATTTATAAAATAAACAAAGTTACTGGACAAGCAGCTCTTGTCGGGGAAGGATTAGATATCAATTCTGGAATAGATGCATGTGGTTGTTTGAATGATATTCAGTTTAATAAAACTATCGATTCACCTGAAGTTTGTCAAGGTGATACCATTACTTTTAACTTTAGTATTATTAACAATTCGGATAATACTTTTATAGATATTGAATTTGCTGATCCTCTTCACCCTGATCTTACTTGGTTAGGAAATCCAAGTAATACTTTTGGAGGTACCGTTGATTATATCCCTCTCGCTAATGGATATAACTTACTGAATATCAAGGAAATGCAAATACCTCCAGGCATTTCAGAGTTTTCCGTTTCAGCATTAGCAACAGGTAATTCTAGTAATTTTTCAGTCATTGAAAACCAAGCAAAAATCGAAGGATTTACTCAAACTTGGGAGAGTATTATAAATTCTAACAATCCATTTACATCTGCAGAAGGTGATGCCACTCAATTTAGTATTTCCCCTACTCCATCTTTGGAATTTGATTTGCAATCCTTTGAAATTGAATGTTATGGAGGAGTAATTTCGCTTTTTGCAAATGTTCCCTTCTCTGGAGAATATGTTTGGGAAACACCTAATGGAGAATTCATTGAAGACAAAATCTACACAAAACTAAATGCTACTTTTGATGATAGCGGATTTTATAACATTACATTCACGGATGTTTTTGGATGTCAAATTGATAGCGTTTTGGATATCGAAATCTTTCCAAGTCCAATCGTCAACCTTGGAATGGATTCCATGTTTTGCCTCGAAGATCCATTTTATATTTCAGGAGGTTTTTTTGAAAATTACACTTGGCAGGATGGGTCAAGTTCTTCCGATTTTTTAATAGAAAATTATGGAACCTACTCTGTCGAAGTAATGAATGAGTGGGGATGTTTTGGTAAAGACAGCATCACTTTTTCTACGAATTGTTCTACCGAACTTTATGTTCCAAATGCTTTCTCTCCAAATGGAGATGGTGAAAACGATTTCTTTAAAGCTTATGGAATTGAAGTCGTCAATTTCAACTTGAAAATATTTGATCGCTGGGGTGCATTCGTTTTTGAAAGTAATAATATTGAGTTAGGATGGGATGGAAAATTTAAGGGAGAAAGAAAAGAAAATGGTGTTTATGTTTATTTAATTGAGGCGATTTTTTTGGATGGAACAACTATTCAAAAAGAAGGTGATTTCACTTTAATGAGGTAAAAAATTGGTAAAAAGCTTTTAGGATTCATTAGTATATAGAGTAGGTTTTGACCTGTAATATGCATATGCCCATTGTTAAAAATAATAAAACAACTTTTTATTTGATCCTTTATCTTGCATTTATTAATTTTATACGAATACAAAATACAATAAATGTTTTCACTACTTCTAAGTTAACATATTTGATATTTGATGATTAAAATCAACAATCTTATTCATCATCTTAGATCATACAGTAATCATAACTTTACCTATCCCAAAAACAATTTCAATATAAGTTTCACATTGAAAACATCATTGTTTTCCTATTTTATACATAGCATTTTATCTCTTAATCCTATTAATACTTTTGCGTTATTTCTATAATTTATCACCCGCTGTATTAATAAATAAACACCTAAATTAATGAAAAAAACACTCTTAATTTTTCATTTGATTGTTGCCATTTTAGTTAACATTGATGGACAAACGTCAAGTGAATTAATTCCCTCCCCTCACAAAAAACAAGTAAAAAATCATCAAAAAAATTCAAGTAAACTATTTTTTTTAGTAACTGAAAGTTTTCCATTAGATGAAAGTGGGAAAATTTATTTGACTGATAATTTTATTGAGTCAACCATTATTGACTTTCAAAATGATAAATTTGAAGTTGAATTGAGGTATCGATTTGCAGACGATGAAATGCAGATCATGCATCAAAAAAAAATCAAAGCACTTTTCCCTCAAAAAGTTAAGAAACTCATTTTTAAGGGAGACAGTACTGGACAAGTTTTTATCCCAACTGAATATTCAGATCAAAAATCGATTAACCTTGGCTACTTTGAATTATTGTCAGAAGGAAAAATAAAACTCCTCAAGCAATATCAAAAAAGTGGAAAAGGAAAAGTCAAAACCAATTTATTTTCCCAAAAGGAAGACCATCCTGCTGAGTGTTTTAAAGTAAAAAAATCTTCCGTTTTAAAATTAATGAAGAAACACAAAAGTGAGGTTTCTAAATTTATTGTGAAAAATAAATTGAATGTGAAAAAAGAAAACGACATGAAGAAGGTTTTTGATTTTTACAATTCACTACCTTAAAATTTGGTCAAATGAACTGGAAATAAATTCCTTTTTTGAAAAAAATAGAATCTCAAAATTTCTAGTTTTTCAAAAATCAAAAGCTGTTAGTAAATGAGTTGCTAACAGCTTTTTTTATTAAAAAAATCAAGACTCATTTATTAACTTCGCCATTCGTAGCTACTAACTTTAACTTGTAGCACGAAAGAGACAAAGAAACCAATTTCTAATAAAAATAAAGGCTCAATTAAAAAATACTATGAATACCATTCACCTAAACATCATTTCAAAAGACCTCAACCTTCCCCAATCTAAAGTTCAAAGTACTGTCAAACTTCTTGAAGAAGGCGCAACTATTCCCTTCATCGCAAGATATCGAAAGGAAGCAACAGGTTCTTTGGATGAAGTTAATATTGCTGATATCAAAACTCAACTAGACAAACTAAATGAGTTAGAAAAGCGAAAAGAAACGATCCTAAAAACCATTGAAGAGCAAGGGAAGTTAACCGATGAATTAAAAAGAAGAATCCAAGATACTTTTGATTCAACTGTTTTGGAAGATATTTATTTACCCTACAAACCAAAGCGAAAAACTCGTGCAAGTGTAGCCAAAGAAAAAGGATTGGAGCCATTGGCCGATATTATTTTTTCTCAAAATAATCATCGCGTGGAAGAAATAGCTGAGCAATATCTAACTGATGAAGTAGAGTCAATTGATGATGCTTTACAAGGTGCTCGGGATATCATCGCCGAATGGATTAATGAAGATCAAGTGGCTCGTCAAAAAGTAAGATTTGCTTTCGAAAGAGATGCTCGACTTTCTGCGAAATTGGTTCGAGGAAAAGAGGAAGAAGCTAGTAAATACAAAGATTATTTCAAATTTGAGCAACCCTTAAATCGTTGTCCATCACATCGACTTCTAGCAATTCGGCGAGCAGAAGATGAAGGTTTTTTGAGGGTAAATATTGCGCCAGTTGCAGAGGAAGTTTTGTATCGGTTAGAAAGAGAATTTTTAGAAAATGGAAATGGAGCAGCGACCAACCAAGTAAAACTTGCAATGGAGGATGCCTACAAAAGATTGTTACAACCTTCTATCGAAACGGAATTTAGAAATTTGTCAAAAGAGTTAGCTGATGCTGAAGCAATTAATGTTTTTACAGAAAATTTAAAACAGCTGTTGCTTTCACCTCCTTTGGGACAAAAAAGAGTTCTGGCAATTGACCCTGGTTTTAGAACAGGATGTAAAGTTGTCTGTTTGGATGAAAGTGGAGAGCTTTTAAAATACTCAACAATATTTCCTCATCCACCTCAATCAAAAGAATATGAAGCGATTGCAGATGTTAAACATTTGGTCGATCAATTTCAAATTGATGCGATTGCCATTGGAAATGGAACTGCAGGAAGAGAAAGTTTGGCTATATTCCAACAAGTAGATTATGGCCGACCTGTTGAAGTTTTTATGGTCAATGAAAATGGGGCTTCTATTTATTCTGCGAGTGAAATAGCACGAGAAGAATTTCCAGATCAAGACATTACGGTGAGAGGTTCAGTTTCGATTGGAAGAAGATTGATGGATCCTTTGGCAGAGTTAGTTAAGATTGATCCCAAATCAATCGGTGTAGGTCAATATCAACATGACGTCAACCAAACCAAACTAAAAGAAAGCCTCGACCGAACAGTAGAAAGTTGTGTAAACAATGTAGGCATTAATTTAAATACTGCTAGTAAACCTTTGTTGACTTATGTTTCTGGTCTTGGGCCAACTTTGGCCAAAAACATCATCGCTTATCGAACTGAAAATGGCTTATTTAAAAGTCGGGCTGAATTGAAAAAAGTTAAACGAATGGGTGACAAAGCCTTTGAACAAGCGGCAGGTTTTTTAAGAATCCGAGATGCTAAAAATCCATTGGATAATACTGCTGTTCACCCAGAAAGTTATTCTGTGGTAAAACAAATGGCTAAAGATTTAAATTGTTCTGTGGAAGAGTTAATCAAAAATGAATCGCTTCGAAAGCAGATTGATTTGAAAAAATATGTAACTGAAAATATTGGTTTACCGACTCTGACAGATATTTTTAAAGAGTTGGAAAAACCAGGATTGGATCCTCGTGGAAAAGCAAAAGCAATTGAATTTTCCAAAACAATTAAGACGATTGAAGATGTTAATCCTGGGATGATTTTGACTGGAGTGATTAATAATATTACCAACTTTGGAGCGTTCGTTGACATTGGAATTAAGCAAGGTGGATTAGTTCATATTTCTGAAATTGCCAATCGTTTTATTAAGAATCCTGCGGAAGTAGTTTCGTTGAATCAAGAGGTTAAGGTGAAAGTTTTGGAGGTGGATTTGAAGCGTGGGAGGATTCAGTTGTCGATGAAGCAGGTTTGATTTTTTGCCACGAATTTTCACGAATTACTCGAAACCAAAAGTGTTAGTTTTTTCTCTTATAATTTAACGAAGTTAAATATTACGAAAATTCACGAACCCATGGTTTGAAATCTAGCAGTTAGGATTTCGTGTAATTCGTGAAAATTCGTGGCAAAAAATCACCTTTTGATAAACCTTTTTCTAGAATGAATCCTATTCCGCTTGATAAGTTATCGCATTTTTATTCGTAATCAATAAATTCAACAACCCTGCAATAATCAAACTTACCCCTGCAACTGTCATCGCATTAATCGCTTCTTCTCCTAGCAATCCTGAGACAAAATTAATCCCTCCAAGTGCAGCAATAATTTGTGGAATAACAATAAACATATTGAAAATCCCCATGATGACTCCCATCTTTTTTGGATCAACAGAACTCGACAACATCGCATAAGGCATGGAAAGAATGCTTCCCCAAGCGAATCCGATTAAAATGAAACAGTATTTTAAATTCTCTGGAGAAGTGTAGGACATCAAGATAAAACCAAGCCCGCCTAGCATTAAAGAAACTAAGTGAACCATCTTTCGATTGATTCTTCTTCTTGAAGTATAAAATACCAACAACAAGGCAAACGCCATGGAAGATAATCCATAAACTCCCATTGCCGATCCAACTAAATTTGATGATTCTTGAAATGCTGTATTCGCAATATCAAATGCAGCTGCTTCTGCAGGAATTTCCATATTATATGATTCACTAATTGGTGCAGGCGTTTTAAAAACATGTTCTGTCAAAGCAGGGTTAGCCAAACTCCACATCGTAAAAAATGCGAACCATGAAAAGAATTGAATCAATCCCAATTTTTTCATTGTCGTAGGCATGCTTCCTATGTTGCCTAAAATATCTGAGACGAAAGTATTTTTTGATTCTCGTTTTTCTTTTTCAAATGCTTCCATATCTTCTGGCGGATATTCTGTCGTCGTGAAAACTGTATATAAAATACTCAATAAAAAAACTATTGCACCTATCGCAAAAGCAACTTTTACAGACATTGGAACAACACCAGATTCGGCAGAATTACTTACTCCTAATTGTGAAATCATCCAAGGCAAATTACTTGCTATCCAGGTTCCGATTCCGATAATTAAAGTTTGTACTACGAATCCATATGATCTTTGTGAGTCAGGTAATTTATCTGCAACTAAAGCTCTGAATGGTTCCATCGAAATATTTATCGAAGCATCCAATACCCAAAGACATCCTGCTGCCACCCATAACGCTGGAGAGTGTGGTACAAATAACAATACAATAGAACTTAAAACAGCACCAATTAAAAAATAAGGTCGCCTCCTTCCCCATCTTGGGTGCCAAGTTTTATCACTCATATAACCAATAATGGGTTGCACCAACAATCCAGTCAAAGGTGCTGCAATCCATAACAATGGAATAGATTCTTGATCAGCACCAAGCGTCTGAAATATTCGAGACATAAAACCACCTTGCAGAGCAAAACCGAATTGGATTCCTAGGAAACCAAAACTCATGTTCCATATTTGCCAAAAGCTAAGTTCTTTTTTTTGTACAGTTGATTGTTCGTTTTTCATCGTTTGTTTTGTTTTTAATCTTGTTTAGTTAGTTATCGAATACCATGAAGGTATCCGATAACTATAACTAATACAATAATTCTATTTTTGTAAAACTACTTTCTTCGTAATCACCTCATTATTTTCACCAACCAATTGAATGAAATACATTCCTGAATATTGATTAGAAAAATCTACTTCAAAAGGAAACTGTATCTTTTCATTTTTAACCATTCGACCAGTTGCATCAAAAATATTTAATTGAAAGTTTTCATTAAATAAGACCTCAGAAGTAGTTGTGATATTTACGAAGCTATTTGCTGGATTTGGATAAATAGAAATTTCATTTTCATAAAATTCTAAATCTTCGATAGCTGTAAAATCCAAATTATCAACAAAGACATAATACTCTCCTGGTGCTAAAATAATATCTTCATTAACATCATTGACAATATAATCATCACCTGATAAATAGTTAATCCAAGTCCCTGTATGTTGAAATTCAGGATCAATCGTTGCTTCCTCCACCCCAAAATTTCCAATGATACATATATTTCCATCAGCATGATCCAAGTGCATTTTTTTCAAAGCAGGATTTACTTTTAAATCAACCTCTCCATCTCGTACCGCTGGATGTGATTTTTTCAAAGCAATCATTTTACTATAAACAGTATTCAAATTCACTCTTAAGTCATTGTCCAAATAATCCCATCTAATTGGTTTTGGAGACAATCTACAGTCTGGACTGATGGTTCCGTTTTCACAACGATTGATAGAAAACTCATACCCTAATTCTCCAAATTGCCAAACCATTTTAGGCCCTGGAATGGCAAAGAAAAAAGCACTTGCCATGGCATTTCGTTCCAAACCAGTTACTA
>CAZMBP010000101.1:0-31426 GCA_964564545.1 uncultured Saprospiraceae bacterium
TCACCATCATTATCATAATCTCCCCAAGCACTTCCATGAGAATGTCCTCCATCATTTACTATATCTCCAGTAGTAATTGTTGTAAAAGTTTCATCACCATTGTTTTGATATAATAAATTATTTTGTCCCCCTGAATTTGCAACGAACAAATCTAAATCTCCATCGTTATCATAATCTCCCCAACTTGCTCCTACTGAATTTGCTCCATCGTTTACAAAGTCTCCAGTATTAATTTTTAAGAAGTTTCCATTACCTGTATTTTTATAAAAACTATTATTATTTCCTTCTGTATTACAAACATATAAGTCAGGCAATCCATCAGAATTATAGTCTCCCCATATACCACTAACTGAGAACCCAGCTTCTAAAGTTGGAGCCGCACCATTTGCTTTGGAAAAAGAACCATCACCATTATTTCGATATATTTGATTGAATCTTGTTGAGAAATAATCAGCGACAAACATGTCTAAATATCCATCATTATCATAATCGACCCAACTCACTCCGTGGGCATACCCTTTATCTGTTACAATAGGATCATTTAAAATTCGTGTAAATGTTCCACCGTCATTTCTATACAAAAAGTTCTCAGATCCAATATTATTAGCCACATATAAATCTAAATCTCCATCATTATCATAATCTCCCCAAGAAGCTGCTAAAGAACTTGAAACATCCGTTGCAATATCTCCGGTTGTTAATGCTGTAAAAGTTGAATCTCCATTATTATGGTACAATAAATTAGGAGTACTTGCTGAATAATTGGTAACAAATAAATCAACATATCCATCATTATCATAATCTCCCCATGCCGATGCCCAAGCATCACTTACTTCATCTAAACCAATGTTAGAAGGCTTATCGAAACTTGCATTAGGATCAAAGGCCAAAGCAAGAGTTGATAAATCATCTCCACAAGGTCTTTGTCCTCCAATTTGAAAATTAATTATTTCACCCGGTTTATAACTGTTATCTAATAATAGATTCATTCTTAATCGAACCATATTTGAATTGAGATCAGTTACCCCTACCAGACCATTAGAGGCGATAGTTGCATCCATCTCATCTCCATTCACAGTATATATTAACCCTTGTAAAGTAGGATCTGAAATACTTGAATAACTTCCTGAAATAGGATATAAAACTTCAACACTTCCTGTTTCAATTGTTACTGTTTGGTTGGATGGTTGTATAACTTTTACAAATAAACTATCTACCGCTGCTAATTTAGCACTTAACATTTCCACAACAATTGAAATACTATTGTCACATTCATCAAGTGGATTGATTGTGTTATCAACTCTAATTTGCAACTCAGAAGGCTGAGGTGCTACATATAATTCTGTTTCATTAGTTCCACAGGTATATGCTCCTAAACTGGCAGGATAGCCTGTACAATCTGAACCTGTAAGCACAGTAAGTGTAGAGATATCACAAGAACTGTAGGAAGCTGTTATTTGAAAATTAGCGGTTCCATTTATTGCAAAATCACCAATTTGGTAAAACCCATTTACAGGAGTAACTACACTATTGTCTGAGGTATTTATTACTTCTTGAACTACTATTTCTCCAGATAAATCTTGTAAGTAAAACCATCCATTAGAAGCTGCTGCTACAGTAGTTTTTACTTTTAAATCCCATGTAACAGTTGGGCCAATTCCATCTTGTGTAGGCAATACCGAAGAAGGAGTAAGTTTAGGTTTAAAATACTTTACATAATCAGTATTACCTGAATATTCACTTGTTAAATTCCCACTCAAGAAACTACTTTCTTGAAAAGTGAAAAAATAATCAACTGGTAAATTAGCCGCTTCATTAACAGTACATTCTGGTTGTATTTCAACTTTTATTCGACCATTAAATCCATCATCAGAAAAGTTAAGTGTCCCACCATTTTCAACTTGGTGACTAGTCAAATCAAAAGTATGAGTTGTTCCATTAATACTTGTAGGAGTAATAGAAACAGTCTCCTTGGTAGTAGCATTGGTATATCTTGTCCTCCATTGTTCAATGGTTCCACTTACGAAAGAATAACCAGCTGGAATCTCTACTCGAACACTTTTCAAATGTGACCAATTTCTATATTCATATGGAAACATATTCCCTCCTGAATAATTTGTACAGCAATCTCCAATACTCATATAGTAGTTTTGTTGTGTAGTATAAGTACATGTTTTCACGTTATACTGGTTGGATCTCCATGTGGTATAATAATATCCAACCATTGTAAAATTACCATCCCAATCATTACATTGATAAGCAGTTCCATTTTCTGTATCACTTACATAAAAATCATTGGTAATAGTTACTTGATCAGCACTTCCTCCAATATTTCCTATTACTTTATAAGTCGCAATTAAACTTACTTCGTCATCATCTTCCATTTTAAAATTCGTAAAATCCGTACAACCTAAACCTGATAAAGTACTTGAACTAAAATCAAAATCTACCGTTCGTACTCCACCTGTAACACTTGAAATAAAGGGTACATTACTACATGAAATAGTTTGCCCTGTACTTTCATCTAAAATATCTATCCGTGCTGCGATTACTTGAATTTCATCTCCGTATGGTACTTTAGATTGAGCATATCCATATTCCCAATCTGTAATAGTTCCTGAGGTTAATATCACTCCTGAAAAAGTTGTTTCAAAAGTATCACTCATCATTACTCTATTGGTTTTTACCAAATTCATATCTAAACTATTCGTCGCGTCAGGCAATCCATCCAAATCATTATCTGAAGTCCCGAAACTTATTCTTTCTATCTCAAAGGAATTAAAACTTAACCCATGCTCACAAGTTCCTGGACAATGAAGACTTGTTTCAGGTGTTTCCAAACAAGTCATAGCAATCCGGTATGGGTTATTACAATTGCTATCCATGACATGAAATAATTGCATACCTACAGTTACATCAGTTTCTCCTGCTGAGCAGTCTGCAGTTAAATCTATATTTAATTGAGAGTGAGTTAAATTAAACCCAGATGGTATAGGTAATGCATATTTTACTGTAAGAGTTCTATCTGAGTTATCATAAGTAACTTCTTCTGCATCCCAAGTTGCCTGACCACTTACATATTCTACATCAGTACTATCTCCACTCCAAATTAAACCAAGAGGAACATCAAATACAGCCTCAAAATAAGGTGATGTTCCTTCTGACATTACAAATGAAGAAGAATTAATATTTAAAGTATAAGTCCCAACTTGACCATCTGAAAGATCGGAAGGAGACTCATAAAAAGTGCTCATACTTTTGTAATTTCTAACACTTCCAACACCATAGATATCATAGCTCTTACTACTACACATATCTGTGTAATCTCCATAATACCTCCATCCAATATAGTTTACAGATCCACAATAAGTGGTAGCACAAGTGTAATGATCCCAATCTAAGGTTAAGGTATCTCCTGGTTGAATAGTAGGTAGATCTACCGTAAAACCATCCTTTGGGGAATCTCCCAAACAATCATAAGACACAGCTGCTTCCGTAGAAGTAGGTGTCAAACTTACTGTAGTTCCATTAAGAGTATATGAAATACTAGCCAGATCTACTCTAGTGTATTGACTGTTGTTCCAAGGACGAATTTCAATTTCCGTCTCATTTGCAGGACCGGTTCCAGAATTGATTACTGTTAATTGTTGAGGATCTGCTGACCCATCAACGCAAGTTCCAAAACTACTATTTGCAGTAATATCTAAACTAGGTGCATATAAATTTACTGTAGTGTAAGGATATTTTATATTACTAGGGGATTCTTGACCATTACACCCCCAATAGGCAGTAATTTGATCTTGAGCACTATTACAGCCAGTTGCTGTCATAGTTTGTGTAATGATAATAGATTCATTTTGATCAAATAGACCATCTCCATTTCCTACAGAAACAAAATCTGCTGCTGTTAAAGTTATTTCATCTTGATTTGCATTCAGAGTTCCTACATCTACTGCATCTAAAGAAAGATTAGAATCATAGACATCTCTTATAACAAAAGAGGATAAAGAACCATATCCTCCATTTACAACAGTAATAGTTCTAGTATAACTTCCACCTACAAAAACCTCCGCTGCCATAGGGTCAACCAAGGTAATAGAAAGTGCAGGATATAAAATATTATAACTGTCCGTTACATCACTCTCTGAACTTCCAGTATAGGTAACTGTTACTGTATTAGAAAATATATCCCCATTTTGTTGATTCGTATAAGCATCAAATTTGGCTAGAGCATCAAAAGTAAAAGTTATAGTCTCACCACTCGGTAAGTCGTCAGCAGAAAATAAAACAGCTGTAAGATCAGAGATGTTACTTTCCACAACATTATAAATGGAAGAATCTGATAGGCTACTTGCCACATATTCAATCCCATCAGGTAACTCTACTAGTATTTGCATACTTTCTAAAGTTGAATCTGATGTATTGATAAACTCCACCGTAAATAAGTCCTCATTTCCACAAACTGTAAGTTCAGATGCAACTGAATTATTAAAGGTAAGACTTTGCCCTTGCGCCTTAAAGCTGCTTAATAAAACTAATAAAGTTCCTATAATTAAATAGAACCAATCAGGATATCCTGGTTCATATTTATGAATAGGTTCACTTGAATTTTGTTGAATTGTACTCATGGGTATATTATTATTATTTTAAAAACCGTAATTATTACTTACTGAATAAATTTTGAACCGTATTAGGTTTGTTAATAAATTGAATATTCGGGTGGAGGGTAAAAAATTAAATAATTGAATAAATTATTTACTGTTTTAAATTCGTATGTAAACTGAATATGAGGGAGGAGGGTATTAAAGATTCTAATTGTAAAAAATTTGTACTGTATTAGATTTGTATATAAACTGGGTAAAAGGGAGGAGGGAAGTATAGTTTCTAATTGTATAAATTTTGTACCGTATTATATTTAATTGATTATCATAATTTTACACTTTAATATTTAAATTATGTTATCTCAAAATGAGAATTTTTCTCGTTTTTGAATTGGATTCAGTTAATTAATACAAAAAACTGAATCCAATTGTCAGAGAATTTTAAATGTCAATTGTCGAATTATTAATTGGGTAATAAATCACTAGATAGATCTGAAAAATCATTTTCCGAAACATTGAAATTTGAAGATCCAAAAGGAACTCCCATAATTGCTTCTATATTTATTATTTCCTCGTTTGAAGTATATGGGGAGGTATTCGAAAATCTTCCATCATTTGTTTGGACTGCAATTTCCCGAGAAGATGGATTATTTGAATTTGAATTTACATTATCACTTTTCACTTCTAAACCACTAAAAATGACTAACATCATTCCGAAGGCCAAATAAAACCAATCTGGAATTTCTTGATCTGATGTTTCTAATTGAGGCATTGGTTGTTGTTGATTTGTATTCATGGTTACGTTGTTTACGTTTTAATATTAATTTATCTCTGTTAACGTAAATTTCATACCGTGGCCTAAACTACTGACTATCAACACATTACAATTAAACACTTTGCCTATATCATCTAAAAAAGAGAATTATTCTCATAATTAGAATTTTTTGGTTGCTAAAACAAGAATGTCAAACGCACTCTTTTCTGATTCAGATAGATCAAATGATTTCTTTGCAAAAGCTTCCTAATTGGAATTATCAGTATTGACTAAAATCAATATCTCACTTGATAATCATCATTACTCTTCATTGACAATCCTTCTAAATTTGTCATAAAAAAGATGGCACTTAATTTTAAAAAATACGCACAAACAGGTGAAGCCTTTATCAATAAATTAGCAATTGAATTAGGTGATTCTGAAGATACTGCTAGAGCTGGTAGAATACTTCGAGCAGTCCTACATGTTTTCAGGAATCAATCTTCTCCTCAAGAATCCATGCAACTTATTTCACAATTGCCGATGTTCATCAAGGCATTATATGTGGATGGTTGGCGAATTGGTCAAAAACAAAAAAGAATTAGAAATGTAGAGGATTTTTTATTTGAAGTAAGGGAGGCGAATCAACCCAATGGAAGGTTCGACTTTAGTGATGAAGAAGATACATTAAAAGCCGTAAAGGCTGTTTTTCGTCACATCAAGGAATATGTTTCAGAAGGAGAAATGGAAGATTTAATTAAGACTTTGCCCGAGAAATTACGCCCTTTATTGGAAGAAGCATAAAGTTCATTTAAGAATAATAAATAGAAGATTTTTTCAAAGTAAAAAAATAGAGATGAATGTTTTAACTAAAAAAGAATTTGAAGAACTTACCAAGATTGAATTTACATCTTGTGTATCGTTTTTCATACCTACTCATCGAAGAGGTGTAGAAGTGGGCAAAAAACAGGATCAGTTAGTTTTTAAAAATCAAATTAAAGCAGTTCAGGAAAAACTATCCCAAAGGGGCTGGGAGAAAAAGAACATAAAGGAATTTCTTCATCCCGCTAATGAATTGCTAAAAGATAAATTTTTCTGGAGAAACCAAACTGAAGGGCTCGCTATTTTTCTTACTCATACTTATTTTAATTTTTTCAATCTTCCATTTGAAGTATCTGATTATTTTCATATTGGTCAAAATTTTTACCTAAGACCGTTAGTTCCTTCCTTAGTGGGAAGTGGGGATTTTTATGCGCTTAGTTTGAATCTCCATCAGATCTCTTTTTACAAAGGTGATCGTGAAAGACTTAAAGAAATCCCAGTTGACGATTTAATTCCACAAAGAATCGAAGAGGTAATAGGTTATGATTACAAAGAAAAAAGTTTGCAATTCAGGACTCAAAAAGGAAATAATAAGGAAGCTGTTTTTCATGGACATGGAACGTGGAAGGGTGAATTTAAAAAAGAGGAAATTCTAAAATATTTTAGAGAAGTGGATAAAAAAATAACTTCTCTAATTCATGATAAAAATATTCCTCTTGTTATTATTGGTTCTGACCATCATTTTTCAATTTATCAAAAAGCCAATACTTACCCTAGCATTTTAGATATTCATATGAACATCAATCCTAAACAAATTAACATTAAGGAGTTACACGAAAAAATTTGGAGGCAACTGTATCCATTATTTGATAAAGTACGAATAGAAAAAGTAAAGTTGTTTCATTATTTCAATAATACAACACGAGTTTCATATGACATTCAAAATATCCTGCTTGCCGCAATTGAAGGAAAGATTGATACTCTTTTTGTACGTAAAGGTTCTGAGGAGTGGGGAATATTGGACAAAGAAAATAATCGAGTCGTGATAGAAGATGAACAAACTGAATCGAATATATCTTTGATCAACTTGGCGGTGACCGAAACTATTAAAAATGGTGGGAATGTATATGAGCAAATTGCGGAAACAATGCCTATGCCTTATGTAAAACTTAATGCCTTTTATCGTTTTTGATACAAGATATTTTAATACTACTTCTAATTCTAATGAGTACTGTATAGACTAGAAAATAGCTTTTGAAATTGAAGATATAAATAAGTAACAAAAATCATTTTTAATTTGATAAAAGTCATTGAAAATAAAAAGGTACTACTGTATCTTTAAAATATCAAGTGAGAGATAAACGGTATGCTGGAATGACAGCTAGATTAATTTGACATTGAAATCTGAAATTTATTGCGTTATCAATACGCAATCTTGGGAAGATTAAACTGACAACTTGATCAGAATTAGAGCAATTAAATTCTTCGGATTTTTTTGTAAAAATGAAACCTCAATAACTGTAACTTGGCATTTTACAGTATTACAAAATATTGTAAAATGGAGTGGGAATCTTTTTAACTAAGGATTCCCATTCGTGTTTTTATGATTTCAAAAAACAAATGAGTCAACTATATTTCCTCAAAGTCAACATGAATTCCAGTTCTCTGAAACTCTATCCTTCTTAAAAAATAACAATATACTTACATCTTCATTAAATTATTATTTTTTTGAAAAATTCAATTACACCACCCTACTCTGACTTAAATCTTTCCAAAAATGCTACAGAAGTTTTGGAAGCTCGATATCTTTTAAAAAATTCAAAAGGAAAAATTATCGAACCCCCCAATGAAATGTTTCAAAGAGTCGCTAAGGCTATATCAAAAGCGGAATTGAATTTTGGAAATTCTAAATTTGTAAATCATTGGAATATGGAATTTTATAAAACAATGAGTGCGCTGGATTTTTTACCAAATTCCCCAACGCTGATGAATGCAGGACAGCCCAAAGGTCAATTGAGTGCTTGTTTTGTCCTTCCAATCAAAGACAGTTTAGATCAGATTTTTCAAACTTTAAAAGAAGCCGCATTAGTTCAACAAAGTGGAGGAGGAACGGGATTCAATTTTTCAAATCTTCGCCCTAAAGGAGACATCCTATCTTCTACAGGAGGTACTTCTTCAGGGGCAGTTTCATTTATGAAAGTTTTCAATGCAGCTACTGAACATATAAAACTCGGTGGAAAAAGAAGAGGCGCAAACATGGGAATCCTTGATATTGATCATCCTGATATTGAAGAATTTATTGCTACAAAATCAGATAAAAAAGTACTTCGTAATTTTAATATTTCCATAAATATTCCGGACGCGTTTTTCCATGCTTTGGAGAAAAATGAAAATTGGAAATTGATCAATCCAAGGACTAGTAAAGTAATCAAAAAAGTAAAAGCTGAGCGATTATGGAAAAGTATTATTGACCAAGCATGGCAAACTGGAGATCCTGGATTAATTTTTTCAGATACGATCAACCGATTTAACCCAACTCCTAATTTGGAAAAATTAAATTGTACCAACCCTTGTGGAGAAATGCCTTTGAGAAATTATGAAAGTTGTAATCTGGGTTCGATCAATCTTTCCAACATGATTAAAACTGAAAGTGGGATGAATGTTTTAGATTGGAATAAATTGGAAAAGACGATCGGAATAGCCATTCGTTTTTTGGATAATGTAATTGATGTAAATCATTATCCGCTGAAAATTGTAAAAGAAAAAACCCTCCAAACTCGGAAAATTGGATTGGGCATTATGGGTTGGGCGGAGTTATTAGTTTTATTAGAAATTCCTTATGCGTCAAAGAAGGCGGTGAAACTAGGGAACCAATTAATGAAATTTATTTCTAAGAAAAGCTTGAAGGCATCATTAAAGTTAGGAGAAGAAAAAGGTGTTTTTCCAGCTTGGAATCAAAGCATTTTCTTCCCCAAAAAAACAATCAGAAATGCTACTCGAACAACGATTGCACCAACTGGAACAATTTCAATAATTGCCAATACTTCTTCTTCCATCGAACCACTTTTTGCTTTGGCCTACCAACGCATTGGAATTTTGGAAAACAAAATGCAACAAGAAGTTAATCGTTTTTTTTTACAAAAAATGAAAAAGGAAAACTTGTGGACAGAAAAAATAAAAGAGGAAGTTTTCAAGTCAGGCACACTAGAAAATATAAATTATATTCCTAAAAAACTTAAAAAATTGTTTAAAACAAGCCTTGATATTCCTTGGCAATATCATATTCAACATTTAACCGCTTTTCAAAAACATACCGATAATGCTGTTTCCAAAACTATTAACTTCCCTTCATCTGCAACTCATGAAGATGTTGAAGCTGCATTTTTGACTGCCTGGAAATCCGGTGCAAAGGGTATTACTATTTACCGTTATGGAAGTAAAAATCAGCAAGTCTTAAAAAAGGGAAAATCCTGTTAGACTTTTAAATAATACTTACATCAAATTATACCATTCTCTTTAAAGCTTTAAAATCAAAGGTTTTAACGATGCTTTTCAATTCTTTCATTTCAAGTCCACTTGCACTAAAAGTTACTACAAAACGACCTTCAACTAAAACAGCTATTTCTCCGAATTTGCTATTGTATTTATATTGTTCAAATGCTTTATTACCATCTAACATAATTGAACGTTCATAACCATTATCATCCTCTTTATCTATATCCATCATTGCCCAGGCTGCCATAGCCATTCCTACACCACCAAAACCTATACCTCCTGTATCAACGATATCAACATCAATTCTTGAATCGTTTTTTTCCATTACATAGGTTGCTTCAGCCATAGAAACTTTCATTCCCATAGCACCAGAAGATTCCCCTGAAATAGATTTTCTTTTTAAATTAGCAAACTCTTCCGGCAATAGTTTTTTCAATTCTCTAAAATTAACAGGTTCTACTCGCTCAGAATTCTCTATTTTTTTAATTGCCTTTTCCATATCTTTCATTGCTTCCTTCATATTAGTGGGAGCATCTTTGGTTTCACCATCTTTTGTCGTAAGTTTTTCTTTCGGAACATCTTCTGTTTGTTTATCTGAACCACCTGAACATGATGACAAGATCAAAGAAAAAACCACCATTACGAAGAATAAATATTTTATAAATTTCATGTTTTTGATTTTTGATTTAAGGAATTAATTTAAGTTTTTAATCAAATTGGAATAATCAATTTAACATTACAATTTTTTAAAATATTAGATTATTTTGAACTGATTATAGTCAATATGGAGTAATGAAATTTCTCATCATTCTGTTTTCTTATAATTTCAAGCCTTTTTTTATTATGAAAAAAGCAAAAACAAAAAAACTTTAAACAGTAATAGATGATTAGGGTTATTAATATATCTGAGGAGACTTGAATCTATTTCGCTAAGGTTTTCAAAACATCATATTTACAGAAGTATGAATAAATGATTTTAAGTTCAATTAGAAAGTTTAATAGTAATTTCTCTACCGCTGATTTTTTCAACTAGTTCTTTAATTTTTAAAAAATAAAAACCGTGAATTATTCTTTAACAAACAAGTCCTTATCTAATTTTCCAAAAGCTGTACTTCTATGTTTCTTGATGCTTCCTTTTTTCTCAAACTTTTCAAATGCCCAGTTTGGGTCTCAGAATCTCTTTTTCGATCCTTGTGATAATTGCCGTCCTGCTTCCGTTTATGCTGCAGATTGAGATGGTGATGGTGATATTGATGTGCTTTCGGCGACGGGAGGTGACGATAAAATAGCCTGGTATGAAAATTTAGGCAATGGGAATTTTAGTACTCAAAACGTAATCACAACAGAAGCTGATTTTGCGATATCAGTCTTTGCCACAGATTTGGATGGTGATGGAGATTTAGATGTTTTGTCTGCTTCTGAGGGTGATGATAAATTAGCTTGGTATGAGAATAACGGTGATGGAAGTTTTAGTAATCAAATTATAATTTCGACTGAAGGTGATTTTGTAAGATCAGTTTTCGCAACAGATTTAGATGGTGATGGGGATATAGATGTACTTTCGGCATCAGCATTTGATGATAAAATAGCATGGTATGAAAATTTGGGAACAGGTACTTTTAGTACTCAAAAAATTATCTCAACTGAAGCTGATGCAGCTGTATTCGTCTATGCTGCAGATTTAGATGGTGATGGGGATATGGATGTACTTTCGGCTTCCTCAGGAGATGATAAAATAGCGTGGTATGAAAACTTGGGCAACGGGACTTTTAGCAATCAAAATATTATCTCGACTGAGACAGATTTTGCCAAAGCTGTATATGCTGCGGATCTAGATGGCGATGGGGATATGGATGTACTATCTGCATCATCAAGTGATCATAAAATAGCGTGGTATGAAAACATGGGAAATGGGACTTTTAGCAATCAAAACATTATCTCTTCTCCTAGTAATTCTAATTCAGCTAGTGCTGTTTATGCCACAGATTTGGATGGTGATAATGATCTGGATGTCTTGTGTGCTTTAGGAGGTGAGGATAAAGTAGCCTGGTTTGAAAATATGGGTGGTGGTAATTTTAGTTCTGAAAACATAATCACAATGGAGGCAGATGGAGCAAGGTCAGTCTTTGCTTCTGACCTTGATGGAGATGGTGATATGGATGTTTTGTCAGCTTCCTCAGGTGATAATAAATTAGCATGGTATGAAAATACAGATATCACTTCAGTATTTATTCCTAAAAAAAATGTTTTAGAAATTCAGGTATTCCCAAATCCTGTAACTACCTCTTTTAATATTCAGTTTCCTGAACCTCAAACTGAACAGATGGAATTAAGTTTATTTGACACTGGAGGAAGTTTAGTCAAGTACTATAGTTTATATAATGGACAACCAATTCAGATAGAAGATTTGGCAATAGGAATTTACAATTTAAAAATTACTTCAGGTGAGCGTCTTTTTGTAGGAAGATTCTTAAAACAATAAATGCACTACTACAAAAGCGACACGTCTACCAGTATTAAAAAAAGCTCCTACCCTATATCAAGAAGCCAATCAGTTTCAACACAAGCCGCAATACATGGGCAATAAGAGTAGTAAACAAAATATAAAAATTCAAATGGATTATATTTTCAGAAATGCTGAAGCTGCAGGTGTGAATGAGTTGGAGTCTGCTTTTAAACTTTTAGTAAATAATTCAAATAGTAAAATATAGGACGGAGTTTTTTTTTACAAACTGCCGATATACCATTCATCCAAAATTATCCTTATTGTAAGTATTAATAAAAATTTCAAAGAAGAGAATTTATAGTGATTTTTATCAATAGATCTATTGACGAAGATCATTTTCTACAGTTATTATAAATGGTATTATTGATTATTTAATTGATAATTAAACCAATATTATGAAACGTATAAACCTACTTTTAATCTTGATGATTCTATTACCATTTTGTGTATTGGCACAAAACTCAACATGGGCAGTAAAAGCGGTTACCAAAAAAGGGGAAGCATTACCTGTAAATGTATATTTAGAAGATGGCACAACTGTGCCTGTATTTGCAATTTACGCAGATGGGAACGATCACTTTATGGATGTCAAAGGTGTCCACAATGGCAAAATAATTTCAGTAAAGCTCGTGCGAACAGACGACATTTTAATTCCAGTCAAAGGAATAACAGAAACCGGTAATATTTTGAAAGTCAAAGCCGAAGATTCCATGGGAAATATATTGGATGTGAAAGGAGTAACTAGAGATGGTAATACTATAAATGTAGCTGCCGTCACAGCGGAAGGAGATTACATTCCTTTGAAGGCCATTTCTCCGGAAGGTGTAGAGAGAAATGTTAAAGGAGTAAAATTCATGTTAGATAATGTTGAAATGGAAGTAGGTAATGCTAAAATACTCGCACATTTAAAAGCATTTCCAACTATCGATGTAGGAGATATAGACAACCAATGGGAAATTTCTGCTTCTACCGATGATGGACAAAGCCTGAGTGTTGTTGCTATTAATAAAAAGGGAAAGGAATACGCCATAAAAGCTTTGATGCCTGGAAAATATCCTTATCTAATGAATGTCAGAGCTGAAGCTTCATTTGATATTTTTATCAAATTTGTAAAAAATGATAATGGAGTTGTTTTAAGTGGAATTGACGAATATGGACGGCTGTATGAAATAAAAGCAAAAACGACTAATGGTGAATCATTTGAAGTCATAGGAGGAGAAAAAAAGGGAAATGTGATTCCTATTTATGTTTTGGGGGCAGATAGCAAAAAGTATCCAGTCAAAGCCATTTCTTCAGAGGGACATGAATTCGATGTAAAAGGAATAAAGGTTATGAAAAGTGAAATAGAGGGACTTATTCAAGGAATTGATGGTTACGTAAAATATTATGCTCACATCAAAGCATTGGCTCCTCCACAAGCAATTAAGAAATAATAATAGTAAGAGTTTCTGGATGTTAAGCCTTCATGGTGGCACCTTTGATAAAAAAGAATTACTATGTATGCTTTTTAACATTTTAGGACAACCATCAATTTTTTTATTCAAAAAAATAAAAGCCTGTTGAAGGTCATTTCTCAAAACATATTTGTTCAAAACAGCCCTCAATAAGAAGGTGGGCTGTTTTGAACAAATATTTGATGCCTCAATCTTAATCCTTGGGAGTAGATTTCAAACAATTCAACTTTCACTTTTTTGGGATGAGATATTGGATATTCATGAAACTCTACCCATTGAATCCTTTTCAATGGTATCTGCATTTCCTTTCTTGTTTACTAATATTGTAAATATTAGTTTTCTAAATATCCCATAGTGTTTTCTATTAATATGTTGTATTAGGAAAAACCCACATTTTATAATGTGTGAGCTTTGTTTCCTAGAGGGTACCATAAATAAAAAAACCGCTGTAATCTGTTGATTATCAGCGGTTTAACTACATAGTTTGTACCCGAGGCGGGACTTGAACCCGCACGCCCCGAAGAGCACAGGATTTTAAGTCCGGCGTGTCTACCAATTCCACCACTCGGGCAACTTAATGAAACATGAATCATTTGGAATGAAGAAAGCCTCTTCTAATTCATTGCTTCAAAAAAATAGCCTTCACTTTTTGAAGGCTTGGAGCGAAAGACGAGATTCGAACTCGCGACCCCGACCTTGGCAAGGTCGTGCTCTACCAGCTGAGCTACTTTCGCTTTTTTGCTAAAAGATAAGTAATAACACGTTTGTTATTTCCTAAAGCGGTGCAAATATAGAATATTTTTTCACAAAAAGTCAAATCGTATTTAAAATTATTTAACTTTTTTTTGAAAAAAATATGTTGGTTTTTTGATTCTATCTAAATCTAAGCTAGCTTTAATCTTTATGTCAATTATGTTTTGGATTTCGCTTCATTAAGGGCAAAATATTCTTGTAAGTTTATTGTTATGAACCAAAAAATATTACTAGTTACTCCTCCTTTTACCCAATTAAATACGCCCTACCCTGCTACGGCTTATTTAAAAGGTTTTTTGAATACTCATAAGATTGATGCATATCAAGTAGATTTAGGTATAGAAGTGATCTTGAAATTATTTTCTTCTAAAAGTTTACAAGAAGTTTTTGCTCAAGTTGATACTGATACAACTGAACTTTCTGACAATTCTTTTAGAATATTCTCCCTTCAAGACGAATATTTAAAAACCATCGACCCTGTCATCTTATTTTTACAAAATAAAAATCCTACGTTAGCTCATAGTATTTGCGATCGAAGTTATTTACCAGAGGCTAATCGTTTTGAAGAATTAGATGATTTAGATTTGGCTTTTGGTTCGATGGGTATTCAAGACAAAGCTCGACATTTGGCGACTTTATACTTGGAGGACTTGGGTGATTTGATAAAAGAGACAATTGACCCGTATTTTGGATTTAGTAGATATGCGGAAAGATTATCTCAATCTTTATCATCATTCGATGAAATGGAAGAAGCACTCCTTTCTCCTGAATCTATAATTTCTAAAATACTTCTTCAACTTTTAGAAGAAAAAATTAAAAAAGAAAAACCCTCTGTAATTGGTCTATCTGTTCCTTTCCCTGGAAATCTTTTTGCTGCTTTAAAATGTGGTCAATTTATCAAAAAACATTATCCAGACATTTCAATAATTTTAGGTGGTGGTTATGCGAATACTGAATTACGTAGCCTTACTGATGAACGGATTTTTGATTATCTAGATTTCATAAGTCTTGACGATGGTGAAGCTCCTCTCCTTTTGTTACTAGATTTTTTGAAAGGAAAAAAAACGAAAGCAGAACTAAAAAGAATTTTTGCTAAAACCAATGGAGTTGTTTGCTATCATAATACTTCTACAGAACTAGATATTCCTCAAAGAGAAACTGGAACTCCTGACTATTCAGATTTTCATTTAGATAAATATCTTTCTGTCATTGAAATTATCAACCCAATGCATCGACTTTGGAGTGATGGTCGATGGAACAAATTGACTTTGGCTCACGGATGCTACTGGGGGAAATGTACTTTTTGTGATGTGACTTTGGATTATATAAAAAGGTATGAACCTGTAACGGCTGAATTGCTTTGCGATAGAATCGAAACAATTATAAAGCAAACTGGACAAAATGGATTTCACTTTGTGGACGAAGCTGCTCCGCCTGCCTTGATGAGAGATTTAGCCATTGAAATTCTTAGACGAAACTTGACGGTAGTTTGGTGGACAAATATTCGCTTTGAAAAAAGCTTCTCCCCTGACCTGTGTAAATTATTAAAAGCATCTGGCTGCATCGCTGTTTCAGGAGGATTAGAGGTGGCTTCGGATCGACTTTTAAATAAAATGAAAAAAGGAGTTACTGTTGCTCAAGTGGCAAGAGTAGCTGATGCATTTACCGAAGCGGGAATTATGGTTCACGCTTATTTAATGTATGGTTTTCCAACTCAAACGGTACAAGAAACCATTGATTCTTTAGAAATGGTTCGTCAGATGTTTATGGAAGGAGTTATCCAATCTGGGTTTTGGCACCAATTCGCGATGACTGCTCATAGCCCTGTAGGTCTTGCTCCAAAAGAATTTGAAGTTGAAATGGTCGGCCCAATTTTTGGAGGATTTGCAGATAATGATTTGGTTCATGACGATCCACTTGGAGCAGAACATACTTTGTTTTCAGAAGGTTTGAAACGATCCTTATTTAATTATATGAATGGAGTTGGATTAGACTTTCCAGTTAATGATTGGTTTGATTTTGAAACTCCTTCTACAAGTGTTGAAGACGATTTTATTGAAAATAGTTTACGTGGTTTTTCCAAAAATAAATTTCGCCCAACCGATCTAGTCATTTGGAATAACAATACTCCTACAATTTCTATTTTCGAAGATCAAGGGGAAGAATTTGGAGAGTTAGTATTTTTTAATAAGAAAAATGAATGGGGTTTTGAAACAGAAAAACCGCTGGCAGAATGGATTGCATCAATACTTTTACAAGCTAATCCGAAGTCAGGATCTGTTCTTAAATTTAATGAATTAGAAGCTAGTTTTGAAAAAAATAAATTAGGTAAATTTGAAGAACTATTAGCTTCCCCAATTTGGGAAGCATTGCGAGAAAACGGTTTATTGATTGTGTAGTAGGACACTCCGAGTTGTTTATCGTCAAACAATTTTCCAATTTGTAAATCGTAAAACTTGAAACGACTCGGAGAGTCGTTTTACTCATCAAAAATACTTGCTCGAGGATAATTACTATTTGGAACGGGTCGTAATTCGATGATTCCTTCAATTAATTGAGTCGATTGACATGGATTTAATTCTTTGGAGATAATTTTAGTCTTAGTCATAAATCCCTCTTTTTTGGCAATGATAATATATTCACAACCACACATTATCGTAAAACCAAAGCTCCCATCTTTACTTGATTTTTCAAGTTGCACTCTTCCATCACACTCATTTAATAGCTCAATTTCAACATTTTCCATTGCTTTATGAAAAACTTGTTCTTGCACTTTTCCTGAGAATAAGGAAAGTTTCCTTCTACTTAATGGGATGATAGTTTCCTTTTCATCATAAATTATTTCCTTAGCCAATACTGCAGAATATTCTTCGTATCCCTCCTTTTCAATATTCAAAAAATATTCATTAGAATTTTGAACTTCATATTCATACTTCCCGGAATCTACGGTTTTTAAAATGTTCCTATTCCATGTTTTCTTTTCACTATCTATCGAAACTTCCGCCTCATCAATCTTTTCACCTGTTGCTTCGTCTACTACTATTATTGTTTTAGAAATTTTCTTATCTACTAGTTTCCATCCATAAACATCGTCATTTCCTTTGCCACCTTGTCTATTAGAAGACAAGTATCCATGCTCTCCAGTTTTATCAATATAAAAACCAAAATCGTCTGCTAAAGTATTAAATGGTTCGCCTACATTTTGTCTTCGTTTGAAACCTCTTCCATCTTTTTTTGAAAGGAAAATATCAAGCCGCCCCATAGACATATAACCGTCGGAGGAAAAAAACAAATGACCACCTTCATTGATATAAGGAAATAATTCATTGCCTTCACCATTAACATTGACACCTAAATTTTGTGCTTCTCCCCATTCTCCATTTTCTAATATAGATTTATAAATATCCATTCCACCATACCCCCCTGGACGATCTGACGCAAAATATAATATCTTTCCATCTTTAGAAAGGGTTGGATGACAAGTAGAAAATTTCTTACTATTAAAAGGTAATTCTTTAAGGTTGATCCAATGCCCTTCGATGCCTTCCGCTGAATAAATTTTTAATGAAATAAGTCCACTCGACCTTTCATTATTCCGAGTGAAATACATCATATCTCCTACTTCATTAAATGTCGCAGTTCCATCATGCAAATCGCCATTGATTTTTCCTTTTAATTTTTGAGGATCACGGAAAGTATCGTCTCCTATTTTTTCAGAGTAGTATAAATCGAAATAATTATTGTTGAACACATTTTTTAAACCGCTCCCGTCTTCCTTATTTCTAGATGAAGTAAAAACGATTCCATTTCGATATGGAACAGCACAAAAATCTAAACCTTTTGAGTTTAGATTTTCAATATTGTAAACCTTGATTTCTTTTTCATCTACTGAAAAATCATCAAATACAAAATTATTCTTTACTCCGTCAAATGACATTAGCATAAAAACGAAAAGAAGAGATGTTAGATAGGTTGTAGGATTTTGACTCATTTTTTTATTCTCACATATTATTAATTCATGACATACAAAATTCATTCCATTAGAAGAATGAAAATTCTTTCTTACGATCAGTCTTGAGAATCAATTATAATATTCGATAAAGGAAAAAAAACGGTTGTATGTAGATTAGATTTTTTAAGAAAAATCTTAAAAGGAATGTTTTGCTATAGAATATAAAATTAGTTTTTTTTAGAGGAAAAATATAATGAAAAGGTGATTTTTTGATTAAAAAATAATCATTTAAATCGAATGGCTTTAACAGGAGATATCCTTGTTACCATATAAGAAGGTATGATTAAGAATATTAAGGTAACCAATAATGTCCCTACATTTAATGCAATCACCACCCACCAATTAATTTCTATCGGTGCATATGACAAATAATAATCTTCTTCTGATAGTTTAAAAAACTTAAACTTATCCTGTAAGAAACAAATTAGCAATCCTATTCCATTTCCCCAAAGTAATCCAATCACAATAATGTAGGAAGCATAATACAAAAATATTTTTCTGATATTCCAATTAGTTTGACCTAAAGCTTTTAGGATCCCAATCATATTGGTTCGCTCTAAAATTAATATTAACAAGGCAGTCATCATATTTATAATCGCCACCAACATCATTAAAGCAATCAGAACTCTCTCATTGGTATTGGTCAATTCCAACCAATCGAAAATACTTCGATTTCTATCCTTTATCGATTGAGCAAATAGATTAGCAGGTAATATATCTAAATATATATGTTCCGTCAGCGGTTCTAAATCATCAATATTATCTAGGAAGACTTCAAAGCCACCTACTTCATCCTCAGACCAACCTCGCAAATTTTGGATTTGACGAATATCAACAATAGCAATCACTTTATCATATTCAGCTAAACCTGTTCTATAGATTCCCGCTAGTTTAAATTTCCTTGGGGCTTGACTTCCTTTTTTAATATAGTAAATGGTAAAGGTGTCTCCTATTTTTAAATTAAGTCGATTGGCGGTATGTTCTGAAATGATAATTTCACGAGACATCACCGAGTCTTGCAAGTTTAAGGGTTTTCCTTCTACTAAGAATTTCTCCAGATATTGCCAATCAAAATCTTTTCCGATTCCTTTGGTGATGATTCCTTCAATTTCCTTTTTTGTTTTAATGACTCCAGGACGATTGGCGAAAACTTGAATGTGTCGGATTCCTCCTTTTGTTCGTTTTTCTACTTTCCAATCTTCAAATTCATAACCGAACAATTTTTTATATTCTAAATAATCAATTGGCCCAATTGTATCTAGCGAGGGATAAAAATCTTGATTCACGTCAACAGCAACTTCGTCATCAGTTAAATAAGCTGTACTGGTATCTGTAATTTGAACATGCCCCCAAAAGCCAAAGATCTTATTGCTAATTTCACTTTTGAATCCTCGAATCAAGGCAGTTGCAACAATCATCACGGCCACACTCAAAGCAATTGCAACAATAGCAATTCTAATAATCAACCTAGAAAAAGATTGACTTCCTGATTTGGAAACACGTGTAGCTATGAAATATTCTAAATTCAAATTTTATGGATTGGATGAACTTCTAAAAGTAATACTTTTACATTGAAGTTGTTTAAGAATGTTTCGCTGACCTGCGCTGAAAGCATTTTGAATATTGAACTTCAGCTTTTTATCGTCCCAACCCTAAGGCGTTGAATCTCAAAAAGAGCTTCGTCAATATTCACAAGCCTTCCAGCTCGATTACAGCAAACATTCTTAAATAACTCCAATCATTTAACCGCAATGGTAAAAAAATATTTCATCAAAAATAAATAATTCAATATCATTCTTTATTAAGGGAACGATTTATCTAAAACCTGCATAAATCATCCATATCACCTACTAATATGTTAGAAATAGCTTTGAATTATTCCAACGTTATTGACATAGTTTTCCTAAATTAGCGCTTCAAAAATTGCAAATTAATAATTACAATGAATTTTATCGAAGAACTTAAATGGCGGGGCATGCTTCAAGACTTTACCCCCGGAGTCGAAGAACATTTAACTGAAAAAATGAGAGCAGGTTATATTGGATTTGATCCTACAGCTCCTGCATTAACTTTGGGTAATTTTGTCCAAATTCAGATTTTAAAATTATTCCAAGTATCTGGTGGTAAACCGGTGGTTTTAATGGGTGGAGCAACTGGTCGAATTGGCGATCCATCAGGAAAAGACAAAGAGCGGGTTTTAAAATCATTTGATGAGTTGGATAAAAACCTTGAATCTCAAAAAGCAAATTTCTATAAATTCTTAGATTTCGATTGTGGCGAAAATTCAGCTATCATGAGAAATAATATTGATTTTTATAAAGAAATGAATGTGTTGGATTTCCTTCGAGATGTTGGAAAAACTTTGACGGTCAATTATATGATGTCAAAAGATTCAGTTAAAAATAGATTAGAAACTGGTTTGTCTTTTACTGAATTTAGCTACCAATTATTGCAATCCTACGATTTCCAAAAATTGTACGAAGAGGACGATGTGACTTTGCAAATGGGAGGTTCTGACCAATGGGGAAATATTACCTCTGGAACTGAATTTATTAGAAGAAATTTGAGTGCGAAAGCTTACGCAGTTACGACTCCCCTTTTGACAAAATCTGATGGAAAAAAATTCGGAAAATCAGAAGAAGGAAATATTTGGTTGGATGCTGCTAAAACTTCTCCGTACAAATTCTACCAATTTTGGATCAATGCTGATGATCGTGATATTGCTAAATTCACTCGATACTTTACTTTGAAGTCTCATGAAGAAATCGAAGCTAGAGAAACTGAATTAGCAGAAAATCCAAGAGAGGCAAAACGACTTTTGGCGGAAGAATTAACTATTCGAGTTCATGGTCAAGAAGCGCATGATGCAGCTCAAAATGTTTCCAATCTCCTTTTTAAGAAAGCAGACAAGGCTACCTTAATGGCAATGGATGCAGGATCTTTAGATACCGTTTCTCAGGAGATTCCTTGTTTTAATATCAAAAAAGAAACTTTTGATTCAGGGTTGAATATCATTCAATTGTTAACTGAACATACGGGTATCCTTAATTCCAATGGTGAAGCTCGAAGAGCAATTAAAGGTAATTCCATCTCAGTAAATAAAGATAAAATAGGTAGCCATGAGACTAATATTTCTACTGAATCATTGATGCATGGAAAGTATTTGATGGTGGAAAATGGAAAGAAGAATAAATATGTGATCATAGCTGAATAAAAAATTATTCTATCATAAGCGGTGTTGGGTCTGCGTGAGACCTAACACCGCTTTTTTAAATATATTGAAATGCAAAACCTCTTCACTTCAAAAGGTGCTCAAACAACCATCGACAGAATTAACAAATTGACTCCCAAAACTTCACCTCAATGGGGGAAAATGAATGTTGCTCAAATGTTAGCTCATTGCAATGTTGCCTACGACATGAGTTTAACTGATCAATTCACAAAGCCTGGAAGTTTTAAAAAATTCATGTTAAAGATGTTTGTAAAAAATGCAGTTGTTGGTTCAAAACCATATCCTAAGAATGGAAGAACTGCTCCTGAATTTCTTATTGCAGACAAAAGAGATTTTGAAACTGAAAAGAAAAAGTTAATCGACTATATTAATAAGGTTCAAAATTTAGGTGGAACACATTTCGAGGGAAAAGAATCTCATTCTTTTGGTGCCTTAACCGAAAATGAATGGAACACCATGTTTTCAAAACACCTTGATCATCACCTCACTCAATTCGGCGTTTAAATAAAAAGTAAAATTTATTCTAATTAAAATTATTTAAGTGACCGTCAAACGTCAAACGTCAAACGTCAAACGAATTAAATAAATCCTTCCAAATATGAAAAAGACTCAAACCATTTATCAAGTTGATGCTTTTACAGAAAATATATTTGGCGGGAATCCTGCCGCAGTTTGTCCACTCGAAAGTTGGCTTTCAGATGATTTAATGCAAAATATTGCGATGGAAAATAACTTAGCAGAAACTGCTTTTTATGTTCCAAGAGAAAATCATTTTGAACTTCGGTGGTTTACACCAACAACTGAAGTTGACTTATGTGGACATGCCACTCTTGCTTCAGCTCATGTAATTTTCTCCACAGGGTATACAAAAAATGAAATCATTTTCAGTTCTCCTCGTAGTGGTGAATTGAAAGTAAGAAAAGAGGAAGCATTTTACACGATGAATTTCCCAACTGATATTTTGGAAAAAGTGGAAGCTCCAGCCGATTTAATTAAAGGTTTGGGAATTACACCATTAGAAGTTTATCGAGGGAAAACTGATTTTATGGCAATAGTCGAAAATCAAGCTACTGTCGAATCCATCCAACCAGATTTTAAAATTTTAGGGAAATTAGATAGTCGAGGAACCATTGTAACTGCTCCAGGAGAAAATTCAGATTTCGTTTCAAGGTGCTTCTTTCCACAAGCTGGAGTGGATGAAGACCCAACTACTGGATCCGCTCACACTTCCATGATTCCATATTGGGCCAATGAATTAGGAAAGACTGAAATGACTGCAATCCAATTATCTAAAAGAAAAGGTCACTTGGATTGTAAATATTTAAATGATCGAGTTGAATTATCTGGACAAGCAAAAACCTATTTAATTGGAGAAATTTTCATCTAAATAGATTTTAATTTACAGCTTTATAAAACGTCAAACCAAAACAATCATGCATTTAAGTGATATTCTTTACCATTTAGGCGAAAATCGAAAGGATTATTTTAATTCTGTTTCCCCTCCAATTATTCAAAGCAGTAATTTTGTATTTGACAATTTAGAAGCATTTAGAAATGCCTTTGCTGACGAAATGGGTTCTACATTGTACACTCGTGGAAATAATCCAACGGTGGCAATCTTAAGAAAAAAACTTGCAGCTCTTGAAAAAGCAGAAGATTGTTTAGTTTTTGGAAGTGGTGCGAGTGCTAATGCCATGGCAATCTTGAGTCAAGTTCATGAGGGTGCTCATGTGGTTTGTGTCAATAATTCTTACTCCTGGACTTTTAAAATGTTAACCGAGTATCTTCCAAAGTTTGGTGTGACTCACACTTTTGTTGACGGAACTAATTTAGAGGAGATCGAAGCTGCCATTCAGCCTAACACTACCCTTTTATTTTTAGAAAGTCCAACTTCAATCATACTTGATTTGCAAGACTTAAAAGCATGTGCAGCTATAGCCAAAAAGCATGAGATAGTCACAGCCATCGACAATAGTTATGCTTCTCCCATTTTCCAAAGACCAATCGAACACGGCATTGATATCGTTATTCACTCAGGGACAAAATATTTAAATGGGCATTCTGATGTGGTCGTTGGAGTGGTTTGTTCGAGCAAAGAAATTATCGAAAAAATGTTCTACGCTGAGTTTATGACATTGGGAGCTATTATTTCCCCCAGCGATGCCATGCTAGTAATTCGAGGACTAAGAACCTTAGAACTACGAATGAAAAGAAGTCATGAAAGCGGTATGAAAATAACTTCCTTTTTAGAAAATCATCCTAAAGTAGATAAAGTAAATTATCCCTTCTCCCCTAACTCCCCTCAATATGATTTAGCCAAAAAACAAATGGATGGTGCTGGTGGATTATTTTCACTTTACTTAAAAACCGATTCTCTTGAAAAGGCTGAAGCGTTTTTCCACAGATTAAAACGTTTTTCATTAGCTGTCTCTTGGGGTGGTCACGAATCATTGGTATTACCTTTTTGTGGTTTTTATAATATACCTGGAAAAGAGGATACTACTATGCCTTTCAATTTAGTACGTTTTTATATTGGTTTAGAAGATCCTGATTGGTTAATTGAGGATTTAAATCAAGCATTAAAAGTTTTGTAAAATCATATAATTGCTTTTTTTGAGACGTAAATTTCAATTGACGTTGAACCGCAAACTCAAAGAAAGAAAATTTTGAATGAGTATTTTATTTAAATAATAAAAACCATATTGTTTTTATTATGCATTTTTTTGTTTTTGCATAAAATGATTATATCTTTGCTTCATTAATAATTGCTAACTAATTGATTATCAGATGAAAAAGCAGGCAGTAAATAGAATGCATAACTTTCCCGACGCAGATTTGTACCTTCAAAGTATGGATAGAATCCGCTTCGCCTTACGTGATATAAAGGAATTTGAGAAATATGGTTATGATAAACATCGATTAAAAACTTTTCAGAATAATTGTGAAAAATTCAAAGATCTTCCTGATGACGATGAAATGGTGGGAGATCAAATGATCGTAACTGATAAAAAGTATACAGCATCTGAAAAACTTAAATCTGCTATTCGTAGCTTAATGACTCGCGTCAATATGAAATTCAGTAATAGAACTGGACGATATCGTAAGTTCGGAACTGCTAAAATAGGCGACATGACTGATGCTCAGCTCCTATTCTGCGGGCGCCGAGTGGCTAGAGTTGCTCGACAACAAATTGATTTTTTAAGCGATGTAGGAGTCAACGAAAATGTAATTAATAAAGTGGTAGATGCGACCACAGCTTTCGAAAATGCCTTAAATATTCAACAAGATCGAGTAGCTGACCGTGATATTGCAGTAGAACGTAGAGTTGATATGGGCAATTTGATCTATAAAGAAATGGTTACGCTGTGTGATATAGGAAAAGACATTTGGGCGGAAACTGATTTAGCGAAATATGAAAATTACGCTATTTACGAAAGTAACAATGATCAAAAGATCAAACGCAAGGAACAACTTAAAGCTGAAAAAAATAAAAAATAAGATTTGATTCAATTCATTTTGTTTTTGATTAAGGGCTGTTATCGGATTTAACGATGACAGCCCTTCTTTTCAAATTAGATTCTCCAAGATTCAAAAACAGAAAAAATTGAACATTTAATCTTGCCAGTTTTTCATATATTAATAAATCAAAATTTATAAAAACCTGACTAACAATTCTTTTTGTTTAATAAAAAAGAATATCTGTTTTTTACAGTTTAATCTTTGTAGAATCCATTTTTTATCAATTATATTTGATTACCATACAACGAGATAAACCACACTTAAATCCCCATTTTAGCACTTTCTAAACATAAAAAAACATCTAGTACTTACCAGAAGGGAATTCAATTTTAATGAATTCAATCGAGTGATCATGGTAAGATTAAACAAACAACCGGATTTTCAATTTCCGTTTATTGTACCGGATTCGTCCACTTCAATTCAACTATTAAAACCTAATCATCTAGATTTAGCAGATAGAATATTATCTGTTTTTGCTGGTACTTTTTTCTTTGTAATTCTATTGGCCATCACCATGGACAATTCAAATTCTACAAAACTAATTAGTACAAATTCAATTGCTCAGCTTAAACCCCAAGCGGAAGCAATAATGCCATTGGCAAATTTGGAGCAAAAAGAGATTCAAATCAATAAAAACGAAAAACCTCAAGTTTTAGAAAATAAAAAACTAGTTTTAGCACCTACCGAAATAGAAATAAAACCAAAAACTAATATTACTCAACAAGTAATAATCCCTTCATCAAATCCTATCCAACCGCAACCTTCTTTAATTTCATTTAATGAAATAAAGGAAAACCTAAAGTCATTAGGAATTCCTAATAAAGAAGAAATTCACATCAACCAACCAAAAAATCCTGATATAGCTAAAACTGCTATTATGGATAGATCTGTAAAGACAAAAACGGTTTCCCCCAAACCAGTTTTTGCAGATCACAAACTAGAGGCTCAAAAATTGGTCCTGAATAAAAAGATCACACCAGATTTACTTCCCTCATCCTACTTTCATGCGAAAGAAAAAGCAGCTCTCGAAGGTAAATTATTGTATATCAAGTTTGGAGCGAAATGGTGTTTGCCGTGTCGACAAATGGAAAAGACTACTTTTAAAGATGAAAGGGTAAAAGATTTTTCAGAAAAAAATTATGTGTCTCTTTCGGTTGATGTCGACGATTTTGATGGAGTAAACATGAAAGCATATTTCAATGTTAAATTTCTTCCTACCCTACTTGTTTTTAATTCACAAGGAAATTTCATTGCTAAATATACCAATTACCAATCGGCAAAAAGCATGATAGAAATTTTAGAAAAACATAAATCTGAAGATAGAACTGCATCTGTAATTGCCTCAAATGAAGTAACTACTACTACAAAAATTACAACTGAAAAAATTGCATCTGTCGATTTTAATAATATTATTTTATCAAAAAAGAAAAACGGGGATGCCATTAATTCCTTAAAATCAAAAGCTAAAAATTGGAGGTTTACCAAACTGAACTTTTCCACTAAAAATATTACTCAAGGAGAATTATTGTTGAAAGTCAAAGAAACCACTACGGGAGTTAACTTGACGGAATTAAATATTCCTGTGATTAAAAAACAGGGAATCGCTGATACTACTACTACTAATTTTCAATTAGTTCTTGAACATGAAAAACGCAAGAAGAAGAATGGCGAGTATGTTGTAGAAATCTACCACCTTACTCAAAATGATTCAATGCTAGTTGGAAAAACTACACTTTTAAAAGATGGAGAAATTCACTTTTAAACTTAAAACAAGAATTGGCTGCTATTAATTTAGTAGGCAATTCTTTTTTTAAGCATGTTATATTCCCAAAAGGCGCTTGCATTATTATAGTGAGCGTCTTTCTTTTTATTCTTTAGTGTAAATAGATTCTAAACTTTCAATATGATTAAGTAAATCTTCCAACTCCCAGGCATCTTCTAATTGATATTCTCCAATTGAAGTTCGAACCAATTTTGTAAGATATGCCCCACTATCAACTGCTTTTCCAAAATCATGAGCTAAGGATCTGATATAAGTTCCCTTGCTCACATCCGCATAAAAATCAACAGTTGGAAAATTTGTAGAATCGATTTCAAATTTAAAAATATGAACTGGACGAGGTTTTACCTCTATCTTTTCTCCCCTACGAGCAGTTTTATACAAAGGCACACCATCAACTTTAATCGCTGAAAATTGAGGTGGATATTGCTCTAAATCACCTTCAAATTGTTGTCTAGCTTTTTCTAATAATTCTGGAGTAATGTGTTCGATTGGATAAGTGGCATCTGGTTCTTGCTCTGCATCAAAGGAAGGTGTTGTTTTTCCCAATAAAAAACTACCTGTGTATTCTTTCTTTTGAGCTTGGAATGATTCAAGTCGTTTGGTGAATTTTCCTGTACAGATAATTAGCAATCCTGTGGCCAATGGATCAAGCGTTCCAGCGTGTCCTACTTTTATTTTTTTAACTCCAAGATGTTTTTTTATCGTATATCTAAGTTTATTAACGACATCAAAAGATGTCCAAGTCAATGGTTTATTGACCAATAAAACAGCTCCAGCTTTAAAATCATATGGAGGAGAAAATTCAGACATTTATTTATTTTTTAATTAAAACCAACCTAATCCTTTAGCAATTGCAATCGCTGCAACCGCAAAACAATAATAAGCGAAGTAAGATAATTTACTCTTTTTAACCAAGGCAATCATCCAAGTACAAGCTACTAATCCAGTCACAAACGCAGCTCCAAAACCAGCTAATAAAGGAACCAAATCACCTTGTGCATATGAAATTTCACCACTTAAAATATCTTTTGCCATTTTTCCTAAAATCAAAGGAACGACCATCAAGAATGAAAATTTTGCAGCACGAGTTCGGTCAATTCCTAAAAGTACTGAAGTAGAAATCGTTGCTCCTGATCTAGAAATTCCTGGAAGGATAGCAACCATTTGGGAAAGGCCGATGACAAAAGCATTACTCCAACTTACTTTCTTATTGGTATTTTTCGCGCGATCAGCTAGAAATAAAAGTGCTCCAGTAACCACTAACATTAAACCAACCAACAAAATTTGTCGATCAAAAAGTGCTTCCATTTGTTCATCAAAAAGAACTCCTACCACAGCCGCAGGAATCATAGATAAAATAATTTTTCCAGAAAATTCTACCTGTTCCTTTTCCCAACTAAAAAGTCCTTTGATTATTTCTATAATTTCTTTTCGGAAAATGACAATAGTACTCAAGGCTGTTGCCCCATGCAAGATGACTGTCATTAGCATACTTTCTCCTGCAGATTTATCATAACCAAACATGACTTTGGCTAACTCTAAATGACCACTACTACTAACTGGAAGAAATTCGGTTAACCCTTGTATAATACCTAAAAGGATTGCTTCAAGAAGATCGCTCATGAATTATTTTTATTATTTTACAACAAAAAAACAAACTATAAAAAACTGATTATCAGCTAATTACAATTACGCTTTATAAAACACAAAATCTTCTTTACCCAAATGGATAAAGAAGATTTTGCTAAAAAAAGAATTTTCTATTTTTTGAAAATAGCATATATTTCCATAATCAAACCTGATAAAATAAGGATAGGTCCAACTACTGTAATTCTTGGAGAGTAGATAATATTAGGATCCCAAGTATTTCGATCAGGCATTCCTCCACCAAGCATCATCATCATTCCTAAAAAGACCAGAATAGCACCACCAATTATAAAAGTGAAATTTGGTTTTTCAAAAAGTAAAGCTTGTTGTTGCTTGTTAGAAACAGAAGAAGTTCTAGTTCTTCGAGACGTTGTTGCAGCTACTTTTGTAGCTCCACTTTTTTCTCCTTTCTTACCAACAACTACTTTTTTCTTTGATTTACTCTTGCTCATATTTTAAATATTATTTTTCTATAACAATTAACTTACATTTTTTAATATAAATCGTCTAGTCTCATTTTTAAGTATTTATTTACCACAAAATATGTACTTGTGAAACAAATAAAAACACCCAAAAGAATTAAACCTACCATTACCAATATCAACCCCACTACATCCTCCAACCAAATATCCAAACGAAGTTCTGGGAATTGAATATTTATTAAAAAAATCAAAACGAATAATAAAATGATCCCTATTATTCCACTCCACAAACCGTTCAGAATTCCTTTGGTTAAATATGGTTTTGTAATAAAAGACCATGTTGCTCCTACGAGTTGCATATTTTTGATTACAAATCGATTAGAATACATCGCTAGTCTTATGGTATTATGAATTAAGACTACAGCCACAATGATAAAAAAGAAACCTAAAATCAATGCGACATAGCCAATTTTTTTTAGATTATTATTTATCTGGTCAACTAATAATTCTTGATAAAAAACATCTTTGACAAAATCGCTTTTCATGATATTTTCTCGAATGACTTTCAAGCTATCACTCTGCATAAAACTCGCAACCATGTTAAAATGAATCATATCATAGAAAGGATTCATCACATCTAAAGTATTTTCTGCTGCTCCTAATTCTTCCT
This sequence comes from uncultured Saprospiraceae bacterium, assembly GCA_964564545.1. Taxonomy (GTDB): domain Bacteria; phylum Bacteroidota; class Bacteroidia; order Chitinophagales; family Saprospiraceae; genus CAJQQY01. Next base: position 29,671 of record CAZMBP010000101.1, read on the forward strand.
TCATTTCTTCAGCGACCTCTTCCTTACTGACAAATCTTACTGACTCACTTTTGATATACGGTTCTTTTTCCAAAGAGTTGGTTAATTCACTAATTTGCTCTGCAGAAGTTCCTTCTTTTATTTCAACCATTACATTTACTTGCTCTTTGTAAACTTCTATCCACTTGGGTGCATGCAATATAAATAGTCCAAAAAAACCTAAAAGAAATAACACCAAAGAAACACTCAAAATCACATATATGTAACTTGGATTATTCTTATTAGAAGGATATGTTCTCGATGGGTTTGACATCAATTCTGTTTTTGGAAAAAGGATATAATTCGAGGGCAAAAGTAAGAAATATTAGGGAAAACAAAATAAGTAACGCTCAAATAATAAGTTCCCTGTTAAGACAAGGTTGTTTTACGCTAATCTTTTATTTGTTTCTCAAACAAACTTAGTCGGAATTATAACTGATTCAATCTTTAACAAAGTCTCCAATTTTCACCTAAAGCATTGATTATGAATACTTTGCGTTCTTAGCGTACTTTACATGACTCAGAATTTAACATCTTATCAGTTTTTAATCTTTAGTTAAACTCAACCAAATAAACCCACCAAATTGCAATTTTCACTTTTTAAGGTTCGTTTTTGAACAAAAGCAATATATTTGCATCAAATAACAGCAATATTTATATGTATTCATTTTCAAAAGTAGTCCTTTTATTTTTCTCAATTATACTAATCTGTCCTACCTCAGATTTAACTGGTCAAATATATTTTGACAATTCCTCTTTTGAAGGAAATCCAGAGGATGCTACCATGCCTACCGGTTGGCACCATTGTCTAGATGGAACCACACCTGATTTGTTGCCTGGACCATGGGGAGTGATTAAAGAAGCACATGAAGGAGACACCTATTTGGGTTTAATTTCAAGGGAAAATGGAACTTGGGAAAGCATTGAACAACGATTGAGTCAACCGATGAAAAGAGGAGAATGCTACCAATTCAGTTTAATGTTATCTTACACAAAAAAATATGCTGGATATAATTTGCCCTTAAAATTAAGGATTTGGGGAAGTTCATCGAAATGTGGAAGAGATCAATTATTAGCTGAAACTAGATTTGTCAGACACGAAGATTGGAGAAAATATGATTTTGATTTTTATCCAAAAGCTGACATCAATTATGTAATTTTTGAAGCCCATTTTGCTGATGGAGTCTATATTTCATACAAAGGAAATATATTGCTAGATGACTTGTCCAAAATTAAAAAATGTGATCGAGCGATGTTGGAGGAAAATGATGGGTCTATTTTTATTGAGAGAATTTAATTTTTTTAGCGGATTCCTAATCAACCTCTGATTTAATAAATTCGTTTTTCTAAAATATTATATTTTTGGCAAATCCATAAAGCTAATTGGCCAAATAATAATATCCCTAGATAGTTGGCAGTCAGATCAATGAGATCAAAATTCCTTCGAATTAAAAACATCTGACTAAACTCCTCCATGGTTATAAAAATAAAAACTATTAAACTTCCCAACAAGAGTCGAGTCTTTCCAACCTTTAACATTCTTACTTCTAACAATAGATTTACAAAAAAAGAAACACCTCCAACTAAAATAAAATGAGCCATTTTATCACCTAATGGTAAATATTTTACCCAACCGAAAAAAAAGAAATCCCAACCATTATTAGCTGACAAAATAACAAACCCAATAAATATTAAAAATGATATTCCTAGAATTTGAATGAGGCTTTTTATTTTCAAT
>CAZMBP010000102.1:0-29337 GCA_964564545.1 uncultured Saprospiraceae bacterium
TTTCGTAAGTGCTGCATAGTCGATTTTGCTTCACCTACTCCTGGAAAAATTACTTTATCAGCTTTCAAAATATCCTCTAAGTTATTTGTTAAATATCCTTTTACACCTAAGCGTTCTAGAGCAAATTTGACTGATTGAACATTTCCAGCGTTGTAATTAATGATTGCTATTTTCATTTTATAAAACCCCTTTTGTACTAGGTAACTGTTGATTATTTTTATCTCGCTTCTTTGCCATTTTTATTGATTTTGCCCATGCTTTAAAAATCGCTTCAATTTTGTGATTTTCGTTTACTCCTTCCACTTTTATATTCAAATTACATTTTGCCGTATCAGTAAATGATTTAAAAAAGTGAAAAAACATTTCAGTTGGCATTTTACCAATCATCTCTCGTTTGAATTCCGCTTCCCAAACCAACCAACTTCTTCCTCCAAAATCAATTGCCACTTGTGCCAAACAATCATCCATCGGTAAACAAAACCCATAGCGTTCAATTCCCATTTTATTTCCCAATGCTTCCGCAAATGCTTCACCTAAAGCAAGTGCTGTATCTTCAATGGTGTGGTGCTCGTCAATGTGTAAATCACCTTTGACAGTCACTTCCAAATCACATCCAGAGTGTCTTGCCAACTGATCTAGCATATGATCGAAAAATCCAATTCCAGTTTCGTTTTTAGATTTCCCTTCGCCATCAAGGTTAAGTTTTATTTGGATGTCGGTTTCTTTGGTAGTTCTCGTAACAATACTTTTACGTTGTGGACTTTTCAATAAAATGTAAATGTCACTCCACTCTGTTGTGGTTAGAGCAATCGTATTTTTTACTTTTTCTAAGTCAATGTTTTTTTGTGCATCAACATCAGAATGTGGCTGAGCATCATTGATATAAATTCCTTTTGCTCCAAGGTTAACCGCCAATTGCATGTCAGATAATCGATCGCCGATGACAAATGAATTTTCTAAATCATACTCACCATTCATGTATTGAGTAAGCAAACCTGTTTGTGGTTTTCGAGTTGGTGCATTTTCGTGAGGGAAAGTTTTGTCAATGATGACTTCTTTAAATTCAATTCCTTCGTTTGAAAAAGCCTTCATCATCATATTGTGTGGAGGGTGAAATGTTTCTTCAGGAAATGAATCTGTTCCCAACCCATCTTGATTTGTCACCATGACTAATTCGAAATCCATCTCTTCGACAATGCGAGAAAGATATTGGAAAACCTTTGGGTAAAATTCTAGTTTCTCCAAAGAGTCCAATTGATAATCTATTGGTGGCTCGATGACAAGTGTGCCATCACGATCTATAAAAAGTACTTTTTTCATTTTAAAATAGTTTGAGCTTTGTAAACTTTTAGGGTTTCAATTAATCGTAAATTTTCTTTTTCTAAACCAATGGTGAAGCGTAAGCAACCTTCACAACCAGCTTGAGTTGAACGGTTTCTAACAATGACTTTACGTGAAATTAAAAATTGATACAACTCATTAGGTTCACTCACTTTTACTAACAAAAAATTAGCATCAGAAGGATATGTTTTTTCTATAAAATCGAATTGAGACAACTCATTTTCTAAAAAAGCTCGTTGCTCTAAAATGGTTTTAATCTGCTGCTTGAAAATATTTTTTTGTTCCAATGCTTCGAGTGCCGTTTTTTGAGTAAGTTCGTTGATGTTGTAAGGCATCTTTACTTTGTTCAAATAACTAATAATTTCTTCGGAGGCGAAAGCCATTCCCAATCGCGCTCCGGCCATTCCGAGTGCTTTGGAAAAAGTCTGAAGGATGATGAGGTTTTTATTTTTTTCTAATAGAGAAATACAAGATTCATTTTTGGAAAAATCGATATAGGCTTCGTCGACAACAACAATCCCATCAAATTCAGAAATCAGTTTTTCGATTTTTTCAAAATCAAAACTATTCCCAGTTGGATTATTTGGAGAACAGATAAAAAGGATTTTGTCATTCGAATCAGCTGATTTTAAAATCAAACTTTCCTTCGGTTGAAACTTTTTATCTAGATTAATTTTTTTAATTCCAATTTCTCCAATTGTTGCAGCGACTTCGTAAACGCCAAAAGTTGGCGGCAAAATAACCACGCTATCTTTCTTTGGTTGACAGAAAGTTTGCATTAATAAACCAATGATTTCATCGCTTCCATTTCCTAAGAAAATATTGTCTTTTGGAATATTTTTCCATTCACTAATTTTACTTTTTAATTCGTTCTGTAAAGGATCAGGATAACGATTCATTCCATTGTCAAAAGGATTTTCATTAGCATCTAAAAACACTTCTGCTGTTCCTTCGAACTCACTTCGAGCCGAGGAGTAGGCAGACATTTTTAAAATATTGGGTCGTACTAATTCCTTAACACCTCGTTTTTGAGGAGTACTCTTTTTGGAATTTGTAGATATATTGTTAAGTCTTATGGTTACTGCATTTTTGTGGCCTTCGAGTTGTTCCGCTTCGGCCATTAATTCAACAGTTGGCCCAAGCTTTTTTAAACCTTCTTCTGTTAATTTTTGATAAGTTATCTTCTTGGAAAAAGCATCCAAATTGACACCGCTGTAATTTTTTGCATAACCATTAGTTGGTAAAGTATGATTCGTTCCAGAGGCATAATCACCAACAGACTCAGGCGTAAAATTCCCAATAAAAACAGAACCTGCGTTAATGATTTTTTTAGCAAAATCATCTGCATCTTTTGTAGCAATGATTAAATGCTCTGGTGCATATCGATTAATCAATTTTATGGCAGAAGTTTTATTGTTGAAAATAATTACAGGACTATTTTCCAATGCTTCGCCAGCTATTTTTCTTCGAGGTAGTTGTTTGAGTTGTTGTTCAGCTTCTGTTAAAATTGCTTCTGCAGTTTCTTCAGAAAAAGTTACTAAGACAACTTGACTGTCAACACCATGCTCCGCTTGCGACAATAAATCAGCTGCTACAAAACTCGGTTCGCAAGTTTCATCAGCAACGACTAATACTTCAGAAGGACCAGCAGGCATGTCAATGGCAACACCTTCTTGACTGACTAATTGCTTGGCAGTCGTAACGAATTGATTACCTGGACCAAAGATTTTATAAACTTGAGGAACCGTTTCTGTTCCGTAAGTCATAGCTCCAATGGCTTGTGCACCACCAATTTTAAATATACTTTGGATACCGACAAGTTTCGCGGTATACAACATGGCAGCATTTATTTTTCCATCTTTTTGAGGAGGAGTACACATTACAATCTCTTTACAACCTGCAACTTTCGCAGGAATACCCAACATCAAAATTGTTGAAAAAAGCGGTGCCGTTCCCCCAGGAATATAGAGCCCTACTTTTTCTATCGCAACACTTTTTTGCCAACACTTTACGCCTGGCATAGTTTCGACTTCAAGTGTTTCTGTTATTTGTGCAGCGTGAAATTTAGTGATATTTTGATAAGCTATTTGAATGGCTTTTTTCAATTTTGGATCTAATTGATTTTCAGCTTCTGCAATTTCTTCTTCGATTACTTCGATGTTTTCCAATTCAACTTGATCGAATTTTTTATTAAAAAACCCTAATGCAACATCTCCCTCGTTTTTTACTTTTTGTAAAATTTCGGAAACGGTATCATTTAAGCTTTGAGTATCCATCGTCGGTCGGGCGAGGATGGAAGACCAAGTTTGTGAATTTGGATTGTTGTAAATTTTCATTGCAAGATTATTTTATGCGATTATTTTTTCAATAGGAATAACTAAAATTCCCTCTGCTCCTTTTTGCTTTAATTCGTCGATAACTTCCCAAAATGTTTCTTCTTGCACCACAGAGTGAAGCGAACTCCACCCTTCCAAAGCTAAAGGTAAAATGGTTGGACTTTTTGCACCTGGAAGTATTTTTATAATTTCAGGAATTACATCGTTTGGAGCATTGAGTAAAATATATTTTGAAGCTTGTGCAGCTTGAACGGCATCAATTCGGAAAAGTAATTTTTCAAAAATTGCAGCTTTCTCATCTGTCAAGTTTTTGTTTTTAACTAAGATCGCCTGTGATTTTAAAATGGTTGTTACCTCTTTTAATCCATTGGATAATAAAGTACTTCCTGTGCTCACGATGTCGCATACGGCATCTGCCAAACCAATGTTTGGAGCAATCTCAACAGAACCGCTGATTTTGTGAATCTCAGACTTGATGTTGTTTTTTTCTAAAAAATTGGAAAGGATAACTGGGTAAGATGTGGCGATTTTTTTTCCTTCAAAAAAACTAAGGTCGGTGTAAGTTTCAGATTTTTGAATCGCGAGGGAAAGTCTGCATTTGGAGAAACCGAGTGCTTTGGCGTTTTCAATATTTTCGTTTTTTTCCAAAAAAACATTTTCTCCAATGATTCCAATGTCTGCAATTCCGTCCGCAACGTATTGGGGAATATCAGCCACTCTGAGATATAATATTTCGATGGGGAAATTGGTAGCAGGAGCAACGAGTTGGCTTTTTCCATTTTGGAATTTAATCCCACACTCTTTGAGTAACTTTTTAGAATCATCGCTGAGACGACCTGATTTTTGAATAGCGATTTTTAAAGTTGGTGATTGCATTTTTTATAGGTTAAAATTTATTTTGAAATTATACTTTGGTTCTAAATGTCTTTATGTGATTTAAATAAAATTCTTCTTTCAAAAGAAAAGGTTTGTTACTTTTCCTTAGATGAAAAGTAACCAAAAATCAAGGCGAAAAAAACGCTAGCCCACTATGCTGGCACCCGCACCCACGTTTTTCGCCATTCCTGCCCGCTCCTTACTATCTGCATGACTACTTAATTTAATATTGATCTTTTTTCGAAGGAGCGCTTCGGTATAGGCAAAAAAAAATCGGTTGACCAAAACAAATGGCCAACCGATTTTTGATTTTTTATTTGATAAAAAATCATTCAACTATATTCATAGCGTCGCCATTCGTCCCGAGGAACTTGTGATGATGATGACGGCAATGATGCATAGTTGAGAATATCATAAAATATGATTTTAATATTATTTACGTGGCGCAAATATAACGTAGAAACTACGAGAAAGTCAAAATGTTTTCGATTTTTAATGAAAAATAAAAATTATTTATTCGGATTCAACATCAAATCAATCTGCTCTAAGGCATCTTCCAAATGAAAAATTGACATTTCATCTTTGAAACGAGGTAGCGCTTCTTTGATTTCTTTCTTCAAATTTTTCAAGTCTGCACGAGCCATTGGACGCACATCAGAGGTACTTACATTGATGGCGTTGTAACCATAACTTCCATCATCAAAATAGCGAATGGAGGTATTTCCACCTCGCCGGGTTTCCATCAAAGTCCCAATTCTTTCAATGTGAGTTCGCTGTAAATTTCTTCGATAAGTATCGATAGCATCACCATTTTGTAATTCCGACCAAATGCTTAATCTAAGATCGTCAAATAATTCAATCATGGAATATGCTTTCTCTCCATTCATAGATTCGTCCTCGATGAGGCGAGCAAGGCGATTTGGTTCGAGGATATCATTGAGAACTTTTCGTTGATAATTTCCAATTCGATTGATTGTTCCGGAAGATTCTATTCGACGTAAAATATCTTCTTCAACTAACCAATAAGGTGTTTGGAAAAGTTGCTTGTTTAAGAATTGGACTGCTTCTCGTTGTTTCTCTTTTGGAACATATTGATAGACTTCTCCTTCTTGATCGTAGGTTTTTAGATTTTCATAAACACCTCCAATGTTCGTTTTTACATGATACATGTACCGTTCCCATTGGCGCAAGACATTGGAATATAGTTCTGCAAGATCCGCATAATTTTTCCCATCCTCATTGGTCCATTTTAATAAATTAGGAACGACAATTTTTAAGTTTTCAATTCCATAAGTTGAGGCAACCATAGCATTGTCTCCTAAGTCTTCCGTTTGCGAACTGGGATCAATGGAATAATAAACTTGCTTTCCATAACGATATTTTGGATCATCATTATGAGCTAAAATCCAATCATTTAAAGTTGGATTTTCTTCCTCAGAATTCTTGGCTTTTGGGATTGGACGATAACCCCACTCGATAGCATATTTATCGTAAACACTTACGATTGGTAAAAGTGCAACGCCTTTGTCTTCTGGTTGAGCGACATAATTAAATCGAGCATAATCCATTATTGATGGCGACAAACTCATCGTATTTGTAAAAGTGGCAGAACGCAAAGAGTCAACTGGATAAGCAGAACTCGCTCCCATGTTATGTGTCAAACCAAGGGTATGACCAACTTCATGAGCAGCAACATAGCGGATCAATTTTCCCATCACCTCATCATCGAATTTTACTTTTCGAGCTTCTGGATTGACTGCCGAAGTTTGGACGAAATACCAATTGCGTAACATATTCATCACATTGTGATACCATAAAATATCGCTCTCAATTATCTCTCCTGACCGAGGATCGTGAACGTGAGGGCCGACTGCATTTTGTTGTTGAGTTGAGACATATCGAATAACTGAGTTCCGAACATCTTCGGGTGTCCAATCAGGATCTTCTTCCTTGGTTGGTGCATCTTTTACGAAGATGGCATTTTTAAATCCTGCTTGCTCAAAAGCTACAGCCCAATCTTCGACTCCTGCTTTAAGATATGGTTTCCATTTTTCAGGAGTGGAAGGATCGATGTAGTAAACGATGGGTTTTTTAGGTTCGACGAGTTCGCCTCTTTTGAAAGCATCCATGTCTTTTGGTTCCAATCGCCAACGAGTGATGTATTGTCGTTTAGTCGCTTTTTGTTCGTCCAAACCATAATCAGTTTGACTAATGGAAAAATAGCCAACACGCTCGTCGTAGAAGCGAGGTTGCATTGGTTCTTTTGGCAACAAAACAAATGACTGATTCATTTCATAGGAAACTGCACCTGAACTATTGCCTGGAGAATTATAAGTTAGTACATGTTTGATTTCCATGTTGTTTGGAAAAATTTTCATACTAACAATGAAGCTTCGATTTTCATCTAAGGAGTTATAACTTCCATAAGATGGTGCTGCGCTGATCAATGGAACGTGTGTTGTGAACAATTCATTAACTTGTATGACAATGCTTTTACGGTATTTTCCAAATGCTCGGATAGGGAATGACATGACTACTGGTTCGAAATTATTTCGCCGAACAGATTCATAAATTGGAGTGGTTTCGTTGGCCACACTATTATAAGAAACAGAACGAAGCAATAATTTATCATCTTGTCGATGCCAACGAATGACTTGTTGAGGTCGAGCTTTCATTCCAGCGATTCCTCGGCTTCCTTCACCTGTTCCTGACAAACGACTGACGACTAGGATCTCTCGATCCAATTGATCTTGAGGAATTTCAAAATAATAACGATCATCAACTTTGTGGATTTTGAAAAACCCATCGTCGGTAACAGCATTTGATTTGATAATTTTTTTATAAGATTTGATAGGTACTTTTTCTTTCTTTTCTTTTTTTTGGGAAAAAAGATTTAGGGAAAGGAGTAGAGATAGTATGATTGTTAAAATTAATTTGGTGTGTGTCAAAATGCTTTAGTTTTATTTTTTTTCAAAAAAGGTTTTGAAGTTGCTTTGGGACATTTTGTTTGAACTTCTATGAAAACATATGGTGGGATTTTTTATTGTATTGGAACTTCAAACAAAATACATTTTTTATTTTGGTTTGGAGACAAAGATAGAAGTAAAAAAGAAATGCTTTCTGGAAAACAGAAAGCATTTCTTTTAACTGAGCTTTCTTCATTTTTTTTCTTGATAAAAAAAACGAAGCAAAAAAAATCAAGGCTGTATTCTTTTTTTAACGGAAAATTGAATTTAAAAAAGCTAAACAGTTTGAAACTCGCTTCGCTCAAACAGCAAACTGTTTTTAACGCCTTTTTAAATTCAATTTTCCTAAAAACAATAAGGCCGAGTGTAAATCGCAACGGTTGTCTTTCAAATTAAGTTAGAAAAATTACATCGTTGATTTTTTCAAACCTTTTTCAGCGAGTAATCTTTTGGGTGCACGCTCTAACTGATTCTCGAATTGGACTTTTGCCTCTGCTTTTTTATTATTTGCTAATAACCATTCGCCATAAAATTCATGCGAAGGTTTAACGATGTTTGGAGGACCGTAGCTGAAAGAAGTTTCACTTTCTAAAGTTGTTGCTTCTTTTAACCATTTTTCAGCTGTTGCGTTATCGTTCTTTAGCATTGCTAAAACTGCATTCAATTCCATCTCCATTACCTTGGTGTTATTTACTCCACTTTTGGACGGAGGTTGTTTATATCTTGAAACTCCGCTGCAAGTTTTTGGTTGGCCAACGACCATGCGAGCTTCGCCATCAATTCGAAGTTTACTGATTTCTTTGATTGCATTGGTTACGTTCTCTTTATCTTTTTGATGATAAGCTAACATACCTTGGGTGAAATGTTGGACAGCTTTGGTTGAAATACTTATATCTTCCAAGTCAACAATTTCCAATGCGATCGAGTCATTCCAATCACCAGATTCAGTCAAGTAAGCTCCTTGCATCATGATGAAGTGTGAACGTGCTTTCGAAGATGGTTTTTCATCACAATATTTTTTCATATCATAAACCATCTCTTTTGCTTTTTCAAAATTTCCTTTTTGTAAATAACCATACATTAACCATTTGAACGCATGATAACCTCTCGCATCGTTGTCTAAATCTTTGTCCTTCATTCGAGCAACACTCGCATCATAACTTGCAATATTTGAACTAATTACTTCGTCCCACATTCCCATTGCAACATAAATATGTGAAGGCATATGTAATGCATGTTCTGCATCGGGAGCAACTTTAGCATAACTATCAGCTGCGGATAAAGCTAGTTTAGCATGGTCAGGATCATCATAAGAATGAATCAAATAATGCAACGCACCTGGGTGATTTGGATTTTCATCGATGATACTTTGAGCGATGCGTGCTCCTTTTTCGTAAGTCTCCGTATTTCGTCCACCTTTGACAGAACCCAAAAGTGATAGTGCATAAAATGCTGCGACTTCATGATCGCCTTTATATTTTTTATAAAGCTTCTCCATGTGATCTTTGTAGGCAACATCTTGTTCTTTTTTATCTCCTTCTGCATATAAAATTTCAACTGCTGAAAGCATATCTTTTTCAAATTCGGTGGGAGCCTTTGCCAATCGCTCTTCAGGTGTATCAGCTAATTTTTTTAGTGCCGCAATTCCTTCTTCATGATATCTTTCTCTCCACAAAGGATGATTGTATGACATTGCTTCGCCCCAAGCTGCCATGGCAAAATTAGAATCGAGTTCGATAGCTTTAGCGAATTTTTCGCCTGCGTCATCAAATTCGAAACTGTGTAAGAGTAATAGTCCTTCATGAAAATAAGGCTTAGCTTCTTCAGAACCAGTTACATTGATTTCGACTTTACCCAAATTGGGTTCAGGTGATTTTTCAACTGTTTCGGTTTTTTCATTTTTGCATTGTAAAAGAAATAAGGGAAGAGTGAGGAGTAAGATCAGTTTTTTCATAATTGGATTTTTTTATGTGAAAATAAAAAGAAAAACTGAAAATTGAGATCCGCCAAAAAAAAGAACCATTTCGATAAAGTGAAATGGTTCTTTTTTTTTGTTTAAAATTGAATACCGATCGTAATCCTAAGCCTACGAAATACGATTTCATCTTCTATCTCTTGCCAATCAAAACTTCGTTTCATTCTTTGAAAGTTATAACCAACTTCCATTAGGAATGAACTATTTGTTCGAGAGGAAAATTGAAGACCAATCGAAGGACTTAAAAGAAGTCCACCAGTATAACCATCGGTAGTGCGATCACGCCATAAGTTTACTGGGTTGCCGTAACCAATTTTCCCAGAAAGATAGGGAGTAACTTTCCTACGCCAAGGAGAATAACGAGCATTTATAAAAGCAGAAAAAACATTTGGTTCGTAACTGTCAAGTCCAATACCTGCACCTAAGCTAAGGTTTTTATTAAAGTTGTGCCCTGCGGAGAGGCTAAATGATTTATTATAAAAATTTTCATAATCATTTTTACCCATTATTATCCCTCCTAAAATGGAGAAATAAATTCCTTTAGTTTTTACTCTATTGCCATTTGAAAAATAGTGATAGTTCTTCTTTTGTTGCTTCACTTTTTTTATTTCATTCATGGAAAATTGAACAACATTTCCTCCTGATATTTTTATTCGAAGATATTGAGCTTCTACTTTTTCGATGATTTCTCCACGAATGAAACTTCCATCCTTTAGGTAGACTTCATCCACTTTTATATTTTCTTGCGAAAACATTGGGATGGAAAAAAGGAATAATTGAACAAAGAGAAATACTGATATTATTTTCATTTTGACTACGAAGTTTTTTGATAAAAAAATCAGAAATCAGATTCTTACAAACTGACTTCTGATTGAGTAATAGTTCTAGCTTTAATAATTTTGAATCTTATTTTCCTTTCACAGGGATATGACTTAATTGGACAAGTTGATTTGGATCATCAAAATTGAATTGATAAAAACCATCCTCACCAATGACTAATAAAATATTTTCATTGCCAGGAATTGAAATGACGTCATAAGTAGAAAAATTCTCGAGGTGAGAAATTAATCGTTCATTCAAAGTAGCAGGATCGGAGATGTCAAATGTTTTTAAACCAAAATCTCCTTCACAAATAAAAAGATTATCTCCTTTGATAGATAGTCCATGAGGATTATCCATAGGGAAGGTTTCCACCAAAAATGGATTTGTCAAATCTGTAATGTCAATTAGATCCAATTGATCGGTAAATCCATCACAGATAATATTATCAGAGTGCAATGTAACGTATGCATAATTATCTTTTACAAAAACTGGATCGCAAGCTCGGGCATGTTCAAATGATCCTAGCTCAACAGGGTTTAATGGATCTACATTATCATAAATAAACATGCCATTCCGAGATCCTATAAATAATTTGTCACCATATGGAAATATAGTTTCGATATCAGAACCGATCCAAATCGTTTTTTCTTGAGTAGGGTTACTTGGATCTGAAATATCAACTACTTTCATATTGTGCATATCTACAGCATATAGATATTGATCATAAATAGTAAATCTTGCCATAGATCCACCAACTCCAGTTGATGATTGAACCGCTCCCGCTCCATTACTATTAAAAACTGTAGGTGCAAATGATCCATCTAGAGTATGCTCCCGATAATGTGGGGCATTGCAATCTATCATTTCTGTTATTTCTTCTTCTTTATAATCTACAATGAAATTACCAGAAGCATCTTGAGGGAAATAATGATTCCATTGTTCTTCCCTACCAAGCAATTGAACATTCAAAGGATCTGAAATATCAACAGTCATCAAAAATAAGTAGGAGTCTCCAATTAGAACATTGTCTTTTATTGCTATGTCTACATTTCCAGGCATATTTATAAATGCAATATTTTGAGGGTTTTCAGGATCTGTATTATCGATTACATGAATCCCTTCTTTTATTTCATTGATAAAAATATAATTATTGTAAAAATAGATTTTGCCAGGTTGAACTAATTCTCGAGGAGATTCGGATTTAATGTCAACAGTCATTTCCTCCATAGTTTTATAAACAGGTGTGTATTTAGTGTAGGTGTACTCGCGAGTGCATTTATCTTTCATACAGCTTTGGAAACCAAATGAGACGATACATAAAAAAGCGGTAAAGAGTTTTAAATTTTTCATACTGAATTAATTTTTTAAAGTAATTATCTCTATTGATAAGATAGACAATGAATAGATAAAAAAGGGTTGGGTCGAAAATAATTTAGTATGTTCGGACTCTTTTTTCACCTCAAGAAATAACTAAATTTTAGCCATGAAAAAATGGAAAAAAATATCAGAACGAATTGCTTATTCAGGTTGGCGTAAAGTCATTGTTAGAAAGTTTTTAATGCCGAATGGGAAAGAAGCAGAATTTGATGTGATTGGCAATGGAGACTTTGTAACGGTTGCAGCATTTACTGAGGACCGAGAAGCCATTTTAGTGAATCAGTTTCGAGTAGGAGCAGAAAGGGATATTATCAGTTTTCCAGAAGGGGGAATTGAAAAGGGGGAGAAATTAGAAGATTGTGCAGCTCGAGAACTATTGGAAGAAACTGGATATCAGGCTGAAAAAATCATTTTTCTAAAAACATTTCATAAATCGTATTCTACTCAAAAAGAACATGTGCTCTTAGCTACTAATTGCAAAAAAGTGGCAGAGCAAAATTTAGATGAAAGTGAATTTATTGAAGTACTCAAAATGCCATTGGAGGAATTTCGAGTTTTTATAAAAAATAAAAATGATGAACGAATGAATGGAAATGTGGCAGCCGCATATTTGGCGATGGATGAATTGGGATGGCTATAGAAAAAATTGAATAGCGAATGCTTCGCTATTCAATTTTTGTGAAATCGTTTTCTAGGTTTTTGTAGGTAAGTTCTTGTTCATAATTAATTTAAGGCACTCCTTCCACCACACTTTTATCAATGACAGGATCATTCTTTTGCAAAGGATTTATATTGAAAACCGTTTGATATTTTTCAAAACCCATTGGCATCATTTCCTTAAACAATCCAGGAGCCTCAAAAAATAAATTAACACTCACTCCAAGTGGATCAATTTTGTCCTTAGGCATTCCCATGTATTTTGCGATTTTTTCTTTTTCCCATTTTCCCCAAATTGAATCATCCAAAGTAGGATAATCAAAGTTGGGATAAGTTAATTGAAAAGCCTTGGCATATTCATGCACCATGATATTGTAGTATTTATTAGGTTGACGAAAGGAAAGCGTCAAATGCTCCGCTGAAAATATTAAACATTCATCCTCTTCATTAATCTCTGAAGCATGCAAATATTGATGATTTGGAGTGGGAAAAGCTTGGAGATAAATAAAAATTCGTTCAAATTTTTTCAAAATAAAATCTTCTCTCCCAAAAGTAAGCATAACCACATTGGCAGCAATCATGGTTTTCATGTCCAAAGGGACTTCTCCCTCTTCGCCACCTCGCTGTGCGAAAAACCCTCTTGCTTCGAGATACATAGCTACTCTTTGCCGAAAACGAGTTTTATTTGCAGCGGAAAGGTTTTGGTAAAAAGGAAAGTGATTTAACAGTAAATTTCCCAAAAAACCCGGTAATTCGGGTGGATTTCGTTTGAATGACCACCAATCGATTTGTGGAGCAAAAACATAGCTCATTAATAGGCCAACTACAAAGGGAATCATGAATAGTGAAACCCAGCTATATTCTCGATCTAGAACGATTGCAGTTACAAAAAGAATGATAGTTGCTATACCTCCAAATATGGACATTAATTTTTTACTTAGCATGACACAAAAATAATTTTATTTTTTTTAAATTTTAATCTCATAATGCTTGCTAGTTAAAAAGTAAGAATATATATTTGCACTCGCTTTTAACAGCTGGAAGGTGCCTTAGCTCAGTTGGTAGAGCAATGGACTGAAAATCCATGTGTCCCTGGTTCGATTCCTGGAGGCACCACCTTCAAAACAAAAACCCTTTGTGAGTAATTCACGAAGGGTTTTGTTGTTTTAGGCTATAAAATGATAAAAAACCTACATTTTAGGCCAAAGATTCCGCTCGGATGCAACTAATCCTAAATTTGGATATCCTTATCAATACTTAAACAAAAACAACCATCTTTTAGAAATAACAATTTCTATCTACTTTTCAAAAACCTTCATTCCTTCCTAAATTTTATTGGTTTCTGTTAAAAATAAAAATTTAAGCATAGGCTCAACTATGCCTTAGGTTGTCCTTTTATTTTTAAACCGTATTGTATTCACTTCAAAAATTTATTATGAAACCATTAATTATACCCTTCCTCCTTTTTATTTTTTCGATTAATCTCCATTCTCAGACTGCAAGCATTAAAGGTTTATTAGAAGATGAAAGTAAAACTCCTGTCAGCTTTGCTAATGTTGCTTTATTTCAATCTGCAGATAGCAGCATGGTAAAAGTCGAAACAAGTGATGAAGCAGGAGTTTTTAATTTAAAAAATTTGCCAGTAGGAAATTATTTTATGGTGGCAAGTTATGTTGGATATAACGAAATGAGAAAAAATAACATTCAACTTACTGCAAATCAGCAGCTTGATTTAGGGAAACTAAATTTCAACTCTTCTGCTGTTAAATTACAAGAAGCTACAGTAACAGCTTCTCGAGTAATGGTTGAGGTAAAACCTGATCGAACCGTTTTCAATGTAGAAGGTACCATTAATAGTGTTGGTTCTGATGCTATTTCACTTTTACGAAAAGCGCCAGGAGTTACGGTTGATAATAATGATAATATCAATGTATTGGGAAGAGCAGGTGTTCTATTATATATTGATGGAAAACGACTTCCATTAGTAGGTGATGATTTGAAAAACTATTTACAAAATTTAACTGCTGAACAAATAGATAGAATTGATATCATTACTAATCCTGGAGCAAAATATGAAGCTGAAGGAAATGCTGGAATTATAGACATTCGACTCAAGAAAGATAAAAGTCATGGAGCAAATGGGTCAGTTAGCTCAACTTACATGCAAGGAAGGTATCCAAAATACAACCTCAACTCAAGCGGAAATTATCGAAATAAAAAACTAAATGCCTTTGCAGCAATTGGAGGCGGAAAAGGAGAAGGATTTAATAATATTGCCTTTGAAAGTCTTCAAAATGGATTAATCCTGGATGAAACCAATAATTTTAAATTTGATTGGAAGTATTATAGCGTTCGTCTAGGTATTGATTTCTTTTTGGGAAAAAATCACACACTCGGTATTTTATATAATAATAATGGGGGACAAAATGAGCAAGACTTAGTCAACCGATTTTTGATTCGAAATTCAAATACCCCAAATTTATTAGATAGTACTTTAGTCGCAAATACCAATGCCATGCGGCAGCGTAGTCAAAATACTTTTAATGTGAATTATCGTTTTGACAATCAAAAAGGGAGAAGTTTAAATTTGGATGTGGATTATGGAGTTTTTGGGAATGAGTCAGAGCGGTACCAACCAAATCGATATTATGATAGTGAAGGAAATTTATTGACTGAAATAATTAATTCATTTGACACCCCAACTGATATTGATATTTATACTTTTAAGGCAGATTATGAAGATAATTTTTTAGGAGGTCGTCTTGGTTTTGGAACTAAATTAAGTCGAGTTGTTTCAGATAATACATTTTTGTTTTTTGATGAAATAAATGGAGAACCTATTCAAAATGACTATCGATCCAACATCTTTGAGTATACTGAAAATGTTTATGCAGCTTATGTAACTTATGCTCGAGCATTAAGTGAAAAATGGAATCTTTCCGCAGGACTAAGAGCAGAACAGACTGATGCGATGGGTAATTTACAAGCATTCCTTGATGATCTAAAAGAACCTCCAGTAGAACTTAATTATTTGAATTGGTTTCCAAATGTTGGATTAACCTATAAAGTCAATCCAAAAAACATGTTGGCTTTAAATGTTGGAAGAAGAATCAACCGACCAGATTACAATGTTTTGAATCCATTCAATAACCAACTAAGTCAGTTGTCTTACGAGAGAGGGAATCCATTTTTGAATCCTGAAATCGTCAACAATATTGAATTAGGTTATACTTATAAGTATAGATATAATTTCAAAATAGGCTATAGTCAAACAGATAATCAGATCACTCGATTAATTGGTCCAGATGAAGATGATGCCAGAGCAAGTTTTATCAGTTGGGAAAATTTAGCGAAGCAAACTGTAATAAGTTTTAATGTTAGTGCTCCGTTCACAGTTAATAAATGGTGGGATGCTTATGTAAACCTTAGTGGTTCACATCTTGATAACCAAGCGACTTATGAAAATGGAGGAACAGTTGATTTGCAGGCATTCACTTATACACTTTATCAACAAAGTACATTCAAATTACCGGCAGGTTTTAAAGGAGAAATTTCAGGATATTATTCTGGCCCAGGAGTTTGGGGAGGAGTATTTGAATATGACGCGACATGGAGTTTAAATTTAGGTTTACAACGTAAGTTTTTAAATGATCAATTGAGTATTCGAGTAAGTGCAGACGATATTTTTTATGCCAGTAATTGGAGTGGTGTTTCTAGTTTTAATGGATTGGTTTCTACAGGTTATGGGAATAGAGATAGTCGGCGAATAAACGTAAATGTTACGTATAGATTTGGAAATCAAAGGGTGAAGTCAAGAAAAAGAAAAACTGGATTAGAAAGTGAGGGGAGTCGAGTAGGTGGAGGAGTAAGTGGTAATTAAGAATTAAGTTAAATAGTATTATTAGTATTAAAGGTGGCCTAAATATTTTAGGCCGCCTTTTCAATTTCCCTAAATTGCGATTTATTAATTTAAGCTATTTTTTTTCATTGGAAACATTGTAATTGGAAATCTACAACTTGACTTAATTCCTTGTATCTGTTCCCCACATTAACTTCTCTCGAATTGTATGCATAAAACTCCAACCATGTAGCTGAATTAATTTTATCTCAAAATCACATTTGCGTACTGCTAATTGAAAATTAGAAGTTATCGTCTCAAAACGAGCATCCAAGGTACAAAGGAAATTTTCAGCCCGACCCTCCACTTCAAATGAAATTACAGAACTATCAGAAATCACAATCGGGCGAACATTCAAATTATGTGGAGCAACTGGCGTAATGACAAAATTTCCAGAATTTGGAAAAATAATTGGACCGCCACAACTCAAAGAATATCCAGTAGAACCAGTTGGAGTAGAAACAATTAATCCATCTGCCCAATATGAATTCAAATATGCCCCATTGATAAAAGTGTGAATTACAATCATCGAGGAGGTATCTCTCTTCAGCAAAGTGACATCATTCAATGCGAATGGAATATCCCCAAACATAGGATGATTGGATTCCAAGTGCAAAAGTGTTCGTTCACTCAAACTATATCGTCCGCTTTTCAATAAGCCAATTGCTTCTCTAATTTTCTCTTTTTCGATGCTTGCTAAAAAACCTAATCGACCTAAATTAATTCCCAAAATAGGCACATCAGCATTACGAACTTCGGCTACAGCATTGAGAATAGTTCCATCGCCACCTAGCGTAATTATATAATCAAAATTACGAGTTTTGAAATCCAAGTAGCCTTCAAAAATGCCAACGTCATTTTTGAAATTAATATTTCCGTTTAAACTTTCTAGGTAGTTTTTATTGACATAAGCGCTAATCCCTTCCTCTGCCAAAATATCAAAGAAGGATTGTATGATTGGAAAATCTTTCTTTTTTCCTATTCTACCGTAAACTACAATTTGCATCCAAAGATGTTTTTAGTCGAACCATGAATGCTTCTCTTAACGAACCACGGAAAATTACAATGTTACAAATTCGTGGTTCGTTAAGCGAAGCGTTCGTGGTTCGTCATTTAAAATGAAAACTCAAAGTGTAAAAAAAATCCATGCTCTCCCAAGTGATTAAAGCTATATTCAAATTGCCAAATCTTATCTTGGAAAACCACAAAATCTAACCCAATTCCTCTGCCCCAAAGAAACTCATTACTAAGTGTACTTCGTTCTCCATTAAAAGGTGCATTGGCATATCCAAAATCGTTATTGATGGCAAGATAAACTTTTAGAGGCATCAAACGAAATTGAGGAACGAACATATATTTCCCCCAATTTATTTCTCTCTGGAAAATCCGAAATTGGAAATGAGTTTTCGCATAAGCATAGTCCATTCCATCAATTACATAAAATTCATAGCCTCGTAAATAATCAGGCAAATATCCCAAAGCAGAAACATGAGTGTAAGGTTGCTCGGCACGAGTGAAGGTGTATCGTCCTTTTAATTTTGCTCCAAAACTTAATTTTTTACCCAAAGGAAAATAATGAGCATAAGTACCCGTTGCTGCAAAAGCATTGACATCATCAAACAAACCAAATCCATCTTTTTGTAAAAGAAGGGAGAACAAATTTCCTCCTTGAGGGTAAGCTTTTACATCTCGTTTGTCAAGTGTAAAAGCATATTGTAAAGTGAAATGTTGTTGCCGACTTCGGGACTCTAAAAAATAATCAGGATTCAAAACCTGGCTAATGGTATCACCAATTGAGTTGTCGCTAAAAATTATCTTTCCAGTATGATACTTATTCAAACCTTGTCGATAGCTGACTCCAGCTCCTGCTCGAAATCTAGTCAAAAGCAAAGGTTCTCCAAATTGCCTTTTAAATAGCAGTCTGCTATCTTCTGTGATGTAGGCAATTTCTTTCCGATTGGAATAATGGATTTCAGCAAAGCCTCCGAGGTTTCGACTTTTGCCTAGCATTGGTCGATTATAGCTTAATTCAAATTTTTTAGTGTAACCGAATTGAACAGTTGCTTTCAACAAATCTCGACGCCCTGTCAAATTAAGCCAAGTCAATCGTCCGCCATAATTAATCCTTTTAAGCGATCGCCCCTGCTCTTCCCACCATATATTAAAATTCCGATCTGCCAATTCAAAAATGTAAAAGGGGTAGATGTACCACATTTCTCGTAAATTGACTTGGATGGTAATTTCATTGGTATTCGTATCCCAAACTTTGATATTGATTTTTGCAGTTGTGAAGAGTCCGGTGTTTAAAAGTAGTTCTTCACTTCGTTGTAAATTTTGGATCAAATCAATGGTAGGGATCGTATCACCGATAGCAAAATTAAGTTCCCGAAGTATTATTCTTTCTTTTGTTTTTTTATTGCCCTCAATTAAGATGTCAGTAACAATTACTTTTTTATTTTGGGAAAAAAGTAATTGGGAAAAGGAAAGGAAAAAAAGGAGGAAGATTATTCGCATTTTTTGTTGCTTGAGATTACTTAAGAATAGGAGTTAGATGTGGATTTTGAAACTGCGCTTTTGGTCTGGAGTCACGGTCTATAATTTACTTAATAATTGCTCTAAACTATTGGGGCTTAAAAATACTTAACTTCTAACCAAAAGCGTAGCAAAAAAACACACCTTATTCCTTTTCCTAAACACAAAAAGCACTTAATTTTTATCGATAGAAATAAAAATTAAATGCTTTTCATAAAAATAGAAACAAGTCTTATTGAAAAAGGATTAACTTTTAGATTTGTCTTCTTCCTTTTTTTTACCTTCCACCTCTTTCATTCCTTGCTTAAGCTCTTCTTCGATAGTTGAGCGAGCGCTATTAAATTCTCGAATACCTTTTCCAACACCTCTCATTAATTCAGGAATTTTTTTCCCACCAAACAAAAGTAATATTGCAAAAAAGATCAGAAGAATTTCAGGGCCACCTAAACCACCAATAAATAATAAATTATTCATAATTATTTTTTTTAATTATTAATACAAAACATGAGAGGTCGATTTTTTACTAAAAAAGGATCACTCATAGTTGTCCTACAAAATTACGTTTTTTTTTAACCGCTTGTATATCAATCTGTAAAAGTTGATCAAATACCTCATTTTTTTATAAGAATGTTACCTTTGTATCATTAGACCTCTTTGCTTGCTTTTTGTTTAATATAAAGACAGAGTATTTTTTCGAAAAAAAAGTATAAAAAGAGGTACACCTTTTCTGAAAAAAGACTTAAATTTCATGAACATATCTACAAGTTCACTTTATATTCCTAAGAACCTATATTTAGAGTAAAGAATTCCATCACACCGATTAATATATTCTAAAAAATTATATCTTTTCACAAATTGCGCATTGTGAAGGGCTTTTGTTAATTTTGCGCTTCAAAATTTTAAAAATAAAAACATAGCAAAATGAGATTGAATTTAAACCTATTAATGTTACTTTCTATCGTAGTATTGATGTCTTCATGTGTTTCTAAAAAGAAATGGACACAATTATTGTCTGAAAAAGAAACTGCTGATCAAATGTTAGCAGCTGAAAAAGCAAAGACTGCTGAGTTAGAAGGTAAAGTAGCTGGCCTAGAGTCAGACCAAGCTGCTCTTAAAGAAGAAACAGCTAGACTTGCAACTGAAGTGAGTCAATTCAAAAGCGATTTGGAAAGCTCTCAAGCTTCGGCTGCAGAAGCAATGTCAAAATTGAAATTATCAGAAACAGATTTAGCATCTTTAAAAACTAAAGTTCAATCTGCAGTTTCTGGTGGTGGATTTGATCTTTCACCTAAGAATGGTCGTCTTTTTGTAACTATGGCTGAGCCTGTTCTTTTTAACAGCGGATCAGTTAGAGTAAAAAGAGACTACAATGCAACTTTGGAAAGTATGGCTGCTGTTTTAAACGGTAACCCTGCTCTTCGATTGATCATTGAAGGACACTCTGATAATGTACCTGTAAAAGCTGGTGTTGCATACTCAGATAACTGGGATGTAAGTTTAGCTAGAGCAAAATCAGTAGTTAAAAAATTGGTTAAAATGGGAGTAAGCCCAAATCAATTATTACCTACAGGTAGAGGAGAGTATGATCCTCTTTCTTCTGATAATACGGCTGAATCAAGAAAAATGAACCGACGTGTTGATTTTATCGTGATGCCTGATTTGAGTACTTTAATTAGTGCAGCTAGACCTTAATTTTCCGAAAAGGAATTTATAAGGTTATTAAAAAAAGTCTTCTCCTTCATAAGGGGAAGACTTTTTTCATATATGGACTCTCACGAATCTAGAAATAGAATAGTATAATTTTGAAATAAAACTGAACTCAGGAGAGTCCAGCTACGAAAAAAGCCATTTCCTTTTTCAAGGAAATGGCTTTTTATATAAATAATATTTTTGAAAAATCTTATTCCACAGGAAGTGATTCCAAGATATTTTCATCAACTAAAATTCTTCCGCAATGTTCGCAAGCGATAATTTTTTTACGTCCTGCTATTTCTAACTGAACTTGTGGTGGAACTTTATTAAAACATCCTCCACAAGAATCTCTTTGAACTGTTGCAACAGCTACACCATTACGGTAAGCACCTCTTAATTTATTATACGATTTCATTAATCGATCTTCAATTCCTTTTTGAGCTTTAGTAGATTGCTTCTTCAACTTCTCTTCTTCTTTCTCCGTCTTAGCAATAATCTTTTCTAACTCAACTTTCTTTTCCGTAAGTGCTCCTTGTTTAGCTTTTAATCGAAGCTCAGTATTTTTGAGCGTCTCTTTTTTAGCTGTTAATTGAACTCCACCTTCTCGACCTCTTTTTTCAGATAATTGAATCTCCAATCGTTGCATTTCTAATTCCTTAGAAAGTGCATCATATTCTCGATTGTTCTTTACATTATCCATTTGCTTTTCGTACTTCGCAATTAAAGCTTCCGCTTCCTTAATATTCGTTTTGTGCTTAGCAAGATCCGCTTCCATCGAATCTATATTATTTTGAAGTCGTCCTTTACGAGTTTCTAAACCTGCAATTTCATCTTCCAAGTCACTAACTTCCATCGGAAGTTCTCCTTTAAGGATTGAAATTTCATCAATCTCAGAATCGATTAATTGAAGTTCGTATAATTGCTTGAGTTTTTCAGCTACTGACAATTCGGTTGAAGCCATGTTTTTGAAATTTTTTTATATTAAAATAGAAATATTCGAAGTTGTTTAAAATCTTAGTTTTCGCTTAATTTTTTATAGATAATTCACAGGATTTGTATTGATTTCTGTGAAATAGGCGGCAAAGTTACTAAAATTTTCTGTTATTATGTTATATAATAATTCAATTGTATATTGCTCACTTTCATAGTGCCCAATATCTGCAATTATGATTTTCCCATCTGCATCAAAAAACTCGTGATATTTGTAATCAGAAGTGATAAAAATATCGGCTCCTTGGCGAATGGCATCGTTCAAAAGAAAACCTCCTGAACCACCACAAACTGCTACTTTGGAAATTTTCTTTCTACGCAACTTGGTATATTTTACGCAACCTGCCTTCATCTGCTTTTTGATTTTTTGTAAAAAATCTTTTTCGTTCATTGGTGTTTTTAAATATCCAATCATTCCTGAGCCTACTTCTGAATTTTTATTTTCAATAGAAATAACATCATAAGGTACATCCTCGTATGGATGACTGTCTTTTAATGCTTTGATAATTGCATGTTGTTTTACGGAAGGAAAAGTGAATTCCAATTTAACTTGTGCACCACCACTTTGATTTTGAGTCCCAACTCCGACTGTGGCATAACTTAAATTTTCAAAATTTGGAATATCACCAGCGCCTGCTGCAAAAAGTGCTGCTCGAACTTTTTCAGAATGCTCGGTTGGAACAAATGTGAAAACCTTTTTGAGTCCAGATTTAGGTTTTAGAATTTGAGTATTAATCAACCCTAATCGTTCCGCAATTTTCGCATTCACTCCTTTGTTATAAACATTATCCAAATTAGTATGAATAGCATAAATCGCTACATCATTTTTGATAGCTTTCATCACTACTCGTTCGACATAATGTTTGCCATTAAATCTTTTGAGTCCTCGAAAAACAATTGGATGATGCGCAACAACTACATTGCATTTTTTTTCAATTGCTTCATCAATGATTGCCTCAGTTGAATCTAAGCAGATTAAAACTCCCTTGATTTCATCATTTGGATTTCCTACAATCAACCCTGAATTGTCATATGACTCTTGATAAGATGATGGAGCTATGGTTTCTAAAAATGATGTCAGTTCTTTTATTTTCATAATATTTTTTTTGAGATCGCTTTGCTGTCAGAGGTCAGATGGTGCGCTGTGCTTACTGTCAGCAAAGCGATCTTTCTATTTAATTTTTCAATCGTTTTTTCAATGCAAATAATTCATCCCGATATTGAGCTGCAGTAATAAAATCTAAATCTTTTGCAGCTTTTTTCATTTTTGCTTCAGTCTCTACGACCATGCGTTCAATTTGATCAAGAGTCATATAGCCGATAACTGGGTCAGCGGCTAAACTTGGTTGTTCAGGTTCGATATATGCCTTAGCTTTTGGACTTCGAATATCTAAAATGGAACTTGAACTTAAAATTTCTTCACGAGTTTTAGAAACAGTCGTTGGAGTGATTCCATGTTTTTCATTGTATTCCATTTGAATGGCGCGACGACGATTGGTTTCATCAATAGTTCGGCGCATAGAGTTAGTTACTTTGTCTGCGTAAAAAATAACTAAGCCATTGGAATTTCTGGCGGCACGTCCTGCCGTCTGAGTGAGTGAACGATCATTTCTCAAAAAACCTTCTTTGTCTGCATCTAAAATTGCCACCAAAGAAACCTCTGGTAAATCCAATCCTTCTCTTAAAAGGTTCACTCCGATTAGTGCATCAAATTCTCCCAAACGCAAATCTCTCAAAATCTCCACTCGATCCATAGTGTCCACTTCTGAGTGAATGTATCGACATTTGACATCCATTTTTTCCATATATTTTTGGAGCTCTTCAGACATCCGTTTTGTCAAAGTGGTAATCAAAACTCGTTCGTTTCGTTGAATGCGTTGATCTACTTCTTCGAGCAAATCATCAATTTGATTTAGACTTGGTCGGACTTCAATTGGAGGGTCAAGCAATCCTGTAGGGCGCACAATTTGTTCTACGAAATCACCTTCCGTTTGTTCTAATTCGTAATTACCTGGAGTGGCACTCACATAGACAATTTGATTAGTCAATGATTCAAACTCTGTGAAATTCAAAGGTCGATTGTCCATTGCTGAAGGTAATCGAAAACCATAACTCACCAAGTTGGTTTTTCTTGCTCGGTCACCTCCCCACATTCCTCTAACCTGTGGAATCGTCACGTGACTTTCATCTACCAACATCAAATAATCATCTGGGAAATAATCTAACAAACAGAATGGTCGAGTTCCTGGTCTTCTTCCATCAAAGAAGCGAGAGTAATTTTCAACGCCGCTACAATAACCTAATTCTTTGATCATTTCGAGGTCAAAATTCGTTCGCTCTTTGATTCGTTGAGCTTCGATGTATTTTTTTTCATCAGTAAAATATTTTTCTTGCGCCACCATTTCATCTTGAATATCTCGAACGATTTGATTCATTCGATCTCTTGGAGGAACATATAAATTGGCTGGAAAAATGGCTGCGTTTTCCACTTCGATAATTCGTTTTCCACTTTCGATTTCGAGATTTTCAATGCTCTCAATTTCATCGCCAAAAAAAGTAACTCGCAAACCATGATCAGCATAAGGCAAATTAATATCAACTGTATCTCCTCGAACCCTAAAAGTTGCTCGCGCAAATTCAATCTCTGTTCGAGAGTACAAACTATTTACTAATTCTAGCAAAAATGTATTTCGAGTGATCGTCTGACCTCGATGAATCCTAACAATACTTTGTTGAAAATCTTCTGGATTTCCCATCCCATATATACACGAAACGGAAGCAACGATAATAATATCTCGACGACCTGAAAGCAAAGATGATGTTGCTCGCAATCGTAGTTTATCGACCTCTTCATTGATCTGTAAATCTTTTTCGATAAAAGTATTAGTGACAGCGAGGTAGGCTTCTGGCTGATAATAATCATAGTAGGAAACAAAATATTCCACCGCATTATCTGGAAAAAATTCTTTGAACTCACCATATAATTGCGCCGTCAATGTTTTGTTATGAGTCAAAATCAAAGTTGGCCGATTGAGTTCTTTGATGACGTTGGCCATCGTAAAAGTTTTTCCAGAACCAGTTACTCCGAGTAGGACTTGAGATTTTTCACCAGCTTTAATTCCATTAACAAGTTGTTCTATGGCTTGAGGTTGATCGCCTGTTGGCTTGAAGGGAGATTCTAATTTAAAAGGCATTTTTTAAGTTATAAGTGATGAACTGAAATTATTGAACCATCCTACTGGTTTTTAGTTAACCACAAATATCGTTAAAATGTTTGTTATTAAAATCTAATTTTTGATCCATTTCCGATTAAAATAAAGTGAATCTATTTTATTTTTTTCAAGGTCAAAATTTAGAATAGTTTCTTCTATTGCATTTGAAGTCCCATTGTGATAAAGTCGAGTTAATTTATAATCCATCTCTCCATTTTTATCAAAATCGATTAGTTCAATTTCAGGAATTTTAATTTTGAATTGTGTTTTTAAATTAGAGGGAGTTAAATTGTTTTTTTCGAAATCATACATTGCATGTAGATTAAAATCAATTGAATGGTCTACAAAATCAAATTTTCTTTGATTGAAAAATAATAATTTGCTATTCACTTTTCCTGTTGGGTAATGAATTAAAATGACCCAAAACAAGATTTTTTCTTGATGTTGAAATTTGATTGTTTTGAAATAAATATTGTCCATTGAAAAGTCTGTTTCTTTTTCATCTCCATGACAATCTTCGAAATAATAATTTCTAATAACTTTTTCAATACCTGCCATTTTTCCATATGAAATTTGTTCCACAAGATTTTCATCTTGAAAATTTATCTCATCTAATTTTATAGGTAAATCTAGATTTAAAACCTCAACATGCGGAATGGAAGAATTAATTGACCTGTTCTCTTGTGGAAAAAAAGAGATACATATTGCTACAATAGAAATTGGAAAGGTTTTCATGATGATGGAATTTAAAAGATAAGCCAAGGTGAATTCAGGTTGACTTGTTTGTTCTGAAGGTATAAAGAAAAGAAGTTATTCCACCTCAATTCTATATTTCCCCAATAATCCAACTACTCCACTCATCGTAAACTTCGCTCCTCGAATTCGATTTCCATCAGGATCAATCGAATAATTAAACGCAGTTCGAAAATCTACTTTTTCCAAAATAGAATTATCAAAAATCGCTCGACTCAAATCACAATCATCAAAACTAGATTCCGTCAAATCTGTTTCTGAAAAATCTGCTTCCTGCAAGGAGCAATTTTTAAAGATGGTATCTTTTATTTTGAGTTGGAAAAAGGAAGCTAAATTGAGTTGACAGTTTTCAAATTGGAACGCTAAAAATGATTCGGTACAATCGTTGAAATTAAAACCTAGCAACTTACAATTGATAAATTGAACATCTCGGAAGGCAGTATTTTTTGAAGTGACGAGACTGAAGTCGCAGTTTTCAAATTTACATTCTACGAAGGTGATATTGGAAATATTGGATTTGGTGAAATCACAATTTAGGAAAATACAATTGTCGTATTTTCCTTTCGGCAAATGATTTTCGGTATAATTTATTTCTTGGAAATGTTCGTCTTCAATGATGACTTCACTCATCTTTATTTTTGATTAAGTGGCTACTGCAATCGGTTGTTCCACATGATACATATCGATATAACCTTTGTTCTTTGCTTCAATTTTACCACGATGTCTACATTCAAAATTATACTTCACTTGTCGATAAGTTTCTTCTGAAATATTCACTTTTCCCACACCAGCATTTGCTTCCATTCGAGCAGCAATGTTTACAGTATCTCCCCAAATATCGTAGGCGAATTTTTTTACACCCACAACTCCTGCTACGACTGGCCCAGTATGAATTCCAATTCGAGCTTCGAAAAATGGAAGTCCTTTGACCATTCTTTCTTTTTTATAATCTTCCAAAAACTCTTGCATTTCCAGAGCAGCTTTGATGATGTTGACAGGCATCGTTCGCTTGTTAGTCAAACCACTTGCGCACATGTAAGCGTCTCCAATTGTTTTGATTTTTTCGACTCCATATTGCGAAATGATAAAGTCAAAACCTCTAAAACAATAATCTAGCTCTCGAACTAATTGCTCTGGAGTCAACCTTTCTGAAACTTTTGTAAAATCTTTGAAGTCGGTGAAGAGGACAGTTACATTTTCGTATTTCTGAGCAGATGCTTTTCCGCTTTCTTTCAATTCATTGGCAATTGGTTCTGGCAAGATATTCAACAATAATTCATCAGAACGTTTTCGTTCTTCCTCAATTTGTCGATTGGTTTCTTGCAAAGAATTTTTTGCTTTTTTATTCACTCGGAAACGATTATAGAATAGTGCTGCTAAAAAGAAAATAAACATGGTTGCCATCGCTAAACCATAAAGGAAATTTTTATTTTGCTCCGCTTCCAATTCCGCAGCAACTCGATCTCTTTCACTTTGTTTTACTTTTTTATTAAGTGTAGTATTTTTTTTCTCTGCTGCTTCCTTACCTCTTTCTACGGCTCTTTTTTCTCGAACTAATTCTTCTAATTCTGCTTCTTTTTGATCTAGTTCTGATAAAATATCTTCAGTAGATCTTCCTTCTGGAACAGCTTCTTTCTCTTCTTTTTCTTGCGCCATTTCAGCTTTCACCTGTGCAATACTTTTTTTATTGCTAGTCAAACTTTCTAATTTTCTCAAAAGACTTTCATTGTCCTCTTTTAAGTTTTCCATATCATGTTTCATATTTCGAATAAGTTCGAGATAGTCTTTGTTGATCTTATTCGGATCGATCTGGTTTTGGCCAGAAGATGGAAAAGCAAAAAATAGAAATACAATAAGTGTGAATAGATATTTCATTATTTCTGATGATTAGGCAGTTAGATTTTTTCAAAACATAAAAAATGGATAATCCGTTTTTTCAAAATAATAAGTGTTAAAACGGAGAAAGTGAACATTCGAAAATTACAAATTAGAAGTAATTAATAAATTCAAATCGGTAGATTTTATTTTAAATCTTTCCCCCAAATATTCATTCGTCAAACAACCTTTGTATGTATAAACTCCATTTCTGATACCATGATCATTATGAATTAGGTTTTCGATACTTCCTGATTGGCCAGCTTTTAAAAGTATTGGAGTTAAAATATTACTTACCGCAATCGACGCTGTTCGAGCTACTCGCGAAGCAATATTTGGAACGCAATAATGAATCACTCCATATTTTGTAAAAATTGGTTTCTCATGAGTTGTCACTTCCGAAGTTGCAAAACACCCACCTTGATCGATACTTACATCAACGATTACAGAGCCAGGTTTCATTTTAGAAACAATTTCTTCGCTAACTACGATTGGTGTTCTTCCGTGTTTAGAATGAATTGCACCAATGGTCACATCAGCCGTCAATAATTCCTTTTCCAATTGGTGTGGACTCATGGAAGAAGTATGTAATTGGCGACCAACTCGATTTTTTAATCGCATCAATTTATAAATGTCATTATCCAAAATTCGAATATCAGCACCTAATCCCATGGCAGCTCGAGTCGCAAATTCTGCAACAACACCTGCGCCTAAAATCACCACCTTAGCAGAAGGAACTCCTGAGATCCCTCCGAACAAAACTCCTTTTCCACCTTTTGAATTAGTCAGTAATTCCGCAGCAGTTAAGATTGAACTCATCCCCGCCATTTCACTCATAATACGAACTACCGGAAAAGTTCCATTATTATCTTTAATATATTCCATTGCCAAAGCCGTCACTCGTTTGGCTTTTAATTTTAGAATAAACTCAGGTGAAATAATTGGTAGTTGAAGTGGCGAAAAGAGGATTTGTCCTGGACGCAAAAAATCCATTTCCCGCAAGGTTGGTGGAGCAACTTTGATTAGAATATTTGCTTTGTAGACTTGCTCTTGACTGTAGCCAATATCTGCACCTGCTTCCGAAAAATCATGATCTGAATAATTCGCTTTTTCTCCCGCATTGGTTTCTACTACTACTCGATGACCATGTGCAATCAAAGATGCCACAGCAGCAGGCGTTAAGGCAACTCTGCTTTCTTGTAAGGTTGTTTCTTTCGGAATACCAATGAAAAGTTTGTTAGGTTTTCGTTGCAATTGCAACATTTCGGTTTGAGTTTCAAACTGTCCTTCGGTAAATATTTTAGGAATAGGAATACTCTTCTTCTTGTCGCTCACTTTTAATTTTTTTGAATTAAAATTTAGTTAAGTTCTGTATAAGGATAAAGAACATGGAAAGATGTTCTAATTTTTCTCTAAAGTAAAGGTTCGCCCTGATTCTTCAAAGATTTTAATGTAAATCTTTACGAGGTCATCAGGGAGCCAATGTTCAATGATTTCAGCCCATTCAATAAAGCAATAGGAATCATCATAAAGATAGTCTTCAATTCCGATATCAAGCGCTTCTTGTTCATTTTTTAGTCGATAAAGGTCAAGATGGTGAACATATTGCTCTTTTTGCAAAGTTTCATCGAAATAAGAATATTCATTGACGAGGGAAAAAGTAGGACTAACTACAGCTTCTTTTACTCCTAAATGCTTACAAATGTTTTGGATAAAAGTAGTTTTACCTGCTCCAATTTCTCCATAAAACATCATTTTCTTTTTACCATTCGCAAACTTCAATAATGTTTTTACAACATTTTCTAGTTCATTAATGGATTGAATACTTATTTCCATAATTCCAGTTAATCTTCAATCTTAGGAAAGGTAATTTATTAAATTATCATTTCTTATTTCGCAAAAAATGAAAGTGCTTGATTCAATTGTCCTTTGAAAGCCTGACCTACATCTAATCTATGGCTCCCTTCCATTTCTACATATGCATCTAATTTTTTAACGTATTTTTTAATGTAAGCTAAATTAATCATGTGGGATT
>CAZMBP010000103.1:0-4801 GCA_964564545.1 uncultured Saprospiraceae bacterium
GTAAACGGATAGCAAAACTCACTAACTTTCGGCAGCACGCTCAGGGCAGCTTCGTTTCATTCCACAGCCTTGCCACCTTTTTTATGCAGCCCCTCCAAGCCATTTTGCAGACTTCCTTTCAGTCAGTCAGCAAGCCCGCAAGGTAGCAAGTCTGTTCCATTGCACTCTAGCAGCTCTTCTTGGCAAACGTTTCTAGTAACTGCTCCTAAATTATATTCGATTAGAAAAGATAGGTAAAAATTAAAAAGAGATTCGATTAGTATGATTTAATCAAAATGAGAAATTTTATTTTTTAAGAGGTTTATAATCTTCATCTTTAATTTTTTTAAAAACATATTTAGTACCATCATTCCAAGCCATCCAAAAGGTCATATGTCTTGTAAAAAACCCAAGCCTTTCCCTTTCTTCCATTGTTACTTCTCTGTAAATACTTATCACCCAAAATTTGGTAAACCCTTTTTCATCCAAACTCTTTTGAAACTTTTCAGCATCAACCAACAAGAGATTTTGAGAATCTTTATAACCCTTACCAACCTTATTGTTAATTGCCATCAATTCATTTTCAGGATTAAAATATTGAATACCATCTCCGTCTGAAATGTCTAATAACTTCCTGGTAAATCTAGAAGGTATTCTATAACTTTTATCACTTTCCTCAATCGTATTATCAGTTAGTTCTGAAACTCCATAATAAATTTGAAAGGGTTCATCTTTATCATTTGTGTACACAACTTTTTCGTATTCATCATCAATCCAATCCATCCAAATTACATCTCTAGGAGAAACATAAACTGAAGCTTTAGGACTGCTTTTCAAGTCAAGAGGAAAGTCATGATAGAATGGATATTGGTTAGATGCAATTGCAATGAAATCATTCAAGAATTCTTTTTTTATAAAACACGTAGTAATTGAAAGTGAATTGGAAACCTTATTATCAGGAGTTGCCAATTTAGTATAATTAGAAAGTGTATACCATGATTTTTTTATTCCTAGTTCCAAATCACTAAGTTGTTCATCATTAAAATGAAGCCAATCGGCAATATTTGGAAAAGGAGAATTGTGTACCCAATTTTTTAAATCATCAATTAATTTTTCCTCATTGAAATCTGTTTTTGGAGATAACTCATTGGGAGTCACCCAAATATTTTTAGAAAGGTTGCCAAGTTTTTCAATAACTAATTGTGCTGGATTGGGAACTTGAATGGCTTCATTATAATCTATAATATTTTCATACTTTTCGTGAGAACTAATTGAATTATTGAATGGTAAATAATCTGATAAATATCCGAGTATGTGATGTACTGCAAGCCAAGTATATTTTTCTTCAAAAGTTGCGACAGCACTTTTGCCTCCATGAGTTGCAGAAGCCCAACTTGCATTATCACGATTATATCCAAGTTCATATATGAACTTAATGGCAGCAGCCATTCCAAACTTGTGATTGAATAAATCTTCAATTTCAAATTTTTCAATATACTTCTTAAAAAAATCCTCAATGTGTTTTGGAAAATCATCATTGGCAGATTGATACGGTAAGAAGCCTTTAAAACTTTTTTCAATTACATACCATGCAAGGTCATGTTCAATTGGATGAAACTCTTCTGAAAAATTTTCTAATACTGCGGAATTCAAATCTAAAAATTCAAATGACAAATTATATGGTGGTCTTACTTTTTCCAAATGAATACTTGATAATAAATCAAAGCTAATTGCTCTTTCTACTATTGCCCTTCCTCCTTGCCTAATCATTGGGCTTCTATACTTTTTCAATCCTGTTTCTGAAAAAATAGTTTTTAAAGACCAATGTGCTAAATTAATAATACTAGAACTTTCATCCTTCTTCAAAAGAGAAGCAACTCCCAATAATACAAGTGCTAAATCCTCTGTCATTTGAGGAGCATCGCATTCAAAAGTCAATTCTAATAATTTTAGAAATTCGTTTGGATTTTTCCAAGCCCATCTGCACAACTCTTTTCGACAATGTTCTCTATAAATATTCTCAACAGTAGTTAAGCTCCAAGCAAAAAGCAGAGGCAGTCCATCAAATCTATCTGAATCTTTTAAAATGTAATCCCAAGAAGTAGTACTAAAACCTGATTGAGGAACATAATAAATCAACAACCTTCCATGTCTATAATAACCTTCTTTAGGATAGTCTGGACCCGACCAAATTAAATCACGAGTAAAAACGTTTTCGAATTCATTTAATAGGTCATGTACGAATCTTGCCCCTATTGGATGATTTGGAATTCGAGCAGATGGAATTATTAAAAATTCCATTATTAAATATCTATACTTTTCAGACTCTAAAAACTTTTGCGTAACCCAATCTTTATATTTTTTGATAGTTTCAAAACCAGCATTTGATAATGCTCTTAGTTTTAAAACATCCAACTTGTGTTCATCTAAATCATCTGTCCATAGGTCATTTTCACCAACCATTTTATCTGATTCATCCAATAATGAAATAGAAGTGAGTTCTAATATTCTATCATTATCGAGGAATAAATCAGGAATATTCTTTCGACCTTTTTTGATGATTTCATCAATAAAAGTATTAGCAATGATTAGTTCGGTTAACGACTGATAAGGAAAACGGTAATGATATTGGTATGGCTCAAGTTCTACCTCTGACTCTACTCTAAATCTTAACAACAAACCGTGGTTGCAAAAATATTGCATTACATTGGAAAGAACAGGTCGATTAATTTGACCTTTTAAATCACTATCAAGTATTTCTTGAAAAAGTTGGTTTCGCTCTAATTCTTGATTCTGCGAATTGGAAAATTTTCTCGCTAGAAAAATTAAGACCTTGAAAGGAACTTGGTCTTCCTTAACCCAATCATTTTCTACTCTAGAGAAAATTTCTTCTTCAACTCTATTTATTTTATTTTTAATTATGGAAACCAAATTTGTTTTTGCATCGGGAGAGATTTTTTGCCCTTGATACTCTTGGCAGAATAAACGAAGTTCCAAAGGAGATTTAATAGTATAAATAATCCAAGGTGCATCCGTAATATTTACATCATATTCTTTAAAATAAATATGCGCTAATTTCTCCATCGGAACATCAGTTCCTTTTATCAAAGAATGGATTCGATTACCGTATCCATTGTCATTGTAATCTAAACCAAGAGGATTCCAGTTAGGAACATAAGTTCGACAGGCAACAACAAACCGAAGTTGGGGATATTTGGTCAAAAAATCTTTTAACTCATCTATTCGATTTTTCCATTTTTGATAGTCCGCAACTTCATCAAGACCATCAATACAAATCAACATTTTATTATCAGGAGATGCTTCTCCTAATAAATTAAATTGTTCGAAAATTTCTTCTTGATTCCAATCGTTTGCTAATCCCAGCCATTCCTGAAATATTGATTTCCAATTCGTTGGAGATACTGATTGAGCTTCGATAATTATAGCAGGTAAATTTTGGTTGAGCCTTTCTTCGACTGCAAATGCAAGACCATGTGTTTTACCACTTCCAGGGTCACCTAAAATAATGAGGTTATGCGGATGATAATGTAATGGATATTCCTTAATAAATTTTTCAAGGCTTAGCTGATGAATTTTTTCAAGGAGTCTAACTAACTTAACTCTTACATTTTTTGAAATACTCCCTATTTGAAGGTACTCTAATTTTAATCTAGTTTCCCAAACTTTAACCTCTTTAATCTCTTCACAAGAGAAAACTTCATTGTTTAATTTTAGCTGTTCAATTATTCTATCTATTGGTTTTTGAAATAATTGTAAATTTTCAGCAATTATAATTAGCTCACTATCTAGTTCATGGTTATCTGTTTTTTCAATAAATAAATTGATATGGGCAATAGTTTTTTCCAAATCAAAGAATACACTTTCTATATCTTCAATTTGCTCCTTTACGAAATTGGAAGAAAAGAGAACTTCTTCGATTTTATTTTGGATCTGCCCTTTTGAGTGTAGGGAGGGAATGTATCGCTCTTTCAACCAAGTTGTCTTGCTTCGCTTAAAATTAAAGTTTAAATCTGTTAGTGTAAGATTTTTCTCTTTGGCTAAATCTTTAACCAACATTTTTATTTCATCAAATTCTTTTCTTTCAGAAACTGAAGCACTTCTATCCACATACTTTCTAAATAATTCTTCAAAAATTCCAAATTCATTTTCAACTGTACTAGAAGTGCCAAGTTGATTTGATAATGTGAAATGCGTAGCTAAATTTTGTAAGGAGTTAAAAAAAGGAAGATGTGAATTTCCGTCATACCAATGGTCATGAATAGCATTAATTACACTTTCATTTCTAAAAAAATCCAATAAAAATTTTGGTTTATCTTTTTGAGCAAATTCTATAATTGCTTCAACATATACTTCCAAAAAATTATTTTCTCTCTCAGTAAGACCATTCTTAGATTTCCATTCTTTCCAACTCGTAGATTCAGTTACTTGACCAATAACAAAACTTGCTGCATTACTTACTAGCGAGCCTAATAATTCGGTAGGGAGTCCGTTTATCATTTTCTTTTGTTCTTAAATTATTTCACTTCGAACCATCTCGTTTAGTTTCCTCCTTAATTTTATCCAACCGTTTATTCAACTGTTTTGCTCTTTTAAAATTTTCCTCTCCAATTTCAGTCAACCGTTCCAAGATTCTCAAATCCCATCTTCGACCAACAACGACATCTGCAACGAATTGAGCAGACACTCCAAATTCTTTTGCAACTATATTGTTAGTACCTCTTGGTAACAATGGTTTTACAACAGCAGCTTTTGCTCTGATTTCCTTTTTTAACTCTAGTGGTAATTTTTCTTCAGCCATAAT
>CAZMBP010000104.1:0-16041 GCA_964564545.1 uncultured Saprospiraceae bacterium
TGGAATTCTTAAGTTAGTAATTCCAAAAGAGGAAATTGCCGTAAAAAAAGAAGTCAAAAAAATTACAATCAAATAACGTTTTATTTATAAACGTGTAACTCAACACCCTATTGAATTTTCGTTTGTTTTGTTGGAGTTCCCCGAAGGTTTTTCTTTCGGGGGCTTTTTTTTATAAATTCTTTCCAATAAAAGCTTCCTCTTCAGAAAAATCAATACTCAATACAGGTAAGTTTGAATTTTGAACTAAAGCCTCAACTGTGCTCCCTGAAAAAATTCGTTTAATGGGATGTCGATTATGGTTAGAAATTGCAATCAAATCAGCCTCTATCTTCTCCGAAAAATGTCTAATTCCTGCTTCTACAAATAAGTCCGGATAGATATGTTTTTTGCACTTGGCGACTTTGCATTCTTTGACATATTCGTCGAGATGTTTATCCATCTCTTCGGTTGACTTCGCAAAACTGTTTAAAGTATTTATTGCCACAAGATGAATCACCTCTGGCTTGAATTTTCCAATAAAATCTAAAAACTTTTGAAAAGAGGCTTTCTCTTCATCTTTGAAGTTAGAAGCAAAAACGACATTTTTAAACTCATACTTTAATGGCCCATCTTTTACTATAAAAACTGGGACATGCAAAGCACGCACTACTTTTTGGCAATTCGATCCAATAAAAAATCCTTTTACCGCATTGTGTCCATGTGATCCCATCACGACGAAATCAATATTATTTTTTTCGACATAATCTTTCATGGTCGGTAATAATTTACCTGAAGTACAGGTAGTCCTTATTCTTACTCCTCGAACGGTAGCTTCCTTTTCCCACTTTTGAAACAATAGATTTACATTTTCTACGAACCCCTTTTCAGCAGTAGAATTAGCCAATAACGAAAAACCTAAAGCTTCTCCATTTCGACTATCATCCATGGTGGTTAAATAATGTATAGTTGCATCAAAGTACTCTGCCAATGCCAATCCCATATCCATTGCATTTATGGCACAACCTGAAAAATCGGTAGCTACTAAAATATTTTTCATGTTTTCGAATTTTAATTTAATCAATGTCGTAAACCAAATTTATTCTAAAACAGAAAATGGGATGGTGACAAAAATCACTATTGGATTTGATATTTGTCATTTGGGAGGGATAGGTTTGTTCTTTTTAGAGGAAAAAGTGCAAAAAGAAGGTTATTTTCTACATAAAAAAAGCCCCTGTAAATCATTAACTTACAAGGGCTTGTGTTTTAAATTGTGGTCCCACAAGGACTTGAACCTTGGACCTACTGATTATGAGTCAGTTGCTCTAACCAACTGAGCTATAGGACCTAAAACGGCTGCAAATTTAAGCAATACATTTTCATCATGCAAGACATATTAAAAAAAAGAAGCAGTTTATTTTAATAAAATAAACTGCTTCTTTTTTTATGCAAAATCGAATATTACTTGCTCGATACCACATTCACATCCATCGTTGGATATGGAATACCGATTCCTTGCTTATCAAATTCCTTCTTCACATTTTCTTGCATATAAAAATAAGCATCCCAATAATGTTCGCTTTTCACAAAAGGTCGAGTTGCCAAATTTACAGAACTATCTCCTAACTCAGCAACTACCACTCCTTGCTTAGGTTCATCCAATATCCATTCACAGTTTTTTCCTACATCTAAGATAACTTGTCTAGCTTTATCAATATCATCACCATATCCAATTCCATAAGTTAACTCCACCCCTATTTCTCCTTGTCCTGAGATATTTGTGATCACATTACTCGTCACTACTCCATTCGGAACAATAATTCTTTTATTATCTAAAGTTGCCAAAACAGTATTAAACACTTGTACTTCTAGCACAGTTCCCGTTTGGCCGCCTCCGATTTCTACTAAATCTCCAACTTTGTAAGGTTTAAAAACTAACAATAAAACACCACTTGCAAAGTGTCCTAAACTTCCTTGAAGTGCCATTCCAATTGCAAATGCCATGGCACCAAAAATTGCAACAAATGAAGTTGTTTCAACTCCAAACATTCCTGCAACACTCAACAATAACATGATCTTAAGCCCAACACTTATTAATGAAGCAAGAAATGGTTGAATCGTCTCATCTACATCTCTTTTTTTCATCATCTTTTTCACATTGCTCACAATCATTCCTATTACCCAGAATCCAATAATTAAAGTTAAAATTGCACCAATTACCTTTGGAGTATATTCAGTTATCAGTTCTGAAAATTTAGTCATGTCAAAAAGATCATTCATAATGATAGAATTTTATAGTTAATGAAAAATTTAATTACGAAACTTTGACTTAGAAAATCCCAATAAGTAACTTCTTCTGTAGTTATTTTTTAGAAACCTTCTAAAAGAATCACTTTTTCGTTTTTTTACGAAAGCTAAAATTGCGAATATAATAAATTGACGAAAACTACTTTAGTTTAATCCTATCCATTGGTGAAATTTATTATTATTTTTACTTTCCTTTCCAAATAAATGTTATCCAATATATTTTTATCAAAACGAAATCATCCTATTTGTTTTAGATTTCGTATACCTATTTTTTCAATTCATACTTATTATCAAAATGAAAGAACAACATATTCGTTTCAACAAACTTTTAGTTGCTAATCGAGGAGAGATCGCTATTCGAATTTTACGCGCAGGTTCAGAATTAAAGTTAAGAACTGTCGCTATATACACCTATGAAGACCGATATTCTTTGCACCGTTACAAAGCCGACGAAGCATATCAAATTGGTGAACAAGATGACCCTCTTAAACCTTATTTGGATATTGAAAAAATTATCCAAATCGCTAAAAAAAATAATGTGGATGCGATTCATCCTGGCTATGGTTTTTTATCTGAAAATGTCCAATTTGCTCGCCGATGCCGAGAGGAAGGAATTATTTTTATCGGACCTGCGCCGGAAGTAATGGATAAATTGGGAGATAAAGTTGCCGCTAAAAAAATTGCTCGTGCTGTCAATGTTCCTTTAATTGAAGATAGTAAGAAAAAGCTAACCTCCGAAGAAGTTGTACTCGAAGAAGCGAAACGAATTGGTTTTCCAATCATGGTAAAAGCTGCGGCAGGTGGTGGTGGACGTGGAATGAGAGTGGTTCGAAATGCCAAAGCATTAGTCAAAGCATTCAATGAGGCTAAGGGTGAAGCCAAAACTGCTTTCGGAGATGACACCATTTTTCTAGAAAAATTTGTCGAAAACCCAAAGCACGTTGAAGTCCAAATTTTAGGAGATCAGTATGGAAACATCGTTCACCTTTACGAACGTGATTGCTCTGTCCAAAGACGTTTTCAAAAAGTAGTCGAAGTCGCTCCTTGCGTTGACCTAAAGCAAACTACCAAGGATAAACTCTACGAATACGCATTGAAGATCGCTCGTCAGGTTGGTTATTCAAATGCAGGTACGGTTGAATTCTTAGTAGATAAAAAGGAAAATATTTACTTCATTGAAGTAAATCCACGTGTCCAAGTAGAGCATACCATTACCGAAGAAATAACTGGAATTGATATCGTCGCTTCGCAAATTTTCATTGCGATGGGTTACCCTCTTTCTCATCGAACCATCGAAATACAATCACAAGAAGATGTTCATTGCAATGGTTTTGCCATCCAATGTCGAGTTACTACAGAGAACCCTGCAGAAGGTTTTAAACCAGATTATGGAACACTTGTAGCTTATCGAAGTGTTGGTGGATTTGGAATTCGATTGGATGCCGGAAGTGCTTATGCTGGCGCCAAGATATCTCCTTTCTTTGATTCGATGTTGGTAAAAGTTACAGCCAAAGGTCGTTCCCTAAAAGGTGTTTGCGAACGATTGCAAAGAGCTTTAGCTGAATTTAGAATTAGAGGTGTAAAAACAAATATTGGTTTTTTACAAAACCTACTCCGCAATGAAACTTTCCAAAAAGGAGAAGCACGTGTCAACTTTATTACAGATCATCCTGAGTTGATGAACATCCCTCGATTTATGGATCGAGGCACCAAAATGTTGAGATACCTTGCAGATGTTATCGTCAATGGAAATCAAGATGTAAAATTTATTGATCCAAGTAAAACTTTCCGTACGCCAATCGTTCCGACCTTTGATGACTCAATTGATTATCCTAAAGGGACAAAAGATTTATTGGATCAAATTGGTCGAGATAAATTTATCAAATGGATAAAGAGTCGAAAAGAAGTTTTATATACCGACACTACTTTTAGAGATGCTCACCAGTCACTTTTGGCTACCCGAGTTCGAACTAAAGACATGTTGAATGTTGCCGAAAGTTTTGCTCGCAATCACGCACAAAGTGTTTTTAGTATGGAAGTTTGGGGAGGTGCGACTTTTGATGTTTGTATGCGGTTTTTAAAAGAAGATCCATGGGTACGGCTAGCAAAAATTAGAGAGAAGGTTCCAAATATTTTATTGCAAATGTTGTTGCGAGGTTCGAATGGAGTTGGCTATAAAGCCTATCCTGATAATTTGCTTGAGCAATTTATCATCAAAGCAGCCGATACTGGAATTGATGTTTTCCGAATTTTTGACTCATTGAATTGGTTGGAAAACATGAAGTTTTCCATTAAAACTGTTCGAGAAAAAACAAATGCTCTTGCTGAAGCTTGTATTTGCTATACAGGCGATATTACCGATCCAAGTAGAACGAAATACACTTTGGAATACTATGTTGATTTGGCAAAAAAACTAGAAGCAGCAGGTGCTCACATGCTTTGTATCAAAGACATGGCAGGCTTACTTAAACCATACGCAGCTCAATTATTGATTGCTAGTTTGAAGAAAGCAGTCAAAATTCCGATCCATTTACATACCCATGATACCTCTTCAATTCAATCGACTACCTATTTAAAAGCGATTGAATCAAAAGTTGACATCGTGGATGTTGCATTAAGTTCTGTAGCAGGATTGACTTCACAACCGAGTTTTAATTCTATCGTTGCGATGCTCAAAGGACAGCCTAGACAAAATATTATTGACCTAGAATCTTTGCAACAATATTCAGACTATTGGGAAGCAGTTCGTGAATATTATTATCCATTCGAAACAGAACTCAAAGGTGGAACAGCTGATGTTTACGAACACGAAATTCCAGGTGGCCAATATTCTAACCTTCGCCCACAAGCTCGTGGACTTGGTTTGGAAGATCAATTTGAAACGATCAAAAAGAATTATAGAATAGTAAATGACTTGCTAGGAGACATCGTAAAAGTTACTCCATCTTCAAAGGTAGTTGGCGATATGGCAATGTTTATGACTGCCAATCAATTAACGAAAGAAGATATTTTAGAACGTGGAGAAAGTTTAGCATTTCCTGATAGCTTAAAATCTTTGATGCGTGGCGACCTTGGACAAACCAAAGGTGGTTTTCCAAAAAAGTTCCAGAAGATTGTTTTACGAGATGAAAAACCATTTCGTAATCGACCTAATGCACATTTGAAACCCGTAAATTTCAAGAAAGAATATGCTGCTTTTCAAGCAAAATTTGGAGCGTACGTTAATGAGTTAGATTTTCTTTCTTATCAATTGTATCCAAAAGTTTTTGAAGACTACCATACTTTTTCTCTGGAATATGGAACTGTTCGACATTTGCCCACACCTGCATTTTTCTATGGATTAAAACGAAATGAAGAAACGCTTATCAGTATTGAGCCTGGTAAAAATTTGTTAGTCCAATTTCTAAGCAAAAGAGAACCTAACGATGCTGGAATGCGAGAAGTTGCTTTCCGACTCAATGGTCAAACTAGAACGATTATAGTAAAAGATAAGTCTGTCCAATCTGAAGCTGCCATTCATCCAAAAGCAGAAAAAGACAATGAAATTGGAGCTCCACTCCAGGGAAGCCTTTCTAAAATTTTAGTAAAAGAAGGACAGAAAATAGACATTAATACTCCTTTGTTTATCATCGAAGCAATGAAAATGGAAAGTACCATAACTTCTCCTCTGAAAGGAAAAGTGAGAAAAATTCATATCAAGGAAAAGTCGATGTTAGAACAAGATGATATGGTGATCGAATTAGAATAGTTTCATCCCACAGTTAAGTTATGGAACCTAATCTCCAATAATTTATTTTCTTTTTAACCGTCAAAAACCACAATTAGAATAATTCTAATTGTGGTTTTTCTTTTATACATGAACCTCTTTTGTTATATGATCGTAATTATTAAACCCATTGGATGCCCTTTCCTATATATTTTCTCTGAATTCTAATATAGATTAAATAGTAAAATAATGATGTCTTTCCCTTTAAGGACTTTTCTTATCATTTTTATAATGAGTTATACTCAACACTTAATTGGTCAATTAAGTACAACTCATTATTTACCTCCTGTTTTCTCTTCAGAAGAGAACGCACAAGATGGTCTTCGTAGACAATCCATTTATTTATCTACACCAAGCTCAACTCCAATAGATGTAAATATTCAATCTGCTGATGGAGTAACCTTCGATTCCACATTTACTATTTCAAATATATCCGAAGGGATATTAGATTTAAATACCTACTATGGAGATAATGACCTTTCAAATAATAATACCTTAATTGGGGTTCGGAAGGATAAGTTGAACTCTGTATTGTCTAATGAAGGATTAATTTTTTCTTCCTCAAGTCCTTTTTTGGTAAGTTATAGAGTCGTGTCTAACGCTCAAGGTGATATTCTTTCTACAAAAGGTGAATTTGCAAAAGGCACCGAGTTTAAATTAGGAGCACTTCCCCTTTCGGCATTTTCCCTTAGTAGTGATGTTAACAGAAACATTTTTGCCAGTTTTTTGGCAATGGAAGATGATACTGACATTACAATTG
Source organism: uncultured Saprospiraceae bacterium (assembly GCA_964564545.1). Taxonomy (GTDB): domain Bacteria; phylum Bacteroidota; class Bacteroidia; order Chitinophagales; family Saprospiraceae; genus CAJQQY01. Next base: position 6,810 of record CAZMBP010000104.1, read on the forward strand.
ATGGCTACGATCCAAATATTTTATTTAAGATGTCAGATGGATCTTATCAAACGATCCCTCCTCCTATGATCATTTCATTAGACGCTAATCAATCATATGTATTTGCAGCGGATAGAAATGGGAATAATATAACTGGAATAAATGCAGGAATAATTAATAGTCTAATCGGAGCTAGTATTACTTCTAATAATCCAATTGTCATTAATAGTGGGAATTTAACTTTGTCAGGAAGTGCTGCTAATGCTTCTGGTTCTAGAGATTTTGGACTAGATCAGTCCGTTCCGATTCAATACTTAGGTAATACATATGCATTTATAAAAGGTAACAGTACAGGTAGTAATGTTAATACATTTGAAAGACCCTTATTAATAGCGACTAGTGATGATACTGATATTTATATTAATGGAGCTTATAACATAACTCTTCAAGAAGGAGAATATTTAGATGTCCCTGGTAGTAATTATTCTAGTGATGGTACTATGTTAATTGAGACTACTAATAGAGTTTATGCCTATCAAGCATTATCTGGTAACAATGCTGCCACAGGTATTGGAATGAACTTCATTCCCCCTCTAAATTGCTACCTGCAAAGAGATGTAAACTTCATCCCTTCTGTTGAAAAATTACATCCTGATATTAACATGACTTCCTTTATTAATGTAATTACCTATACAGGCTCTGTAATTACTGTGACTGAAAATGGAGGAACACCTGATATAATTCCAAATTCGGACGCTAAAACAATACCTGGAACTTCTGATTGGGTAGCCTATTCAATCAGCGGTTATACAGGCAATATAAAAGTCGAATCAACAGGACCTACTATGGTTAGTCTTTTTGGTCAAAACAATGTTATTGGTGCTGCTGGGTATTTTAGTGGTTTTGGAGGAAACCCTCAAACAGAAATTATTACAATTTCAGGCGGTTTAGATGATTGTTATTATCATCTCGCTATTTCTGAATTACCAGAGAACACTACTGACTATTATTGGATAAGAAGTTCTGATAACCAAATAGTATCAAAAGACAGTATTTTTACCCCAACAGAATGTGGAAATTATGAATTGCACGTTTATAATGGTACTTGTAAAGACATAGTTACTACGTCTATTAGTTGTCAACCAAAAGACTGTAGTTTTGAAACCGACGACGATGGAGTATGGACGGGTATAGATCAAGATGATGATAACGATGGAATACTCGACAATGTAGAATGTCCAAATATCAATGCCGTAAGTAACGGAAACTTTGATTCTAATTCTGATTGGATTACTACTGGTAGTTGGAATATCACAGGAGGAGAAATAGTGAACAATGGGACAACTGAAAATAATGCCCTTCTTGAACAATCCGTTTCCAATATAGATGATGCTTGTTTTGAGCAGTTATTATTATCATTTGATGTCCGAATGAATAGTCTTTCTAATACTTCTACAGATACCGCCAACTTAATTGTTGAATTAGCAGGTATTCCATTAATCGAAATTAATAATCCAAATGGTGACTCAATTGCTATTGTAAAACGACTTCAAAATTATACGATCTTAAATCGTGGTGCTTTTGTTATTAATGATCTGTCTAGCTTAACTTATACTAATATTGAGGTTCAAATTGACTGGAGTGGACAACCTACTACTGGTAATTTGACTTTTAATTTTTCTAACAATGGTGATCCAATTGCTATTGATAATATTAATTTGGAAGTCCAAGATTGTAGCCAAGACTTTGATAATGATGGGATCCCAAATTGTCAAGACCCAGATAGTGATAATGATGGATGTCTAGATGCATTAGAAGGTGATGCAGACCTGACTTATAGTAATATTCAAAATGATACTTTGACCGGTGGAGTTGATGTATTTGGAATTCCATCTATTGCTTTAGGTGGGCAAGGCCTTGGAACAAGTTTTAATTCCTCTGCCGTAGATACTGCCTGTAGTGACTGCCATCCCCATCACCCAAACTTTACAGATTTTGACTTAGACGGAGTTGGTGACATTTGTGATTTGGACGATGACAATGATGGAATTATTGATGAGGATGAATCCAATATTTGTTTTGAAGGAACTAGTGCATCTGCCCCATTTACCTCATTAGGACAAGCAGTAAATGTAACTACCGCTGGAATTTATTTTTTTAATTTAGCTGGAAATGCTTTCTCTACCTATGTTGATGCCAATGGGTATGTCAAAATCGCACTTGATTTTGGAAATGGATCTGGAAATTTACCTCAGGTAACCGCTTTGAATAATTCAAGTAGAGGTATTCTTGACCCTACTATATTGGCAACATTAGTTGACATGACTGAAATCAGACTTTCTCATTCCTCAGGTAATTTGGACATTTTAACATCAGATCCTACTTTAATATCTAGAGTAATTTCCAATACTACTCTTCATCGAGGTCTAATAGATAATGCAATTAACGATAATTGGACAGGAACCAATGCTAATTACGTAACAGCCAATGCCTCCTGTAATACTTCATCAGGAGGATCACTTCATCAAAATATCATCCATCCATGTGGAAACGCTCAGACTACTCATTGGATTCCATCAGGTAGCTATCAAAGATTAAGATGGGACTTTGGAGAGATGCCTGCCTCCGAATCTTTTAGTCTTTGGGTTAAAGGAAATATTGTTGATTGTACCATCTCTGATATTGATACAGATGGAGATTCTTTCCCAGATCGAATAGATAACGATAGTGATAATGATGGATGTAATGATACTCGAGAGGAAGATATTTATGATCCAGATAATGATGGAATTGCTGGATTAGGAGTTCCTACTGTTGATGTTAATGGATTAGTCATTTCAATAACTTATTCTACTCCTATTAATAATTTTTGGCAAAATGCTAGTTTAATTAGTTCTATTTGTAGAAAATGTCAGACTGTAAGAACCAACCGCCACATCTCAAGAACCATTAAATATTAAATTTTTAGAATAAAAAAAACCACAATGAGAATATTAACTCATTGCGGTTTTTAGTTTCTTAAATATATATTTCAATACTTATCTTTTTGAAGAAACATTTGGACATTTTAACGAACCAAAATAATAAACAACTCCTGCTCCAAAGAAAACATAAGAATCATTCGCTTTACTATTTCCTCGTTGTCTTCCTTCTTGTCCAATTTTCACTTCAGTAATGGATCGGTCTGCAAGTGCAACTGCCACTTCACCTCGTAATGCTTCCAAATCTCCAACGTCAGTATAAACTCCACTTACATCATCCAAATAATCGGTAAATAATCTTCGAGCAGAAAACTCAACATTAATACTCCACTCATAATTAATATCATATTTCAATCCGAATCCATAAACCAAACCACCCTGAGTTGAATAGTATTCTTCTCCTCTAAATTGTCCTTCAGTTCCTAATGGACGCAAGTCAACCATTTCACCTTGATACTCAGTTTGTGGATTAAAATTAAAAACATTGAATCCTGCAAAAAGATAAGGTGTGAAATTTTCATCCTTACTTCCGTGAACATAAGGTAAAAAATTGAACTCCAATTGCATTGCTCCATCAAAGATTCTCGATTCAAAATTCAAGTTTCGTTCTTGTTCAAATGTATTATTTGAGTTAGCATCATCAGCCGCAATTTTGCCATAATTAGCTGACATTTTTAAACAAAGCCGAGTATTGAAATTATATCTTGCTACTACACCTGCTGCTAGACCTGGCTTATCTACCCTAAATTCAGTATTCAAATCTCCGTAATAATGAGATGCTCCAACCCATCCTCCTAATTCCCAGCCTTGTTGAGCATTGGCAAAAAAGACACAAATAGTAAGGGAGAGTGTAAATAATAATTTTTTCACGTTAATAGAATTTTAAGATCGTTCCTGGAATTTCCCCAATAGTTAGGGTATTTCATTTATAAAAACATATTTGCAATTACAATGCCTTTATAGTAAGACATTCAAATTTTCCGCAAAGTTAATCTAAAACGTGAAAAAACCGTGATGTGTTATTCAAAAGTAGAATGTTAAAAGGAATAGTTGTCAGAAATTTAACATCTTTGAAAAGAATTTTGATTAAAAAAATAATTCTAAATGATCTAATATCCTGATTGTGTTCGATACTTTCAATAAAAAAACTCGACAGCTCATTGTCCTAAATCTGTTATTTTGGTTAATAATAACCATCATAGCAGCTACCTTATATTTTGTGAGTTTCGGAGAAAATTATGATGGTGGATGGTGGAATTTCTTTTGGAGACAATTACCAATTTGGATGTTTTGGGGAGTTGTTTCTATTCCCATTTTTCAGCTTATCCGTTTTTTGAAAAAAAGGAAATATCCTATCTGGAAACATACTTTTATTCACTTCCTCTTTTTTGGTGGATTATTCTTTTGTTTTTACATTTTTTTCATGAGTTATAATCTCTACCTCTCTGGAACTCCAATCAATTTGGAAGCAATTTTTCAAGCATCAGGTTTACGCTTTGTCCTTAATTACATTCTTAATTTACTCATCTATTTACTTGTTATAGTATTCATTTATGGTTGGTTTTGGTATTCTGATTTGCAAAAAAGTGAGCTAGAAAAATCAGTTATTCAAACCCAACTTCATGAAGCTCAACTCAATATGTTGACCGCTCAAATCCATCCTCATTTTTTATTTAACTCTCTAAATAGCATTTCTGGATTGATGCGAACCAAAAAAAATCAAGAAGCTATTCAAGCCATTGCAGACCTTGGAGAATTACTTCGAAGATCTTTAGAATATCAACCTAATCAATTTATCCCTTTACAATTAGAGTTAGATTTTATCAATCAATATCTAAAAATGGAACGCTTAAGATTTGGAGATAAACTCAATATTAAATTAGACATTTCACCAGAAATAGAATCCATTTCTATTCCTGCTTTAATTTTACAACCTTTAGTTGAAAACGCCATCAAACATGGAGTTTATAAAAGTAATGAATCTGGAACACTTGAAATAAATATCAAAAAAGAAGGAAAACATGTTGTAATCTCAATCATTAATGATTGTCCAGAAAATCCTCAACAATTAATACTACATCAGCCAAATGGCGTTGGGATTACTAACGTCAACCAACGGTTGTTTAATATTTATAAAAATCAGAATTTTGCCTTTGAAGTTAAAGTCTTGGATAACAAAAAAGTAGAGGCATTTCTTAAATTACCAATATGAAATTATCCATAAAATATTTAATTGCTGATGATGAGGAACTTGCCAGAGATTCCATAAAAGTCTTATTGGAAAATGATCCTGATTTGCATTTTATGGGAGCGTGTAAAGATGGGCAAGAGGTACTAGATTCAATTCAAAAACAAGATATTGATTTACTTTTTTTAGATATTCAAATGCCCCGTTGGAATGGTTTTGAAGTATTAGAAAAACTTCCAATCGAGAAAATTCCATATATTATTTTTGTAACTGCTTATGATGAGTTTGCCTTAAAAGCTTTCGAATATAAATCTATTGATTACCTACTCAAGCCCTATAGTAATGAGCGATTTTATAAAGCGATCAACAAAGCAAAAGAAATAATTACACACTCTAATAATTTCCAAAATCCACTCCAAGATTTAATTCAGTTTTACCAACAAAATCAACAATACCGAAAACGATTGTCTGTAAAGGTAAAAGATAAAATATTGATTCTAGAGGTAAAAAATATTGATTGGATAAAAGCTATCGAAGGTTATCTTGAAATCAGTATTCAGCAAAAAAAATACCTTATTCAGGATAGTTTGAAAAATTTAGAACAACAATTAAACCCTGCTAATTTTGTTCGAATACATCGATCTACAATTATTAATTTAGAAAAAATTCATGCTTTAGAACCTTGGTTTAATGGGGAGTACTTTGTGATTTTAAAATCCAAAGAACGATTTAAGTTAAGTCGGAATTACAAAGATAAATTGACTTTGATTTTAGATCGCAAGTAATTTCTATTTCCTTTCATTTCCCAATTCACTCCATTCATTTTGAGAACAAAACGCTTTATCTTTTTTTACTAGTTTTAAATAATTCAGGCATTTAGATTTGTAAAATAGTCAATCATTTATTTCATCAAATCTTTATACTCATGCTAAAGTATATTACCCTAATTCTATTTTTCTCAACCTTTCCCATGGTTAATTCTCTAACTGCTCAAACAACTTATCAACTAGATATTCCACATACCTTCATCAATTTTGGAGTGGAGAGATTTATGGTCGGCGAAGTTACTGGTCGGTTTAATGAATTTGAAGGAAAAGTTATTTATAACCCAGAAGATTTAAGTCAAACTATTATTGATGTTACCATCAAAACTGAAAGTATTGATACTGGTTTTGAAGTAAGAGATGGACACTTAAAAGGGAACACTTGGCTTGATGTAGAAAAATTTCCAAGGATAAATTTTAAAAGCAAAAAGATATTTTTAGTTGACGACCAAACTCAAATCACAGCAGACTTAACTATTCATGGAGTCACCAAAGAAGTTACTTTTCCATTGACAATTAAAGGTCCTTTTGTTGATCCTACTAAATCAAATTCGATTGGATTATCAGGAGAGTTAATTATCAATCGTCAAGATTTTGGAATCATATTTAGCAAAAAAATGGATAACGGACATTTATTTATTGGTAATGAAGTTAAAATTAATATCCGAGCTTTGGCTATTTCAAAAAAATGAAAATAGACTATTCACTTAGGTATTTTGCTATTCTCATTTTAGAATAAAATTTATCCATGAATTAAAAAGATCGCTGGCCGTTTATGTAAATTAGGCAACTTAGTTTTTCGCCAATCTTTTATTTTTTTTGTCAAAATAAACTCTGTTTCCAAAGAAATATCTGCGGCTATACACAATCGAGTTTCAGGCGATAAAACCCTAAATGCTTCTTCCAACATTCCCATATTTCGATAAGGCGTTTCGATAAATATTTGAGTTTGTCGATGCCTTCTCGAAAGTTGTTCTAGGCGAGTTAAGTCTTTTGCCAATTCTGGTTTCTTAGCAGATAAATATCCTTGAAAACTAAATCCTTGTCCATTCATTCCAGCTCCCATTAGACCTAATAAAATGGAGGATGGACCTACAAAAGGAATGACTTGAATTCCTTTTTCATGAGCCATTTTTACAATTTCCGCACCCGGATCAGCTACTCCTGGACAGCCAGCTTCAGAGAGCAATCCCATATCATTTCCTTTTTCCGCAGGTTGCAAAAAAGTAGTAATTTCTTCTGGTGTTGTTCTTTTATTTAACTCAAAAAAAGTAAGATCGGCAAAGGCCTTTTTAGGCTTTGTCGTTTTGATAAATGCACGAGCAGTTTTCGCTCTTTCGGCAATGAAAAAATCCAAATCATGGAGTTTTTCAATTACGTAAGGAGGAATAGTATGAACCGCATTTTCGCCCAGCGGAGTAGGAATTAAGTAAAGTTTTCCTTTTGTCAATTTCTAATTATTTTATTTTTTGCAAAATAGGAAAAACCCAAAAACCAAGTTGACTTTTCAACACTTTATCCACAGAAAAATTTATTTTTTCTTAGTAAAAAGAAGCAATTTTAACTATTCCCTCCCCTTCTTAATCGTATCTTTGCATTTCGTAGCTGCTGACTTTGGTCGGCTGCCTAAACATAAAATTTTGCTGCCGACTAAAGTCAGCAGCTGCAATAATAAAACATGACTGCAACATCATATACTATTAATCTTCCTCAATTTGTTGGTCCATTCGACTTACTTCTTTTCTTCATTGAACGTGACGAATTGGACATTAACGATATTCCAATCTCGAAAGTAACGAAAGATTTTTTGGAATATATCAAAGCGATGGAAGCCTTGAATATTGATTTGGCAAGTGAGTTTATATTAGTTGCAGCTACTCTGATGCGCATCAAAGCGAAGATGTTAATTCCTCGAAAAGAGATTGATGAAGAAGGAAATGAAATTGACCCACGGGATGAGTTAGTTGCTCGACTAATGGAGTACAAACGGTATAAAAGTGTACTTGAAGAAATGCGATTCATGGAAAATGAACGTTCCCTAAAATTCGAACGTGGAAATGTGGAGAGAGAATTAAAATCGTTAGCAAATGTTGCCTTAGTAGATATTGAGTTGGAACAATTGTCTTTATACCGTTTGATGAAAACTTTTCAACGGGTATTGAATAGAATGGAAGATCGGAAAAAGAAGGTCGTTCATAAAGTTTATAACTTTAGTCACTCGATTCAAGGTCAACAAATTTTTATTCTAAAGAATTTGAAAGAAGGAGAACAGACCAGTTTTGAAAGCTTGTTTGGAGGTTGCAAAAATCGAATGCATGCCATCATTACTTTTCTTGCCTTACTCGAATTATTAAATTTACAGACAGTAAAAATAACTAATGGAATTGGGATGAATAATTTTTGGCTGACTCCATATGATGAGGAGGAGTACAATAATTTACCGGATGTCAATAATGATGACGAAGAGGAATAAATAATAACTCTCCCTTTTGCAAAAAATCTTTGCTGCTTTTCAACAATCACGTATTGGTCTGCTTTAGCTGACCTGAAAAAATGAGTATAGCGATTTTTTCTCACTTTTCTAACGATTCACTTTGTTCATCTTTTTTTAGGTCAGCTAAAGCAGACCACTACGTGCTGTTAAATACCCAGTAACAATCGCACCGTTTCCAAAACTCCTTCTCCTCTTTTTTTATCAAAACCTTCATCACCTTTCTTTTTCTTAGATGATTTCATTTGTCCTCTTTTCGCTAACTCCAGCATCTTCTCTTTTTCAGGAGCTGAAAATTCAGAGAAGGTTCTACGCAATAATGGAATCAGATTTTGAAAAGTTAGGAAATTCATTTCATCAATCCACTTATCCAAAATATTCCACAAGTCCATATTATGAATCAACAATAATCCACTTCCATGCAAAAAGCCTTCTAACCAATTAGCAGCACTTGTCGTATCATTTCCAACCGAAAGCATCAAATACATTTCATTCGCTGCATCCGAAACAGTAATTATTTTTTTATCAAAAAGCATTCGCAAGCAACCACCTTTTAACAATGTATTTACATTTTGTAAGCGAGTGATTTGATCTAGGGTTTTATTCCAATTTTCTAAATGTTCCTCAACATCCATCAAACTAATGGAGTGATTGGTATCTAATATTTTTTCAAATAAATCTTTGGTAAAGTCTTCGTTGACCCCCACACATGCATTTGGTAATAGTACACAAATCCGAGGAATCATTTCATTGATTACTCGCTCCAAAC
>CAZMBP010000105.1:0-23914 GCA_964564545.1 uncultured Saprospiraceae bacterium
CTTCACTCGAGACGCTGGTTCAGGTGAAGATTTGTTCAATGGAGAATTTTTAGTGAATGCTCAAGGTGAAGATGTAGTAGCAGGTACTCGTACTCCTCAACAAATTAGTTTGGAAGGATCAAGACGTTGGGCAAAATTAGCGAACGTTACAGAAAGTGATAGAAAAGAAAACTATCCTTCCCTCGAAGAATTAATGCCTACCAATTATAAAGAATTATTGGATTACGAAACCAAGTTAGAAAATCATTATAAGGACATGCAGGATTTGGAGTTTACCATTCAAGAAGGCAAGCTTTGGATGCTTCAAACTCGAGATGGAAAACGAACTGGAAAAGCCATGGTAAAGATTGCAATGGACATGTTGCGCCAAGGAATGATAGATGAAGAAACAGCTTTGATGAGAGTTGACCCTGTTCGATTGGACGATTTGCTACATCCTATTTTTAATAAAAAAGCATTGGAAAAAGCTCATGTAGTTGCCAAAGGGTTACCCGCTTCGCCAGGTGCAGCCACAGGCCAAATTGTCTTCTTTGCAGATGAAGCTGAAAAATGGGCAGAAGATGGAAAAGAAACTATCCTAGTCCGAATTGAAACTTCTCCGGAAGACCTTCGGGGGATGAATGCTTCAAATGGTATTTTAACTGCAAGAGGTGGGATGACTTCTCACGCAGCAGTAGTAGCTCGTGGGATGGGTAAATGTTGTATCTCTGGAGCAGGCAAAATTCAAATCGATTACAAACAGCGAACCCTCGCCGCCAATGGAAATGTTTTCAAAGAAGGTGATTGGATTTCACTTAACGGAACTACCGGAGAAGTGTATGAAAGCCGAATAGAAACTAAGATGCCTGGATTGGATGGAGACTTTGGAAAACTGATGGATCTTGCTGACAAACATACCAAAATGCATGTTCGTACTAATGCAGATTCTCCTGAGGAAGCATCAATTGCCCGAAACTTTGGAGCAAGAGGAATTGGTCTTTGCCGGACGGAACATATGTTTTTTGAAGGTGATAGAATTCTTGCAGTACGAGAAATGATTTTAGCAGGGGATGAAGAAGGTCGTAGAAAAGCATTGAGAAAATTATTGCCAATGCAACGATCTGATTTCGAGGGGATTTTTGAATCCATGCATGATCTACCAGTAACTATTCGTTTGTTGGATCCACCACTTCACGAATTTTTACCACACACTTTGGAAAGTCAAGAGACTATGGCAGATAGGATGCATATTCCTCTTGATTCCATTCAAGAAAAAATTGAAGCATTAGATGAAACCAATCCAATGCTTGGGCACAGAGGTTGTCGATTGGGAATTACCTACCCAGAGATTACCGAAATGCAAACTAGAGCCATACTTGAAGCTGCCGTTCATATCAAACAAAAAGGCATAAAAGTATATCCAGAAATAATGGTTCCGTTGATTGGCCGTCTTCGAGAGTTTATCATGCAAGAAAATATTATTAGAGAAACTGCCGAAAAAGTATTTGCAGAACTTGGCGACCGCGTAAAATATAAAGTAGGAACCATGATTGAAATACCACGAGCAGCATTAACTGCTGACTTGATTGCAGAGCGTGCTGAATTTTTCTCTTTTGGTACAAATGATTTAACACAAATGACCTTTGGATTCTCGAGAGATGACATTAGCAAATTCCTTCCGATTTATTTGAAAAAAGGAATCATGGATGCTGATCCATTCAAGCAAATTGATGAAAATGGCGTTGGCCGTTTAGTTAAATATGCTGCGAAAAAAGGAAGGAAAGCTCGAAAAAAATTAAAGCTTGGTTTATGTGGTGAGCACGGTGGAAATCCTGAATCTATAGATTTTTGCCATCGTACTAAACTTAATTATGTGAGTTGTTCTCCTTATCGAGTTCCTATTGCGAGATTGGCAGCAGCGCAAGCCAATATTCGAAATAAGTAATTTTCTTTTTGCAGAACTAAACTAGATTAGGTTTTCCTAATTATGTACGATTACTAGGTATGGAATTACCTAGTAATCGTTTTTTGTTTAGAGGAGTTTTAAAAAACGAGAACAACAAAAACATTATAACAAACTGTAAATCAACTACTTACAAACAACTACTCAAGAGAAAACTTTTTACTTTTTAAAATGTTTTAAGATTAGTAAAAGAAATTACTTATTCTACTTTTTTAGAAAAAATAATACCTTAGTTCAATGAAACTGAATATAAAAGATACTTTCAATAAAGAATTACCTGCTGATCCAAATCGAGAAAATACACGTCGTCAAGTTTTTGACGCTGCATTTTCATATGCAATTCCACGTAAGCCATCCAATCCAAAATTAGTTCACGTTAGCGAAGAAGTTGCAAAAATGATTGGACTAGATAAAGAAGATATTAAGTCAGAAGAATTTTTAAAAGTATTTTCAGGAACAAAAGTTTTGGAAAATACTGATCCATATGCGATGTGCTATGGTGGTCATCAATTTGGAAATTGGGCAGGGCAATTAGGTGATGGACGAGCAATCAATTTAGCAGAAGTGGTTCATGAAAATCAACGATGGGCCTTGCAATTAAAAGGTGCTGGTGAAACTCCTTATTCACGAACTGCAGATGGATTAGCAGTTTTGCGTTCATCTATTCGGGAACACCTTTGTAGCGAAGCCATGTTTCATTTAGGAGTACCTACAACTCGATCATTGTCATTGATGTTGACCGGCGATCAAGTGATGCGTGATATGCTTTATGATGGAAACCCGGATTATGAAAATGGTGCAGTTGTTTGCCGGGTCTCCCCTAGCTTTATTCGTTTTGGAAATTTTCAAATACTCGCCGCTCGCAAAGATTTAAAAACTTTGACGGAATTAACTGAATATACGATTCGTCATTTTTTTCCAAAAATAAAATCGACAGGCAAAGAAAGTTATATTGAATTTTTCAATGAAGTGGTTGATAGAACTTTAGAAATGATTGTCCATTGGCAACGAGTTGGATTTGTGCATGGTGTGATGAATACGGATAATTTATCGATCCTTGGATTGACAATAGATTATGGTCCTTATGGTTGGCTCGAAGGCTATGATGTGGACTGGACTCCCAACACAACTGACCGCGCACATCGAAGATATCGTTTTGGAAATCAACCACGAGTAGCACTCTGGAATTTGATGCAATTGGCAAATGCGATTTATCCATTGGTTGAAGAAGCTCCACCATTTGAAAATGCATTGGATCGTTTTCAAAAAGGATACGATGCAAAATATTTGGAAATGATGCAATCCAAATTAGGTTTAGAAGAAAGAGAAAATGTTGATCAGATTTTAATCAATCAACTGCAAGAAAATCTGCTTCTAACTGAAACGGACATGACGATCTTTTTTAGAAACTTAGCTGATTTCAAAAAAGAAACAAAGATTGATTCTGAAGGGAGTTTCTTAGGCTCAATCAAAGATGCATTTTATCAACCAGAAGAATTGAAAGGAAAAATTTTGGAAGCATGGATTGATTGGTTTATCAACTATAAAGAAAAGTTAGCCAATGATTCTCTTTCTGATGAGGAGAGAAAAATAAAAATGAATGAGGTCAATCCAAAATATGTCCTTCGAAATTACATGGCACAACTAGCTATTGATGCTGCAGACAAAGGTGATTTTTCTATCGTCAAGGAGCTTTTTGAGATGCTCAAAAATCCTTATAACGAACAAATTGAAAATGAGAAATGGTTTGCAAAAAGACCAGAATGGGCAAGGCACAAAGTGGGATGTTCGATGTTGTCTTGTAGTTCATAATTTTTAACGCTCGTTTAAGACAAAAAATTTGAAGTTAATAAAATGAGCAATCCTAAGCGTTTTATGTCTTCTATTTGGCATATAATTTATACATTATAATTTTTCAATTTTGAAGTTTGAATTTTAAAAATATTCCATTAACTTGGAACCGTGCAAGAAGCACAAGCCTGATGCCCGAGAGCGCAACGGGAGATTACTTCACTAAAAAAAAGGAGGTATTATGAAATTATCTAAGTCAGCAGTTAAATTCCTTATAAGTAGCAAAGCAAACAATTCATCCCTAAAAATAGGAACGTCTTAATACATGTGGTGTAGGGGATATCGCCTACATTTTCATAAGTTTATTTTGCTGAAATTAAGCAATTAACTGAACAAAATCCCTTGTAGTTTTAGACTACAAGGGATTTTTAGTTTTACTTATCCATTAAATATTTTACATCGTACTCCCTTAGCCAAACTTCAAGGAAAAAGCTTTATTATTGAAAAAAATTGAAAGTAATTTTAATCAAAGAAAAAATTGTAACAAAACATTTACAAATCCTAAAATAACAAAAACATCAATTCGAGAATTTTTTAACTGAGGAGAATTAATTTGCTATTTACCAATCATCAGTTCGAAAAGGCTCTGCTGGTAATCCTACAGAATTATACAAATTAACTTCCAGCGGATTATCACACCAAGCATATCTTACCGCAACTGGATTTGAAATTTTATCATTCCAAACAATAATTCGGTTGGACTCTACCCTACTTTTTGCCCAAAGGAATTTTTTATCATCGCCTGCAATTGCTAACTCTTTTACCTCTTTTCCATTTTTTAATAACAATGCTTTTGCAATTTGTGAAAAGTAAATGTAAATATACTTCCCTTCGATTTTCATGGTTTTGAAAGCTGGTCCATTGGCAATCACCTTTTCTCCAAAAACTAACTTCTGAACAGCTAAAGAAAATCGTCTTCCCAATTCTTTTTTATTTTGAGGATGAACAGTATTTTCATGTTTCCCACTATCAATATTAATTACTTGGGCTGTATTTTTTAATTGAAGTGCCTGCGTTTGAGACTCTCTCAACCTTGCCCACAAACTGTCCGATGGTTCGGCGCAAGGATTCATCGCATTATTAAGTTGAGCAAATATAAATGGCAACTCTTGATCTCCAAAGTGGTTCCTCCAACTAGAAATTAACTCCATAAATAAAAAACGATACTCAAATATCTTCTCTTTATCCTTCATAGTATCTGTTTCCCCTTGGTACCAAAGAACTGCTCGAAATGGAATTCTTTTCAAAGGATAAATCATGGTATTATACAAAACAGATGGCACCATTCCTTTTTCAAATAACCACTCTTGATTGTAATTCAATAATTCTATTTTCATTTTCCACTCTCCTACTAAGGATATTTTTTTGCTTCCTATTTCTAGAAAAAGGTCTTTTCCATTTCCAAATATCCCTCCAAATTCTTGATAGTTTTCAATAGAAATAGCCAACACATTTTTTCCTTTTTTAAGAATAGCCTGATCTATTTCATAGGTTCTAACTTTATCATAAACTTGTTTTCCTTCTCCAATTTTTTGTCCATTAAGAAACGTAATATCAGCATCATCAATTTGTGCAAGGCTAATATTTATAGATGAAATTTCCTTTGGTAATTTTTCTAGAAAAAATGTTTTTCTATACCAAATCTTACCTAGCATTTCTCTAAAATCTGATTCGCCCCAGGTCAAAGGCAATTGGATCTTAGTCCAGTTCTTATCATTATACTCAGGATCAAACCATTCTGCTAATAGACTATTAGCATTATTTTCAACAGTCGAAAATTGATACTTTTTTTCTATTCTACTGATCCTTTTTTTCAATAATTCTTGTAATAATTCATCTCGATTAGCTTCAATGCTTTCTTTAGGTAACCACATTTTGATGTTCGATGCTCCTCTAGTTGAATTGACTAACCCGACAGGAACATCATATTTTTGCCTTATATTTTTAGCAAAAAAATAGGCTGCAGCTGAGAAATTAGCAACAGTTGCTGAAGAACAAATTTCCCATTTTCCGATTACATTTTTCTCAGGCTGAAATCTTACCGAGGGCAAAACTTTAAAATGTCTGATCTTAACATCATTGGCATTTTCAATTTCTTCTTCTACCTCTTCGACTCTACTCATCGGCCATTCCATATTAGATTGACCGCTGCACAAATAGACATCTCCTATCAAAATATTTTGAATTCTAATCTCGTGAACACCTTGTTTTATTTTTAATTCTAGCGGTTCACTTTGAGAAATTGGCGCCAAGTTGAATAGCCATTTTCCCTCTTTTTCAGTTGCAATAGTTGTATGTTTTTTTCCTAAAAAAAATAATTCAACCATTGCGCCTGGGTTTGTCCAACCCCAAATTGGAATCGGCTGATCTCTTTGCAAAACCATATTATTGGAAAAAATTTGAGCAATTTCGAGAAAGGAATCTTCTGGATTTCGTTCTTTTCGCGAAGAAAAATCACAAGACATGAACCACATAGAAAGCCCTGTAGCCAAAGTAAATTGACTTGTTCGTTTGATGAATTTCCTGCGACTATTCTTCATTTTTTAAATTAATAATTATTTCCTATAACAATACTTTTACAATTTACTTTTATCTCCTAAAACCAAAAAATCGATAGGAAATATTTCCTATCGATTTAATATTTATGTGTTTTATCTGAAAACAATAAACTTTCAAATAAGTTACAACCAATTGATAATGAGCACTTTAGGCTACTTCAAATAAACCAGCTGCTCCCATGCCTCCTCCTACACACATAGTGCAAACTACATACTTAGCTCCTCTCCTTTTGCCTTCAATCAATGCATGTCCAACCATTCTTGATCCAGTCATTCCATAAGGATGTCCGATAGAAATTGCTCCACCATTTACATTTAATAATTCATCAGGAATACCCAATCGATCTCGACAATAAAGTGCTTGTACAGCGAATGCTTCATTCAATTCCCATAATCCAATATCGTCCATTTTCAATCCATGGGCTTTTAATAATTTTGGAATAGCGAAAACTGGACCGATTCCCATTTCATCAGGTTCGCAACCTGCTACCGCAATTCCTCTGTAAATTCCTAAAGGTTCAACACCTCTTTGCTCTGCTAATTTGCTATCCATCAAAACGCAAGCTGAAGCTCCATCAGAAAGTTGGCTTGCATTTCCAGCAGTTACCGTTCCTCCTTCAATCACCAATCTTAACCCTTGCAATCCTTCCAAAGTTGTCGAAGGTCTATTGCCTTCGTCTTTTGTCAAAGTCACTTCTTCGAAACTTATTTTTTTTGTTTCCTTATCCATCACACCTTTAATAGTACTGACTGGAATTATCTCATCGTCAAATTTCCCAGCAGCTTGTGCAGCAGCAGTTCTCATTTGACTTTGCAATCCATATTCGTCTTGTCGATCTCTTCCGATTCCATATCTTTTGGCTACCACTTCAGCAGTTTGTAACATAGGCATGTAGGCATCTTTGTGCATCGCTACCAATTTTTTATCCACCATTTGGTAGGTATTCATATTTTCATTTTGCACCAAACTAATTGATTCGAGTCCTCCACCTATTGCAATACTCATCCCATCAGTTATAATTTGTTTGGCAGCAGTTGCTATCGCCATCATTCCAGAAGAACATTGTCGATCAATCGTCATCCCACTAACTGTCACAGGCAAGCCAGCTGCGAGCGCTGATAATCGTCCAATGTTTCCACCTGTTGATCCTTGAGTTAATGCATTACCCATGATAACGTCATCAATTTCAGCAGGGTCAACTCCTGCTCTTTTTACTGCTTCTTTAATTGCAAAGCTAGCCAAAGTTGGTCCTTGGGTAGCATTAAAGGCTCCCCGATAAGCCTTACCAATTGGAGTTCTTGCGGTGGAAACGATTACTGCTTCTTTCATTTTTTTTATTTTGTAATTGTATTGTTATAATATTTTAAAAAATTAGCACCTTTTAATTATATCTTATTTTTAAAATCTTTCAAATCATCCTTTTTATCCATGACTTCCATTTCAAATTTCGCCTCAAATTCTAATCCCTCCTTTAAGGTATGCTCGCTTCCGAATTGATAAAGTTCTTTAATCGAACCAATCGCTTTCCCACTATTTGGAAGTATTTTTTCAATCAAATTATCAACGGCCGATTTCAACTCTTCTGAGGGATGTGAAGAATTTGCCAAACCAATTCGAGCTGCCTCTATCCCTGATATTGCCTGGGCTGTAAATGAAAGTTCCTTTGCTTTTCGTAATCCGACTTGTTGTTGCAACCTTTGGGTCATTCCCCAGGTCGGACGTATTCCCCATTTGGCATGAGTATCTCCTATTTTTGCTTCATCAGCTGCAAGTATCAAATCAAATGACATCATTAATTCCATAGCACCTGTAAAACAAAATCCATTCACCATGGCAATCGTAACTTGTGGACAAGTTTCATTCATTCGCATAATATCCATTCCATCCTCATACATTTTGAAACCAGGCTCTACTTTTATTTCTTGAAAAACCGAAAGATCTACACCTGCGGACCAGGCTCTTCCCTCTCCTTTTGTAACAATGACTCTACAAGATTCATCTTTGGTTATTTCCTCCAAAAGATTTCGCCATTCGTCTAACATCACCTGGGTAAATGCATTTAATTTATCAGGGCGATTTAAAGTAATCCAAGCAACTTCGCCAATTCTTTCGTATTTGATTTGAGTAAAGTTCATTATAGAAATATTTTATTTTATTTGGAAAAACGAATTTATAGAATTCGTTTTTATTTATTCTTATACTAGTTAAAGTATTGGAAATCAGTATAAGAGTTTTTTCGAATTTTTAACTGTAAAAAAATAATCCCGAATTTCCAATTTGAAAATTCGGGATGACTCTTATTTCAGAAGATAAGAATTAATTCTATTCTTTATCTTGTTCATTTTTTACTCCTTCTATAAATGACTGATAGGAAGCAATTCCCTTCTCAGTAAGATAAGGATATACAATTCCAAAATTCGCTTCTAAACCTTTCACAACTATACTACCTTCAATTTCTCTAATTTTCATATGGGCAAACCAAAAATGATTATTACTCCAAATTTGTTGAGCCAATTGATCATATAATCCTGGCTTTTCTTGTGGTTCTGGTTTCATCAGTCCCTTACCAATGGACATATAATTTAAATTTTTGATCATCTGCAAAGACTCATTAATTTGATCTTGTAAATCCTTTTTTAGTTCAGGATAAGTTTGAATAATATTATTAGTATCCAGATAAAAAAACTGAAACTTTTCCTCAAATTCATAATACGATTTTGCAATTTCTAGACCTTGTCCTTCTTGAATCAATAATCTATTTCCATAAACATCCTCCTCTAAAACTTCTTTCATGAAGTTGATGACTTCGAATACCAAATCTTTTTTTGTCTTGAAATGATAATTGAAATTACTAAGGCTGATACCAGCATTTTCGGCAATATCCTGATTACGAGCATTGGCCAATCCTACTTTGTTAAAAAGTTCAATAGCAGATAAAATTATTTTCTTTTTGGTTTTTTTCATATATGCAATTTCTATAAATTAATTGGCTAAAGCAAAATAACAATATCTCAACTATAAAATTTTGAATCGTTTTAATATATTGTGTACTAAGTATCTTCTGCCTACTAGTGCTGGTGAATAGAAATTGGGTTGACGAAGCATGTGTAGAAATGATTCTTTTTTGCCCCAGACTGGAGCTGACTTTTATGACCTAATGTTACTTTCCCATCGTTTTATATTTTGGGTAGTAGAATCTAGAAGTCATTAATCTCAATTCAAAATCTGAGGCAAAAACCACAACTAGTTGATAATAAACTATTTAGAAACAAAATAAAAAAACATACATCATGGAAAAATTCGATTTCAGATTTTACAAATGGGAAAAAGAATTAGCTGACAAGCCCTTTTTGAGACAACCATTTGGAGACAACTGGGAGGAATATACTTGGAGTGAAGTTGGCCAAATGGCAAGAAAATTAGCCACAGGTTTACAATCATTAGGACTCCAACCAAAAGCACATATCGGATTAGTTTCTAAGAATTGTAGAGAATGGATCATAGCAGATATCGCTATTATGATGGCAGGTTTTGTTTCTGTTCCTTTTTTCCCAACCCTAACTTCAAAGCAAATAAATCAAGTACTCAGATTAGGAGATGTCGATGCATTATTTGTTGGGAAATTAGATGTTTGGGATGAAATGAAAAAAGGAGTTCCTGATGAAATGCCCATCATTTCTTTTCCCCAATATCCTGAACATTCCAAAGTTGAAAGAGGAGAAAAATGGGATGATTTCATCAACCGATTTGAACCAATGCAAGGAACTCCAAGTGGAGCAATGGATGACACTTGGACTATCGTATTTACCTCCGGAACAACAGGTACTCCCAAAGGTGTAGTTCATGATTTTGCAAGATTGGATTCTACTAAAATTGTAACTGAAGAAGGTAATCCATTAGATATTTCATTCACAGGAGAAAATCGCTTTTTTTCGTACTTACCATTAAATCATATCGCAGAAAGAATTGTCGTCGAATCAACTTGTATCCGATATGGTGGAACAATTTCTTTTGCCGAATCTTTAGCGACTTTTGCAAAAAATTTATCATCAGTTCGTCCAACAATTTTCTTAGCAGTTCCTAGAATTTGGACAAAATTCCAATTGGGGATTTTAGGAAAAATGCCACAAAAGAAATTAGATAGAATGCTAAAAATTCCAATCATTTCGGGAATTGTCAAAAAGAAAATTCGAAAAGGTTTAGGATTAAATGATGTTCGTGCATGTATTTCTGGAGCAGCAATGCTTTCTGACGGACTCAAACAATGGTATAAAAAATTAGGTATACAAATTACTAATGGATATGGAATGACTGAAAATAATGCACTTTGTACCACACTATATCCCTGGGATGACAAACCTAGTTCGGTTGGAAAAGCACAACCTGGTGCGAGCATAAAAATTGATCCAGATACCAATGAAATTATGATGAAAGCACCTTACGTTATGAAAGGGTATTATAAAGACCCTGAAAAATCTGCGGAGGTTTTAAATGATGGTTGGTTACGTACTGGTGATCAGGGTCGCCTGGATTCTGAAGGATTTTTATATATCACAGGTCGAGTAAAGGATACTTTTAAAACTGCTAAAGGTGAATTCATTGTACCTACTCCAATGGAAGGTGTGTTGGAACAAAATTCAGATATCGAACAAATTTGTATCGTTGGATTAGGTTGTCCTCAACCGATTGCCATGGTGGTGCTGTCCGAAATGGGATTAGCAAAATCAAAAGATGATTTAGCAAAAAGTCTCGATACTACATTGACTGATTTAAACAAAACATTGGAATCTTATCAAAAGGTTTCTACGATTGTAGTAGTGAAAGAAGCTTGGAGTGTCGAAAATGGATGCCTCACTCCTACTCTCAAAGTGAAACGAAATAAGGTTAGTCAACAATATCAAGATTCTCTCGAAGGTTGGCATGCTTTACCTGAAACCATTGTTTGGGAGTAACGTATTGGTCTGCTTTAGCTGACCTAGAAAAAAAATTCAACTAATATTTAATTAAGGTCAGCTAAAGCAGACCACCACGTAATTATGAGTACATTTCTAATTCCGATTGGAGCATTCTTATTTTTATTATTAATAATCCGCAACTGGTTAGTAGTTTCCGAACCTCGCTTGCCTTCCAATATCAACCAACTAATTCAAGAAGTAACTAATTCTACCTTGCCTGAATTTATGCCGGGGAAAAAAGGTTTTGCCCAAAACAGAAATGTCAAAATCTGTTACGAAGTACTTGAAAACGAAAATTGTAAAAATGTAAATATATTGTTTGTAAATGGCCTCAGCCAAACTTTATTGGAGTGGCCATCTTATTTTTATCAACCACTTTTAGATGCCGGCTACCGAGTGATTCGATATGATAATCGAGGTGTTGGACAATCTGATTGGATGGAAAATTGGGGCGAGGAAAACCAAAAATACGACTTAAAAGAAATGGCAATGGATGGTATTGCTGTTTTGGATCATTTAGGAATTCAACAAGCTCATATTATGGGTGCATCGATGGGAGGAATGATTTGTCAGACCATGGCAATTAATTTTCCTAGTCGAGTATTGTCTCTTACTTCGATCATGTCAACAGGTTTTTATTATGATAAAAAACTAACAGATATTCCAAAACCATTTGCATTAAAATTGGTCAAATTAATTTTCCGACATAAAAAAACGATGGATAAGTTGGAAACCAAATTGAAATTTCAATATGGCATCCGACAAATTTTAATGGGAAAAGGAGATTATGAATTGGATGCAAAAACTACTTTGCAACAATTTTACTATGAAATAAAAAATCGAAATGGGTATAATCCAAAAGCTGAAAAACAACATGGCTATGCCATCAAAAAATCAGGTTCACGATATGATGATTTAAAAAAATTAGATATCCCAAGTTTGATTGTTCATGGATCTGATGATACTTTAATCTTAGTCAGCCATGCAAAAAAATATGGCCCAATGATTCCTAATTCGACTTCACTAATTTTAGAAGGAATGGGTCATGATATTCCAGAAAAATATACACCTGGAATTATTGAAGCTCTTTTCAAACTATATGAAAAAGCAGAAGTGAAAACTCAATAAAATGAATTTAAGATTTCTTGTTCTATTCTTCATTATCTTGTTACATTTTGGTTGTCATGATTTACTTAAGGGAAATAAATTTCCAGTTTTCTTACAAGATCATCCTTCTCAATGTGGTCCAATATGTTTAAAAATGATTAGTCAACATTATGGCAAAGATGTATCTATTGCTGAATTAGAAACATTAACAAAAATGGATGATGATGGAACTTCATTGTTGGATTTGAGTACCGCTGCTGATTCAATTGGGTTTGAAAGTTTAGCCGTTCAAATTTCATTTGACGAATTTATTGAAGCTCCATTGCCTGCCATTGTTCATTGGCGAAAAAACCATTTTGTAGTAGTTTATGAAATTTCAAAAGACTCGGTTTTTGTTGCAGACCCAGCGGTTGGAAAAGTAAAATACTCCATTAAACAATTCTGTCAAGGATGGGTAAATTCAGAAGACAGAACTCTAGGTGAAGGCATTACTATTTTATTTGAATAAAAATAAAAACCGAAACAATCACAATAATTACCTGATTATCAGTCAATTACACCACTTTAAAAAATAACTATTATTTAAAATATAATTGAATAAAAGAAGTATTTCACTCCTAAAATTCAATTTTCACAAATCAAAAATACAAAAAGAATTATGGGGAAACTCAATAATAAAGTAGCATTAGTCACAGGTGCAGCAACCGGAATCGGAAGAGCTACTGCAATTACACTAGCCAAAGAAGGGGCAAAAGTAATGGTCACAGACATCAACGAAAAAGATGGTTTAGAAACTGTAAATCTAATTGAAAAAGAAGGAGGAAAAGCAAAATTTTTCCTTTTAGATGTTTCCAAAAAAGATCAAGTCGAAGCTGTGGTTAATGAAATTTTCACTTCAGAAGGTTCACTTGATTTAGCAGTTAACAATGCTGGTATTGGTGGAGTCCCTAGTGCACTTCATGAAGTCAAATTTGAAAATTGGGAAAGAATGATCAATATTAATTTGACAGGTGTTTTCCTTTGTCTTCAAGCAGAAGTGAAATGTATGTTACAGCAAGGTGGTGGACGAATTGTAAATATTTCTTCACTCGCAGGGTTAAATGGAATGCCCGGAGGAAGTTCATACTCAGCTGCAAAACATGGAGTCATCGGATTAACAAAATCCGTTGCTGTGGAATATGGACGGTTAAATATTAGGACAAATGCCATTTGTCCAGGTTTTATTCAAACTCCTATTTTGGATGGGGTTCCTCAGAGCATGCTTGACCACAGTACTAACATTCGTGTTCCAATGAAAAGAATTGGTAAACCTGAGGAAGTTGCAAAAGCTGTCCTTTGGTTGTTAAGCGAAGATTCTACTTATGTAAATGGCCATCACCTTCTAGTAGATGGTGGTTTTATGGCTTAAAATTATGCTTTTATTTGTTTGTAAAATCATTGTTATTAAAGTGGTATATTCTCTAATAAGAAAAATTAAACTAAGTTTAGTTCATGAAAAAATTAATTTTATCTGCTGCTTTAACCGGAGCAGCAACAACACGAAGTCAATGTCCTGCTATTCCATACACACCTAAAGAAATTGCCGAAGAAGGTAAAAGAGCTGTCGATGCTGGAGCAAGTATTTTACATATACATGCTCGGGAAGACAATGGAGTACCAAGTTGGCGATTAGAAGTTTTCCAAGCAATCAAGGAAGAAGTTCGTAACCTTTGTCCAAATGTAATTATCAATTTTTCGACTGGCGCACTTGGTCTATCCAAAGAGGAAAGAATGAATCATATAGTTCCTACCAAACCAGACATGGCAGCCTTCAATATGGGAAGTATGAATTATGCCATCTACTCCAAACGACAAAAACAATTTTACTTTGAAGGTGTTTTTGAAAATTCATTTGGGACCATGCAATATGTGGTCAAGAAAATGAACGAAGCAGGAACAGTTCCAGAAATGGAATGTTTTGACACAGGTCATATTCGCAATGTGGAACCTCTTAGAGACATGGGTTTAATTCCTGACAATGCCGTTTATTCATTGGTTATGGGTGTCATGGGTGGAATTCCAGCGACCACAGAAAACCTAATTCATCAAATCAAACAAGTTCCACAAGGTGCTCATTGGCAGACGATTGCGATCAGTCGCAAACAATGGCAATTAGCTGCTGTCGCCTGTACGATGGGAGGAAGTTTTAGAGTTGGATTAGAAGATAATTTTTATCTGCCGAATGGAGAGATGGCAAAGTCTAATGGAGAATGTGTAGAATGGGGAGTAAAATTAGCACACATGATGGGTAGAGAAATTGCTACCATTGATGAGGCGAGAGAGATGTTGAATATTCCATTTCGAGATTAAAATGATGGAACGCTGATTGGGCAAATCGAGCGAATAACAGATTTGATGATTACTATATAATAAAATCTCTCGCAACTCTAATCGTCAAATCCGCTTCAATCCGTTAGATCCGCCCAATCAGCGTTCCATCCTACAAACGAGATAATTTATGTATCAAGAAAATCTATTCCAAGGAAAACACGTCCTCGTCACAGGAGGAAGGAGCGGAATCGGCTACGGTATCGCCAAACAATTCCTCCAACTCGGAGCAAGTGTAACAATAGCTTCCCGTAAAAAAGATCCTTTAGAAAAAGCAGCCATCGAACTCTCCGAATTTGGAAAATGCGATGGTCATCCATGTGATATTCGAAAAGTGGAAGACATCGAAGCTTTAGCGAATCACATCAAATCCGAACACGGAAAATTAGATATTTTAATCAATAATGCTGGTGGACAATTCCCCGCTCCAGCTGAATTAATTTCTTCGAAAGGTTGGTCGGCCGTCATTAATAATAACCTCAACGGAACATTTTTCGTTTCGCAACAAATGGCAAAAACATTTTTTATCCCACAAAAAAATGGAACTATTGTAAACATTACTGCCAACATGTTTCGAGGATTTCCAGGCATGGCACATACCGGTGCAGCACGAGCAGGGGTAGAAAATTTGACAAAAACTTTAAGCCAAGAATGGGCAGAATACAATATTCGAGTCAATGCAGTTGCTCCAGGAACTATTGCTTCCTCGGGACTTGACACCTACCCTCCTCCTATGAAAAAATTCTTTAATCAGATTGAAGAAGATAACTTGATGAAGCGATTTGGAACGGTGGAAGATGTTTCAAATGCTGTGATATTTTTGTCTTCTCCTTTGTCAAGTTATGTTGGAGGCATTACACTTTATGTAGATGGAATGGAACATTTGAGTGGAGATCGGATGGGCTTATATAAAATATTAAAAGGTTTTATGCATTAAAATTATGACCATTAATCAAATTAGAAATGGAAAATTTCACTAATGATAATATCGAATTCTTTAATCAAATAATTAGGGAATTAAACCATTTTGAATATGACCAAGAATGGGATATTCAATTTCAATATGTAGAAATCCCATATCTCATAAGTTATGGATTTTCTTTTTGTTTTTTGAAAAAAGGAAAGGAGACCAAGTTTTTACAAAGGACTTGGGACTCTAAATACGATCGAGAAAGATTCAATCTCGGAGTTTTTAATCTTGATAGACTTGCTGTTACACAAAAAGAAATTCATTTTAGTGAAGAAGACAAAAACTTCTTCGATTCAATTAATTTGTCAAAATTGAATACTGTTGAAAATAAAGGAATTGTAATTGATGGTTTATTTTGCCAAATGAAAATTACAAAGCATGAGAAAAAATTTGATTGGAACATAGATGAAGAAATGAATTCCGAACTAGAAAAAGTTATTAGTAAAATTAGAGCGATTCAACCTGAGAATGAATAAAAGAATACAACTCGCAAAAAAATCCTTAAAAGGAATTTCAATCGGCGATGCTTTCGGCGAAAGTTTTTTTGGTGAGAGAAGTCAAATGCTCGACTGCATTCAAAAAAGAATCATTCCAGAGACAACTTGGGAATTCACCGATGATACAGTCATGGCAATTGCAGTTTTTGAACAACTCGAAAAAAATGGAATTATCGATCAAAACGATTTAGCACAACAATTTTCCATCAATCATAATAAAGATGTAAATCGTGGGTATGGAGCTACGGCCCGACGAATTTTAAGAGAAATTGGAGAAGGCGGAAATTGGAAAGAAATCTCCCAAAACGTTTTTGAAGGAATGGGATCGATGGGAAATGGAGCTTCCATGAGAGTTAGTCCAATTGGAGCGTATTACTTTGATGATTTTCAAAAAGTAAAAAATTTTGCTATTGCATCGGCTGAAATAACTCACTCAAACATCGAAGGAATTACTGGTGCAATCGCAGTCGCAATTGCTACAGCGATCGCCACTAAAAGTAAAATAGATGGAGTTAAAATTTCGCCAAATGATTTCATTGATGCTGTCGCAAATGAGTTGCCAGAGACAGACACAAAAGCGAAAATTCAAAAATCTCTTTCTCTTCCTTACAGTTATAATATTGAAACAGTAAGAACCATCTTGGGTGACGGAACTAAAATCATGGTTCAAGATACAGTCCCATTTTCTATTTGGTGCGCAGCTTATAATTTGAAAAAATTTGATGAAGCACTTTGGAAAGCAGTTTCAATTTTAGGAGATAGAGATACTATTTGTGCTATTGTTGGAGGGATAACTATAATGTCTTGTGATGAAAATTCTATTCCAAAAGAATGGGAAATAGCTGTAGAAGATTTTGAAAAAAGTATACTTAGAAATAACAATAATTTAAGATAAAAAATTGATAATCAATTGATTAAAGCATTTTAATGTAAAAATAATGAAGAATAAAAATTTCACCGAATCACACGAACTCTTTCGCCAATCACTTCGAGCATTTATCGATAAAGAAGTTCATCCATATATTGATCAATGGGAAGAAGACCGACGAATCCCTCGCGACGTTTGGAAAAAAATGGGTGACATGGGTTTCCTAGGGCTCTCCTACCCTGAGGAATATGGTGGTATGGGATTAGATTTTTTCTATGACGTAGTGTTTAACGAAGAACTTGGAAGAGTCAATTCTGGAGGATTTATCATCACTCAACAAGTAGTGCAATATATGTCTGGTCCCTATATTTTAAAATATGGCTCAGATGCTTTAAAGAAAAAATATTTGCCAGGATTAATATCTGGAGATTTGATTTCCTCAATCGGAATTACTGAACCAGGAGCAGGTTCCGATGCTCAAAATATCCAAACTCGTGCGGTCAAAGATGGCGATCACTATATCGTAAATGGTTCCAAAACTTTTATCACCAATGGAGTGTACGGAGATTTAATTGTAACTGTCGTCAAAACAAATCCAGATGCTGGAGCTGCTGGAGTGAGTCTTTTAGTAATCGATAGAAATGCCGAAGGTGTCTCTGCTCGAAAATTAAAAAAACTAGGATGGCATGCTTCCGACACCGCTGAATTGAGTTTTGACAATGTAAAAGTTCCGGTAGAAAATTTGGTCGGAGACGAAGGAGCAGGATTTTATTATTTGATGAATGGATTACAATTGGAGCGATTATGTTTTATCCCTTGCTCAGTTGTAGCCATGGAAACTGCTATTGAAAATTCCTTGCAATATATGTCTGAGCGAACTGCTTTCGGTCGCCCTATCAATAAATTTCAAGTACTACGCCATCGGATTGCGCAGTTAGCTTCAGAAGTCGAAGCATTAAAAGCATTTAGTTATCACGCTTGCGAATTATACGCCAAAGGAATTTATGATGTAAAAAAATGTTCGATGGCAAAACTAATTTGCACCGAACTAAATGAAAAAGTTGCAACGCAATGTTTGCAATTTTATGGAGGTTATGGATTTATGGAAGACTACCCTATGGCTCGCATGTACCGAGATTGTCGAGTCGGAACTATTGGTGGAGGATCTTCCGAAATCATGCGAGAAATAATTTCAAAAGTTGTCATCGACTCCTTGGATTATAAAAAAGCTGATTCAGTTTACAACACTTCCCATGAAAATTCAGAGGTAAGTTTTTTCAAAGAAGAACATCACCTGTTTCGTCAAACTCTTCGTGATTTTTTCAAAAAAGAAGTTATTCCTTTCGTCGATCAATGGGAAAAGGAAGGAGAAATTCCAAAAGAGATTTATGAAAAAATGGGCGCCATGGGTTACCTCGGTTTGGCATTTCCAGAAGAATATGGTGGTTCCAATTCAGGTATTTGGTACTCAGTAATTTTGCATGAAGAAATGGCAAAATTAAACTCAGGAGGATTTGCAGCAGGTGTCGGAGCTCACTTTTTTCTGGCAATGACTCATATCAATGGAGAAGGTAATCACGATCAAAAATTAAAATATTTAGTACCAGGTTGCAAAGGAACTTACACCGGTTGCATGGCAGTAACTGAACCCTTCGGTGGTTCTGATGTCAAGGCACTTCGAACAACCGCAGTTCGTGATGGAGACGAATTTGTCATCAATGGTTCGAAGACATTTATCACTAGCGGTGTGAATAGCGATTACATCGTAGCTGCTTGCAAAACTGATTTAGAACAAGGTGCAAATGGCGTGAGTATGATCATCATCGAGCGAGAAAGAGAAGGCGTAAGCGCAACCAAATTAGAAAAATTGGGTTGGCATGCTTCTGACACAGGCGAGATTGCTTTTGATAACGTTCGGGTTCCCGTAAGTAATTTGTTAGGTGCGGAAAATGCTGGGTTTTTCTATATTATGGAACACTTTGTTTCCGAACGATTAGCAATGGCTATTGGTGCAGTTTCAACTTCTGAGCATGCACTTGAAGTAACTTTAAAATATATGAATGAGCGAGAAGCTTTTGGGAAAAAAATCAATCGCTTCCAAGTTTTAAGACATACGATTGCACAATTAGCTTCTGAAATTGAAAGTAGAAAACAATTCGTTTACTCACTTTATAATCGTTTCGAAAAAGGAGAATATTTAGTGAAAGAAGCTTCAATGGCGAAGTTGGTTTGTACTCAATTGGCGGACAAAGTTACTTTCGAATGTTTGCAAATGTTTGGTGGATATGGTTACATGGAAGATTATCCTTTGGCGAGAATGTGGCGAGATGCTAGGCTTGGACAAATTGGTGGAGGAACTTCGCAGATACTTTGTGAGATTATTTCAAAAATGATGATTGAAGGAAAAGGCTACTCTGCTCCAAAGACGGAATCGAAAAAACAGGAAGCGTAAAAATATTTATCCTTAAATATTCACAATGGGAATCAGATAACTACGTAGCGGTCTGCTTTAGCTGACCTAAAAATGAGAGAATCGAATTTTTCAAAGAAGAAATAAAAAACACATTTACAAAGCACGCTTATTTTATTTTACACTAGAAAAAAATCGCTTCGCTCTTTTTTAGGTCAGCTAAAGCAGACCACTACGTAACTATAATACTTAAACATCTTTAATTAAATTTACTTTTAAATTAAAGACATTGTTTACTCAAATTTAAAACAAAACCATTATGAAATTAGGAACATTTTCATCCAGCTTAGCAGTCAAAGATATTCATGCTTCTAAAGAATTTTATGAGCATCTTGGCTTCGTCGTTTTTGCAGGGGATATTGAAAAAAATTATCTCATCATGAAAAATGAAAAAACACTCATTGGATTATTTCAAGGAATGTTTGAAAATAATATCCTCACTTTTAATCCAGGTTGGGATGAAAATGCCAATACTATTGACTCTTATGACGATGTCAGAGAAATCCAAAAACATTTGAAAAGCAAAGGCATCAAAATAGAAAATGAAGCTGATGAAACAACTACTGGACCAGCCAGTTTTGTAGTGATGGATCCAGATGGGAATGCAATTTTAATAGATCAACATGTGTAATCCGTAAAACGACTTTCCAAGTCGTTTACTTCAACCTAAAAAATTACAAATATCTTAAAAAGAAAAAATGAAAAAATTAGAAGGACAATTAGCCATTATCACAGGTGGAGCACGAGGAATCGGAGCAGGAATCTGTAAAGTTTTTTGCGAAGCTGGAGCAACTGTGGCGCTTTGGGATGTTTTGGATGGACAAGAAACTGTCGATGAACTTGCTAAAGATGGACACAAGATTTTTTACCAAAAAGTAGATATCACTTCCAAAGAATCGGTTGATAATGCCGTTACAGAAATCATGGAAAAACATGGTCATATCGAAATCCTAATTAACAATGCTGGGATTATCAAAGACCGTTCTTTTATGAAAATGTCGGAAGATGAATGGAATGCCGTTATGAATGTTAACATCAACGGATTATATGTTACCTGCAAATCTGTTATTCCTCACATGATCGAAGGTGGATATGGACGTATCGTTTGTGCTTCTTCTATCAATTCAGTTTTTGGAGCATTTGGACAAACCAATTACTCTGCTTCAAAAGCTGCTACATCAGGATTCGTAAGATCACTTTGCAAGGAAGTTGGAAAATATGGAATCACCGTAAATGCTGTTGCCCCAGGTTTTATTAAAACAGCGATGACTGACTCCATGCCGGAAGAAGTTGTTAAGGCAGGTATCGCACAAATTCCAGTTAAGCGAATTGGAACTCCTGAGGACATGGGACATTGCTATTTATTTTTAGCATCCAAAGAAGCTGGTTTCGTTAGTGGAATTACACTTCATGCTAACGGAGGATCGCTTCCTCTTTAACAAATACCCGTGGCACGGTTCAAACCGTGTCACGGATATCTGAATAAAAAATGGAAATCCAAGAACAACTCCACAAAGTAAAAACCGAAGGTGATGAATACATCGCTCTTTGGAAAATCTCTTCTCTAAATAGTAATGTGTCAAAAAATATTTTCCTTAATCATGGCACATTTTCCGATCGTAAAATCTGTTTAAGTATCTCCCAATATTTCGCTAAAAAAGGATATAACTGTTGGATCATGGAATGGCGAAATCATGGCTCAAGTTCTCCTTCTGATAAAAAAATGAACTTCGAAAATATCGGAACTGATGATTACCCAATCGTTTTCGAATATTTGTTTAACACCTTGAAAATCAATAAGATACACAGTATTTGTCATAGCGGTGCAGGAATTTGCCTTTCCATATTTTTAGCAACTAATCCAGAATACATTCCTAGGTTTAATCGAATCGTAATGTTTGGAAGTCAATCATTTGGAGCCAATCTTAATTTCAAAAATTACTTAAAACTATTGATTGGAAAATATATAAATGCATTGTTAGGATACTCTCCAGCAAAGATGTTTGGAAAACCTCATGATGAAGATTATTTCTTTATGAAACAATGGTATGATTGGAATTTGGCGAAAAATTTTATTGGAATGAATGGAATGGATTATGAAAAAGAAATGCAAAAAATTAAAATCCCAATTCTTTCCATCTGTGCAAAAGGAGATGATTTTATTGCCCCAAAAGAAGGTTGTGAACTATTTTTAAATGCCTTCCAAAACCCTAACAATAAATTACTTTATTGTTCGATCAAAAATGGTTTTAAGGAAGATTATAATCATAGCCGAGTGTTACAATCAAGAAATTCAAGGGCAGAAATTTGGCCAATAGTTGCTCAATGGCTAAAAGGAAATAATTTATAAAATCAAATGTAAATATATTGTTATAAAATTTACTTCCGTATCTTAATTTCTCTTGAAATCATTTTTCCCAATTTTGAAAAAAGGCTTCCCGCCTCCCCTGCTGCACTTCCAAGTAAATTAAAAATATAATAACTCGCATACATCACAATCCCAGTTATAGCTATCCCCATAAAAAAATATTTGGGGTGATATCCCATGAAAATTCTAGGCTGAGAAAATGTGGCAGAAATATTAATATTATTCCAAGAAGCAAAAATATGTAAAACAATTACACAAACAATTCCCGTAATGATGGTCAATACTTTTGATGAACCTCCAGCTGGAGCTCTCTTAATTTTAAAGGAATCAGGCAATTGACCTAACTTATGATTTCCCAGCCGGATCAAAACTTTCGGATCATTAGCAACAACATAAATGATGGAGCCAATCGGAAGCAAGAACTTATCATTCATAGTTTCTTTTTCCAAACTGGTATAATATAAATTAGTTTGAGCAACTTGCACAGGTCTCCATTGAAAAGTTTTTTTACTTTCTACCCACCCCATTTTTCCATCTGGTAAAATAACTTTACTCCAGGTTTTTCCATTTTTCCGAGTCTCTTCTATTCTAGCAAAAAAATCCAATTCTTTTACTTGAGTTAAAACCTCAGAATCATTTTCCGGATTCTTAAAAACTGATAGATTTTCTAACGCAGTAATTGTTTCCATTTTTTATTTAATTTAAATTAGATATGCATCGTCCACAAGATATTAAATCCTCTAAATTGATATGAATAAATCCATAAAAAGTAAAGGAGTTTTTCAAACTATTAGTCCTCAACAAGTAGTTTTTTGGAATAATAAATCAGCTGTTTAAATAATTGCCTTTCTTTTTTTAGTTTTGAGGAGACTTGATATATTCTTACCAACTTTTATAATTCAAAATATGACACGTCGCAGATTCAATATCTTCACACCAATTCTACTATCAGGAATTTTTATTATTGGACTGTTATTAATATTACCCTCTAGTTGCAAAACCGAAGAGGCTATTTCCTTTCCTTCTTTTACTAAGTCTATTCCATCAATCATTGATTTTAATTTTCATGTAAAACCAATACTATCAGATCGGTGCTTTGTATGCCATGGTCCAGATGCCAATACTCGTGAAGCAGGCTTAAGATTTGATATCAAAGAAGGTGCTTTTGCAGCTTTGGGAGAGGCGAAAGATCATTATGCGATTATTTCCAAGGATCCTAAAAACAGTACTTTGGTTCAACGAATTTTTACCGAAAACCAGGAAGATGTAATGCCTCCGCCAGAGTCCAATTTAACTTTAACCAATTATGAAAAAGAAGTACTAAGAAAATGGATTGAGCAAGGAGCTGAATGGAAGGAACATTGGTCTTTTTTGCCCATAAAAAATCCTGTAATTCCTAAAATTGCAGATGGTAAAATTTATAATCCTGTTGATAATTTTGTTTTGGAAAAATTAGAAAGTCAGAACATTCAGTCCATGGGAATGGCTAGCAAAGAGCAATTAATTCGGCGAGTCACATTTGATTTGACCGGCCTTCCTCCTACTTTGGAAGAGATAAATAGTTTTTTAAAAAATGATTCCCCAGATGCATTTGAAAAATTAGTAGATGAATTATTAGAAACTGATGCTTATGCTGAAAATATGACAACTAAATGGCTCGACTTAGCTAGGTACGCCGATTCTCATGGCTATCAAGATGATTTAGAACGCATTATGTTTCCTTGGCGAGATTGGGTGATTCATGCCTTCAAAAAAAATATGCCTTATGATCAATTTGTCACTTGGCAATTAGCAGGAGACCTTTTGCCGAATGCAACCCGAGAACAAATAATTGCAACTGCTTTCAATCGAAATCATAAAATCACCCAAGAAGGTGGTGTCATTCCTGAAGAGTATCGAGTCGAATATGTTTCCGATCGAACACAAACATTTAGTTCTGCTTTCCTCGGATTAACTTTTG